>NZ_UCNM01000006.1:0-233643 GCF_900473975.1 Synechococcus sp. N26 | reverse complement strand
AGATCCCGAATTCGAGACCTTCTACACAAAGAACATCCTTCTGAATGAAGGTCTGCGTGCCTGGATGGCACCGGCTGACCAGCCGCACGAAAACTTCGTCTTCCCTGAAGAGGTTCTGCCCCGTGGTAACGCTCTCTAATCCCGGTCTTGGCGCCACTGGCGGCAAAGACCTTCCCTCCACCGGGTATGCCTGGTGGTCCGGCAACGCCCGCCTGATCAATCTGTCCGGCCGTCTGCTTGGTGCCCACGTGGCCCACGCTGGTCTGATGGTCTTCTGGGCCGGCGCAATGATGCTGTTCGAGGTGAGCCACTTCACCTTCGACAAGCCCATGTACGAGCAGGGCTTCATCTGCATGCCCCACGTCGCCACCCTTGGCTACGGCGTGGGTCCCGGCGGTGAGGTCACTGATCTCTTCCCCTTCTTTGTGGTCGGTGTCCTGCACCTGATCAGCTCCGCCGTGCTCGGCCTCGGCGGCCTCTATCACGCCCTGCGTGGTCCGGAGATCCTGGAGAACTATTCCTCCTTCTTCTCCCAGGATTGGCGTGACAAGAACCAGATGACCAACATCATTGGTTATCACCTCATCCTTCTGGGCGTCGGCTGCCTGCTGCTGGTCTTCAAGGCCATGTTCTTCGGCGGCGTCTACGACACCTGGGCCCCCGGCGGCGGTGACGTCCGCATGATCACCAACCCGACCCTCGATCCGGGCGTGATCTTCGGTTACCTGTTCCGCGCTCCCTTCGGTGGCGAGGGCTGGATCATCGGTGTGAACTCCATGGAGGACATCATCGGTGGCCACATCTGGCTGGGTCTGACCCTGATCTTCGGTGGCATCTGGCACGCCATCACCAAGCCCTTCGGCTGGGTGCGTCGCGCCTTCATCTGGAACGGTGAGGCCTACCTGAGCTACAGCCTTGGCGCTCTGAGCTTCATGAGCTTCATCGCTTCGGCCTACATCTGGTTCAACAACACCGCTTATCCCTCCGAGTTCTGGGGCCCCACCAACGCTGAGGCATCCCAGGCTCAGAGCTTCACCTTCCTGGTGCGTGACCAGCGCCTTGGCGCCAACATCGGTTCCGCCATGGGCCCCACCGGCCTTGGTAAGTACCTGATGCGCTCACCCACCGGTGAAATCATCTTCGGCGGTGAAACCATGCGCTTCTGGGACTTCCGTGGTCCCTGGCTGGAGCCCCTGCGTGGCCCCAACGGTCTCAGCCTCGACAAGCTGCAGAACGACATTCAGCCCTGGCAAGTGCGCCGTGCGGCTGAGTACATGACCCACGCTCCCAACGCCTCGATCAACTCCGTGGGCGGCATCATCACCGAACCCAACTCGGTGAACTACGTGAACCTCCGCCAGTGGCTGGGTGCAACGCAGTTCGTGCTCGCCTTCTTCTTCCTGGTTGGTCACCTCTGGCACGCCGGCCGCGCTCGCGCTGCTGCTGCTGGCTTCGAGAAAGGCATCGACCGCAAGGCTGAGCCTGTGCTCGGCATGCCCGACCTCGACTGATCCACCGTTTCAACCCAAACGATCGTCATCAACCCTCGTCACACGGCGGGGGTTTTTTTATTGGGATGGGAGAGGCGATTTCTTAGCCTGTCCGAATCGATGGATCGTCCGTGAACACAGGCCTGAACACCCGGGTGATCCACCACGGCGACAGCTTTGCGGGAGACACCGGCACGGTGATGCCGCCGATCTTCCCTACAAGCACCTTTGCCCATGGCAACGCTGGCGGATTTGATTACACCCGTTCCGGCAACCCCAACTTCCGCATCCTTGATGGGGTGCTCGCTTCGGTTGAAGGTTGCGCCCACGCCACCGTCTTCGCCTCCGGCGTCAGCGCCATCACCGCCGTGGTGTCCCAGCTGAAGCAGGGCGATCTGGTGCTCTGCGAAGAGAACCTCTACGGCTGCACCGTACGGCTGTTCGAGCAGGTGTTCGCCAAGTTCGGCCTGAAAACCGCGTGGGTGGACTTCACCCAGCCGGCCGCACTGGAGCAGATCCAAGCCCAGAAGCCGGCGATGGTGTGGCTGGAGAGCCCCACGAATCCCCTGCTCAAGGTGATCGACCTGGAGGCGGTCTGCGCCATCACCCAACCCCTCGGCATCCCAGTGGTGGTGGACAACACCTTTGCCACCGCCCTGGTGCAGCGCCCCCTGGAGCTGGGTGCCACCCTCTCGCTCACCAGCACGACCAAATACATCAACGGCCACTCCGATGCCCTCGGTGGAGCCGTGTGCACCAACGATCCCGAGTGGCACCAGAAGATGGTGTTCTCCCAGAAGGCCCTGGGCCTGCAGCCCTCCCCCTTTGATTGCTGGCTGATCACGCGGGGCATCAAAACCCTGCCGCTGCGGCTCAAGCAGCAGATGGCCAATGCCGCGGCCCTGGCCGATCAGCTGGCGGGGCACGCCAAGGTGAACTGGGTCCGTTACCCCCACCGCAGTGATCACCCCCAGCATCAGGTGGCAACCCGTCAGATGCGTGCCGGTGGCGCCATCGTGACGGTTAGCTTCGACGCCAGCCAGGAGCAGACCTATGCCCTCTGCAAACAACTGCGCTGGTTCACCATGGCCGAAAGCCTGGGCGGCATCGAAAGCCTGATCTGCCACCCCGCCACCATGACCCACGCGGCGGTATCCGCCGCGGTGAAGGCCAAGCTGGGCATCGACGACGGCCTGGTGCGCTTCTCGGTGGGCTGCGAAGACCTCGCCGATCTCCAGGCCGATCTGGACCAGGCCCTGGAGCTGCTGGCGTGAGTCCCCGCAATCTGCTCAGCGATCCGGCCTGGCAGGGCTCTGATCTCGGCCATCCCTTGCCCGACTCCCCCCATGCGGTGTCTGTGGCGCTGCCGCGCTGGCGCGATGTAATCGCCTACGAGGAAAAGGATCCGGCCTGCCGCGATGCCCTGCAGACGATCTATCCCCGCTTCGGCCTGCATCCGCTGATCCGACAACTGGTTCAGCCTTCGGAACTTGCAGGCACCACGGTCTGGCCCTATCCCACCGAAGCGGCAGCCCAGGCCGCTCTGGCCCACTGCCAACGCAAGGCACCGGAGAGCCGCTCGGAGCTGATTGCCATTGCTGGGATGACCTGCCTGCGCAGTGATGCAGCGGCGAGCCCCCATGCCAAAGCGTTCTGGCAGCACACCGGCCTGGGCATCTCCTCTCGCCAGGCCGCCATCGCCCTGGGGAAAGAGACATCCCCCAGCAGCACATCCGGCGACGCAGCCCGCGAGCTGATTCGAAAGCGCCTGGCTGGCATCCATGGCGTCGACGCCCAGCAGATCAGCCTGCATCCAGCGGGAATGGCCGGTCTGTATGCGGCCCTCAGCGCCATCCAGACGCTGCGGCCGGGGAAGCCCACGCTGCAGCTGGGCTTCCCCTATGTGGATGTGCTGAAGCAGCCGCAGGTGGTGTTTCACGGTGGCGAGCTGTTGCAACCGCAGAGCCTCGCCGAGGTGGAAGCGGCCCTGGATCAGCTCCAGCCGGCGGCCGTGATTGTGGAGCTGCCCAGCAATCCGCTGCTGCGCTGCATGGATCTGCCAGGCGTGTCGGCCCTGGCCCGCAGCCGCGGCATTCCAGTGATTGCCGATGACACGATCGGCACCGGCATCAACCTCAACGCCCTGCCCTACGCCGATCTGATCTTCACCTCACTCACCAAGAGCTTCGCCGGCCGCGGTGATGTGATGGCGGGCAGTGTGCTGGTGAGCCCACAGTCGCCCTGGGCGGCCTCCCTGCTGGCGGCGGTTCCAGCCATCGCCCCCCTCAGCGATGCCGATGCCATCGCCCTGGAGATCGCCAGCCGGGATGTGCTCCAGCGGGTGCCGCAACTCGATGCGAACGCCCTGCTTCTGGCGGAACGGCTCGAAGCCCATCCAGCCGTGAAGCGGGTGCTGCATCCAAAGAGCTGCCCCAACTTCCGCGCCTTGATGCGCAGCGGAGCTGGCCACGGCTGCCTGCTCTCCTTTGAACTGAAGGGAGGCCAAGAGCACTCCAAAAGGGTTTACGACGCGCTTCGGATCAGCAAAGGCCCCAGCCTTGGCACCTATTTCAGTCTGGTGTGCCCCTACACCCAGCTGGCCCACTACTACGAACTGAGCTGGGCGGAGCAATGCGGTGTGCCGGCTGATCTGCTCCGGGTGTCCGTCGGTCTGGAAGACCCCGAGGCACTGTGGATGCGATTTGAGCAAGCGTTTGCTGACGAAGAGTCCGGTGAGACTCTGAAAAAGCCCTTAACAACCGGGTGAGGAGAGGCTTTCGATCATTAGTTTGTTTTCTTCGGGCCCCTCTACAGCAGCTCCATGTCCCGCATTTACGACGACAACAGCCAGGCCATCGGCAACACTCCGCTGGTCAAGCTGAACAACGTCACCAAAAACTGCAAGGCCACTGTGCTGGCCAAGGTTGAGGGGCGCAACCCCGCCTACAGCGTCAAATGCCGGATCGGCGCCAACATGATCTGGGACGCAGAAAAGAGCGGAAAGCTCACCAAGGGCAAGGTGATTGTTGAGCCCACCTCCGGCAACACCGGCATCGCTCTGGCCTTCACCGCCGCAGCCCGCGGGTACAAGCTGATCCTGACGATGCCCGAGTCGATGTCGATCGAGCGGCGTCGGGTCATGGCCGTGCTCGGGGCTGAACTGATCCTCACCGAGGCCGCCAAAGGCATGCCCGGCGCGATCGCCAAGGCCAAGGAAATCGCTGATAGCGATCCGGCCAAGTACTTCATGCCCGGCCAGTTCGACAATCCCGCCAACCCCGAAATCCACTTCAAGACCACCGGTCCTGAAATCTGGAACGACTGCGATGGCGCCATTGACGTGCTCGTGGCCGGCGTCGGCACCGGCGGCACCATCACCGGCGTCTCCCGTTACATCAAGAATGAAGCGGGCAAGGCGATCGAATCTGTGGCCGTTGAACCGACCAACAGCCCGGTGATCACCCAGACCATGAACGGTGAGGCCGTCAAACCCGGTCCCCACAAAATCCAGGGCATCGGTGCCGGCTTCATCCCCCAGAACCTCGACCTCTCCGTGGTTGACAAGGTGGAGCAGGTGACCAACGAGGAGTCCGTTGCCATGGCCCTGCGCCTGGCCCAGGAGGAAGGCCTGCTGGTGGGCATCTCCTGCGGTGCCGCCGCTGCAGCCGCCATTCGTCTGGCCGAGAAAGATGAGTACGCCGGCAAAACCATCGTGGTGGTGCTGCCCGACCTGGCCGAGCGTTACCTCTCCTCGGTGATGTTTGCTGAAGTTCCGACCGGCATCATCGAGCAACCGGTGGCTGTCTGAGCTGGCTCCACCAGAAGCCTTGGCCCCGTCGTTGACGGGGCTTTTTTTTATGGCCTCACCGTGAACCGTTCAGGTCTCAGCGTGCTGGTGGGCGGGCCTGGGGCTGCACCGCCGCTGCATCAATCCACATGGCATCGCCATAGGAGAAGAAGCGATAGCTCCTTTCAATCGCTTCGGCGTAGAGCTTCAACAGGGTTTCCCGGCCGATCAGGGCACTCACCAACAGCAGCAGAGAGCTTTTGGGCAGATGGAAGTTGGTGAGCAGGGCTTGAATCACCTTGAACTGATAGCCCGGCTGAATCACCAGATCCACCGGCCCGGTGTAGGGCTTTAGAACACCGCCATGGGCTTGAGCGGCCCCCTCCAGGGCACGAACACTCGTGGTGCCCACCGCAATCACCCGGCCTCGACAAGCCTGCACCGACTCCACCACAGCAGGGCTGACATCCACCCATTCACTGTGCAACTCCAAGGCGGTGAGGTCTTCCGTTTCAACGGGGCGAAAGGTGCCGAGGCCCACATGCAGGGTGATCCGGGCTAGATCCACCCCTTTCTTCTGCAAGCCCGCCAACAGTTCATCACTGAAATGCAACCCCGCCGTCGGGGCGGCCACCGCACCGGGGCGGTCGGCGTAACGGGTCTGATAGCGCTGGCTGTCGCTGGGGTCGTGCCGTTCGATGTAGGGCGGTAGAGGCACCTCGCCCACGTCATTGAGCAAACCCTCAATGGTTTCGGCATCCCTGCAATCACTGGGGAACTGCACCACCCGTCCACCACTGGCGGGGTCTTCTGCAAGCACCGTCAGGCTGATCGAAGTGCCATCAATCGTGAGGCTGTCGCCGGGCCGCATGCGCTTGGCAGGACGGGCCAGGCAAAGCCAGCGGCCCTCCCCCCGCGGCTCCAGCACCAGCAACTCGGACAGCCCACCCCCGGAACGACGCACCGCCAGGCGGGCCTTCAACACCCGGGTGTCGTTCACCACCAGCAGATCACCAGGCTGCAGCTGCTCGAGCAGATCCCACACCTGGCCGTGAGCAGCATCCATTGATGGCTCCCCCTGGGGGGGAACCATCAACAAGCGAGCGCTGTGGCGGGGCTCAACCGGTGCCTGAGCGATGCGCTCAGGCGGCAGCGGGTAGTCGTAGCTGCTGAGTTGCAGGTCCCTGGGGTCAGGCACGCGGGCGACCGATCAGAGCGCCAGGCTTTCTGGACGGTTCTCGATCAGATCGGCAAGATCCTTCAGGAATGCGGCACCGTCGGCGCCGTAAATCACGCGATGATCCGCCGTCAGGTTCACCTGCATCTGACGCTTGACGGCGATGGAGCCGTCCTTGTTCGCCACCACCGTGGGGCGTGATGCAGCGACGGCGAGAATGGCCCCGGTGCCTGGGGGAAGGATCGCGTCGAAGCGATCAACACCGAACATGCCGAGGTTGGAGAGGGTGAAGGTGCCCGTGGAATACTCCTCCGGCTGCAGCTGCTTGCTGCGGGAGCGCTTGACCAGATCACCCCACTGACGCGACATCTCGTAGAGATCGGTGCGATCGGCATTACGCAGCACCGGCGTGATCAAGCCACCGTCTTCCATCGCCACAGCGACAGCCACGTTCACGTCGGCTGGATAGGCCATGCCGGCAGCGGTGGTGGCGGCATTCACCTGGGGGTGACGCGCCAGGGTGACGGCCACAGCCTTGGCCAGCAGCGCCGTCATCGTGACGCCCTTGGGCTTCACCTGTTTGTAGAGGGCATCCAGCTTCTCGGTGGTGATTGTGTAACCAACGCGGAAGCAGGGAACCGCAAGGCTCGCCTCCATGTTTTTGTTCACCGCACCCTGGAGGGTGTTGAAGGCCACGGTCTCGCCTGGCCGACCAAAGCTATTGCCCGCCGGAGCCGACGGGGCCGCTGCTGCTGCTGCTGCGCCAGCCGAGGAAGCAGCGGGGGCCGTTCCTTCCGCCACCCGGGGCACGGAGATGGGCTGACCGGAGGCTTGCTCCACGTCTTCGGCCTGAATCCGGCCGTGGGGGCCGCTGCCGCGCACGGTGGCCAGGTCCACACCGATCTGGGAGGCCAGCTTCTTGGCCCGGGGGCTGGCCACGATGCGACCGTCGTTCACCACAGGTGCCGACGGTGCAGGGGCAGCAACAGGTGCCGGGGCAGGAGTCGGAGCTGGGGTCTGAACCGCAGCTGGCGTGGGAACCGGAGCCGGTGCAGAGGCTGGCGCAGCAGCAGGAGCGCTGGGGACCTTGGCCTGCGCGTCGGCGATCTCAGCCTCTGTTTCGACAATCAGACCGATGGTTTCGCCCACCGGTGCCGTGCTGCCAGCAGGCATCAGGACCGCTGCGAGATAGCCGTCCTGGAACGACTCAACGTCCATGTCCGCTTTGTCGGACTCAACGACAAGAACCGACTCGCCCCGAGCCACCTTGTCTCCGGGCTGTTTCAGCCACTCCACGATCTTCCCCTCCGTCATGGTGGAGCTGAGGGCAGGCATGAAGATGTCTGTGGTCGCCAAAACCGTCTCCGGGAGGGCAGATCAGGGGAGTTTACGAGTCAGCAGAGGCAAGCCGATCAGGCTTCCTCAATCGACTGCACAACGCCATCCTTCACAACGATGGCCAACTGCATCTTCTGCACCAGGTTGTCGCCGACCTTCAGCTCACAGCTGCTCTCCAGCTGACCCTGCTCAACGATCTGGTCCATCTCCAGCTCACGCACCTGGGCCTGCTGCTGAAGCAGGTTGCGCTTCTGCTCCTCCAGCTCGGCGCGCTTGGCCGCCACCTGCTGTTGGATCTGCGCCACCTGATCCTGCACGCGGGGATCAAGGGGGTTGGCGCTCTGACGACGCACCTGGTCCACCACGTCCTGACCTTCCTGTTCCAGCTGAGCCAGCTGTTGGTCAGCGGTGGCGATGCCATTGCTGAGCTCGCGCTCTGCTTCTTCTTTCCAGGTGGGCGTCACGACGGCGCGGACGGTGATCGGACGCTTGATCGTCAGGGAGGTGCCGTCGGACATGGGTTCTTGGGAGACGGCCAAAGCGTGTCAGCCCTTTCACGTGGGGTCAATCACCGGACAACCGACCACCCCCCAAGCTTCATCAGGCGCGGTCAACGTCCGTAAAGGCCATCGATCAACTGCTGATCGCGGCTGGTGATGCGATCACGGCGCTGCTTCAGGGTCTGGGTCAGGAGTCCGTTCTCAATGCTGAAGGGATCCACAAGCACCACCCCGGCCAGCCGTTCATCACCCCGGGAACCCGACCGCTGCTTGAGCAAGCGGTTACATTCGCGCATCAACAAACGAAGAAGGGCCGGATCACCAGGTTGGCCGCCCAGATCCTGCGCCACGCTCACGCCGGCTTCAGCCGCCCAGGCCACGATCGCCTCAGCACGGGGAACGATCAGGCCACCGAGCTGGCGTTCGTCCTGACCCACCAGCATCACCTGCTCGATCAGTGGGCTGGCCACCAGGGCCTCTTCCAGGGGGCCGGGCTCGATGTTCTCACCACTGCTCAACACAATCGTGTCCTTGGCCCGTCCGGTGAGGGCCACCGAACCATCCGGCAAGAGCATGCCGAGATCGCCGGTGTCAAACCATCCCGCGGCATCGAAAACCTTGGCGCTGGCCTCGGGTTTGCCGAGGTAGCCCGCCATCACCTGGGGGCCCCGCACCATCACCCGCCCCCGTTGCCGGAAGCCCAGGGGCTGGCCGTTGTCGGGATCGACGATCCGGAATTCGGTCTGGGGCATCGGCAGCCCGGAGCTGCCGCGGATGTTGCGCCAGGGCCTGCGGCAACTCACCACAGGGCTGGTTTCGGTGAGGCCATAGCCCACCAGCAGCTCAATCCCCACGGCTTCAAAAAAGGAATCGATGTGGGGCGCAATGGCACCGCCACCACTGATCGGATAGGCGAGCTGACCGCCACTGAGCTGGCGACGCAGCTTCGGCCAGATCAAGGTCGAGGCCAGGGCGTGCAGGGGCCAGCGCAGGGCCGCGGAGCCGCAGGCACGCAGCCGGCCGGCCGCTGATACCGGTTCCAGCAGGAGGTTGCGCGCCGTGCGCACGGCTTTGCGCTGGGCAGCGCTGTTGGCCAACGCCGCCCGCAGCAGGCGCTGCCGGGAGGGGGAGAAGGTCTTGAGCACATCCTCAAATCCAGCCTGAACCGCCTCCCACAGCCGCGGCACGGTGGCCATCGCGATCGGCCGGACCCGCGGCAGATCCTTCTTCAGTTGCTTGATGGTTGTGTAGGTCTGCGTGCAGGCGCAGGAGAGGAAGAAGTAGCTGGCACTGCGCTCGTAGGCATGCCAGATGGGCAACACACTCAGCACCGGAGCACCGGGCTCGGGATAGGCCACACAGGCCAGTGAGCTCATCTGATGCAGCAGGTTGGCGTGGGTCAACGGGACCCCTTTGGGTTGGCCGGTCGTACCCGAGGTGTACAGAACAGTGGCCACGGCGTCTCGCCCCCCCGCCGGGCCAACGGGATCGAGGCCGGCCCCTGACGCTAGAAACGCCTCCCAGCCCATGGCGCCCTCGGCAGGCTCCCCTTCCAGCTGAAGCACGAAACGCAGCTGAGCCCTTTGCTCTGGGGGAAGGGCCAGACGACGCCACACATCAGCGTTCTGCACCACCAGGGCCGTCGCCCGGCAATCCGAAAGGATGTAGCGCAGCTCCTCCACCGGGGCCGAGGCACCGCGCACGGCATCAGCGGCACCGGCACGCATCAGGCCCTGATCCGCCACCAGCCAGCGGGGGCTGTTCTCAGCAAACAGAGCCACCACATCCCCATCCTTCACGCCATGGCGCCGAAAGGCGGAAGCAGCGGTGGCGATGCGCTCCGCCAGCTCGCCGAAATTGAAGCGTTCGGGATGCGCAGCATGGGGCGCATCGACGGCGGCAATCAGCCCGTGGCGGTCGGCGAGCCAGGGCCACACCGCATCGACCCTCTGCAACTTCTGAACATGGGCATGACGCTGCAAAGCGTCCGTTTCACGGGTTGTCGGGCTCCAGCTGGCCGTCATCCGAGGCAGGGGTTCAAACAGCTCAGGTCTATCTCGCTTCCTCCTCCCAGACCAGACCGAAACGATGGGCCAGGGCTTGCCGCAGCAACGGCTGCACCTCAGCCGACGTCAGCCCTGGCAACCAGTCCGCAAGCCGCCCAACCGCACGACCGGTGAGCCCACAGGGGGTGACTCGCTCAAACCCCTGCATCGAGCAATCAACGTTGAGGGCCAGGCCGTGCTGGGTGATCCAGCGGCGACAGCCCACACCGATGGCGGCAACCTTGCGGTTGTCCAACCAGAGGCCGGTCAACCCCGGCAGACGCTGACCCTCCAGGCCCAACTCCGCCAGAACATCCAGAACGACTTGTTCCAACTGACGCAGATACCAGTGCAAATCGGGCGTGCGGCGCTGAAGGTCCAACACCGGGTAGGCCACCAGTTGGCCGGGGAGGTGATGGGTCACCTCCCCGCCCCGATCGATCCGATACAGGGGTGCCGGTGGGTCAGCGGGATCAAAATGCAGGTGCTCCTCGCTGGCACCACGGCCAAGGGTGTAGCAGGTCTGGTGCTGCAGGATCCAGACCGCCTCCGGAGCCGATGGATCAGCAAGAAGAGTTCTCTGCCAGCGCTGTTGCGCCGACCAGGCGGCATCGAATCGAACCGGATCACCGGGCTCGAAAAGAAATGCACGCTGGGGGTGGGCCGAATCGTGCGCCGTATCTAATTTGCCGATAACAACCGGCACAGGAGTGAGGCATGAAGTTGCTGATCCATGGTCGCAACCTCGAGATCACGCCAGCGTTGCGGGATTACACCCAAACCAAGTTGGAGCGGGCCACATCGCACTTCGGTGATGCTGTGCGCGAGGCAGACGTCCATCTCTCGGTGGCTCGCAATCCCCGGGTGCCGCAGCAGACAGCCGAGGTGACGGTCTTTGCCAACGGCACGGTGATACGCGCCCAGGAACGCAGTGAAAACCTATACGCCAGCATCGATCTGGCCGCAGGAAAACTGGCCCGCCAACTGCGTCGCTGGAAGGAACGCCACAGCGATCACCACCACAGCCACGGCCACAGCGCCAGCCACACCCCCAGCACGGATGTGGTCAACGATGCATCCCCCGTTGAAGCCTCCCTTCTGCAAGGGCGTGAGGCGGAACTGCCGGATCCGGGAGTGCGGCGCAAATATTTCGCCATGCCGCCCATGGGCCTGGAGGAAGCACGCCGCCAACTGGATCTGATCGACCACGACTTTTACCTGTTCCGGGAGAAGGAAAGCGATCAGCTGCAGGTGATCTACCGCCGCAACCATGGTGGGTATGGGGTGATTCAGGCTCGTGAGTGACCTCCCGGCCCGCCATGGCTGATCCAGCCCAAGAGCTCCCCGACCTCCCCTCCCGGCTTGATCAGGCGATCCTCGACCCCCTGCTGACCCGGGACCAGCTCCAAGCCCTCTGTGATTCCGGGATGCAGGAGGGCGTGCGGGCCATTTGCACCACACCGCGTCAGCTGCCGCTGCTGCGGGAACGCATCGGGACGACAGACGCAGGGCCTCGCCTGGTGGCGGTCATCGGCTTTCCCTTCGGAACCATTCCCGCTGAGCTCAAGCTGGCGGAAGCGGAGTGGTGTGCCGCCCATGGCGCCCAGGAGCTCGATGTCGTGCCCGATTTCAGCGCCTTGGCGAACGGTGATTCAGGCGCGTTTGCAGAGGAACTTGCCGCCCTCTGCGAGCTGGGGCTTCCCGTGCGGGCCGTCCTGGACATGGCCCGTCTGGAGAGCGAACAGCTGGAACTGGCCGTGGAGGCCGCCATTGATGCTGGTGCTGCGGGACTGCAGACCAGCAACGGCTTTGGCCCGGCCTGCCATGCCGATCAGATCCTTGCGTTGAAACAACTGATCCGTAAACGCTGCGCCATCAAGGCAGCCGGGGGGATCCATAGCCTCAGCCACGCAGGAGACCTGCTGTTAGCGGGGGCCGATCTGTTGGGCACCAGCAGCGCGCCGGCTCTTCTGCAGGCCCAGCGTCGCCCCGCGGCCTGAATGGCAGAACGACGCCTCACCGGACTCGCCCTCAAGGTGGGCCCTCTCGGCGAACACGACCGCCTGCTGAGCCTGCTCAGTGATGCGGAGGGCGTCAGTCGCTTCGCCGTTCCCGGAGCACGACGTCCCAAGAGCAGTCTGGCCGCCGCCGCCCCCCTCACCCTGCTGGAAATGCAGGTGGGAGGACGAAGCGGCCTGGCCCGGGTGCGACAACTGCGGGTGCTGCGCAGTTTTTCTGGCCTCGGGCAACAGCTGGAAACCCTGGCTGCGGCGCAGGCACTGTGTGATCTATGCCTTCAACTGGCGGCCCAGGACCCTGTGGACGGGCTGCTGGACACGATGCAGCTGCACCTCGAACGCCTGGAGGAGTACCGAGCCGACCCGGAGCTGGTGCTGGCCGGCACGGTCCAGGCCTGCATCCATCTGCTCACCCTGGGCGGTTATGGACTGCCGTTGCAGACCTGCTGCATCACAGGCGATCCCCTGGAGCCACCGCTGGGGCAGTGGGACTGGCGCTGCAGCCTTCTGCCGCAGGATGGCTTTGCGATTGATGAGCAGCCCGGGGCGGCGATTCAGCTGAATCCCTCCGAACTGGCCCTGCTCCAGCGACTCACCCGGGCCGACCTGCCCCGTCGCCGAGACGGTGCGCTGATGGGCCCCCCAGCCGTGTGGCGCCGGCTGCTGCGGGTGGTTGAGATCTGGAGCCGGACGCATCTGAACCGACCGAGCAAAGCCCTGGCCATGCTGCGAGAGACACTCCTGGCAGGCGCGTGAGCCATCATGGCCGCGATGCAATTGCCCCTTGAGCGGACCGAGCCTCACCACCCCTGAACCCGCTCTGCCCACCGGCAGCAACCCGGAGGGAAAGCGTGGCTTGGAAGCCGTGCTACGCCTCAAGGACTTCCGCAAACTCTGGCTGGGCCAGATCTTTTCCCAGCTGGCGGACAAGTTCTACATCGTGCTGATGGTCTTCCTGATCGATCAGCACCTGCTGCTGAAGGGGCAGGGAAGTGGCGTGCTGGCGGAGATGGCCTCGGATTACGGCCTCGACATCAGCACACGCACCCAGGTGATCACCCTGCTGGCTACAGGCATTTTTGTGGCCAACACCATCCCGGCCATGCTGCTGGGAACAGTGGCTGGGGTCTGGGCGGACCGCTGGCCCAAGCGTCGGGTGATGGTGGCCAGCAATGCCATCCGAGCCCTGTTGGTGGTGTTCGCACCGCTCTGTCTGCTGCCGGGGCCCGTCTGGCTTGGTCTGCCCTGGGGCTACTGGGGGCTGGTGGGCATGACCTTCCTGGAGTCGATCCTGACCCAGTTTTTCGCCCCCTCGGAACAGGCCACGATTCCTGTGGTGGTGCCGGGAGATCACCTGTTGGCGGCCAACTCCCTCTACCAAGCCACCAGCATGGGGGCAACGATCCTGGGCTTCGCGCTGGGGGAACCGATTCTTCGTGCCCTGCACAGCAGCCTGGCGATCATCGGCATCGATGGCGGCGAGTTTCTGCTGCTTCCGCTCTGTTACGGCCTCGCGGCCCTCAGCCTGTCGCGCCTGAAGCTGCAGGAAGCCCCCAAGTCCCCCTCCAATACATCGGTGTGGACGGAGATCGGCGAAGGATTGCAGGTGCTGCGCCGGGTGCCTTCAGTGCGTGGCGCCATGATTCATCTGGTGCTGCTCTACAGCCTGTTGGCAGCGCTTTACGTGTTGGCCCTCCAGCTGGCTGCCTTGATCGAGAACCTGGGGCCCTCAGGCTTTGGTGCCCTGCTAGCCATGAGTGGACTGGGCATGGCGATCGGAGCTGTGGTGATCGCCCAGCTGGGCCATCGGTTCAGCCGCCGCCGGCTCACGGCAGCAGGCCTGGGAACCATCACGTGGACCCTGGTGCTACTCAGCCAGCTGCGGGGATCCCTGGCCTTCACCCTGAGCCTCTGCGGAATCCTGGGCATCGGCGCAGCTCTGGTGGCGATCCCCGCGCAGACCACGATTCAGGAAGAAACCCCCGAAACCGAGCGCGGCAGGGTGTTCGGACTGCAGAACAACCTGATCAACATCGCCCTGAGCCTGCCGCTGGTGCTGGCGGGCACCTTGGTGAGCAGCATTGGTCTTCAACCGGTGCTGTGGCTGCTGGCGGGGTTGGCCCTGGTGGCAGCGTTGATCGAACGACCGTGGCAGCGCTGCTAACTTGCCTTTTCGCCTGAGGAGGCCCAACCCGCTTGGCGCAGATTGCGTGGCTCGGCAAGAAGTCTCCCTTCTGCGGGAATGTGTCCTACGGGATCAGCACCACGGAGGCCCTGCGCAAACGCGGGCATCAGGTGCATTTCATCCATTTCGATAACCCGCGCAGCCCGGAGCGCGACGACACATCGCTGCTGGCCAACGACCCGGACGTCAGCCTGCCCTACCTGGTCAAATCGCAGGTCTACACGATCCCTTCCCCCGGGGCACAGCGGGAGCTGAGGGAATCCCTGGAGCGGCTGCAGCCCGATCTCGTGCACGCCAGCCTCACCCTTTCCCCCCTGGATTTCCGCCTGCCGGAGCTCTGTCAGCAGCTGGGCGTGCCCCTGGTGGCCACCTTTCATCCCCCCTTCGATGCAGGCCTGCGCAACCTGACGGCGGGCACCCAACAGCTCACGTACCAGCTGTATGCACCGGCCCTGGCCCGCTACGACCGGGTGATCGTGTTTTCACAGCTTCAGGCGGACTTTCTCGAGCGCCTGGGCGTTCCCGCCGATCGACTGACGGTGATTCCCAATGGTGTGGACCCCGACCGCTGGTGCCCCACCAGCCCCGGCACCCTTTCGCTGATGCATCAGCAGGTGCGGCAACGGCTGGGGCGAGAACGGATTTTCCTCTACATGGGACGCCTTGCAACGGAGAAGAACGTTGAAGCCCTGCTGCGGGCCTGGCGGCTGGTTTCACCGGAGGGCTGCCGGTTGGTGATCGTCGGCGACGGGCCGCTGCGTAACAGCCTGATGAACCAGTTCAACGACGATCGGATCCTCTGGTGGGGCCACGAGCCAGACCTGGACACCCGGGTTGCTCTGCTCCAGTGCGCTGAGGTATTCATCCTGCCGAGCCTTGTGGAGGGCCTATCGCTGGCCTTGCTGGAGGCGATGGCCAGCGGAACAGCCTGCGTGGCCACCGATGCCGGTGCCGATGGCGAGGTGCTGGAGCAAGGGGCGGGAATCGTGCTGAGCACCCAGGGCGTCACCACCCAGTTGCGCACACTGCTGCCGGTGCTCAGGGACCAGCCGGTGCTGACCGCGGAACTGGGCCGCAAAGCCCGCCTCCGCGCCTTGGAGCGCTACACGATTTCCAGCAACATCGATGCCCTCGAACAGCTCTACGCCGACCTGATGCAAACCAGCACGGTCGCCGCCTGAGCCAGGCCATCAGCGCCAGTCCAAGCCAGGAACCCAGCCCACAATCGCCGGGGTGACTGCGGCGTATTGGCTGTAATCCGGATGCAGCACCCGCAACCCCTTCTCCTCGAAGCGGGCTTTGCCCCGCAGCACAGCCGCCAGGCTGACCAACAGCAACACATGCAGCGGGCTGCCTGTGGCCAGCACCACTCCTGCGGAACACAGCAACACCGCCCGGTACAAGGGATGCCGGCAGATGGCATAGGAACCTGTGGCGATCAACTGATTCGCCGGCTTGGGCGCCGGCAGCGGCGAAAGGCTGGCCCCAAGACAGCGAAACGCCTCAAGGGCCCGAAACAGACCAAAAGCCAACAGCAGCAGGCCCAGCCCGAACAGGGGTTTGGGCCAAATCGCCACACCGAAGCTGGCGGGAGCTGGCCAGACCGGCAGCAGATGGGCCGTGATCAGCAGCAGCTGGGCCAGCAGCCACCACTCACCCCGGCGGTTGTCCAACCAGCCGCCCCAACTGAAGCCCCAATCAGAGAACATTCACTCGCTGACCACCAATGTTCGGACGTTACGGCGCTGCACCAAACCCGCCAGGGTCTGCATGTCGTCCCAGCGAATCAAGCCCACACAGCCGAGCGTGCCGCTTTTGGCATTGCGGTTGGCACTGGGGTCGAGATGAATGCCCAGATGGCCTCGCCCCGTGGGGAACTGCGGTTCAATCCCAATCCAGATCGGCCCGAGCTCGCGTGGATACGCGGGACCCAGGGGCTCCACCGGCCCAAGGACGTAGCGACCGGCGGGGAGCGGCGCGCGGGTACCAGAGCGATGGCGATCGGCGTTCTGACGGTGGGCCCGACCGCTGACGGCATCGAAGTGCTGCAAGGGCTGACCAGGGGTTTCCAGACGCAGACTCCTGATGGGATCGCCCGTGCGCGGGAGGGATCGCGTGGTGCGGTTCAGCACCAAGACCGACTCTTTGGCGGCGGTGGAGATGGATGGCGACGTGGTGGGGAGCCTGGAGGCAGAGGCCAGATCCATCTCAGCGGCAGAACATGGCACGACCAACAGCGCCAGCAGCTTCAACGCGAGACACGACCAAACGACCACAGCAGCCAGGCAAACAGGCCGGAACCCTATGGGCGGTTTTTATTCGCTGAGGAAATAAAAACCAGCGCTCTCACTGTCCCTTTCTGAGACCCAGCTCGAGAAAAGGTTCAGAGCTCGTTTTCGGCCAGCAGCAGCGCTTCAGCCTCCTTGGTTGGATCCAGGGCGCAGCTGTTATCGAGCAGGCGCTGCAGGCGCGGGCTGACGGCGACCACCAGCGGATTGGTCAGCACGCGCCGGCTGATGCCCAACTCCTCGAGCGAAATCGCCAGGGCTTGGCCGGCCTGGCGGCGCGGCAGACGCCCCCTTCTTCACCTGACAGTCGCTGCTGGCCTTGGCCATGGCGGCATAGCCGCGAATGCGGCGGGCCAGCACCACCACGGCAACCCGGCGCTGAACCTCGGGTGCCAAAGGAGCATCCTCGGCAGCAACAGGGATGGGTGTTGCCATGGGCAGACCCAGCAACAGCGCAGCAAGGAAGCGGTGGAGACGCATCAAGGTGTCTGGAACGCCCCCTCAGTCAAGCCTGGGAAATCGCTGGGCGATGCTGCTGCCGGTGTACTGCGCCACCCATCCCTCGGGGTTGTTGAACCAACGCACAGCACAGAACTGAGGCTGAGAGCCCATGTCAAACCAATGACGGGTCCCGGCAGGGACCCGCATCAGGTCGCCCCGTTCGCACAGCACGCTGAGCACCTCGGAACCGATGTGCAGCACAAACAAACCGCACCCTTCCACAAAAAAGCGCACTTCGTCTTCGGCATGGGTGTGCTCCTCAAGGAACTTGCGGCGCAGGGGCTCGCGATCGGGGTGATCCGGCGTCATCCGAATCGCGTCGACCGTGGCGTAACCGCCATCGCGTTGAACCCGGGCAATGGCATCGGCATAGGCCTGGAGGATGGTGGCCTGGTCGGCCCCCTCCGGCAGACCCTGCTCCGCCGGCCATTGCTCAAAGCCGATGCCCCGGCGGCTGAGCTCCGACTGAATCACGGCCGGATCGTTGCTCTGCAGCGCAGGCATGGGCCCATTCGCAGCATGGGCTGAGCTTTCGTCTGGAAAGATGCTGAGACGACTCATCGTCTGGACCCCGGGCGCATCGACAACTGACCATCATCGATCCGGCCATGACTGGGGGTCTCACACTGGTGGGAGTCGGCCCCGGCGATCCTTCCCTGCTCACCCTGGCCGCCGTTGAAGCCATCCGCCAAGCGGAGGTGGTGGCCTACCCGGTCGGACGACCGGGGGCCGACAGTATGACCGCCAAAATCGCCGCGGCCTGGATCCGCAGCGACCATCAGCGTCTGCCCCTGTTGTTCCCGATGGTGGAAGCCGCCGAACCGCGGCGCACCGCCTGGGGAGCGGCGGCGCAAGAGCTGCAGCAAGCAGTCCGTTCCGGCCAGCAGGTGGCACTGCTGTGTGAGGGAGATGCCTCGCTGTTTGCGAGTTGCAGCTACGTGCTGCTGGCCCTGCGTCAGGCGTGGCCCGACTGTCCCATCAGCGTGATTCCCGGAATCACCTCCTGCTCGGCAGCCGCGGCTGCGGGCCTCTGGCCCCTCGCTCTGCAGCAGGACCAACTGCTGTTGCGCCCTTGCCCCGACACACCCGAGGAGCTGGAGCGGGTGCTGGACACCGCCGCGGCAACGGGACAAGTTCTGGCCCTGCTGAAGCTGGGTCGGCGCTGGAGTTGGGTTCAACCCCTGCTGAAGCAGCGAGGCCTGCTGCAACAAGCACTGTTTGCCGAGCGGGTCGGCTGGCCCGACCAGCAAATCTGTTGCGCGGATGCAGTGGCAGCCGACCCCCGCCCCTACTTCTCGCTACTGCTGATCCGGCAGGGATGGCCGGAGGTTTTGCCCTAGGCCAGCTCTCGGCTGCGTTCCGCAGCAGCGACCACCGCTTCGATCAAGGCGGAGCGCAGGCCGATGCGTTCCAGCGCGCGGACGCCGGCGATGGTGGTGCCCCCCGGGGAGGTGACCATGTCCTTGAGCTGGGCAGGGTGCAGATCGCGACGGTCCAGCAGCTCAGCCGTTCCAGCCAGGGTGCGGTGGCTCAGCCGCAGGGCCAGGTCCCTGGGAAGACCGGCTGCAACAGCCCCATCGGCCATGGCTTCCGCCACCAGGGCCACAAAGGCAGGGCCCGACGAGGTGAGAGCAAGGAATGCATCGAGCTTGGCTTCCGCCAATTCCAGAACTTCGCCCACATCGGCGAACAGCTGCCGCACCTCATCCCGTTGCCCTTGGTCGACCCCCTCCCCCCAGGCCAGAGCTGTCAACCCAGCTCCCACCAGCGCAGGGGTGTTGGGCACCGCCCGCACACAGCGATGACCGGGAAACAACTGCTGCAACCGCGCCAGAGACACCCCCGCCAACACAGAGATCAGCAGCGGTTGACCCACGACAGGTCCTGCAGCTACCGCAACAGCATCGAGTTGCTGCGGCTTCACCGCAAGCAGCTGGATCGGAGCCGTCCAGACCTGCTGAGCGGAAGGATCATCAGCCGCAACCAAACCGATGCCAGCCGGAAAGCCCCCACGTCGTTGCTCAAGGGAGCCAGATCCTCCGACCACTGCCAACAGCTGGTCGGCAGGAATCCGTCCACGCTCCAGGAGAGGAACCACAAGGGCCTGAGCCATGCGACCCAGGCCGATCACACCGAAAGCGGGCTGCACTGCGGGCTTCAGAGAGCGGCTGCCCCCCAGGCGGGCGAAGGTGCGCTGGCGGATTCGTCGACATCCGCCACATCGGCCTCACGGCTCACCACCGTTGGAGCCGAGGCTTCGTCTTGACCGGTGTTGGTCACGTTGACGCAGCTGGGGGCGAACAGGAAGATGCTCTCGCCGACGCGCTCCTGGTGTCCATCGATCGCGAAGGTGCCACCAGCAACGAAATCAACAGCACGCTGGGCCTGGTCGGGCTCCATCATCGTGAGGTTGAGGATCACCGTCTTGCGCTCCCGCAGCGCCTGAATGGCCCGAGGCATTTCATCGAAGCTGCGGGGTTCCATCACATTCACCTCGGACACAGCATTACTGATGCCGGGCATGCCGATCACGTTGGATCCAGGCAGATCACCACCCAGGTCAAACGGGTTGGAGTCTCCAATGGTGGCCAGTGCACCACCGTCAGCCTGCAGGGCGCGCTGGTCCTGGTCATCTTGCTCGTCGTCGTAGGCGAAATCATCCAATTCGCCATCGAGATAGTCATCGCCAGCGACGACGGCACGGAGACGGGAGATCAGCGACACCTTGGGATTCCTCTCGGTCTGAATGTGGTTCGAAAACCATGTCCCTGGATACCGTTTTCGCTGCGGCGGGGCAAGTCAATTCGCAGCGTCTGTTGACACCAATCTCGGACCGAACAGGGCCGAACCGATCCTGAGCCAGGTGCTGCCCGCCTCAGCAGCCTCTTTCCAGTCCGTGCTCATCCCCATCGAGCACTCCGCCAAGGCCAGCCGATCCGCCAGGGCACGGCAGTCGCAGAACAACCCCTTGCGCTGATCTGCAGCCATCTCGAGCGGCGCCATGGTCATTAGACCCGAGATCCGCAACCCCGGCAGAGCCTGCAGATCAGCCCAAATGGCACCGAGTTCATCGGCCGACAAGCCCCCTTTGCTGGGATCGGGCCGCAGTTTCACCTGCAGCAGCACTTCAGGTTGACGGCCCTCCTCCACGGCGATGCGCGACACCCGTTCGGCCAGCGCCAGGGAATCCACCGAGTGAATGACGTCGAAGGCCTTCACCACCGGCCGCACCTTGTTGCTTTGCAGGCGGCCGATGAAATGCCAGCGCAGGTTCAGATCGATCAGCTCCTCCTGCTTCGGTAGAGCCTCCTGAACGCGGCTTTCCCCGAAATCACACTGACCAAGCTCCGCCACGCAACGCACGGACGCGGCTGGATGCCCTTTGCTGACGGCCAGAAGCCTGGATGAAGTGGGGCGGGCTGCCTGGAGCACCTGCCAACGCGCCGCGAAGGAATCGGTCAAGGGTTCAGATGAACGTTTGATCGAACAGCTGACTCCAGGACTCCAGGTCATCCGAGCCATCACGACGGCAACGGCCCAGATGCACCTCAGCGTGGTGACGCGCATCCCCGTAGGGAATCACTTCGAACTGAGCACCACGGGGCTGCAGGGTGACCAGGAAGAACATGCGCTGGGCATACAACGTGGCGTAGACGTCACGGCCCTCACCTGCCGGAGCCACCCGATAGAGCATCCCGAAGGTGGGGTGATTCAGATATCGCTCGGACGCCATGCCGTGATCGGAGCTCATAGAGCACCGTACTGACCACGGAGCCCAATCACCAAGACAAGAACGACCGTCGCCAGGCCGTTCAGCAGGGGAGCAGCCCGATCAGGCGGCATGCGGATGTACGACGGACCGAGAATTCGACCCCCACGGGCAACCAGAGCATCGGCGCCCTGCTCAGCCCTGAGAAGGATGTTGGCGAGCAGCCGCTCTCCGACGGCCAGCACCAGGCCGAAACCGGCCTTGAAGCCCAGTTGGCGCAGGTTGACCGCACGGCTGGCGAGAGAGCGCAGCAGATTCTGAAGCTCCTCCTGCACCAGAGGCAGAAAGCGAAGTGCCAGCAGCAGTTGAAACCCCAGCCGCTCCACAGGACATCCCAGCCACTTCAAGGGAGCCAGGCACCAGCTGAGGGCCCAGACCAGATCCTCAGGCGGGGTCGTGATCAGCATCAGGTTGACGCTGTGAATCACGGTGAAGATCAAGGTGGACGTTCGCAGCCCCAGCAGCGCCGAAGCCCGATCCACCACCAGCGGCCCCAGCTGGAGACCGCCCAACTGCAGGGGGCCGAGGCGCAACAGATCCCAGGGGGGGCCTTCCGTCTCGAGCCCCGGAAGCTCGGCCGGATTGCGCAGCGGGAAGGCCGCAGGGGGATCCACAGCCGGCAAGAACATCGACAGGAGGCCCACCACTACGGCCAAGGCCGTCAGCAGCAGAACAGACCTCCACCACAGCGAGCGAGCCAGTCCACTACCGAGGGTGATCAGCACCAGAGCCAACACCAGGCCAACGCGCCAGAGGGGCCCCGCCAGAACAGGAGTAAGCAGAAAAACAAGGGACCAGGCCAGCTTCAGGCGAGGGTCCAAGCGCCGGAGCCAACCCGTGGACCCATCGACGTATTGACCCATCGGGACCTGGCGCAACCAGTCCATGGCTCAGCCTTTACGACTCTGCTGACGGGCCAGGTCGCGTTCGGCATCACGCTGTTGCTTGCCGCGCCAGAACAGACGCAGCGGGCTGCCATCGAAACCGAGGCCCTCGCGGATCTGACGCTCCACATAGCGCCGGTAGGTCTCTCCGAACAATTTGGGCTCGTTGACGAACAGGGTGAAGCTTGGCGGCCGGCTGGCCACCTGGGTGCCGTAATACAGCTTTCCTTGGCGTCCACCGCGGGTGGTGGGGGGACTGCGCCAGCTCAGCGCTTCCTTCAGCACCTCGTTCACAACGGACGTACTGACCCGGCGACGGTGCTGCTCAACCGCCAGGGCGGCCAAGGCAAAGATGCTCTCCACCCGCTGGCCGGTGAGCGCAGAGGTGAACAGCATCGGAGCCCAATCGAGGAAATAGAGCTTGGAGCGAAGCTCTTTTTCCATCGCCGTCATGGTGTGGCTGTCTTTTTCCACCGCGTCCCACTTGTTGACGACCACCACACAGGCACGGCCGTCCTCTTCAATGCGGCCCGCCAGGCGCTGATCCTGCTCGGTCACCCCATCGAGGGCATCGATCACCAGAACACACACATCACTGCGTTCAATGGCCTTGAAACTCCTGTTGATACCGAAGAATTCCGGGCCGTAGTTGACGCTGCGCCGCCGGCGAATGCCCGCCGTGTCCACCAGGCGCCAGGGACGATTCTCACGAATGATGCCGGTGTCAATCGTGTCGCGGGTGGTGCCGCGGATCGGGCTGACAATCGCCCGCTGCTCTCCGCAGATGGCATTCAACAGACTGGATTTCCCGACATTCGGCCGTCCGATGATGGCCATCTGAATCGGCTCCTCCTCGTCACCCTCCTGATCCTTCGGAGGGAAAAAGGTGAGCACCTGATCCAGCAGTTCTCCGGTGCCGGCGCCGTGGATGGCCGAGATCGGATGGGGTTCACCCAGGCCGAGGCTCCAGAATTCGCCGGCCATCGCCAGGCCCTGTTCCGGCGACTCGCACTTGTTCACCGCCAACAGCGTGGGACAGCGGTGACTGCGTAGAAATTCCGCGATGGACTCGTCAGCGGCTGTAAGCCCCTGCTGACCGTCCACGATCACCAGGGCCACACTGGCTTCCTCGAGCGCCAGAGCCGCCTGCTCCCGGATCTCCGGCAGGAACTCACTGTCGTCGTCGAACACCAGTCCACCGGTGTCGACGACCTTGAACTCCCGATCGCCCCAGTAGCCGTCCTGGTAGGTGCGATCACGCGTCACGCCAGGCTGATCGTGAACGATGGCTTCCCGGCTGCGGCACAGCCGATTCACCAAGGTCGACTTACCGACATTGGGGCGTCCGATAATTGCGACGACAGGACGCGCCAAGGGTCTGCTCAGGCCAATCTTTCACCCTACAGAGACGCCATAAAGCCCCTGAAGAACCGAAATTCTTTCGGAGCGAGACCAATGAGTCTTAACTGAGACGACTAGGGCGAGTTCAGCTGTTCCCTCGCCATGCTCGAGCTCGTCGCCAGCCTTGTGGTCGACCTCTCCGACCAACGCCTGACCGTCTACAACAGCGATCAGGAGGTTGTTCGCGTGATCCCGGTCAGCACCGGCAAAGCCTCAACGCCAACACCGACCTTCAACAGCAAGGTTTATACGAAGTACCGATCCACCACGATGTATGGACGCACTTACACCGTTCCCGGGGTGCCGTTCACAATGTGTGTGAGCCCGAACGAGGCCATCTGCCTCCACGCCGCCCCCTGGCAGGAGAACGCCGGGAAACCCTTCGGCGTGCCCCGCAGCCATGGCTGTGTGCGCATGCCGCTGAACCACGCCCGTTGGCTGTTCCACAACACCCCGAAAGGCACACCTATCACGATTCAGGCCTGAGTTAGGCCACCGGATCACTTCACCGGCAGATCGCCGGGGTGCCCCTGCACCGGATCGGCAGGAGGGGGAAGCTCAGGGCCCAGGGGCCCCTGCTCCGGCAGGGGCTCGCCCCGCTGGGCCAGCCAGGCCAACAGCCAGTTCACGGCGGTGGCCCGTCGGGTGCGGCGGGGGTACAACTCACCGATGCAGTACCCCGCGAAATTGAGCTGTTGTTTGAGCAGCTGTTTGTGTTCCTTGGGAACCGAGCGGGTCAAACGAACCGACGCCGGACGCTCTGCGATCAGCTCGGGAGCCTCAGGGAAGGCGTCAGCCCATTCGGAGGGTGTGTCGGGACCGGCGGACCACTGCGGTTCAGCAGGCTGATAGCCCAGGCGTTCCCAGATCCTTTCGCAGACAAAGCGATCACTGCAGCGGTCCTCGAGGATTTGCAACAGCAACGAATGACTGAGCGGCCAGGGCATGTCGGTTGCGTTGTGCAGCATGGACCCATGATTGCTTCATCCCCTCTGCAGCTTCCCGGCAATGGAACCGCGCGTCAGCTGCGCTGCCGCGTGCTGCAGTCGCCGCTGGCAGGGGTGAGCGATCGGATCTTTCGCGGTCTGGTGCGGCGCTGGGCGTCCGACGCGCTGCTGTTCACCGAAATGGTGAATGCCACCAGCCTCGAGATGGGGCATGGGCTCTGCAAGGTGGAGTCGCTCGCCGAGGAATCCGGGCCCATCGGCGTGCAGCTGTTCGACCATCGCCCCCAGGCCATGGCTGATGCGGCACGACGGGCTGAAGCCAGTGGGGCCTTTCTGATCGACATCAACATGGGCTGCCCTGTGCGCAAGATTGCCCGCAAAGGGGGTGGTTCCGGCTTGATCCGTGATCCAGAGCTCGCCATCAAGATCGTGGAAGCGGTGGCAGATGCCGTGGCCGTGCCCGTCACGGTGAAGACACGCCTGGGTTGGTGTGGCAGTGATGCCGATCCCGTGCACTGGTGCCAACAGCTGGAACAAGCCGGCGCACAACTGCTCACACTGCATGGACGCACCCGCGAACAGGGCTTCAAGGGCGCTGCGGACTGGAGCGCGATTACCGAAGTAAGACAAGCCCTCACGATCCCCCTGATCGCGAACGGCGACATCAGCAGCCCCGACGATGCCCTGCGCTGCCTGAAGCAAACCGGTGCAGCGGGAGTGATGGTGGGCCGAGGCACGATGGGAGCCCCATGGCTGGTGGGACAGATCGACGCCGCCTTGGCCGGTCGTGCGATCCCCGCCACACCCAACCCGTCAGCACGGCTTGCACTGGCCCGCGATCAACTGGACGGTCTGGTGCAGGATCGCGGCGACCATGGGCTGCTGATCGCACGCAAACACATGGGCTGGACCTGCACGGGCTTCACTGGTGCCTCGCGACTGCGTCATGAGCTGATGCGAGCCCCCACGCCCGCCCAGGCCAGGGAGCTGCTGACGCAGCAGATCGACGCCCTTGCCATGTCCGCCGCATGACACCGGCAGGCAACCCCACAGAGGAAGGATCTGTTGCAACGGCTTTGCCATCGCCTCAAATGGAGTGATCGCAAGGGTTCTCGTGCTGAAATAGCGCCGACTTCACGACGGTGAGCCAGCCGATGAGCACCGCATCCAAGCGACGGGGAATCATCCTGGCTGGCGGAAGCGGCACACGGCTGCATCCGATCACCCAGGCCGTCAGCAAACAGCTGCTGCCGGTTTACGACAAGCCGATGATTTATTACCCGCTCAGCACGCTGATGCTGGCGGAGATCCGCGAGGTGCTGATCATCACAACCCCCCACGACAAGGAGGCATTCCAGCGCTTGCTCGGCGACGGCCGCCGGTGGGGAATGACGATTGAATACGCCGTGCAACCGAGCCCGGACGGTTTGGCCCAAGCATTTCTGATTGGTGCCGACTTCCTGGCGGGCCACCCCGCCGCGCTGGTGCTGGGAGACAACCTCTTCCATGGGCACGATCTGGTGCCCCAGCTGGTGAACAGCAACGCTCAAGCCCATGGGGCAACGGTGTTTGCCTACCCCGTCAGTGATCCCGAGCGTTATGGCGTGGCCGAATTCGATGCCGATGGCCGCGTGCTGAGCCTGGAGGAAAAACCTCAGAAACCCAAGAGCCGCTACGCCGTCACCGGCCTGTACTTCTACGACGACAGCGTCGTGGAACGGGCCCGCCAGGTGAGACCTTCAGCGCGTGGCGAGCTGGAGATCACCGATCTCAACCAGCTGTACTTAAGTGAAGGGCTGCTGAGGGTGGAATTGATGGGTCGCGGCATGGCCTGGCTCGACACCGGCACCTGCGATTCCCTCAACGATGCCGGCAGCTACATCCGCACGCTCGAACATCGCCAGGGGCTGAAGGTGGGCTGCCCAGAGGAGGTGGCCTGGCGCCAGGGCTGGATCACAGCAGAACAGCTGAATCAGCTGGCGGAGCCCCTCAAGAAGAGTGGCTACGGCTCCTATCTCCTGCAAATGCTCGAGGAGAGCGTGAGCGATCACGCGGCTCTGCAATCCAGCCTGAAGATGCGCCATGCAGCTTGAACAACTCAAAACACCGTCCGGCGAGGTGATGCAGGGTCCCCTGCTGATCACGCCCCAGGCCTTCGGCGATGACCGTGGCTGGTTTTACGAAAGCTGGAACCAACACAAATTCGATGAAGGCGTCGGCGAATCGGTGCTGTTCGCGCAAGACAACCACTCCCGCTCGATCCAAGGCGTGCTGCGGGGACTGCATTACCAGCTCGCGCCGGAACCCCAGGCCAAGCTGGTGCGTGCCACGGTCGGAGCGATCTACGACGTCGCCGTCGACATCCGACGCAACTCACCAACCTTTGGCGCCTGGGTCGGCGCTGAACTAAGTGCCGAGAACAAACGCCAGCTTTGGATTCCTGAGGGCTTCGCCCACGGCTTTCTCACCCTCAGCGATGTTGCTGAAGTGCAATACAAGGCGCGAGGGTTCTGGAACAAATCCTGTGAGCGGGCCATTGTCTGGAACGATCCAGATCTGGCCATTGCCTGGCCGATCGAGCGGCTGCAAGGCGCCGCGGTGAGCCTCTCGGGCAAAGATGCCGAAGCAGCAGGGTTCAAAGCCGCTGAGCTAGCCGGAGACGTTTTCCCATGAAGGTGCTGCTCACCGGAGCTGGCGGTCAGCTGGGCCAGGCTCTGATCGCTTCCGCCCCTGAGGGAATCGAGCTGGTGGCCACCAGCCGTCAGCAGCTTGACCTGGCAGACCCTGAAGCCTGCCGCGGCGCTGTGAAACAGCACCAGCCCGACTGGGTGCTCAACGCCGGTGCCTACACGGCGGTGGACAAGGCCGAATCGGAGCCCGAACTGGCCCACGCTGTGAATGCCGGGGCACCGGAGGCCTTCGCCCGCGCTCTTGATCAACAAGGGGGACGCCTGCTCCAGATCAGCACCGACTTCGTCTTCAACGGAACCCAGGGAACGCCGTATCAACCCGAGCAGGCCCGCGACCCTCTCGGTGTTTACGGAGCAAGCAAAGCTGCTGGAGAAGCGGCGGTCCAATCGATTTTTGGAGCAGGAGGCCGGGGCCTGATCCTGCGCACCAGCTGGGTGATCGGGCCCGTGGACAAAAACTTTGCGCTCACCATGCTCCGCCTCCACCGGGAACGGGATCAACTGGGTGTTGTCGCCGATCAAGTGGGCTGTACCACGAGCACCCTCAACCTCGCTCAAGCCTGCTGGCAAACCCTTCAGAGCGCTGGTGACCGCAACTTGCCAGCGGTTATGCACTGGAGTGATGCCGGCGCCGCCAGCTGGTACGACGTGGCGGTGGCCGTGGGCCAAATCGGTGCTGAGTTGGGGCTCATCGACACACCCGCAGCCGTTGAACCGATCACCACAGCGGACTACCCGACACCTGCTGAACGGCCGGCCTATTCGCTTCTTGACTGCACCGCCACCCGAGCCGCCCTGGACCTCAACGGCGAGCATTGGCAGCAAGCGCTGAAAACCGTGTTGCAGCAAGCCAAAACGCCATGAAGGGCGACTGAGTCCAACACTCCAACCCCAAACAACGCCCCACCACCCGCTCTCACCAATGGTTCCGTCCATGCCTTCCGCCTCCGACCTGCTGGGAGATCGCCGCAGAGTTCTGGTCACCGGAGGTGCCGGCTTCATTGGCGGCGCCGTCGTGCGCAGGCTGTTGCGGGAGACCACAGTCACCGTCTTCAATCTCGACAAGATGGGCTATGCCAGCGACCTGTCCTCGATTGAGGAGGTGCTGAGCGAGCTGGGCGAAGCGGCAAAGGATCGGCACAGGCTTCAGCAGGTGGATCTGACCGATGCAGCAGCGGTTGAGGCTGCGGTCCGGGAGGCCGACCCCGACCTGGTGATGCACCTGGCAGCGGAAAGCCACGTGGACCGATCCATCTCCGGCCCTGGTGTGTTCATCGAGAGCAACGTCAACGGCACCTACAACCTCCTGCAGGCGGTGCGGGGCCATTACGAGGGCTTGAGCGGTGAACGCCGTGATGCCTTCCGGATGCACCACATCAGCACCGACGAAGTCTTTGGGTCCCTGGGCGCCGAAGGGCGCTTCTCAGAAACAACGCCCTACGACCCCCGTAGCCCCTACTCCGCCAGCAAGGCGGCCAGCGATCACCTCGTTCAGGCCTGGCACCACACCTTTGGGCTACCTGTGGTGCTCACCAACTGCTCCAACAACTACGGCCCATGGCAGTTCCCTGAAAAACTCATCCCCGTGGTCACCCTGAAGGCCGCTGGAGGTGAGTCGATCCCCCTCTACGGCGATGGGCTGAATGTGCGGGATTGGTTGTACGTGGAGGACCACGTTGATGCCCTGCTCCTGACCGCCTGCAAGGGTGAATCCGGCCGCAGCTACTGCGTTGGTGGTCACGGTGAGTGCACCAACAAAGAGGTTGTTCACGCCATTTGCGAGCAGTTGGACCAGAGCCGACCTGGATCAGCTCCCCACGCCGACTTGATCACCCCGGTGACCGACCGTCCTGGCCACGACCGCCGCTACGCGATTGACCCGGGCCGCATCAGTTCCGAGCTGGGCTGGAGCCCTCGCCACAATGTGGAACAGGGCTTGGCGGAGACTGTGAACTGGTACCTGACTCATCAGGAATGGTGCAGCAAGGTGCGAGAGCGGGCGGGATATGACGGGAGCAGATTGGGCATTGAAACGGTGAAGCATCAAGGCACAACACCTGAGCGTTGATACGGATCGACGCCACGACCACCGGACAGTGATCACGGATGATCGAAGCAACGCTCGATCACGCTGAGGATCCGATGACGCAGCCATTCAGGATTGAAACCGACAGCCTGGGTGGCATTGAGGTGGCATCCGAAGCGCTCTGGGGAGCCCAGACCCAGCGGTCGCTTCAGAACTTCGCCATCAGCGACGAACGGATCCCGCTCGAGATCATTCAGGCCCTGGCCTGGATCAAGCGCTCCTGCGCCACGGTGAACGGCGAGCATGCGCTTCTGAGCCCACAACAGGTTGAGCTGATCTGCACGGCGGCCGATGCCATTGCCGCTGGCCAGCACAACGATCAGTTCCCACTGCGGGTCTGGCAGACCGGAAGCGGTACCCAGACCAACATGAACATCAACGAGGTGATCAGCAATCTGGCGTCTCAGGCCTCAGGCACCGCCCTCGGCAGCCACACCCCAGTACACCCGAATGACCATGTCAATCGGTCGCAATCCACGAATGATGTATTTCCCGCAGCGATCCACGTCGCCGCGTCCAAGCACCTAAAGGACGGGCTGCTGCCGGCACTCGATGCCCTGGTACAGGCCTTTGATGCCAAAGCTCAGGCCTGGATGCCCATCGTCAAGATTGGCCGCACCCATTTGCAGGATGCGGTGCCCCTGCGGTTGGGCGATGAAGTGGGCGCATGGCGGGATCAACTCAAACAAGCCCAGGCATGGCTGGAAGACTGTCTGGTCAGCCTCGGCGATCTTCCCCTGGGAGGCACCGCCGTGGGCACGGGGTTGAACACGCCGCCGGGCTTCCGCCATGCCGTTGCGGACGAGCTGAGCCGGGTCGCCGGCGTCAAGGTTCGTCCCGCTGACAACCTCTTCGCCGTGATGGCCGGCCATGACGCCCTCGTTCAAGCGATGGGCCAACTTCGCCTGCTGGCGGTGGCCCTACTCCGGATCGCCAACGACGTGCGGCTGCTTGGGTGTGGCCCCCGGGCAGGTCTGGGCGAGTTACGGCTGCCCGCCAACGAACCCGGCAGCTCGATCATGCCGGGAAAAATCAATCCCACCCAGTGCGAAGCCATGGCCATGGTCTGCACCCAGGTAATCGGTCTCGATGGCGCCGTGGCAGCCGCTGGCGCAGGCGGCCATCTGCAGATGAATGTCTACAAGCCCTTGATCGGCTTCAACCTGCTGCAGTCGATCCGCATGCTCAAGGACGCCATGACCAGCTTCCGCCAGAACCTGGTGGAGGGTTTGGAGCCTGATCGTGAGCAGATTCAGCGGTTCGTGGATCGCTCCTTGATGCTGGTCACCGCCTTGACCCCGAGCATTGGTTACGAGAAGGCCAGTGCCATCGCTCAGCATGCCCACCATCAGGGGTTGACGCTGAAGCAGGCGGCCCTGGAACTCGGCCACATCAGCGAAGCCGACTTTGATCAGCAGGTGAATCTCGGTGCCATGGCCGCTCCGGAGGCCTGAACTCAGGCGGCCCGCTCCGTTGCCGGGTTGAGCGCAGCGGAGGCCGGCACCAGATCCTCGGCCTCGGCCACGGGGAAGCGGTTGATCGCTTTCAGAGCCTGACGGGCATGGCTGCGCAGTTGCTCACTGATCGCCTCGCAGTAGGGAACCTGGGCCAGAAGATCCACAGTGCGGCGCATGATCCGCACCACATCACCCTCATCCAGGGACGTGTTGGCGATCAGATCGCTCCAGGACGTTCCCCGCGCCCAGGCATCCACAAGGCCCATGAGCTCTGGTTCCCACCAGGCCGGCACCACCACACCGGCGCGTTCCTGGGCCCGCAGCAGCTCGCGACGCAGACCTGAAAGATCCTGCAGGGCTTCCTCAGCTGCAGCAGGTGGCGGGAAGCCACTCCACAGGTCGGGGCGGTTGACCTCAGTGCTGATCGCCTCGAACACCGCCGCAAGGTCGGGGGGCGAGAGGTCATCGAGATGGCCACTCATCAGCGCCAGTCCGAGCCAGAGTTCGTTGTCGCCCCGCAAGGCAGCAACGGTGCGGCCGATCTCCGTGGGATCCAGCTCATCGAGACATCCGAAGTGCTGCAGGATCTCCATCAAGGCCAGGAAGGTCTCCCAGTGACGGTTGGCCCGCTGATGCAGCAGCTGCTGCCGTTCAGCGATCTCCAGCTCAAGATCTTCCATGCGTCGGCGGTGCTTCTTCAGCTGTTTGCGATCTCCCCAGCGATGGGCCGGATGCTGCTCCTGCTCCTGCTCGAGATCCCGCACCAACCGGGCCTGGGTCATCACCTCCCCAGCCAGGTCGTATTGCGGGGTGGTCATGTCGTGGCGCCGGGCCATGTGGGCCACGGCTAACGCCAAACCACCGCTGGCCTGATCGCCATGGCGCAACTCACCGGAGCGGGACAGCTCCGGGACATCAAGCCCATCCACCTGCAGGCAACTGAGCTCCGCATGGATGCTCACCACCGCCTGACAGGGCAACAGGATCCAAACGTTTTCATCGGTCAGGCAGAGCAGCAGCGGGAACTGACCGGGCCCCTTCACCTTCTCCACGATCACCGCGGGCGCGACGCGCCCCCGCAGCTGCGGCGATTTGAGGCTGACCAGGGTGCCGGTGCTGGCGAACTGCAGGGCCATCGTCAGCTCATTGGCCAGCGTCTCCTCGGCCTGCTGCTGAAGAATGCGGAGCAAGCGCCGCTCTTCGCGGAGCCGCCCACGCATTTTTTCGTAGTCCTCAAAGTCTTCCCAGGGGATGTCGCCGGCGACTCCCTCCAGCTGGCTGAGTTGCAACCGCAGCTGGGACAGGTTCTCCTCGTCCTCCACGAGGTCAAGCCCCGCCAGGTAGCGGCCAAAACTGCGCTCCACCAGCTCCCTGGCCTTGGCCAGATCGTGGCGCTGCAGCAGGTTAAGAACCATGCCGTAGCTGGGGGTGAACTGGCTCACCAGGGGGTCGGCGGGACTTGTCGCCAGCTGACCTGCCTCACGGACACCTTCGAACCGGCTTTGCACCGTCACGACGTAGCCCTGAGAATCGAGGCCCCGCCGTCCGGCCCGGCCGGCCATCTGGAGGAACTCACTACCCATCAGCGGGCGATGCCCCCGCTCGGTGCGCTTGGAGAGGGCCGAAATCACCGTGCTGCGGGCCGGCATGTTGATGCCTGCAGCCAGGGTCTCCGTGGCGAAGACCACCTTCACCAACCCCTGCTGGAAGAGCTCTTCGATCAACTCCTTCCAGGCGGGTAGAACACCGGCGTGGTGGGCCGCGATGCCCCGCAGCAGCGCATCAGCGTGGATTCCATCCCGAACGGCCTCGGGGTTGTCGTGGCTGTAGGCGGTTAGGCGTTCCTTGATCCGCGCCTGCTCCTCCTGGGTCACCAGGCACTGCACCCCCAGATCACGAACCGCCTTGTCACAACCGCGCCGGCTGAAGATGAAATAGATGGCCGGGAGCATCTGCCGCTCCGCCATCTGAGCCACAACAAAGCTGATCGGTGGTGGCTCGGGTTGCGGCGGCCTCTGGGAACGCCCTTTGCGCTTGTGCCCCTTGGGCGCGCGCCAAACCTTGCAGTTGGGATGAAGACCCGTACCGGCTTCGTTGAGCAGTGGATGCAACCCCTTGGCACTGCAGAAGCTGAACTGCAGCGGCACCGGCCGGTGATCACTCATCACCAATGTGGTCGGACCATGCACCTTCTCGATCCAGTCGGTCAGCTGCCCGGCATTGGCCACGGTCGCGGAGAGCGCCACCAGCTGCACCGTGGGTGGGCAGTGAATGATCGACTCCTCCCACACCGTGCCGCGCTGGGAATCGTTCATGTAGTGGCACTCATCGAGCACCACCGCTTCCACATCAGCCAGGGGATCGTCATGCTCATCCGCCTCGGCGTAGAGCATGTTGCGGAAGATCTCCGTGGTCATCACCACGATGGAGGCCTCGCGATTCACGCTGAGGTCACCGGTCATCAAACCCACGTTCTCCGCACCGAACTGATCGCGGAAATCGCGCAGTTTCTGATTGGAGAGAGCCTTCAGAGGTGTGGTGTAGAAGACCTTCTGGCCATGGGCCAGGGCACGATGAATGGCGTATTCACCGATCAGGGTTTTGCCGGATCCTGTGGGGGCACTGACCACGACCGAATGTCCCTGGTTGAGGGCATCCATGGCCTCCAGCTGAAAATCATCCAGCGGGAAGGGAAAGATTTCTGAGGGATTCAGTGGGGCACTGCGATCGACATCGGGCTCGGATCGGGGCGTGGCCGGTGTCGATTGGTTCATCGGATGATCTTAAGGAGCCTGGCTGAGCTCTCTTTTCAAACAAGCAATAAGCCGCGCCAATGCAATCAATCAGATGTGCCGACCTCCTTTAGACGGAACCAAGCCAGATCATGAAAAATGAAAATAATGAGGAGAATGGTTCGAGCTCTGGTGAAATCACCGGAGCTTTTTTTGTGCCTGCCTCCGCTGCGGCGAAGGGTGACAGAGGCACTGCGCCAGTGCCATGACGGAGGGGATTGAGCCCCACGCCTGTGACCAGCACTCAGCTCACCAAGCCGCGGCCGGCTGAAGACACCCTGATCGATGCCCTGAGGGGCTGCCGCGACGTGAAGGAGCTGAAGGCCCTCGAACAACGCCTGGCATCCACAACCGATGCGCCGCCGCTGTTCACCTGGATCTGCGATCTGCTCGTGGCACGGCGCATCTCCCGTGGCCTCGCCGCCCGCCTGCTGTTTGAACTCCACAACGGGGACTCGACCTAGGGCGAGCGGCGCCTCCACACGGCAGCAAGGGCGCTGCCGATCAGGCAGTGAATCACTGCAGAGATGGCACCCGGCAACGCCGTGAGGGGACTGGCGAACCCGCCACTGCGGGCCAGCACCACGGCCAGTCCCGAGTTCTGCATGCCCACCTCGATGCTGATGGTGCGCTGGGCCTGCACGCTCTGCCCCGCCAGCCGGGGAATCAGCCAGCCGAGCAGGAAGCCGCCGCCATGCAGCAGCAGGCAAGCCAGGATCAGCACGGGCCCCTGCTGACGCAGCACAGCCGTCTGGCTGCCCACGATGCTGGAGACGATCATCACGATGGCCATCACCGCCAGGGGAGGCATCACCGGCTCAATCCGCTGGGCCACACCGGGCAGACCACGCTTGAGCACAACCCCAACGGTGACCGGCAGCAACACCACCTCAAGCACGGCCAGGAACAGGGCCCAACCGTCCACCGGCACGTACTGGCTGGCCAACACTTGCGTGAGACGCGGGGTCAACACCACCGCCGCCAGGGTGCTGATCGTGGTCATGACCACCGACAGCGCCACATCGCCACGGCCGATCAGAGCCACCACATTGCTGGCGGTCCCCCCCGGGCAGCAGCCGACCAGAATCAAGCCCACCGCAAGCGGGGCAGGCAGATGAAGAGCCGCCGCGATCCCAGCGGCAAGGGCCGGCATCACCAGGAACTGCACCAGCACCCCCAGTAGCATGGCGCGGGGGCGTCGACCCACCCGCACGAAATCAGCGGGTGTCAACCCGACGCCCATGCCGAGCATGATCACGCCGAGTCCAAGGGCGATCAGTGGCCCCTTGAACCAAATGAACAGCGGGGGATGCAGCAAGGCCAGCAGAGCTCCCAGCAACGTCCAAAGCGGAAAGAGCAGAGTGAAACGCTCCCAGGTCATGACGATCAGAGGACTGCGGCCATCCTTGTTCAGGGCGGATTCCAGACTGTTGTGATGAGGGACCACGCTTCTCCCATCCCCCCAGCCCGCCGCCGACGCCTGCGGAGCTTGAACTCCGGCCAGGAGCCCTGGCAGCTGCAGGATCCCGCCGGAGCTGGTCAGCTGGTTGATCTAGCGAGCAACGACTACCTCGGGCTCAGCCGTCATCCCGATGTGCTCGCAGCGGCATCGGAGGCCATGGCCTCCGATGGCGTTGGTGCCGGTGGATCTCGCCTGATCACCGGCACCCGACCACGCCATCTGGAGCTGGAAGCAACTCTCGCCACCTGGCTGAACCGTGACCGGGTGCTGCTGTTCCCCAGCGGATTTCAAGCCAACATCGCCGCCCTAACGGCCCTGAGTGACAGGCACACCATCGTGTTGGTGGACCGGCTGATCCACCACTCGCTGCTGGCCGGAGTCCGCACCAGTGGGGCGCGGCTTCAACGCTTTGCCCACAACGATCTTGAAGATCTCGACCAACGGCTGCAGCGGCTCAAGCCGACAACACGGCCACCACTGGTTGTGACGGAAAGCCTGTTCAGCATGGAAGGCACCAGCCCTGATCTGCAGGGCATCGCCGACCTTTGTGCCCACCACGGTGCACAGCTGCTGGTGGACGAAGCCCATGGCCTGGGGGTGCTGGGGCCCGGCGGCCGTGGGCTTTGCCATGGACTCCAACGGTCTGTGGCCTTGGTGTGCGGCACCTTCGGCAAGGCCTTCGGCAGCGGAGGTGCGTTTTTGGCTGGGGACCACACCACGATGGAGCTGCTGCTGCAAACCAGTGGGGCCTTCCGCTACACCACGGCCCTGGCCCCACCGCTGGTGGCGGGAGCCCAGGCTGCCCTGCGCCTGATCCAAGCCCATCCCAACTGGGGAAGCGAGCTGAGCCAGCGCTCGCAACGCTGGAGGACAGCACTGGCGCACCAGGGCTGGGCAAAACCGGCAGGACACGGCCCCGTTCTCCCGCTGTTGGTCGGGGACGACCAGGACGCGCTCGACCTCCAGCAACAGCTGGAGCAGGCGGGGCTGCTGTCGGTGGCGATCCGGCCGCCCACGGTGCCGGAGGGGACCGCCCGTTTGCGCCTGGTGCTTCGGCGGGACCTGCCCGAGGGCACATTGGAGCAACTGCTCGCAGCCCTCGGCTCTCGATGATGCAGGTCCTGGCGATGCATGGTTGGGCTGGCCAGGCCGGCACCTGGTCCCACTGGCGTCAACGCTTTGAAGACGGGGGAGCGAAATGGTCCAGCGCGGACCGGGGCTACAGCGGCGGTGAGACCGTTGCTCCGGCATGGCCCCCCGGCCCAGGACGCAACCTGTTGATCGCCCACTCCCTGGGGCTGCACCTGCTGCCGGCAGCTTTGCTGGCGCAGGCCGATGCGGTGGTGCTGCTGGGGAGCTTCAGCGCCTTCGTGCCCCACGGGCGTGCAGGGCGCGCGGTGGCGATGGCTCTGAAGGGGATGCAAGCGGCCCTGGGCACCGACGAGGAACTGATGATGCTGGAGCGTTTCCTCGACAAAGCCGCTTCACCCCATGCCCGCAGCGCCCTGCCCCCAGCCCCCCTGCTGCAGGGTTTGACGAGCCTGGGGCGCCAGCGGCTGCAGCAGGATCTGGAGCTTCTGGCGCGCTGCCACAGCCTGCCAACGGGCTGGCCTGAAGCGGTGCCTGTGCTGGTGGTGCAGGGCGAACAGGACGCTGTGGTGCACGCCGCATCAGCACAGCAGCTGATCGATGACCTCGGAGCGCAGCCGCTGACCCTGCATCGGGATCCGAATTGGGGCCACGCACTGATCACACCAACGGTGCTCTCGGTGGTGCAGCAATGGCTGTGGGCCCTGTGATTCGCCCCGACCAGGTGCTGGAGCGCTTCAGTCGCGCAGCACCGACCTATGCAGGCGAGGCGTTGCTGCAACGGGCCATGGCCTGGCGCCTGGCCCAACTGAGCCGTCGCTGCTCCATCCGGCGGGGCCTGTGGGCTGACCTCGGCAGCGGCACCGGTCATCTGGCCGCAGCCCTGGAAGTCGCTCATCCAGGCCAGCAGGTGATCCGTCTTGACGGAAGTGCCGCCATGTTGAACAGCCACCCCCATGGAACACACACCCTGCGGCATGACTTGAGCCGCGGGTTACCGAACTGGAGTGAGCCTCCGCAACTGCTGGCCTCCAGCTTTGTTTTGCATTGGTTACCGGATCCAGCCCAGCAGCTTCGGCGTTGGGTGGATGCCCTGCCAAAGGGGGGCTGGCTGGCCCTGGCAGTGCCGGTGGCTGGAAGTTTTCCGCAATGGCAGCACGCCGCCCGGGCAGCGAATCAAACCTGCACGGCCTTGTCCATGCCGGTGCGGGAGCAACTGATGGCAGCCCTGCCGGATGGGGTGGTGCAACGGGACGAGTGCCTGAGCTTCACCCAACGCGCCGCCAATCCACTGCGGCTGCTGCGACCGATGAGCAACATCGGCGCCTCCGTCACCAACGGTGGCCAGCTCTCCCCAGGCCAATGGAAGGCCGTCTTCCGAGCTTGGCCCCAAGCCGATGCATCAGCCGGGTTCGCCCTGACCTGGAGGATGTGGGTCCTGATGGTGAAGCGATGAACGGCAGCGTCAGTCGCCTGGTGGTGTGCGGAACCGACACGGACGTCGGCAAAACCGTGGTGAGTGCGTGGCTCGTACAGGGGCTTCAGGCCAGCTACTGGAAACCGGTGCAGAGCGGACTGGAGGGCGGCGGTGACCGCGAACGGGTGCGGCAGCTGTTGAACCTCCCGCCGGAACGGATGCTGCCCGAGGCCTATGCCTTCCGAGAGCCGGTCTCCCCCCACTGGGCCGCCGAACTGGACGACACGCCACTCGACCCTGCCCAACTCGCCATTCCCCAGCATCAGGGATCCCTGGTGGTGGAGACGGCTGGAGGGTTGATGGTGCCCCTCACCCGCAACTGGCTCCAGATCGATCAACTGGTGGAGTGGCAGTTGCCCATCGTTCTGGTGGCCCGCAGTGGACTGGGCACCCTCAACCACACCCTGCTCAGCTTGGAAGCGTTGAGACGGCGGAATCTCACGGTGTTGGGACTGATCCTCAACGGCCCCCTCCATGCCGACAACCCGGGGACCCTCAAGCAATTCGGTGACGTCCCCGTTCTGGCGCAGCTCCCGCCCCAGGCCTCGCTCTCAGCAACGGTTCTGGAGCGGCTTTGGCACGAGCAAAATCTCACCACTACATTCCGAGAAGTGTTGAAGCGCTCGTCCCCGTGACTTCACGTCAAACCCTCGCGACCCTGGCTGTTTCAGCACTCTGCGTTGGGATTCTGGCGCTGTTCACCGACATCGAGGTGCAGCTGGTGCGCTGGGTGAACTGCAGCGCCATCGCCACAGAGGCGGAAAAGAACAGTGACGTCTGCCGCTGACCCCTCAGCCCAGGGCCTTTGACCCGGTAGGGCAGGTGCCCAGACGCATCGCGGCATGGCGCACGGCGACCCGCAGCGGCCATCCGTGACTGAGTTCAGCCTGGATCACCTCCAGCTGGGAGGACGACCAACCCCGCAGCTCGAGATCACTGCGAATCGCTTGCCAGTCGCCCTCAGGGACAACAAGACGTCGCTTGGCCGACGGCTCAGGCCGCGTGGTGGGAACAAAACGCTTGGATTGACGACGGGTGCGTGGGGCAGCCATCCGGGGCATCTCCAATAGCTCCAGATTCAATATGGCAAAAGCTGCCGCTGCTGCCATGGGGTCGATCCGCCATCCGAATCTGTGGCCCCCCTTCACCCAGATGGCCAGCGCAGCTAACTCCCAACGGGTGGTGTCTGGAGACGGTGCCCTGCTGATCCGTGAGCAAGGCGAGCCCCTGATCGATGCCATCAGCAGCTGGTGGGTCACCCTGCACGGCCATGCCCATCCGGTGCTGGCCAAGGCCATCGCCGATCAGGCCGCCCGCCTCGAGCAGGTGATTTTTGCCGACTTCACCCATGAGCCTGCTGAACAGCTGGCCGTACGTCTGAGCGGCCTCTGCGGCCTGCAACGGCTGTTCTTCTCCGACAACGGCTCCACTGCGGTGGAAGTGGCGCTCAAGATCGCCTGCCAGTGGTGGGCAAACCGGGGCCAACCGCGCTCTCAGATCGTCGCCTTCGACGGGGCGTACCACGGTGACACCTTCGGAGCGATGGCCGTCGGCGAACGCAACCTGTTCAGCGCCCCCTTCGAAGACAAGCTCTTTCCCGTCGCCCGGGTTCCCTGGCCGGCCACCTGGTGGGACGACGATGCCGTGGAGGCCAAGGAATCGGCGGCACTCGAGGTGCTCGAGCGCGTGCTGGAGACACCGACAGCGGCGGTGATCCTCGAACCGCTGCTGCAGGGGGCCGGCGGCATGGCCATGGTGCGGCCCGAGTTTCTGAGGCAAGTGGAGGCACGCACCCGCCAGGCGGGAGCCCTGCTGATCGCCGATGAAGTGCTCACCGGCTTCGGACGCTGTGGCGACTGGTTCGCCAGCCGGCGAGCGGGCATCCGGCCGGATCTGATGGCCCTGTCCAAAGGCTTGACGGGGGGATGTCTGCCGATGGGCGTGACCATGGCCAGCGAAGCGGTGTTCGAAGCCTTCGTCGGTGACGACCCCTGCCTGACCCTCTGGCACGGCCACAGCTTCACGGCCAATCCGCTGGGCTGCGCCGCGGCCAACGCCAGCCTCGACCTGCTTGAGCGCAACCCCGCTGCCTTTCAACAGTTCGAACAACGGCATCGTCCTCATCTGGAGCGGTTGGCGCGTCATCGGAAGGTGCAACATCCCCGGCTGACGGGGACGGTGGCCGGCTTCGACCTCGTTGTGGAGGGGAGCTCGGGCTACCTCAACCCGGCGGGGCCGAAGCTGAAACGGCTGGCGATGGAGAAAGGCGTCTTCCTCCGCCCCCTGGGCCAGGTGGTCTATCTGCTGCCACCGCTCTGCATCAGCGATGCCCAGCTGGAACGCTGCTATTCGGTGCTGGAACAGGCCCTCGATCAGCTCTGAAGCTGCTGGCCTCAGGGCCCCGCCTGAATCGCCGCCTCGACATCGGCCCTGGAGAGGCCATAGGGCAGCGAACACTGCACCATGGCCTCCAGGGAACCCGGGTGCCAGATCACTTTGAGGTCCTCCCGTTCCAGCAGCAACAACGCTCGCCACTCAGAACGCTCAAGCATCCACTGGCAGGGGTTGTCGTCCATGCGGACGGCACCCAGCTGCTGGAGCCAAGCCTCAAGCGCCGGGAGAGAGTGCTGATTCAGCGGGATGCTCTCCGGGGGCAGGGCGGCCATCAGGTTGCGAACGCACGGATGTGTTCTGAGTCTGCTCATCCGCCAGCCAACTCGGCGACACCTGCCAATCGCGGCCCTGGGCAAGCGCCACCCCCAACCCCAGCACCAGGCTGAGCAACAGCGCGATGCTCAACAGCACCAGCGAGAACCATTCCCCACCAGAGAGGGGCCTGCGTTGACCAATGCCCTGCCAGGCATCCGGGCGGGATTCACGCTGCAGTGGCGGGGGCGATGACGGCGACTGGGCGCCAAGACTGAGGGTTGCCTGGCTCTGACGCAGCAGAACGTCATAGGACTCCTTGAGCTGCTGAAACGCAATGCTGGCCTGCTCGGGCGGCAGTTGCGTGGTGTCGGGATGCAGGGCCTTGGACTGGCGTCGAAAGGCCTGGCGCAAGGTTTCAGCGTCAACCCCGGGACGCACGCCAAGCCGTTCGTGATGGCTGGGGCGGGCTTCGGACACAGGGGACGGCCGGTCCTTCATCCTAAGAAGAGTTGTTGCTGCAGCCATGGCCGCCACCGCGCCTGAACCGGCGTTCTGGGACGCCCTGGGATGGCAGCCATCGCAGGCGCAGCGCGACCAGCTGGTGGAGCTTCAGGGCCTGCTGCAGAGCTGGAATGAACGGGTCAACCTGACGCGCCTGGTGAACGGCGACGATTTCTGGATTGGTCAGGTCTTCGACAGCCTCTGGCCGCTGGCGGCGGAACTCCAGTCAGCGGACGAGCCGCAGCACTGGATTGATGTGGGAACCGGGGGAGGCTTCCCCGGCCTCGCCATCGCCATTGCCCTGCCCCAGGCACAGGTGACCCTGCTGGATTCCGTCGGACGCAAGACCGCCGCCGTGGAGGCCATGGCCGGAAGCCTGGGCCTTGCCGATCGGGTGCGGGTCCGCACCGAGCGGATCGAAACCACCGGGCGCGATCGCCACTTCCGCGGCAGCTTCGATCGCGCCGTGGCCCGGGCTGTGGCAGCAGCTCCCGTGGTGGCCGAATACCTTTTGCCCTTGCTGAAGAGCGACGGCCAGGCCCTGCTGTATCGGGGCCAGTGGACGGACAGCGATGCCGTGCCGTTCAACAGGGCCCTGCGCCTGCTTAAGGGCCATCTGATCGAGGTGCAGCACCGGCAACTGCCCGGTGATCGCGGCACGCGGCACCTGCTGCGGGTGCAACCGAACGGCCCCTGCCCCCGCAGCTACCCAAGGGCCGTGGGAACACCCAGCCGGGATCCTCTGGGGAGCTAAAAGGAACGCTCAGACGCTCGACAAGCGCATCTGGGATTCGCCCTTGAGCCGCTGCTTGAGGCTGCGCAGAATCTCTGGGATGCGCTCACGCCACGGGCTCTCCTGCAGGACGCTCTGCAGCTCTTCGGCACTGACCTCCGCATCAAAGCCATCGGCATTGGCCCCGGCAAACCAGTGGCCGCCGGAGCCCAGCAACCCATAGCGGGCCTTGGCATAACTCTCCAGATCCCAGGCCTCCAGCAGGTTGTACAGCCAAAGCAACACCGGCAGGTTGATTTCCCCAGGCGTCGCATGCCAAGGCGGCAGCCCGACGGACCAGGTGGCCATCCAGTCACGACCCAATGCTTCATCGGCCGCCTGCCGAAGCCGCTGATCCACTGGAGCAACCAAGGACGCTGCCTCCGGTAGCAGGTGCAACGCCTCCAGGTGAAGCTCGAGATCCTCCGGCCGGGCCGCTCCCACACTGATGGTGTGCACCCGCGGGTCCTGGAGACAGAACAGGTCGTTGAAGACGATGGGATGCAGCGGTGCACACAGCTCCAACAGCCGTTGGGATGGCGTGTGCAGATGGCCGCCCTTGTCAGTGGGACTGATGATGAACACCCCCATGTCCTGACGGCGGGCCGCATCCAAGGCAGGGCCGTTGTCCTGGCGGATGTAGTACCAGTGCAGATTCACGTAATCGAAGGCACCGGAGTCGCAGGCCTGTGCGATCAAGGCGGTGGGGCCATGGGTGGAGAAACCCACGTGACCAATACGGCCCTCCGCCTGCCAGCGGCGCACCACCTCCATACAGCCCCCGGGTTGAAGGGCCTGCTCGAGATGCTCCGGCAGGTTGATGCCGTGGATGGCCAGTAAATCAAGGCGATCACAGCCCAACCGGTCAAAACTGAGCTCCAGTTCCGCCTCGAAGGCATCGGCATCGGGCCGGGGAGGCACCTTGCTTTGCAGCAGACGGGAGGGATCGGGTGTACGCGGCAGGGCCCAGCCCAGCTGACGTTCGGAGCTGCCGTAGTGCCGCGCCGTTTCCACATGGTGAAAGCCCAGATCCACCGCGCGCTTCAGAGTCGCCTCGAGCTGGGTTTGCGATGCAGACGTGATCTGATCAGCAGGAAGGTCGGTCCAGCTCTGCTGAAAGCGCATTCCCCCAAGAGACAACAGGGGGATCTCAAGCTCCGTGCGGCCGAATCGGCGGGTGGGAAGCGCCATCAACCCTGGGGACGCGGTTGCAGATTCTGGCGAATCAGGTTTTGCCGCAACGTTTCCAACGATTCAAAGGGAACCCAGTGAATGCAATCCACAGGACAGGTGTCGATGGCCTCCTGAATGCATTCGGTGGAGTCACCGTCCTGTCGGATGGCCCTTGAGCGTCCCAGATGCGGCTCAACAACAAAGGTGTTCGCAGCCACGTGGGCGCAGTAGCGACAGCCGATGCAGACGGCTTCATCCACCCAGACAGCCTGATCACGCATGTCTCCCCCGAGCAGGGGTTCCCTCCCTGTGACCTGCTCCTGCGGGCGAGCGGGGGCGGAAAAGGCGTGAGACGAAGGATCAGCCAGGATTCAGGCGTCCCAGCGGGTCACCACGAGTTCGATCGAACCATCCTCGGATTGGGTCTGCTCGGCAACCTGGAATCCTTCCTTGGTGGTGGCAGCCAGAACCGTGTTCAGGGCGTAGCGCTGGGTGAGCTTGGAGAGAAAACGTTCCACAGGAATCTGCTGCTTCCACAGATCAAGGTCGGTGACCAGCTCATAGGACTCCGATGCGCTGTTCCAGCGGAAGCCGATGTCACCACCGTCCTGCACCGCGATGGCCAGATCAGCGGTGACGGTCTGGCCGCGGTAGCCGCGCACGGGACGTTCACCCTGATAAGGGGCATAGCCCATGTCTTCCAGGGCTTTCACCAGAGGCTCCAGCTGACGCAGTTCGGTTTTGACGGTGCTGAAATGCGACATCAGTTCAAATGAGCGGGAAGAGACTGGGACTGGACCTCAGGCTGCAGAAACGCTTCGGATGTGGACTCCTGACGTTCAACCGTTCCAAGAGCAGCTTCCACTTCTTCAGTGAGCTGCTGGCACGCTTCACCATCAACACCCTCGACCCGTTCTTCCACACGGCCGTCAGACCGAATGGTGAAACGAATGGTCTTCTGGGGCATCGAAGAAGCGTGATTTGCGCAGCAATCTAGTGGGGGTCACCCCTGAATGTTGCGTTTGCCGTTACAAGAGCGGCGCTACAGGATGAAACCGTCGTTGATCAGAGCCTGGAGGCGTTCCAGCACCAGCGGATCCTCCAGCTGCTCGAGGGCCGTTCTGGCCTCATCGCGCACGGAGATCTCCCCGTCATGGAGGAGGGCACTCACCAGGGCTTCAACGATCTCGGCTTGCCGCGGCTGCACCAGCTGATCCATCAAACGGCCCAAAGCCCAGATGCAGTTGCTGCGCACCACCGCTTCACTGTCGATGCGCAGACTCACCAGCAATTGCCCCGCCGCGGGGTCGGCCTTGACCGGGGAACGGCTGCCGGCTTCCGCCAGGGATCCCGGACACCAGAGGCGCACCGCTGCGACATCCGTCTGCAACGCCCGGATCAACGGATTGAGCACCGGAGCATCGGGGAAATTGCCCAGGCTCCAGGCCGCAGCCTTGCGGACGTAGGCATTGGCATCGAGCTGAAGCAGCTGCAACAGCGGCTCAACAGCCGGCGGTGATGGATTGCGGCCCAAGGCGTAGACGGCACTCATCCGCTCCACCGGACAGGAGTTCTGGAGCAAGGGCAGCAGCAGGGCAATCGAACGGGGATCACGGTGTTCACAGAACACCTGCAGGCCCTGCAGCCGTTCTCCGTGGTTGCCACGCAACAAGACCAGGCCCTGGTCACAGGCCCGGGCAATCTCCAGGGAGGAATCCTGCTCGGCGTCATCGAGCTGGATTGCATCAAGCGGATCAACGTCGTCTTCCGCCGCCAGCTCACGCGCCAGCAGATCAGGATCCACAGAGAGGCTGGACAGCCCCTGGTCCTTCTGTTGGCTGCGGTCGTCAGTCATGCGGGGATGCTACGGGAGCCATTCCAGGACTCAACCCATCGGGGCTGGAGCCAGCATGTCACCGGGAAGCCAGATGCGGGCACTCACAGCGAACAACGCCAGGGCAAACAGAAGAACAATCAGAGCCGGCAGAAGCGTGGAACGAAAAAACGACACCGGAACAGGCCAATCAAGGCGTCATTCTGCTCAAGAGGGCACGGCATCGACTCGCCGCCGCAGCTGCCACATCGAGAGGATCAGCACCGACAGACCGATCCAGCCACTCCACTGTTGATGCAACAGGAAGCCTCCGGTGCCGAGCAGGCCACCAAACAACACACCACAGGCCAGCATGAAGCGCCGCAGCATGGCCGGCAACGACTCCATCGGCATGACGCCGAAGCGCTGGCGCAGGCGTGACCACCCGGGGCCCGGAGGACGCACCGTCCGCACAAACCGCTCCAAAACAGCATCCGATTCCGGCGGTGTGCTCAGCATCACCGTCAACCAGAGGACAGCGGAGAGGCCGGTGATCACCGCAATGCGAACCCCGTAATCCTCGATCCGAACCAGGGGCACCACCGAAGTGAACACCCCAACGAAAAAGCCGCAGAGCATCGCCGACAGCTCCGCGGCTGCATTCACGCGCCACCAGAACCAGCGCAGCACCAGAACCACACCGGGGCCGGACCCGATCGCGATCACCAGCCGAAACACCGTGCCGATGCTGTCGCTGATCAAAGCGGTGATCACCCCAAGAACGAGCAGCAGAACCGTGGTGAGTTGTCCCACCAGCAACAGCTCCCGCGAACCGGCAGAGGGGCGAACAAAGCGCTGATAGAGGTCGTGGGTGAGGTAGCTGGCTCCCCAGTTCACCGAGGTGCTCACGGTGCTCATGAACGCCGCCACCAAAGAGATCACCACCAAGCCGAGCGCCACCGGGGGCAGCAGTTGCACGGCCAGGGCGGGATAGCCGAGCTCAAGATCAGCGCCAGCCGGCAACAGCACCAGGGCCGCCAACGCGACCACGATCCAGAGCCAGCTGCGCACGAGGTAATTCACCACCAGAAACACCCAACCCGCCAGCCGCGCCTGCTGCTCATCGCGGGTGGCCAGCATGCGCTGGATGAACTCGCCACCCCCATCGCTGCGGCGGAAACTCCACCACTGCACAGCGATGTAGGCCGTGAACATCGGGATGCTGATGCCACTGCCCTGCAACCAGTGGAAGCCCGCGTCATCCCAGGTCCAGGGCACCAGGGACAGCATCTCCGGCCGCTGCAGTGCCTGCAGTTGTTCCAACAGCGCTGTCATCCCTCCTGCGGCATGGAGGGCAGCCGCGGCCACGGCCAGGGCACCCGCCAACGCCAGCACAAGCTGGACCAGATCGGTGACCACGACGGCCCAGAGCCCACCGGCCACGGTGTAACTCATCACAAGCAGAGCCACGACCATCAGGAGCCAGACCGTGTCCGTCAGTCCCAGTGCTGCGGGTTGACCCGACACCAGCCCCAGCGCTTCCACCACCTTGCGGAGGGCGAGGAAGGCATAGCCGATGCCGATGCAGTTCACCGGCACGGCCAGCAGGAAAGCCTTGATGCCGCGCAACCAAGCCGCCGCCGCTCCGCCATAGCGCAGCTCGGTGAAGGCGGCGTCGGTGAGCACACCGCTGCGGCGCCAGAGGGGTGCGAAGACAACAGCCATGGCCACGTGGGCCAAACCAAAGCTCCACCACTCCCAGTTGCCCGCCAGGCCGCGGGTACCAACCAGGCCGGCAACGTAAAGCGGCGTATCGATGGAGAAGGTGGTGGCCGCCATCGAGGCGCCGGCCAACCAACCGTTCAGACGACGGCCAGCCACGAAATAATCCGCCTCGCCGCTGTTGCGGCGGGCCAGCCACAACCCCAACACCAGGGTGAGAACGAGGTAAGCAGCGAGAAGCAGCCAATCGATCGCTGTCATGCGCAGACCCTGTTCCTCAGCAGTCTGCTGAGGAACAGGGCATCAGCCCACCCGTCAGCTGCCGGATGAATTGGGGGCCATCTGCTGACGCCGGAGCTGACCGCAGGCCGCATTTTGATCGAGCCCCCGGCTGGCCCTGAGGCTCACGGCAACACCGCGCCGCTCCAACACACGACGAAACGCCTCGATCCGCTGCGGCGTTGGTCGTTTGAACTCTTCCTCCTCAATCGGGTTGTAGGCGATCAGGTTCACGTGGCTCTGGAAACCACCAACGCGATCCGCCAGCTCTGCGGCATGCTCGGGCTGATCGTTGATTTCACCGAGCAGGATGTACTCAAAACTCACCCGCCGACCGGTCAATTCCAGATAGTGACGGCAATCCTCGAGCAAAGCCTCATAGGGGTAGGCATGGGCTGTGGGAATGAGCTCCTCGCGCAGCCGCTGGTTGGGGGCATGGAGGCTCACCGCCAGGGTGAACTGGGCGCGGCCCAGCCGCTGCATGGCCAGTTCCGCGAGTTGCGGCAAGGTTTTCGGAACACCCACCGTGCTGACGGTGATGCGCCGTTGGCCGATGCCGAGATCATCATTGAGGCAGCGGATCGCCTCCAGCACAGCGCTGCTGTTGAGCAGGGGCTCGCCCATGCCCATGAACACGATGTGGGAAGGACGACGGTCCATCGCCTCACGCACACTCAGCACCTGATCCACGATTTCGTGGGTCTGAAGTGAACGCTGCAACCCCCCTTTGCCGGTGGCACAGAAGCGGCAGGCCATGGGACAACCCACCTGGCTGGACACACAGACGGTGAGGCGTTGGTCGGTGGGAATCCCGACCGTTTCGATGGTTTCGCCGTCCTCGGTGGAGAGCAGCAATTTGGTGGTGGCATCCGTGGCCACCGAACGATGCACTTCCTTCAGCCGGCCCACATCAATGCCGCTCTCCAACAAGGTGGCACGCCAGGTCTTGGGGAAGACCGTGATGTCGGCCAGGGATCGAGCCCCCTTGGCATAGATCCAGTCATGCAGCTGACGGCCGCGGAACGGCTTCTGTCCCTGGGCGACGGCCCAGTCCTGCAGCTCGGCCGCGCTGCGACCCAGCAGAGCCTGGGTCACCAGATCAGCAGACCATGGCCAAGCTTGATCTCCACCGCCATCAGGGCGATGAAGCCAAGCATGGCCAGACGTCCATTCAGCCGCTCGGTATGGGTGTGGAACCCATATTTGGGCAGGCGTCTCTTGGGGATCTCAGTGGGCTCAAGCATGGAAGGGGCTGCAATGGTGAACGATTGAGCGGAGCTCATTCGTCAGAGAGCAGGCCCTCTTCCTGAAGACCCTCAACGGCTTCAGCATCGACCACCTGCTCTTCCTTCAGCTCATTGTCGGCGTCCGGACGGGTGAACGCGGCGAAATTGCTCGCCGAGGGGTCGATGTTGTGGCGGGTGCGGGTGGCCTCGAGATCGGCGTCACTAGGGTCATCCAGCACCGCACTGGCGCTGGCCGCAGGGGGCATGTCGACGGTGTAGTCGGGACGCAGGTTCTGCATGCGGCGGTAGCCGGCCGGGTCCTCCGAAAGGATGTCGGGGTGGGGGCCAGCCTCCTTCTGCAGCTCTTCTTCGAAGCCGCTGAAGCCGGTACCTGCGGGAATCAGGCGACCGATGATCACGTTCTCCTTGAGACCACGCAGCCAGTCGCTCTTGCCCTCGATGGCGGCTTCGGTGAGCACCCGGGTCGTCTCCTGGAAGGAGGCGGCGGAGATGAAGCTGTCGGTGTTGAGCGACGCCTTGGTGATACCCAGCAGCACCGGGGTGAACTCGGCGGGAGCGCCACCGGTGATCGCCATGGCCTGGTTGGTGTCTTCCACCTGACGCAGTTCGATCAGCTCACCTGGCAACAGGGTGGTGTCGCCGGCATCTTCGACCCGCACCTTGCTGGTCATCTGACGGACGATCACCTCGATGTGCTTGTCGTCAATCGAGACGCCTTGGGACTTGTAGACGTTCTGAACCTCAGTCACCAGACGGTGCTGCAGGTTGGCGATCGCCTCCTGGGCGGCCTCCATCAGAGGCTTGCGGCTGCGCAGATCTTCGAAGTAGCACTCGAGCAACTCGTGGGGGTTGATCGGGCCATCGGTCAGCAGTTCACCAGCGGTGACCTGTTGGCCATCGCTCACCATGATGTTGCGGCCGAGCAGGATCGGATATTCACCGATGGCGTCATCGGATTCGATCACGTTGACGGCAAGGGACTCGTCGTCTTCACCCTGCTTGATCTCAACGGTGCCGGGCTTCTTGCAGAGAATCGCGGATTCACGGGGGCGACGGGCCTCCAGCAATTCCTCGATTCGGGGCAGACCCTGAACGATGTCACCGGTCTTCTGGCGTTCGAACACCAGCAGGGCCAGGCCATCACCGCGCTGCACCAGATCTCCATCACGCACGTGCAGGACGGAGTCGGGCGACACCATGTAGGGACGTCCCAGACGGAGTGTGACGCTGTTGCCGCTGACGGCCTCGATCTCACCACAGCAGGTGGCGGTTTCGCCGTCGGCAAGGGCATCGCCATCGACAATCCGCTGACCGACGCTCACCACCGGCTTGCCGGAGGTGCTCAGGGTGGTGGTGTCTTCGGGGCGTTCCACGATCATCCGACGCACCGGGTCGGCTTCCGTGGCTTCAGGCAACTGCGCCAGACCGGCCTGCTTGCAGAGGATCTGGGTGGTGGCGACGACATCGCCAGCCTTCACAGACACGCCATCTTCGACCTGCAGCTCGGTGTGGGTTGAGCCGTGGCTGGAGTCGGACATGGTGTCGCGACGCACCAGGATCGACTCGAGGATCACAAGGCGCAGACGAGAAATAGTCTTGGCCCGCTTGTCGGGAGCCTTCTCGACATCCACCGTCATCTGCGGGGTGGTGTCGAAGGTCTCGAGCAGCAGCTGGGTCTTGAGCAGCTCCACACCTTCAACGGACTTGATCAGTTCGTTGTCCTTGAACGCCAGACGCTGGGTGGCCTTGATGCCGAGGTGAGGGCCATTGGCCTGCTTCACATGGGACAGCTCAGGCAGCTGGGCCTCGTTGGGAATGGTGTACTCCTCAACCGGACGCAGCAGCAGACCCTTGCCTTCGGGGGTCTCCACCGTCTGCACGTACTTCATCGTGTCAACGGACAGCCCCTTGGCGATGTCTTCGCCGGGGTTGACCATCTGGCCATCACCCTCGAAACGCTCCAGTGCCTTGGCATCGGTGCAGAGGTGGAACTCACCACTGCGGACGATGATTTCGCGCAGAATGTCGTTCTTCTGGGTGACGGTGACGATGCCCGCGGTCTGGCTGAAGATGTCTTTGACAACCTCGGTGCCGGCCTCGATCCACTGACCGTCGGTGATCATCAACAGGGAGATGTCCTTGTTGATTTCGTGGGTCTCCTGGGGGATCCAAAGCAGGGTGCCGCCCTTGTTGACCTCGTAACCGTTCTTGGCGGAACGGGCCTTCTTGATCGCCAGACCAGGGGCGAACTTCACCAAACCACCGGTGCCGGTGCGGAAGCGGTCATCCGCCAGTTCAGCGATGACCTCACCGGAACCGATCTTGCTGCCGGGGATGGTGTTGAGGCGGTAACGGGTGCCGTCTTTGGCCTCGAGGTTCCAGATCTCACCGGAGTGGGTGGACTCCTCCAGCAGCTTGAAGTCTTTGAGGGTCATCGCCGTGGTGACGATCTGCACCTCACGGGAATCACCGATGGAGTCGCGCAAGCGCACTTCACCGCCGTACTCACTCCGCTGGCTGGCTTCGGCCAGCACCTGACCCTCAGTGACCTGGGTCTCACTGGTGACCACGGGCTGAGCATTGGGCGGCAGGTTGTAGACGTCGCCGGAAAGCACCCACATGCGGCCAAGACGCTGGGCCTTCAGGGTGATGTTGCCCTGGCGGTCGGTGACCTCACGGGGCTGGATCGCCTCCTCGTAACGCACCTGGCCGGCCAGGTCGCAGATCACGTCCTTGGTGGCCTTCTCCACACTCTTCTTGACCGCACCAGCGGCGATCTGCGCCACGGTGACGTCGGCATCGATCTCAGCACCGTTGTCGACGAACAACAGGGAGCCGTTAGTGATCTCGATCTTCTGGGCCTTGCCCTTGCCGGACGGCTTGATCGTGAGGTTGAAATCAACCTCAGCCTGTTGGGCATTCACACCGTGGGGGGTGCGGTAGGGACGCACCCGCGCCTTGCTGCCGAACTCGACGGTGCCCGCCACCTTGGAGCGAACCACACCTGTTTCAGCGGTGGACACACCACCGGTGTGGAAGGTCCGCATGGTGAGCTGGGTTCCAGGCTCACCGATCGACTGGGCTGCAATGATGCCGACGGCTTCACCCAGGTCGACCAGTTCGTTGTGGGCCAGTGCCCAGCCGTAGCACTTGCGGCAAACGGAACGGTTGGCTTCACAGGTGAGCGGCGAACGCACACTCACGGCCTTGACACCAGCGGCCTCGAAGGACTTAGACAGCGGCGGATCGATTTCAGTGTCGCGCTCAGCCAGCACCTCGCCATCGGCATTCACCACCTGGGCGGCGGTCAGGCGACCCACAAGCCGGCTGCCGAATTTGCCGTCCTCGGCGTCCACCACGATGTGGCGGGTCGTGCCGCAGTCGTCCTCACGGACGATCACATCCTGGGCAACGTCCACCAGACGACGGGTGAGGTAACCGGAGTCGGCGGTGCGCAGCGCCGTATCCACCAGACCCTTCCGGGCGCCATAGGAGGAGATGACGTACTCGGTGACCGTCAGACCCTCACGGAAGTTGGTGCGGATCGGAAGGTCGATGATTTCACCCTGCGGGTTGGCCATCAGGCCGCGCATGCCCACCAGCTGACGCACCTGGGACATGTTTCCCCGGGCGCCGGAATTGGCCATCATCCACACCGAGTTCAGCGGTGCGTTCTCGTCAAAGTTCTTTTTGACAGCATCCACCAGACGCTCGTTGGTCTCGGTCCAGGTGTCGATCACCTTGGTGTGACGCTCCACCTCGGTGATTTCACCGAGGCGATAGCGTTCTTCGGTGGCCATGATCTGTTCCTCGGCCTGGCCCAGCAGATCCTTCTTCGCCTCGGGCACCTTGAGGTCGTCGACGGAGATCGACACAGCCGCCTGGGTGGCGTACTTGAAGCCGAGATCCTTGAGGTTGTCGGCCATGGCCGACGTCACCGCAGTGCCGTGGTTCTTGTAGGACCAGGCAACGAGCTGCTTGAGGGCCCGCTTGTCGATGACCTGGTTGCGGAACGGCGGTGGGGTCTTCGAGAGCGGACGCGATGCGCTCACGGGAGCCTCTTTGGCGGCCTTGGAGGCCTTACTGGATTTGGACTTGCGAGATTTCGAGGACGAGGTCATGACTGCGCGCGGATCAGGAGTTAAGGAGGAAGGACGTCTGGCTTGATTCAGGCGGCGGCCACCGCGTCGATGATCGTGTGATTCATCACCACGCGGCCCACAGTGGTGAGGATGTAGCGGCTAATCAGGGCACCGTCTTCATCGAAACGGTCGCGGCGGTAGCTCCACTCTTCGATGCGTGTCCCATCGCTGAGGGATTCGCTCTTGCTGGGCGCATCCAGCTCTTCATCGTCCTGAACTTCACCGTTGAAGCGGACCCACACCCAGTCGTGCAGACCGATCCGGTTGTCTTCAAAGGCGTGGATGACATCCTCCAGACCCGCGAACGTGCAGCTGCGATCGCCGAAGCCGGGCTTGGAGACACCGGGTTGCAGCGCCGTCAGGTAGTAGGAGCCGAGCACCATGTCCTGAGACGGGGTGATGATCGGCTCACCGGTCGCAGGCGACAGGATGTTGTTGCTGGCCAGCATCAGCATGCGGGCCTCGGTCTGCGCCTCGATGGCCAGGGGCACGTGAACGGCCATCTGGTCACCGTCAAAGTCAGCGTTGAAGGCTGGGCAGACGAGGGGGTGCAGCTGAATGGCACGGCCATCCACCAGCTTGGGTTCGAAGGCCTGAATGCCGAGACGGTGCAGGGTTGGAGCACGGTTCAGCAGGATCGGGTGACCGTCGATCACCTCTTGCAGCACCTGCATCACTTCATCGTCGGCCCGCTGAATCAGCTTCTTGGCCGCCTTGATGTTGTTAACGATGTTCTGGCGGATCAGGCGGTGGATCACGAAGGGCTGAAACAGCTCGATCGCCATCTCCTTGGGCAGACCGCACTGGTGCATCTTCAGCTTCGGACCCACCACGATCACTGAACGACCGGAGTAGTCGACCCGCTTACCAAGGAGGTTCTGACGGAAGCGGCCCTGCTTGCCTTCAATGATGTCGCTCAGTGATTTGAGCGGACGGTTGTTGGCACCCACGACGGTGCGACCGCGACGGCCGTTGTCGATCAGGGCGTCGACGGCCTCCTGCAGCATCCGCTTCTCGTTGCGGACGATGATTTCAGGGGCCAGGATTTCCTGGAGCCTCGCCAGACGGTTGTTGCGATTGATCACCCGCCGGTAGAGATCGTTGAGATCGCTGGTGGCGAAGCGACCACCATCGAGCTGCACCATCGGGCGCAGGTCGGGCGGAATCACCGGGATCACATCCAGCACCATCCACTCTGGACGAGCGTTGGTGGCGATGAAGTTGTCGATCACGCGCAGACGCTTGATCAACTTGGCGCGCTTCTGACCCTTGCTGCCGTTGATCTCCTCACGCAGCTGCTCAGCCACTTCATCGAGGGTGAGGTCTTCCAGCAGTTGCTTGAGGGCCTCGGCACCGATTCCCACCACGGGCTCGTTCTCGATCTCGGAATCTTCGGCGTAGATCTCGTCTTCAATTTCCAGCCACTCGTCTTCGGTGAGCAGCTGCTTGTACTTCAGGTCCTTGTGGTCGCCGGGATCCAGCACCACGTAGCAGTTGAAGTAGACGATCTGCTCCACATCCCGCAGGGGCATGTCCAGCAGGATGGCGACGTAGCTGGGGATCCCCTTCAGGTACCAGACGTGGGAGACGGGGGCCGCCAGCTTGATGAAACCCATGCGGTGACGACGCACGCGGCTCTCGGTGACCTCCACACCGCAGCGTTCACAAACGATGCCCCGGTGACGCACCCGCTTGTACTTGCCGCAGTGGCATTCCCAGTCTTTGGACGGGCCAAAGATCTTTTCGCAGAACAGCCCGTCCATCTCGGGCTTGAGGGTGCGGTAGTTGATGGTCTCCGGCTTAGTGACCTCACCGACCACCTGGCCGTTGGGCAGGGTGCGCTGTCCCCACTCCATCACCCGATCGGGTGAGGCGAGGGTGATCTTGACGTAATCGAAGTGGTTCTCGGTGCGGAGGTTGCTGTTGGTCATTGACGGTTAAGGAAGAAGGAGCGGGGAATCGGTTCGTTCGTTGATCCGTCAGTCCTCGTCGTAATCCGCGACGCCGAGGGATTCGTAGGTGGGCCTGCTGGGGGTGCTGCGACGTGGGTTCACGTCCTGCATCAGATCCACTTCCTTGCCTTCGTCGGTGTAGACGGCGATGTCCAGACCCAGGGACTGAAGCTCGCGCATCAGCACCTTGAAGGATTCCGGTGTACCCGGGCGGGGAATCGGCTTGCCCTTGACGATGGCGTTGAGGGCCTCGTTGCGGCCCTGCATGTCGTCGGACTTGACCGTGAGAAGTTCCTGCAGGGTGTATGCGGCGCCATAGGCCTCGAGGGCCCACACCTCCATCTCACCCAGGCGCTGACCACCTTGCTGTGCCTTACCGCCCAGGGGCTGCTGGGTGACCAGGGAGTAGGGGCCGGTGGAACGGGCGTGAATCTTGTCGTCCACCAGGTGAACCAGCTTGAGGAAGTGGGAGTAACCCACGGCCACGGGCTGATCGAAGGGCAGACCGGTGCGGCCATCCCTCAGCTGCAGCTTGCCGGGATCCTCAGGGTCGTACACCCAACCCTTGCCGGGCTGCTTGGCGGCTTCCTTGAGGAAGGTCTCGACGGTCTGCTGGGACTTCTCAGCACCGTGCATCTCATCGAAGGGAACGATGCGCACGCGGCAATCCAGGTTGGACGCGGCCCAACCCATCAGCAGCTCGAACACCTGACCCACATTCATCCGGCTCGGCACACCCAGGGGGTTGAGCACGATGTCGACCGGGGTGCCGTCGGGCAGATAGGGCATGTCCTCCCGAGGAAGGATGCGGCTGATGATGCCCTTGTTGCCGTGGCGGCCAGCCATCTTGTCGCCGACCTGGATCTTGCGGCGCTGGGCCACATACACCCGCACCACCATGTTGGCGCCGGGGGGCAGCTCATCACCCTGTTCACGGGTGTAGATGCGCACATCCACAACGCGGCCACGCTCGGTGCCGGGCACCCGCAGGGAGTTGTCGCGCACGTCGCGCGCCTTCTCACCGAAGATCGCGCGCAGCAGCTTCTCTTCCGGCGGCTGATCGGATTCGCCCTTGGGCGTCACCTTGCCCACAAGGATGTCGCCGCTTTCAACGAAAGCGCCCACGCGGATGATGCCCATCTCGTCGAGGTTGCCAAGGCTTTCCTCCGCGACGTTGGGAATTTCGCGGGTGATCTCTTCAGGTCCGAGCTTGGTCTGACGTGCTTCGATCTCGTACTTCTCGATGTGAACCGAGGTGTAGAGGTCGTCGGTAACCAGACGCTCGCTGACCAGCAGCGCGTCCTCGTAGTTGTAACCCTCCCAGGGCATGTAAGCGATCAGAACGTTCTGACCCAGAGCGATCTCACCGCCTTCACAGGCGGAACCATCCGCCATCACCTGGCCGACGATCACCGGATCGCCGCAGCGGACGATCGGGCGCTGGTTCAGGCAGGTGTCCTGGTTGGAGCGCTGATACTTCTGCAGGAAGTGGGTGTGGTCGTTGCCGTCCTCGTCCTGAACAACGATGGCGTTGGCATCCACATAGGTCACGGTGCCATTCACCCGGGAGATCGGGACCATGCCGGAGTCGCGGGCCACCTGGGTTTCCAGGCCGGTGCCCACCAGGGCACGCTCAGGACGCAGCAACGGCACAGCCTGACGCTGCATGTTGGAGCCCATCAGGGCGCGGTTGGCGTCGTCGTGCTCCAGGAAGGGGATCAGGGACGTTGCCACGGAGATCACCTGCACCGGTGACAGAGCGACGTAGTCGACCTGCTCAGGGGGGACTTTCTCGAAGTCCTGGCGGTAACGCACAGGAATCAGATCCGCCGAGATCCGGCCGTCGTCCTCGGTGGCCACGTCACCAGGGGCGACGCGCACTTCGTCTTCCCGGTCGGCAGACAGGTAGATCGGATCGCCGTCCTTCAGAACGACACCGTTCTCCACCTTCCAGAAAGGCGTTTCGATGAAGCCGTATTCGTTGACCCGGGCGTGGGTGGCCAGGGAGTTGATCAGACCGGCGTTGGGGCCTTCCGGCGTCTCAATCGGGCAGAGACGGCCGTAGTGGGAGGGATGAATGTCGCGGACGGCGAAGCCGGCACGCTCACGGGTGAGACCGCCGGGTCCAAGGGCCGAGATGCGGCGCTTGTGGGTGAGCTCAGCCAGAGGGTTGGTCTGGTCCATGAACTGGCTCAGCTGGCTGGAGCCGAAGAACTCCTTGATCGCCGCCACCAGGGGCTTGGGGTTCACCAACTGGGCCGGGGTCAGCGAATCGGTTTCGCCGACGGTCATCCGTTCCTTGATGATCCGCTCAAGACGGTTCAGACCGACCCGAACCTGGTTCTGCAGGAGTTCGCCCACGGAACGCACTCGGCGGTTGCCGAGGTGATCGATGTCGTCGAGGCTGGCGCCGCCGACATCCAGTTCCAGGTTGATCAGGTAATCGAGGGTGGAGAGCACGTCCTCATGGGTGAGGGTGCGCACCGTGTCGGGGATGGTGAGGCGCAGCTTCTTGTTGATCTTGTAGCGGCCGACCCGACCGAGGTCGTAGCGCTTGGGATCGAAGAAACGGGTCTGCAGCAGCTGCTGACCGCCACTCACTGAGGGGGGTTCACCCGGACGGAGTTTCTTGTAGAGCTCAAGCAGCGCTTGGTCTTCCGAACTGATGCCCTCGTCGTTGGCGGCATCAATCGACTTCTTGTAGAACTCGGGGTGACGCAGCTTGTCGAGCACGTCGTTGTCAGACAGACCCATGGCACGCATGAGCACGTGCGCGTTGATCTTGCGGGTCTTGTCCACACGAACGTGGAGCAGGTCGTTCTTATCTGTCTCAAACTTCAGCCAGGCACCCCGGTTGGGGATGACGCTGGCGTTGTAGGTGCGCCGGCCGTTCTTGTCCATTTCATCCTTGAAATAGACACCGGGGCTGCGCACGATCTGGTTCACGATCACGCGCTCAGCGCCGTTGATGATGAAGGTGCCGCGCTCGGTCATCAGCGGCAGTTCGCCGATGAAGACCTCCTGCTCCTTGATCTCACCGGTCTCCTTGTTGACCAGGCGGCAGGTCACATACATCTGTGACGCGAAGGTCGCATCACGGCGCTTGGCCTCTTCCACATCGTGGCGGGGGCGCTTCAGGCGGTACTCGCTACCGATGAAGTGCAGCTCCAGCTTGCCGGTGTAATCCGTGATCGGAGAGAAGCTTTCCAGCTCCTCGATCAGACCTTGATCCAAAAACCACTTAAAGCTGGCCCGCTGCACCTCCACCAGATCAGGGAGGTAGGTGGCGGTCTTGGCGACCTGAATCGCGCTGCTGCTCATGCGGGGACCGGCAGAGAGGACGAAGGGACTGGGGAGGACTGGATTGGCGGCAGAAGCTCACCTGACAGGACGATTAGACACAACAGCGGCACCGACGGTTTCCAGGAAGGAACCGACAGCGCCGCTGCTGCTGTTCAGAAATCGCGGGTCAGATCAGCTGACGACGACAAGTGCACCGGAAGGAAATGGACGCTTCAGGCACCACACACAAGACGGAATCCTGCGCATGGCCAGGCCAATACAACATCTTACATATGGACTCGACACCCTTGAAACTCCGGTTAAGGGAGTCCGAACAAACGCCGGGCGTTGGCGGTGCTGCTGCAGGCCACGCTGTCGAGATCCACGCCGCGCAGCTCAGCAACCCGCGTGGCAACGGACGCCACGAAGGCCGGCTCATTGCGCTTGCCGCGGCGGGGCACAGGGGCAAGGAAAGGGCAATCGGTTTCCACCAGGAAACGATCCTCCGGCACCTGACGGGCGCAGTCGTGGGTGGGCTCTGCCTTGGGGAAGGTGACGGTGCCGCTGAAGCTGATGTAGAAACCGAGCTCCAGGAACTGGTGCATTTCATCGGGGGTGCCGCCCCAGCAATGCATCACCCCTCCGGGGCAACGGCCCTGCGCCTTGCGGGCCCGCAGTTCCTCCAGCATCGGCTCGGCGGCATCCCGGCAGTGAATGATCACCGGCAGGTTCAACTCCACCGCCAGGTCCAATTGAGGGCGCAGCACAGCAAGCTGCTCCTCGAGATTCTTGTCTCGGAAGAGATCGAGGCCGAGTTCGCCGATGGCGACCACCCGATCGTCTTCCAGGGCTGACCGGCGCAGTACCACCACCGTGTCATCCCGCCAATGCTCGGTGTCCAATGGATGGACGCCGACGGAATAGCGCATTTCCGGGAATCGATCCGCCAGGGCGCGGATCGCCGGGATTTCGGAGGGTTCGACGCAGGCATGCAGCAGTGCACCAACCCCAGCCTCACGCCAGCGTGAGGCCACCTCATCGAGGTCGTCGTCAAAGTTGCGGAAGACGATGTGACAGTGGCTGTCAATCAACGTCGGGGTGGGGGACACAGCTGGGCCGAAACGCGCTTTCGGCCCATTCTGCCGGTTGAAACCGAATCAGCTGGCGGGCTCGAGCACCTTGCGCACGGCCGCACTGAGGCGGGACTTCTGGTTGGCACCGTTGTTGCGGTGCAGCACACCCACCTTCACGGCCTTGTCGATCTTGCTGAAGGCGGCACGCATGGAGGTCTGCACGCTGGCCTTGGCTTCATCACCAGGGGTGGCGCTGTAGGCGTCACAAGCGGCGAAGCAGCGCTTCATCAGGGTGCGCATCGACGACTTGTAGGTGCGGTTGCGCAGACGGTTGCGCTCAGCAATCTCAATCCGCTTCTTGGCTGACTTGTTATTGGCCACTGAGGCTTCAACGTTGCGAACAATCCAGCACCTTACTCCTTGACAGGACCCCCTTCCCTGGGTTGTGGAGTCCTAACTTGACCGAACTCTCCCACTGTTCCTTTGTCTGTGAGCCAGCCGGCCGTTGCTCCCCTTCGCATCGTGCGGGATCTGGACCGGGCCCAGACGGAGCTGAAACGGTTGTCGAGCCGCACCACACAAACCCAGCAGGGTGAAGCCCGTGAGCGGGTTGAAGCCATTCTCAAAGCGGTGCGCGACCGCGGTGATGCCGCCATTGCCGACTTCACCGAACGGTTCGATGGCTTCCGGCCCGAACCAATGGCGGTGTCCCCCGAAGCCCTCGAACAGGCCTGGACGTCGCTGCCGACCAACCTGCGGGATGCCCTGGAGCTGGCCCATCGCCGCATCACCGACTTCCACCAACGCCAACGTCCCGCCGATCTGGCGGTGACGGGCCCCCACGGCGAACAGCTTGGGCGGCGCTGGCGGCCGGTGGAGCGGGCAGGTCTCTACGTGCCCGGAGGACGGGCGGCTTACCCCAGCACCGTGCTGATGAATGCGGTGCCAGCCCGGGTCGCCGGCGTCAAAGACGTGGTGATCTGTTCCCCCGCCGGACGTGATGGTGCGGTGAACCCCGTGGTGCTGGCAGCGGCCCACCTGGCCGGCGTGAAAACGGTGTTCCGCCTCGGAGGTGCTCAGGCTGTTGCCGCCATGGCCTACGGCAGCGAGAGCGTGCCCAAGGTGGACGTGATCAGTGGCCCCGGAAACCTCTACGTCACCCTTGCGAAACAGGCGGTGTACGGCCAGGTGGCCATCGATTCCCTGGCGGGACCAAGCGAAGTGCTGGTGATCGCAGACCACTCCGCCAAGCCCGATCAGGTGGCAGCGGATCTGTTGGCGCAGGCGGAGCACGACCCCCTGGCGGCGGCGGTGCTGATTACCACCGACCCTGCACTGGCCGACGGGATCAACGCCGCAGTGGCCGAACAGCTGGCCGATCACCCCCGCCAGGAGATCTGCGAAGCCGCTCTGCGGGACTGGGGGCTGGTGGTGGTCTGCGGCGACCTCGAGAGCTGTGCCCGCCTGAGCGACAGCTTCGCCCCAGAACACCTGGAGCTGCTAGTGGAGCGGCCCGAACCCCTGGCGGATCGCATTCAGAACGCCGGCGCCATTTTCCTGGGCCCCTGGTCTCCAGAAGCAGTGGGGGATTACCTGGCAGGCCCGAACCACACATTGCCCACCTGTGGAGCCGCACGCTTCAGCGGGGCCCTGAGTGTTGAGACCTTCATGCGCCACACCTCGCTGATCGGTTTCAACCGGGCTGCCCTGGAAGCAACGGGTTCAGCTGTGCAGGAGCTGGCCACCAGTGAAGGCCTGCACAGCCACGCTGAATCGGTGCGGCGGCGCCTCAGCTGAGGCGCTTTTCCAGGCTGCGGACACCGGCAACACCATCGGTGATCTCGCCGACCAGCACCTCATCGGTGATGTTGACGAACAGGCCGTTCTCCAGCACACCGGGAATGTTGTTGATCGTCTGCTCCAGGGCCACTGGATCGCTAATGCCACCGTTGAGCTTGGCGTCCAGAATCAGGTTGCCCTGATCGGTAACCACAGGGCCGGCCTTGCGCTGGGCCATGCGCAGCTCAGCGCTGCCCCCGAGGGCTTCCAGCTGCTGCTTCACCTGGCGCCAGGCCCAGGGAAGCACTTCCACCGGCAGCAGAAAGCCGAGGTTGAGACGGTCCACCAGTTTGGTGGAGTCCACCACCACCACAAACCGATCCGCCCGTGCCGCCACGAGTTTCTCCTGCACGTGGCAGGCGCCACCACCCTTGATCAATTGGAAGCCAGGGTCGACTTCGTCGGCACCATCGATGGCCAGATCAATCCGGCTGACGGCGTTGAGGCTGAGCAGGGGAATGTTGAGCTCAGCGGCCAGCACCTCTCCTTGGAAGGACGTGGTGACACCGACGATGTCTTTGAGTTCTCCGCTGGCGAGCTTGGCCCCCAGGCCCTGAATCATCAGGGCGGCGGTGGAGCCTGAACCCAGGCCCAGCACCATGCCGTCCTTGATCTGTTCCACGGCGGCATCAGCCACCGCCTGCTTCATCTGGGTCTGTAAATCAGCCATCGGGTCACGTACTTTGGGCGCGACCGTAGCAAGGGGTTTCAGGCCATCCCAGGCAGGGGCTCCGGTTTGACGGACAGGGTGAGCTCGCGGCCGGCCCGCAGCACTTTCAGAGGCAGAGGAACATCAATGGCGGCGGCATCCACCACCTCGAGCAGCGCCTGAGGATCGGCAATGTCGCGCTCATCCACCGTGATCAACAGATCGCCGCGGCGCAGTCCTGCTTTTTCAGCCGGGCCATCGGGCAGCACGGCTTGCACCAGGGCACCGCTGCGTTCCGGCAGCTGCACAAGGGCATTGGGGTCCTTGTTGTGCTCGCGCGCGATGCGCGGTGTGAGGGCCACCAGTTGCAGACCGATGTAGGGGTGCACCACTTCACCCTGCTTCTGGAGCTGATCAGCCACCCGGCGGGCCAGGTTGATCGGGATGGCAAAACCGAGGCCGGCCCCAGGGCCCGACCGCACCAAGGTGTTGATGCCAATCACCTGGCCATGGCCGTTCACCAACGGCCCACCGGAATTGCCCGGGTTGATGGCGGCGTCGGTCTGAATCAGTTCCAGCCGTTTGTCGGCGAAGCCAAGGCTGTTGATGTTGCGGTGCAGGCTGCTGACGATGCCCAGGGTCACCGTGCGTTCCAATCCGAACGGGGTGCCGAGGGCGATCGCCCAATCGCCCACCTGCATGGCTTCCGAATCACCAAGGGGAGCCCGTGGCGGCAGTTGATCGCCCTCGAGACGCACCAGGGCCAGGTCTGTCACCGCATCGGTGCCCACCACCCGTCCATCCCGCTGTTCCCCGTCGGCCAGGGTGACGCTGACGGACTCCACCCGATCCACCACATGGGCATTGGTGAGCACAAGGCCCTTGGCATCGATCACCACACCAGAACCTTGCCCCCGTTCCCGCTCCGGACCTGCCGGAGGGTTCCCCAGCAGGTCCCGCAGCAGGGGATCAAGCAGCGTGGGGTCAAACGGCTGACGTTCCACAGTGCGCTCGGTGTCGATCCGAACAACCGCCGGCGCCACCCGCTGAACGGCATCGGCCACAAAGCTGTGCTCCAGGGCCTGCGCTGAGTCGCCTTCACCGACCAGAACCGCTACGGCCATCAGAACGGCCAGGAGTTGACGCAGGGCGTACCGCAACACAAGACCTCTCATTGCCTTCTTTTTATCGGATCCAGCCGGAGAAACGGGCCCTGGTCCAAATCGATTGCAATCTCAGAACCTCCATTGCGATGCGCGGTCGAGCTTGGACATTCCAGCGAACAAACCAGCAAACGCAGTTTTCGCATGCGTGCACTTCTGGCTTCAGCGGCAGCTCTGCTTGCCCTGGCTGGCCCGGTTGCCCTCACCCCTCAAGCCTCCGCGGAGAGCACAACGCTCAAGGCGGTGATCTTTTAGGAGGTCAAGCCGCTGTATCAAAAAACAGATGCCGGCTACGAAGGCCTCGGGGTTGACGTTCTTGAACAGATCCGGATCCAGGCCAAGCGCCGCAAGGTGGACTACCGGGTGGCCAAGTCGGTGAACGACGACCGCGGCGCCGTGATCACCGGCAAAGCCGACATCGCCTGCGGCGTGGCCTTCACCTGGGGCCGCTCCACACAGGTCACTTACAGCCTTCCCTTCGACATCGGTGGCACCCGTCTGCTGATGGCCAGCGACCGCTACGGCAGCTTCAACCTCGGCAATCTCAAGGATCTGTCGCTGGTGGAATCCACCCACACCAAGCAGTTCCGTCGGCTCATGACTGACAGGACCAGCGGCGTGGATACCTGCCACAAGAGCTGCGAGTACTTCGGCCTCTGCGGCGGGGGCAACGGCAGCAACAAATTCTGGGAACACGGCACCCTCGCCTCCAGCGAAACCAACGCCTGCCACTTCGGCACTCAGATCCCGACGCAAGTGCTGTTGGAGCGCTTTGAAGAAGGTCCTCCCCTGACGTCTTTCACATCCAATTGATCAAATCCCCGATGCGCTCCATTGCTGTTCTGCCGGCCCTGGGCCTGCTGCTGCTTCCTATTCAGGCCCAGGGCGCCTGCAGATTCCTCACGCCAGTGGGCGGCGGCGACCCGATTGTGAAAAAGGTGGAGCGTCCCAAGGGATTGATCGGCAAAGCCATCGGCCGCACCAACTGGAACACGGATTTCGTTGTGGATCAGCCCTACCGCAGTTTCAAGCTGTTTTTCACCGCTGACTCCAGCGATCCCAGCAGCTACCCCATTCAAGCTTTCCTCAAATTCAGCGACGGCAGCAACCGCAAGGTGGCCGATGAACAACTGCAGCCGCCCGTGGGCACCGGCCGGATGTTCGGCCCCTTCCAGCAGGAGCTGGGCAAGAGCATCAGCCAGGTGAATTTCAGGATCGGCGCCAATAAGGATCCACAGGCCACTGGATTCAGTTACCGCATTTCCGTTCAGGGCTGCCACTGATCGCACAACGGCTCTTGAATCCACTGCTTAAGGTCAGCCCGTTTTGTGGGCTTCACTCTTGAGCGAATCCGCCGCTTCACAACGCTGTGAGCTCTGCCAGGTCGTGATCGAAGACCGCCCTGGCCTTTCCGATGTGGTGACGTTCAGCAATGGCCCCCAGGGCAGCCGCAGCAAACTCTGGAGCCGCGTCTGCCAGTACGTGACAGATCCGGAGCGTCGACGCCTCTGCATCAATCAGGATTCCGACGGGCGCGGCGCTGAACAGCCGGGCGACGCCTTTCCCGATGCACCGGCCATCGATCTGGGCAACAGCTGACGGCGGGCAGACGGTCCCGTACATTGAAGGTGTGTCCGACGGGCATCTCCCTGCGGGAGATCGGTCACAACTGAAATGCACGTCGGGCCGACGTCCGCCCTCAGTTCGCGTTGCCTCATCCTCTGCTTCCGGATCTCGAAACGCTGGTCACCGATCTGGCCGCCAGCAAAGGCTTTGCCCTTTGCGGCATTCAGCTGCTCACCCACATGAGCCCGATGACCCTGGAAGTGCAGATCCGCCACAGCAGTGGAGCGGATGTGAGCCTTGATGACTGCGCCGGTTTCAGTGGCGTGCTGGGGGATGCTCTTGAGGCCTCCACCCTGCTCACTGACGCGTATGTTCTGGAGATCAGCAGTCCCGGCATCGGCGACCAGCTGTCCAGCGATCGCGACTTTGAAACCTTCCGTGGGTTCCCCGTGGAGATTCATCACCGCGACAAGGACGACAGCGAGCAACGCCTGGAGGGCCTCTTGCTCGAACGCGACGCCGACACGCTGCAGATCAACATTCGCGGACGAATCAAACGGATTCCCCGGGATTGCGTGATCGGTGTCCGCCTCACGAGTCCAGGCAGCTGAACCCAGCGTTCACACCCCTGCAACCGCTTCTTTCTTTTCCCCTAACCCAACGCGATGGCTCTCGTCCTGCTTCCCGGTCTCAGCAACCTGATCGACGACATCAGCGAAGAGAAGAAGCTGCCGCCCCAGGTGGTGGAGGCGGCCCTGCGGGAGGCCCTGCTGAAGGGCTATGAGCGCTACCGGCGCACCCTGTACATCGGCATCAGCGAAGACCCCTTTGATGAGGAGTACTTCAGCAACTTTGACGTTGGCCTCGACCTTGAGGAGGAGGGCTACCGAGTTCTCGCCAGCAAGATCATTGTTGATGAGGTGGAGAGCGAAGATCACCAGATCGCGATCGCCGAGGTGATGCAGGTGGCCGATGACGCCCAGGTGGGCGACACGGTGGTGCTGGATGTCACCCCAGAGAAAGAGGACTTCGGCCGGATGGCCGCCGCCACCACCAAGCAGGTGCTGGCCCAGAAGCTACGGGATCAGCAGCGCCGCATGATCCAGGAGGAATTCGCTGATCTGGAGGATCCGGTGCTGACGGCCCGGGTGATCCGCTTCGAGCGCCAGTCGGTGATCATGGCGGTCAGCTCAGGCCTGGGCCGTCCGGAAGTGGAGGCCGAACTCCCCCGGCGCGATCAACTGCCCAACGACAACTACCGCGCCAACGCCACCTTCAAGGTGTTCCTGAAAGAGGTGAGCGAAGTGCCCCGCCGGGGACCACAGCTGTTTGTCAGCCGCTCCAATGCCGGTTTGGTGGTCTACCTGTTCGAGAACGAAGTTCCCGAAATTCAGGAAGGGTCCGTTCGGATCGTGGCCGTTGCCCGTGAGGCCAATCCCCCCTCCCGTTCCGTGGGCCCCCGCACCAAGGTGGCCGTCGACAGCAACGAACGCGAGGTGGATCCCGTCGGCGCCTGCATCGGCGCCCGCGGCTCCCGCATTCAGCAGGTGGTGAACGAACTGCGTGGAGAAAAAATCGACGTGATCCGCTGGTCGCAGGATCCGGGCCAGTACATCGCCAACTCCCTCAGCCCCGCTCGGGTGGAAATGGTGCGCCTGGTGGATCCCGTGGGCCAGCACGCCCATGTGCTGGTGCCCCCCGATCAGCTGAGCCTGGCCATCGGCCGCGAAGGCCAAAACGTTCGTTTGGCCGCCCGACTCACCGGCTGGAAGATCGACATCAAGAACTCCACCGAATACGACCAAGAGGCAGAGGATGCCGTGGTGGCAGAGCTGATCTCCCAGCGGGAGGAGGAGGAAGCCCTCCAGCAGCAAGCCGAAGAACGACTGGCCGCCGAACAGGCCGCTCGGGCGGAAGAGGATGCACGCCTACGTGAGCTGTATCCGCTGCCCGAAGACGAAGAGGAGTACGGCGAGGAGCAGGCCGAGCAGGAGTTCTCTGAGGAGGAGCCCGCTGAGGTGGAAGCAGGCAGCGAACCCGAGTTCGAGGCCGAGGCTGAAACAACGGGCGCAGCGGCTGAGGCCGATGCCGAGCCCGATCAGGAGCAGGTCCGGTGAGTGACCGCCCCGTCCTGCGTCGCTGCGTGGCCTGCCGCCAGCTCTTGGATCGCCGCCAACTCTGGAGGGTGATCCGCGACCATCAGGACGGAGTTCTCCTCGATAAGGGGATGGGCCGTTCGGCCTATCTCTGCCGCGAGGAGAACTGCCTTGAGGAGGCGACCCGTCACAAGCGTCTGCAGAAAGCCCTGCGTTGTCAGGTGCCCGAAACAGTGCTTGCGGTGTTGAAACAGCGGCTTAACCAAAGCGTTGGTGAATCCGCTGAGGCAGACTGAACATTGGCCCCACCTTGTGCGAGGCCACCGCGGCATTCCATGCCCGGACCGATCGGAGACCCGAACTGAATGACCAGCAGCGGCAAAGTCAGAATTTACGAGCTTTCCAAGGACCTCGGCCTTGAGAACAAGGACGTGCTGGATGCGGCTGAAAAGCTGTCGATCGCTGCGAAGAGCCACAGCAGCTCGATCAGTGACGCTGAAGCCGGAAAGATCCGTTCGCTCCTCGGCAAAGGCGGGAATGGTGCGAAACCCGCTGGCGCGGCCCCTGCCAAGCCCGCATCTGGCAAGGCCATCCTCTCGGTGAAGAAAGCGGCCCCCGCCGCGCCAAGCAAGCCCGCCCCAACGGTGAGCAAACCGGTCGCCAAGCCCGTGGTCGCCAAACCGCAGGCGGCCCCGAAGCCTCCCGCAGCGGCCACGCCCAAACCGGTCATCAGCAAGCCAGCGGCTGCACCGGTGAAAGCCTCAGCAGCACCGGCGCGGCCCGCCGCTCCTCAGAAACCCCCCGCAGCCCCGGCGCGGCCGACGGCGGCAAAACCCGTTCCACGACCTGCCGCGGCTAAGCCGCAGGTTGTCAGCAAGCCGGCTGCAGGAAAACCGGAACTGGTGAGCAAGCCCAAGGCTGCTGCCAAACCCACGGCACCCACGCCGCGACCCACACCGGCTCGCCCGACGCCGCGACCTGCAGGGGCTGGAAGTCCAGCACGACCCACCCCTGGCCAGGGGCAGCCCAAGCCACAGATCATCCGCGCAGGCGCTCCATCTAGGCCCGGCGCACCCACCCGGGCCGGTGCCCCCACAAAGCCTGGTGCACCCTCACGGCCCACTCCGAGGCCTGAACTGGTGGGCAAACCCGTGCCCCGCCGTCCGGCAGGCACTGGCGTGCCTCAACGCCAGGGCAGTCCAAGCCGCCCAGGAGCCCCCACCCGACAGGGTCGCCCCGGGATGCCTCCCCGCAGCGGCAACACCCTGGAACTGGTCGGCAAGCCGATTCGTCGCGACGGCAGTAGTACAGGTAGCGGCCGTCCTGGTGCACCCACCCGCCCGGGAGCTCCTGGACGTCCCGGCATGCCTGCTGGAATGCGCAAACCGGTGGCTCCCGGTGAGCTCATGCAGCTGCAGAAGCCTGGCGGCAGGCCAGCAGCGCCGGCACCCCGCCGTCCGGATGCACCCACCAAAGCCGGTGCAGGTGCAGGAACGGCCACCCAGCCCGTGGCTCGTCCGAATGCCCCCTCAGCGCCCCGCCGTCCCAGCTTCCGTCCGGGTGGCCCTGGTGGCCAGCGGCGGCCTGGCCGTCCCGACTGGGATGACAGCGCACGGCTCGATGCTCTGCGCAGCCGCTCGCCGCAGAAGCAGCGCCAGAAGGTGCATATCATCGGTGAAAACGATGATTCCCTGGCGGCACAGACCGGCGGCTTCGCCGGCGAACAGGAGAACATGGTTCTCTCGGCGAGCCTGGCTCGTCCCGCCAAGCCCAAGTCGCAGCAGCGCACCGCACCCAAGCCGGTGGCGGCGATGCGCAAGCGCAAGAAGGAAACCGCCCGCCAGCGTCAGCGCCGGCGTGCCATGGAGCTGCGGGCAGCTCGGGAAGCCAAGCAGGTGCGTCCCGAAATGATCGTGGTGCCGGAGGACAACCTCACGGTGCAAGAACTGGCGGACATGCTGAGCGTCGAAAGCTCAGAGATCATCAAATCCCTGTTCTTCAAAGGGATCATCGCCACGGTCACCCAGACCCTGGACATGCCCACGATCGAGGCCGTTGCCGACGAATTCGGCGTGCCGGTGCTGCAGGACGACGTGGAGGAGGCGGCCAAGAAGACCGTCGAAATGATTGAAGAGGCCGACAAGGCTCACCTGATCCGACGTCCGCCCGTGGTCACCGTCATGGGCCACGTCGACCACGGCAAAACCAGCCTGCTGGATGCCATCCGTCAGGCCCGCGTCGCTGCGGGTGAGGCCGGCGGCATCACCCAGCACATCGGTGCGTATCAGGTTGAGATCGAGCACAACAACGAGCAGCGCAAGCTCACCTTCCTGGACACTCCGGGCCACGAAGCCTTCACGGCCATGCGAGCCCGCGGCACCAAGGTGACCGACGTGGCTGTACTGGTGGTGGCTGCTGATGACGGCGTCCGCCCCCAGACCCTGGAAGCCATCAGCCACGCCCGGGCCGCTGAAGTGCCGATCGTGGTGGCGATCAACAAGATCGACAAGGAAGGCTCATCGCCCGAGCGGGTAAAGCAGGAGCTGTCTGAGCAGAACCTGCTGGCGGAAGACTGGGGCGGCGATGTGGTGATGGTGCCGGTGAGCGCCATCAAGGGCGAAAACATCGACAAGCTGCTGGAGATGCTGCTGCTGGTCACCGAAGTCGAAGACCTCCAGGCCAACCCGGATCGTCTGGCCCGCGGCACCGTGATCGAGGCCCACCTCGACAAGGCCAAAGGCCCTGTGGCCACCCTGCTGGTGCAGAACGGCACCCTCAAGACCGGCGACGTCGTCGCCGCTGGTCCGGTGCTGGGCAAGGTCCGCGCCATGGTGGACGACAACCGTCAACGCCTCAAGGAAGCGGGCCCCTCCTTTGCTGTGGAGGCCCTGGGCTTCAGCGAGGTGCCCACCGCCGGTGACGAGTTCGAGGTGTACCCCGACGAGAAATCGGCCCGGGCCGTGGTGGGCGATCGCGCCTCCGATGCCCGCGCCACCCGTCTTGCTCAGCAGATGGCGTCACGACGCGTCTCGCTCACGGCCATGTCCGGCCAGGCCAATGACGGTGAGCTGAAGGAACTCAACCTGATTCTCAAGGCCGACGTTCAAGGCTCCGTGGAAGCCATCCTCGGATCGCTCGAGCAGCTGCCCAAGGATGAGGTTCAGGTGCGGGTGCTGCTGTCGGCACCTGGCGAGATCACCGAAACTGACGTCGACCTTGCCGCCGCCTCCGGCGCGGTGATCGTGGGCTTCAACACTTCCATGGCCTCCGGCGCCAAGAAAGCGGCGGATGCCACCGGGGTGGATGTGCGCGACTACGACGTGATCTACAAGCTGCTGGAAGACATCCAGTTGGCGATGGAAGGTCTGCTGGAGCCGGAACTGGTGGAAGAAGCCCTGGGCGAAGCCGAGGTGCGCGCCGTCTTCACCATCGGCAAGAGCGCCGTTGCTGGCTGTTATGTCACCACCGGCAAGCTGCATCGCAACTGCCGGGTGCGGGTGCACCGCGGAAAACAGGTGGTCTACGAGGGCGACCTCGACTCCCTGCGTCGCAACAAGGACGACGTCAAGGAAGTGGCCACGGGCTTCGAATGCGGTGTCGGCACCGATCGGTTCGCCAACTGGGAAGAGGGCGATCGCATTGAAGCCTTCAAGATGGTCACCCAACGCCGCAAACTCACCACCTGACCCCGCAAGCGATCGTGCAGCCCCGCAGCGAGCCCCTGCTCTGGCTTCAGTGCCTGGCCCTTGGAGCCATTCCCCTGGAGCTGCTGCTGATCCGCCTGGTTCTGGCCGGCGCGGATCCGGGTCCTGTTCCCGGTGTAGAGCGATTCCTGATCTGGGGGGTGGGGGTCCTGGCCCCAGCTGTCGCGTTGTGGCGACGGCCCGCCGACTGGGGATCTCTGCTGTTCGTGCGTCAGCCGTTGGCCAGCCGCAACAGCGATCAACTCCGCATCAGTGCATCCCAAGGCGGCTTGAGCAGCCGCGCCGCTGTGGTAATCGCCGCAGTCATCCTGTTGCCCGTGCTCTGGTGGATGGACGATTCAGCGGTGCTGGCGAGTGAATTTTCCCCGGTGTCGGGACAATCCCGTCTGGTCACCCTGTTGCTGGTCAGCCCATTGCTGGCCTTGATGGTCTGGCAGGGGCAGCAGCTGATTCAAGCCGCAGCGCTGTTGCTTGGATCACCAGCAACCGTCGCCCCTGCCGATTCGGCTTTTCGTGCTGATGCTCTGGCAACGCAACGCACCAGCCTGGGCCTGCAGTTGCTCAACCTCCCTGGCCTGGAGTGGCCGGAGCCTGCAGTGGAGCCGATCAAGCAAGAGCCCGACAAGGCCATCGGGGTGGACGACACCGCGTCGGAGACAGACGACAGCACTGATCAAGCCACTACTGATCAAGCCAGCACTGACAACGAGGCACCCGATGGGGAGAGTTCAGCCGTCCATCCTGTTACGGCTGCAGTGTCTGACGAAGCTGATCCCGAAACCGCTCCTGAGCCCGTCGTTGCCGAGGCTCAAGCTGAAGAGGCTGCTCCAACAAGCGATCAGGACGCCGATAAGGGCATGGACGTGGAAGACGTGGAAGACACCACGCCGGAACAGAGCGACAGCACGGAAGACATCAGCGCCTCCGACATCAGCCCTGACAACGAAGAGCCAGACGAGGAGGCACCGGACAACCAAGAGCCAGACGAGGAGGCACCGGACAACCAAGAGCCAGACTGCGAAAGTTCAGCCATCAACACCGCGATGGCTGAAGAGTCTGATGTCGTCGAGTCCGAAGCGCTGGAACCGGTCGATGCAGAGGATCAAGACGGCATGTCGGAAGACGACGACGCTGACGACATCCGTGCGGTTGACGCCAACCAATCAAGCGTCGCTGCTGCTGCTGCCTCTGTTGCGGTCGAACCAGAGCAGACCGGAGAAGAGCAGGAGAGCACCCCCCTGGATGCCGAAGTCAGCCAGATCGACGGTGTCGCCAGCGGAAGCACGGAAAGCCATCGTGAACAGGCCGAGTCCAGCGGAAGCAAAGAGAGCGAACCAGACGAGCCGTCTGAGCCCACGCCAGGGGGTCTGTGATTCCTTGAGCAACCGTTCCCGCAGGGCGGGATCCAGGCCAGATTTGGGGCGGGGATTATCGGGCAAACGTCCAAGTTGGATTCAGAGCAAATGTTAAATTGCATGTGACGCCGATGTAGCTCAGCCGGTAGAGCAACGCTTTCGTAAAGCGTGGGTCGCCTGTTCAAGTCAGGTCATCGGCTTTTTGCAGTGACGCATTGAATCAGCCGAATTCAATGCATATCTATTTAACACATATCCTCTTCAATCCCGAAGACGAGCAGAGATCATTTCCACTGGTGATCCTTCCACTGAGAAGATCATTCCAGGGAACAATCCAGTGAGCTGGATTCACATCAGCCAACACTTCAGCCACCTCAGGATTCTGAAGCACCAGGATCCTTCGCGACCGCAGTTTGAGCTGGCGCCTTAACCAGGGCGTCATGATCGCTTCTTCAACAAGGCGCTGGTACGAGCCATCGGCGATCACCCGTTCAAAACCGGTCTGAATCGCGGCTGCCAGCTCCGTGTTCTCTGGAGCCACATAGAAGAAACCCGCAAAGGGATAAACAATCAACAGATGGGGATCCAGCAGCATCTGCGGGTACAACGACCTCACCACGGAAGCCTCCGCTTCAAGTTCCGCCACACCGCGGGGAAACAACTGCACCCGGTTGTCATTCACCAAGCGCAGCAATTTTTCCGACCGGGCGGTGTAGGCGCGCAACCCAGCACCCGGAGCTACAAATGAAACTCATCCTGCGCATCTGGCGGCAACGCAGCGCCGATCAACCCGGTGGTTACCAGAGCCATCAGATGGAGAACGTCTCCCCCAACCTCTCCCTGCTGGAGGCCCTCGATCAGCTCAACGAACAACTGATCAGCGCCGGAGAACGGCCGGTGAGCTTCGAGCACGACTGCCGCGAAGGCATCTGCGGCAGCTGCGGCTTCCTGGTGAACAGCCAGGCCCATGGCCCTCGGGCCGCCACCTCCGTATGCCAGCTCTACCTGCGGGAGTTCAACGATGGTGCGGTGCTGACCCTGGATCCCTGGCGCGCCAAGGCCTTCCCTCCGATCCAGGATCTGATGGTGGACCGCTCCGCCTTTGACCGGATGATCGCCGCCGGCGGCTACTGCTCAACGGGCACTGGCCAGGCTCCCGATGGCAACGCCCTGCCCGTGGGCCGGGAGCAAGCCACCAGCGCCTTCAGCACGGCAACCTGCATCGGTTGTGGCGCCTGCGTCGCCAGTTGCCGCAATGCCTCGGCAAGCCTGTTCGTGGCCGCCAAGCTGGCGAACTTGGGGCAACTGCCGCAGGGGCAACCGGAACGGGCCAGCCGCGCCGACGCCATGCAACGCCAGATGGAGGCCGAGGGCTTCGGCAGCTGCAGCAGCAACCTCGAATGCGAGGCGGTCTGTCCCCAGGAGATTTCCGCAGACTGGATCAGCTGGATGCACCGAGAATGCAAAAGCTGACTGAGCCAAAACACCACAATCGCTGCTGCGCCAGCCCAGAGATCATCAGAAACTTTTTGCCAATAACCCACAACAAATCACTACTGTTTTAAGGATCGACGCAAGCCAAAAGCATGCAATCCAACCCCCAGCCGGAGCAGATCACCAAAACAGTGGTGGGCGTGACCACGGTTTTCATTGGAGGCATTGCTCTGCTCTCAAGCGTGTTTGTTGTTCCCGCTGGTGAAGTTGGCGTGGTCACCACCCTTGGCAAAGTCTCCAACACGCCAAGAGAGCCGGGATTGAACCTCAAACTTCCGTTCATTCAGTCGACCCATAATTTCAGCGTCAGAACGCAGGTCATCCCCGAAAAATTTTCAACACTCACCAAAGACCTGCAGGTGATCGAAGCCACAGCAACAGTGAAATATGCGGTCAAGCCCGGAGAAGCCCCCAGGATCTACAGCACGATTGCCACCGATAACTCTGCGATTTACGCCAGGGTGATCCAGCCATCCCTGCTGAAATCACTGAAATCGGTGTTCTCGAAGTATGAACTCGACACCATCGCCACCGACTGGAACAACATTTCCACCCTTGTGCAAGAAAGCGTCTCCAATGAGCTGAGCAAATTCGACTATGTGGCCGTTAAAGGCCTGGACATCACGGGCCTCAAGATTGCTGAGGAATACCGAGCGGCCATCGAGCAGAAGCAGATCGCGCAACAGCAGCTTCTACGCGCCAAAACCGAGGTTCAGATCGCCGAGCAGGAGGCCCTGAAGTTTCAGACCTTGACCCGCTCGCTCAATGACAGCGTTCTCTACAAGCTGTTCCTCGACAAGTGGGACGGAAAAACAAAGGTTGTTCCGCCCATTCGTGGGGGCAGCACGCCACCGGTGATTGTTGGCCGATAACGGGATGCAACTGGATGCGTCAGAGCCCAGCGCAGCCGCGGGTCGCCGCCTGCAGGTCAGCAATGGCCTCGGCGCCACGGCCCGCCCGCAGCTGCTGCATCACCAGATCCGCCTGAACTCCCAACAGCAGGGTCTGGCAGGGATAGGCACTGCTGGCTGACGCCTGTTGCTGCAGGGCCTCCGCCTCGACCAAAGCCTGTTCACAGAGCTGAGGCTGATGGCCCTCCAAGCAGCGCCTGGCTCGGGCCTGAAAGGCTGCCAAGGGCGACGCACGCACCACAGGGGCCGCCATGGCGAGGAGCAGCAGGACTGTGACGGTGCGCGCGAGCAGGGCTCAGGGGGGCGATTTGCTGAGATGATGCCTCAACTTCGACCCATCGCCCCGCCGTGTACACCGACTGGACCGCCATTGCCCTGCTGCTGTTCACCGCGGTGCCGCTGTTGATCGTTGTGGCGACGGCCACCTACTTCGTGATCCAGAACGATCAGAAGACTCCCCTGGGCTGAGGATCAAGCCAGGGGCCGGGTAGGACAGCTGAGTTTGGCCAGACCTGGGGTGTTGATGGGCTGGTGGTTCAACGGTGCCGACTGCACCGCTGAACTGATCTGACCGGTCCCCAGACAGACGATGCAGGTGCGGAAGCGGTCCCCCGACACCCGCTGCATCCCACTGCCTCCACAGACGGTGCACGTGCACATGATCCCAAGGATCAGACGATGGATTCAGTGTGGGTGGAAAACCCGCCGCTGATCCCGAAGTGTTCCTTAAGAAATCACTGCATTGATCTCTTGCTGCGTCAAGTGTTCGAGCAACTCTGTTGCACTCAGGCGCGCACCAGGATCCAGCAGCTGAAGCCCTGAGACCAAGCGACCAATCACCGCAGCCGCATCGAGCCCCGCGGCACGGAGCGGTTCCAGGCCGGAACTGGCCTCACGCTTGGACAGTTTTTGGCCGCTGGCATCACAAAGCAGCGGCCCATGCCGGAACTGGGGCGGTGATTCACCTAGGGCCGCAAAAACACTTCGCTGGGCTGGCAGGGCCTCGCGCAGATCAGCACCACGCACCACATCGGTGATGCCGAAGCTGAGTTCGTCGATCACGGTGGCGAGCTGGTAGGCGATGAAGCCATCGGCTCGCCGCACCACCACATCGCCACTGCCGTGGGGATCGTCATCAGTCACCCGCAGGCGCCAACTGGGGAGCCGCTGCTGCTGCCAGCCCCAGTGGTGCCCAGCCGTCCGGCAGACGCCGGGATAGATCGGCTGACCGGCAAGCTGCCTTCGGGAGCAGCGACAGGCGAACAACCATCCGGATCGGCGCAACCACGACAACCAGGAGTGGTAGATGCCACGCCGTTCGCTCTGGAGAAGCACCGGCCCATCCCATTCCAGGCCCAGCCAGCGCAAATCGCTTTGGATCGCCTCGATGGCACCGGCGCGGTTGCGCGGCGTATCGAGGTCATCGATGCGCAGCAACCAAGCACCACCGGCCTGACGGGCCGCCAACCACGAGAGCAGAGCCGTTTGCAGGTTGCCGAGGTGGAGCACCCCCGTGGGAGATGGGGCGAAACGGCCGCGGTAGACACCGGCGGCTGCCAAGGCTCGCCCCCGCTCCAGATGCTGTTGCAGATGCTCCGGAAGTTCCTTCATCTGAACAGCCATCAAAAAAGGCGACCCACTGGGCCGCCCGGAGAACGAGGTTGAGGCGCTGATCAGCCCTGAACGCGGTCCTTGAACATCTTGCCGGCGGTGAAGGCGGGAACGCGCTTGGCGGGAATCGCGATCTTCTCGCCGGTCTTGGGGTTCAGACCCTGACGGGCGGAACGCTCACGGGGCTCAAAGGAACCGAAACCGAGGATGGACACCTTCTTGCCTTCCACCACGGAGTCGATGATCGTGTCGATGGCGGCGTCGACAACCATGGAAACGTCGGTCTTGGTGAGCTCGGTGCGAGCAGCCACCAGATTCACCAGATCAGCTTTGTTCATTGGTTAGAGAGAGTCGGGGGGCGGGAGACGGCTCAGATACGGCGTCGTGGGCTCGCCGCTGCCTTCCCCAAGCGGCCCAATCGTATGGAGAGCAACCGGTTGCTGCAAGCGAAACGTGTTGTGCCGCAACGCTTTAGCTGTTGTCCGCCGCATCGCTCCAACCGCTGAAGGGCACGAGCCGCTCCCCACGCAAGGCACCAAGCGCAGCCCCAGAAAGCAGTTGGGGACTGGCATCTGAAGGAATCCAATCCCTGAGCCTGGCCAAGCTGTTCAGCTGTCTGGGCCAGTGGAATGTGCGGGCATGGCGCATCGGCGCGAGCTGACCCGGAGCCCATGGCGTCAGCAAACGCCCGCAGAACAACAGTTCATTTGGTGCCGGGGCGAACACCACACAGCTCCCCGGCGTCGGCCCCGGCGTCCACAACAGCCGCAAACCACTCACCGTGGTGTGTTCCTCGGCAAAGGTGTCCAACGGCTCCACATTGGGCAGGAGATAGGCCTCCTGTTCCTGCACCTGCACCGGCCATCCCAGGCGCTCCTGAACGCGACGCAAGCGCCCATGGCCTTCTCGGCTGGTGAGCAGGATCCTCGGGCTGCGGGTTCCCGCCAGCTGGCGCAGAGCCGTGAGGCTGGCCTCCGTCAACGGCGGGCAGTCCACCAGCACGGGCTCGGGATCCAGATCCAGCCACCAGGAGCTGCCGCCCTGGCTGTCGCGGTTGGGCGGAAACAACCAGAGGTCGTCACGCAGCTGCTGCGGCGGCCGGCCGGCCTCAAGTGTGGTGGTCATCGCCATTGGCTCAAAACAACGGACCAAACCACTAGTTTGAAGTCGAGATGCCCCAACGGGCCTTGAGTGGCATTCACCCCGGTTCTCCCTGGCCCCTGGGCAGCAGCCTCACCCGACGAGGTGTGAACTTTGTGCTGGCGGCCCCCGGGGCCGACCGCATTGAATTGCTGCTCTACAGCAACGGCAACGATCGCAGCCCGGAGCGGGTGATCGAACTTGACGGTCGACGTCACCGCTCGGGCGACTACTGGCACGTGGAAGTGGAGGGGGTCGGCGAAGGCTGGTGTTACGGCTACCGGGTCTTCGGGCCGCTGGCGCCGGGGGGCCATGGCTTCCAGCCCTCCAAGGTGCTGCTGGACCCCGCCGCCCGTGCCATCAGTGGCTGGGACGTCTACGACCGGGTGCTGGCCACCGGCCCCTCACCCAACGCCCATGCCTGCCTCAAGGCGGTGGTGTGCGAACGGGATCTGTTCGACTTTCAGGCCCATCCGCGCCCGCGCCACAGCTGGCAACGCACGGTGATCTACGAGCTGCACGTGGGGGGCTTCACCCGCCGTGAGGATGCCGGGGTCGCCTTGGAACACCGAGGCACCTACCTGGGCTTGATCGAGAAGTTGCCCTATCTCAAGGAGCTGGGCATCACGGCGGTGGAGCTGCTGCCGGTGTTCTGCTTTGACCCGGCCGATGCCCCCCCGGGCCGCGACAACGTATGGGGGTACAGCCCCCTGAGCTGGTTCACACCCCACCACGGCTACTGCAGCAGTAGCGATCCGTTGCAGGCCCGCCATGAGGTGCGCCAGCTGGTGGCCGCCTGCCATGACGCCGGCATCGAAGTGCTGCTGGATGTGGTCTACAACCACACCACCGAGGGCAATCGACATGGCCCCACCCTGAGCTGGCGGGGTTGTGCCGACAACGTCTACTACCACCAAAACGAGGACGGCGACTATCAGGATGTGAGCGGCTGCGGCAACTCGATCGCCGCCAATGCGCCGATCAGCACCCAGCTGATCCTCGAATCGATGCGCTGCTGGGCCCTGGAACTGGGGGTGGATGGCTTCCGCTTCGATCTGGGCATTGCCCTCAGCCGCGGCGACCAGCTCAAACCCCTGAATGAGCCGCCCCTGTTCGCGGCAATGGAGGCCGACCCGCAGCTGAGTGATCTCAAATTGGTGAGCGAACCTTGGGACTGCGGCGGTCTTTATCGGCTGGACGACTTCCCCGGCAAGCGGATCGGCACCTGGAACGGCCATTTCCGCGACGGGGTGCGGCGCTTCTGGAAAGGGGACGACCACAGCACCTGGAGCCTGGCCCAGCGGTTCAAGGGCAGTCCCGATCTCTATGACGGCAAGCCCGTGGCCCTGGGGCGTTCGGTGAACTTCATCACCGCCCACGACGGCTTCACCCTGGCGGATCTGGTGAGCTACAACCGCAAGCACAACCTGGCCAACGGCGAAGACAACCGCGACGGCGAGAACCACAACAACAGCTGGAACCACGGCATCGAAGGCCCCAGCAGCAACCCCCTAGTGCAAAGCCTGCGGCGGCGTCAGCAACGCAACCTGCTCAGCTCGCTGCTGCTGGCCCGTGGCGTGCCGATGCTGCTGATGGGCGATGAAGTGGGCCGCAGCCAAGGGGGTAACAACAACAGCTGGTGCCAGAACAGCCCCCTGGGCTGGATGGTCTGGAATGAAGACCAGTGCGACCTGGAGCTGAAGCAATTTCTGCAGCGGCTGCTGCGGCTGCGCCAGTGCTTGCCGCAACTGTTCAATCCCTTGGTGCCGCCACGGGAAAGCAACCGCAAATCAGCGGAACAACCATCGGAGCAGCGCAGCGATCTCTGGCGTCAATGGCACGGGGTGAACCTGGCCAAACCCGACTGGGCCGCCTGGAGCCGCACGACGGCCACCAGCCTCCACCGCGGCAGCCGCGGGGCGCTGCTGTGGATGGGCTTCAACGCCTACAAGGAAAGCCTCAGCTTTGAGTTGCCGGTTCCGGCCTCCCCCTGGAAACGGGTGATCGACACCTCATTGCCAAGCCCCAAGGATTTCCCAGCCGAGCCAGCCAGCTTCAGCGGCGTTGAGATTCCCTTGCAGAGCCGGAGCTTCGTGCTGCTGCTCGCCGAGGAGGAAACCTCAGGCCTGCGGTTGTGATCAGAGCGGGTGACGGGAATCGAACCCGTGTCATCAGCTTGGAAGGCTGAGGTCTTACCATTACACAACACCCGCGTAGTACAAACGAACCACTGCCCCAATAGCTGGTGGTGTCGTGAGCACGCATTCATTATGGCAATCCGCCTGCCCGAAGCCTCCGCGTGACACCGACCGACGCATCCCTGCAGGGATCCCGCCGCAGGCTGATGCTGGCCTACGGCCTGGGCGACGCCGGCACCGGACTTGCCGCCACTCAGCTGGGCTTCTACCTCTTTCCGTTTTTCATCTGCGCCGCTGGCCTGCCGGCCTTCATCGCCGGCTCTCTGCTCACGGTGAGCAAGGTGTGGGACGCGCTGAATGATCCGTTGATCGGCTGGCTCAGCGATCACACCCACAGCCGCTGGGGCCCGCGCCTGCCCTGGATGCTGACCGCAGCCCTGCCGCTGGGCATCAGCCTGACGGCGATGTGGTGGGTGCCCCCGGGCGACAGACTGCAGCGCACCATGTATTACGCGGTGATGGCGGTGTTGCTGATGACCGCCTACACCAGCGTCAACCTGCCCTACGCGGCCCTCAGCACCGAACTCACGCCGGACACCGCCATTCGCACCCGCCTGAATGCGGCGCGGTTCACCGGATCAATCCTGGCGGGCCTGAGCGGACTGATCGTGGCTTCGGTGGTGCTCACCGACGGAGGTGGGGGCTACCTGGCCATGGGCCGGATCACCGGCAGCATCGCCGCCACCACCACGCTGCTCTGCTGCTGGGGGCTGGCCCCCTACGCCAAGCGGGCCCAACGGCCGGTGCCCAACAACGAACCGCCGATGCAGCAGCTGAAGCGGGTGATGGCCAACCCCCGTTTCCGCCAGGTGCTGGGGCTGTATCTGCTGCTCTGGTTTGGCTTGCAACTGATGCAGGTGGTGGCCCTGATCTGGCTGGTGCAGGTGGTGCATGTGCCCGCCAACCTCTCCACCTGGATCCTGTTGCCTTTCCAGATCGCCGCCCTGCTGGGGCTTCAGCTCTGGAGCAACCTCAGCAACCGCATCGGCCGCGTCGCCACCCTGCGCTGGGGCGCGGGGCTGTGGATCAGCGCCTGCCTGATCTCAATGCTGTTCCCGCCCCTGGCGGCGGATCCCGGCCCGCTGCAGCTGCTGCCACTGGTAGGGCTGATCGCCCTGGTGGGGGTGGGAGCAGCGACGGCCTATCTGATCCCCTGGTCGCTGCTGCCCGATGCGATCGACGCTGATCCGAGCAAACCCGCCGGGCTTTACACCGCCTGGATGGTGTTCGGCCAGAAGCTGATCATCGGCCTGACCATGTCGGTGTTCGGCAGCCTGCTCTCGATCACCGGCTACATCTCCGCCAAGGGGGGCAACTGCAGCGGAGCACTGAGTTTCATCGAACAGCCGGATTCAGCCCTGCTGGCGATCCGCCTCTGCATGGGTCTGATTCCCGCCATCCTTGTGCTGCTTGGCCTTGTGGTGATGCGAGGCTGGCCCGACCGTGGAGCCCACCTGCAGAAGGCCGCCGGATGAACACGCCCCGTTCCATCAAACGCCTGGGCACCAGCCTGCTGATCGGAGGCCAGGCCGTGGCCGCCACCCTGCGCGGCCGCATCAATCGGGGAGAGCTGTTTGAGCAAATGCTGGAGGCCGGCCCCGGCAGCCTGCTGATCGTGCTGATCATCTCGGTGGCCGCCGGCTCGGTGTTCAACATTCAGGTGGCCGCAGAACTCACCCGCCAGGGAGCGGGATCAACGGTAGGCGGCATCCTGGCGATCGGCCTGGCACGGGAGATCGCACCCCTGCTCACCTCCTGCCTGCTGGCCGGCAAGGTGGCCACCGCCTACGCGGCCCAGCTGGGCACGATGAAGGTGACCGAACAGATTGATGCGATCACCATGCTGCGCACCGACCCGGTGGAGTACCTGGTGGTGCCCCGGATGATCGCCATGGTGGTGATGGCACCGGTGCAGTGCTTCTTCTTCTTCTTCGTGGCGGTGTGGTCGGGCCAACTCACCAGCACGGCCCTCTACAACATCCCGCCGGCGGTGTTCTGGACCTCGGTGCAGACCTGGATGAACCCGCTGGACCTGCCGTTCATGCTGGTGAAAGCCCTGGTGTTCGGGCTGATCATCGCCACGGTGGCCTGCGGTTGGGGCCTGACCACCCGCGGCGGTCCCAAGGAAGTGGGCACCAGCACCACCGGCGCTGTGGTGATGATCCTGATCCTGGTGGCCTTGATGGATGTCGTTCTCACCCAGGTGCTGTTCGGAGCATGAGTTCAACCCCCTCCCCCGTCACCCTCAAGCCAGACGTGCGGCTACCGCTGCTGGTGGTGGCCCTTGGCCCGGCACTGCTGCCTCTGCCGCTTTCGCCCTGGCCCACCTTGGTGGTGGTGCTGTTCGGCCTGTTTTTGCTGATCCAGAGCGCCAGCCTGCGCTTGGAATTCAAGGAAGACGCTCTGATCGTGTGGCAGAACAGCCGCGAGCTGCGGCGTTTCCCCTACGACCAATGGCTGAGCTGGCAGCTGTTCGCCCCCTGGCTTCCGGGCCTGTTTTATTTCCGCGAAACCCAGAGCATTCACTTCCTGCCGATCCTGTTCAGCCCCAAGGAGCTGCGGGAACAGCTGGAACTACGGGTGGGAGCGCTTGAAGTACCGAAAGATGACCCCGAAGACAAAACGAGCAATAGCGAGCAGTAGCACGATTTCGAGACGATATCCATGCAATTTCGTGCATACCTGTCGCAGTTGTGATGCCACCTGTTTTTCTGCGGCCTGTTCGGCTGGAATGGAGGGATGGAGAGCACGGCAGCTGACGCAATGCCCGACGACACCGACCTGACCCCCCAGGCACCTGAACCGGAGCAGCCCCCGGCGGAAACCAGCGGCGACACCAGCGCAGAACCCGCCAGCACCACCAGCACCGAGCCCGCCGCTGCAGAAGCCAATCTCGTGATGGAGCTGGCCCTCAAGGATCTGCAGGACCGCCGCGATGCCCTGGAAGCGGAGATCAACGCCCTCAGCTCCCGCAAGCAGCAACTCGAGACCGAGCTGAAGGCCAACTTCGCCGGCCAATCGGACGCCATCGCCCGCCGCGTGAAGGGCTTCCAGGAGTACCTGGGCGGTGCCCTGCAGGACCTGGTGCAGAGCGTGGAAAACCTGGAGCTGGTGGTGCAGCCGATGGTGGTGCAGCCCTCCCCCCTCGATCAGGCGGCAGACAACGCAGCGGCGCCGGAGAAGGCCGGTGAGAGCACTCCGCCGCTCGCAGTGGCCGACACCTTCCGCCCCGATGAAGAGCTGATCCGCCAGACCCTGGAGCGCTTCTTCAAACAACCCGACGTCTACGCCGACCCCTGGAACCTGCGGCGCAGCATCGACGCGCGCGACACGGCACTGCTGGAGGACTGGTTCTTCAATCAAGGCGGACGTGGCGCCCAGCCCAGCCGCGGCACCCGGCCGCGCAACATCCTGGTGAGCGCGGCCCTGATCGCGGTGATCGGTGAGCTGTATGGCGATCAGTTCCAGTGCCTGGTGCTGGCCGGCGGCCCCGAACGGCTCGGCGAATGGCGGCGCGGCCTGCAGGATGCCCTGGGCCTGGGCCGGGAAGACTTCGGGCCCAGCAGCGGCATCGTGCTGTTCGAACGGCCGGAAGCCCTGGTGGAGCGGGCCGACCGGCTGGAGGAGCGTGGGGAAGTGCCCTTGATCCTGATCGATGCGGCCGAGCGCAGCGTCGACATCCCTGTGCTTCAGTTCCCCCTCTGGCTGGCCTTCGCGGCCGGACCGGGTGAACGCCTCGACGACGACGACCTGCTGTGATCCTTACTGCCCTGCTGCTCCTGACCATCGGCTACCTGCTGGGAGCCATCCCCAGCGGTTACCTCGCCGGCCGCTGGCTCAAGGGCATCGACCTGCGCGAGTGCGGCTCCGGCAGCACAGGCGCCACCAACGTGCTGCGCAACGTGGGCAAGGGCCCAGCCTTGGTGGTGTTCATGATTGATGTGGGCAAAGGCGCCCTGGCGGTGCTGTTGGCGAAGAGCGTTGGCCTCAGTGACTGGCTGCAGGTGCTGGCGGGCCTGGCGGCCTTGGCTGGGCACATTTGGCCTGTGTGGCTGGGCTGGAAGGGCGGCAAGGCGGTGGCCACCGGCCTGGGCCTGTTTCTCGGCCTGGCCTGGCCGGTGGGACTGGCCTGCTTTGGCCTGTTCATGGCCGTGATCTCAATCTTCCGGATCGTGTCGCTCTCCAGCGTGGTGGCCGCCATCGGTTTGCCTTTGCTGATGCTGATCTCCGGCGGCAGCAGCGCCTACGTGGTGGTGTCACTTGTGGCCAGCCTGATGGTGCTCTGGCGCCATCGCAGCAACATCGAGCGGCTGCTTGCGGGCACCGAACCCAAGATCGGGCAGAAGTCTTGAGCCCTGCCGCCAACAGCGATCAGCCCAGGAGCTCTCCGCAACAAGCAGCAAATGCCGCACTGGGATCCTCGGCCTTGGTGATCGGCCGGCCAATCACCAGCTGGCTGGCACCGGCGACAATTGCCTCTGCCGGCCCCATCACCCGGGCCTGATCACCTACCGCTGCCCCTTTGGGGCGAATGCCTGGGGTGACCAAGGCAAACGGTTCGGAGTGCTGCGCCCGCAATGCCGTTGCCTCCAGGGGTGAACACACACACCCGCCGATGCCGGAAGTCGCCGACAGCTGCGCCAACGCCGGCACCCGTTCGGTGATGTCCTGGGCAATGGCGAGTTCCCGTTGCAGTCGCTGCTCCTCCCAACTGGTGAGAACCGTCACCGCCAGCAACGTTGGTACGGGCTGGCCAGCCCCTTGGGCCCCTTCCACTGCCGCAGCCTGAGCCGCCTTGAGTGCTTCGCTGCCTGCGCAGGCATGCACCGTGATCAGTTCGGCCCCCAGCGCCGCCGCCCGCCGGCAGGCACCAGCCATCGTGGCCGGGATGTCGTGAAATTTGAGATCGAGAAACACCCGCAACCCCTGTTCACGCAGCTGCGCCACCACCTCCGGGCCTGCCTGCACAAACAGCTCCAGGCCCACCTTCACCCAGCGCAGCCCCTCCACCTGGCCGGCAAAGCGCAGCGCCTGTTCGGGCGCCATGCCATCGAGGGCCACGATGATTCGATCGGCGGGGTCTGCGGGATGCAAGGTCATCAGCCCACCAAACGTCGGAAGGTCTTCTTGCCCAATTGCAGCACCTTGCCCTCCAGTTCCGCCGCTGAGGCGAACTCCTGGTTGGGGTCGCTGATCTTCTCCCCCTCCAGCCGCGCCGCGCCGCCTTTGATCTGGCGGCGGGCTTCGCTGCTGCTGGCGCAGATGCCCACGGCACTGAACAGATAAAAGGCCTTGGCCGGGAAGTTCACCTCCGCCAGGGAGGCCTCGGGCACATCAGCGCCGGCGTCACCGCTGCCGCCCACGAGGGTGGCGGCATCGCTCTGGGCCTTCTGGGCGGCTTCGATGCCGTGGCGGCTGGCGGTCACCGCCAGGGCCATCGCCTTCTGCTTCTCGCGCGGGTTCACCGGCAACGAAGCCAGGTCCAGATCAGTCAACAACGTGACGTAGTCGTCGATTGCCGCATCACCGACCTTCTCCAGCTTGGAGTACATCGAGAGCGGATCCTCCTCCAGGCCCACCACGTTGCCGAGGCTCTTGCTCATCTTCTGCACCCCGTCCAGACCCACCAGGATCGGCAGCAACAGCCCGAACTGGGTGCCCTTGTTGAAGTGACGCTGCAGGTCGCGGCCCATGGCCACGTTGAACTTCTGATCGGTGCCGCCCAGCTCCACATCCGCATTCACCGCCACCGAGTCGTAGCCCTGCAGCAGCGGGTAGAGGAACTCATGCAGCGCAATCGGCGTGCCGCTGCCGTAGCGCTTGGAGAAGTCGTCCTTGGCCAGCATCTGGCCCACGGTGCCTGTGCCGAGCAGGCCGATCACCGCCGGCAGGTCCATGCCCTCCAGCCACTCGGAGTTGTATCGCACCTCCAGACGGCCGGGGGTTTCGAAATCGAGCAGCGCCGTTTCCTTCGGCTGGTCTTGCCCCAACTGGCGCAAATAAGTGGAGGCGTTGGCGGCCACCTGCTCCTTGGTGAGCTGCACCCTCGTGGCGCTCTTGCCGGTGGGATCTCCGATCCGCGCCGTGAAATCGCCGATGATCAGCACCGCCGTGTGGCCCGCGTCCTGGAAGGCCCGCAATTTGCGGAACAGGATGCTGTGACCCAGGTGGATGTTGCTGCCAGTGGGGTCGATGCCCAGCTTCACCCGCAGCGGCCGGCCTTCCTTGTCGGCCTGCGCCAACCGGGCCGCCAGGGCCTGATCCGCATCACTGGGATCCCCGGCCGGGAACAGGTCGGCCATGCCCCGGGCCAACCAATCCGGCAACGACGGGATGGAGTCCGGCATGGGGAGGCGCAACGAGCAAGCGCTGGCGATCGTACGAGTCCTGGCTCAGCTCGAGCTGGTTCAGCTGGGGCTGTTTCAGCTAGAGGGCGGCTGCTCGATCTGCGCCTTCATCCGCTCCAGGGTGGAGTTCATCTGCTCAAACATCTGCTCGGGGGTGATGCCGAACTGGCTGAGCTGGGTGCGCAGCTGCTCCACCGTGAGCTTGGCCTGGAAATCCTCCGAGAGTTCAAAGCGCTTCATGAAAACCCGGTAGCGGCCCATCAGCTCTTCCATCGTCTCGATGAACTTCTTCTTGCCCTCCCGGTCGAACTTGCCGTACTCACTGCCCAGCTGCATCAGCTGCTGGTAATCGCTGAACAGACGCTTGGCTTCGTCCTGAACGATGTCGGAATCGAAGAAGGCCATCGTCGGCGTTGCGCACTGCTTCGGCAAAGTCTGCCAAGGATTCGCCAGGGGCAACGGGGGGGGATCGCCGCACCTTTGACGGCCGTTCACGCAAAGGTTTTGTACGGTCTTGCTGATCCGCACCACCCTTCGGGAGCATCCGAATTCATGGTGAGTTTCGGGCCGCCTTCAGGATGTGGACTTCACTGCTCAGCTCGGCGCGATGCGTGAGCTTCCCCAGCGCCACCGGCACCTGATGGAGGGGCGCCGCATCGTGGTGGCCTCAGCCGATCGCGTCTTGATCAGCGGCCTGTTGCACAGCCTTGATGGCATTGGCTCCCTGGTGGGAGCAGCCAGCACCGAAGCGGAAGCCCTCGCCTGCCTTCGCAACACAGCCGCTGATCTACTGATCTGCAGCGACCAGCTCGAGCGCGGCACCGGCCCCACCCTGGTGGCAGCCGCCAAGGCACAGCAGCCCTCCCTGCGCTGCCTGATGTTGATTCAGCGTCCGTTGCTCAGCACGATTCACGCCGCGGCCAAGGCGCAATGCGAAGGGCTCTGCAGCCATGAACGCATCGGCAACGGCGGTCTGCTCAGCGTTCTGCGCGCCATGGAAAGCGATGGCAGCCACATGGATCCGGTGATTGCCGGCGTGGCCAACCACGACCGCGGCGCCAGAGGCGTCGTCCATCCCCTCAGCGACGTGCTGAGCCTGCGGGAGGAAGACGTACTGCGCGGGCTCTGCAAGGGCCTCAGCAATCAGGAAATTGCCGATCAGCTGCACCTCTCGATCGAAACCACCAAGCACTGCGTCACCGGACTGCTGCGCAAACTCGATGCCAAAAGCCGCACCCAGGCGGTGCTGATCGCCTTTCAGCGCAACCTGGTGGATCCACCGCTGCCGATTCCCCGCTGGAACCCCTCGACCTGAAAGAACCAGCTCGGTGCCAGAACAACCAGATGCGCCAATTGCGCTGACGCAGCCCCTGCACCCTCGTTAAGGTCAACCCATCTCTGCTGAGCAGCATGCCCCGCAGCCACTGGTTGGATCCCCTGGCCAGGCAGGTACTGCAGGCCACCGGACAGCTGCCAGCACCAACCCGGCCGGCCCCAGCGCAACCTTTACCAACCGTGCCCGAGCCGCCGGCTTGGGTGATGGATGTGAACCGGGCCAGCCGCGATCAGTGGCTGCAACTGCCCGGCTGCAGCCAGGACACAGCCGATCTGCTGGTGCGGCTGCAGCGGGGTGGGGTGCAATTCGCCAGTGCCGATGATCTGTTCCGGCTGCTGGAGCTGCCGAGTGATCTGGTCAGGCTCTGGACCCCCCATCTGCTCTTCCAGTGGCACGGCGATGCCCCACCGCAGCCCCAGGCCGCTCCCCTCGACCTCAACAACGCCAGCGTCGATCAGCTGGCGCTGCTGGGCTGGTCCGAACAACGGCTGGCCAACCTGATGCGCGAACGCCGCCGCGCCGGTTTCAAGGATCTGGCCGATCTGCAGGAGCGGCTCTCCCTGCCCGCCAGCAGCGTGGAAGCCCTGATCGGCCGGGTGAGTTTCGGCAGCCGCCCCGCCGGGCCCAGCCTGCCGCTGCCCTGATGCAGGGAGATCTGTTCTCCACCGGTGCGCTGGCCTTCAACAACAGGCCCGACCTGCCCCTGCAACTGGAACAGCTGCTCGCCTGGCAAGCGCGGCTTCATGCCCATCAGGCGCCGCTGTTCCGCGGCGAAAGCGCCAGCACGGCCCAGGGGGATCTGTTCGGTGCCAGCCCCGATGACGCTGCGGCAACCATCGATCCACTGGCCCTGACCCCCCTGGCGATGAGTTTCTGGCGCTGGCCGGAACCGTCCCACCGCGGAGCAGCGATTTATCTGGTGATGGACAGGCCAGCCCAGCTGGAGCAGCCGATTCTGCTTTATGTGGGCGAAACCCTGGCGGCCGAGCGCCGCTGGAAAGGTGATCACGACTGCAAGGCCTACCTCGCCGCCTACGGCGAAGCCCTACAGCGCTGTGAGCTGAGCGCCCAGCTGAGCATCCGCTTCAGCTGCGATGTGCCCCGGGCCACCCGCGCCCGGCGGGCCCTGGAACAACAGCTGATCCAACGCTGGTGGCCGCCGTTCAACAAGGAAACCCGCCAGCGCTGGGCCACCCCCTTCACCGCAGAGCTCTGAGGGCCGAGGGCGTCGCACAGGATCGCTACGCTCATCTTTTGTTGACGCGTCCACCCATGCGCTTCTCCCTGTCCTCCGCCGGTTTGCAGGAGTGGAACGGCGATGTGCTGGCGGTGGGGCTGCCCCAGGGCGATGTCGATGCCACGCCAACGGCCCTTGAACAACGCTTTGCCGGCATTACCGAGGCCCTCAAGCAGCAGGAGTTCAAAGGCAAGCCCGGGGATCAACTGGTGATCACGCCCCTGGGCGGGGGCCCGCAGCGCCTGGTGGTGCTGGGCCTGGGCGAGAGCGATGGGATCGACGCCGAGCGCCTGCGCGGCGCCGCCGCCCGGGCCGCCAAGGCCGCCATCGGTTGTGAAGGCAGCCTCGGCCTGCACCTGCCCTGGGCGGGAACCGATGCCACAGAAGCCGCCCGCATCTGTGCTGAAGCGGTGCGGCTCTGCCTCTACAAAGACCAGCGCTTCCGCAAGGAGCCGGACCCACGCCGGATCCCCGAGGCCCTGGAGCTGATCGACCTCGACCCCGCCGCCGAAAGCGGCTTTGCGGCCGTCAATGCCACCTGCGCCGGTGTGGAACTGGCCCGGGAGCTGGTGGCGGCCCCTCCGAACGTGGTCACCCCAGCAGCCCTCGCCGACACGGCCGCTGGCATCGCCAAGGACCACGGCCTTGAACTCAAGGTTCTCGAGCGCAGCGACTGCGAAGCCAAGGGCATGGGGGCCTTCCTGGCGGTGAGCCAGGGCTCCGACCTGCCCCCCAAGTTCATCCACCTGATCTATCGCCCTGAGGGCGAGGTAAAACGCCGCGTTGCCCTGGTGGGCAAAGGCCTCACCTTCGATTCCGGCGGTTACAACCTCAAGGTGGGGGCCGCCCAGATCGACATGATGAAGTTCGACATGGGCGGCAGTGCCGCTGTGATCGGTGCCATGCGCAGCATCGCCGAACTCAAGCCGGCCGGCGTTGAGGTGCACATGGTGGTGGCCTCCTGCGAAAACATGGTGAACGGCTCCGCCGTCCACCCCGGCGACATCGTCACGGCCGCCAACGGCATGACGATTGAGATCAACAACACCGACGCCGAAGGCCGCCTCACCCTGGCCGATGCCCTGCTCTACGCCTGTGAGCAGAAGCCCGATGCCGTGGTGGATCTGGCCACCCTCACCGGAGCCTGCGTGATTGCTCTGGGGGATGAGGTGGCCGGGCTCTGGTCCAACAATGACGATCTGGCGGAGGCCCTCGATGCCGCCGCTGAGACGAGCGGTGAAGGGCTCTGGCGCATGCCACTGCGGCAGTCCTACAGGGATGGATTGAAGTCATTGCTGGCCGACATGAAGAACACCGGCCCGCGGCCCGGTGGTTCGATCACAGCGGCCCTGTTCCTCAAGGAGTTCGTGGCCAAAGACACCGCCTGGGCCCACATCGACATCGCCGGCCCGGTGTGGAGTGACAAGGGCAAAGGGGTCAATCCCGCTGGTGCCACCGGCTACGGCGTGCGCACCCTGGTGAACTGGGTGCTGGCCCAGTCATGAGCCGCTCCCCGGTGCGCTGGTACATCAAGGCCCAGCTGGGGGTGCTGCTGCTCCCGGTGGGCCTCTGCCTGTTCGGCGAGGCGGTGAGCCGCAAGGTGGTTCAGATGCTGGGCAAGGACGCAGGCCCCTGGTTCTGGTATGGAACCCTCAGCCTGATCTGCATCAACGCCGGCATCGGCCTGATGATCGATAGCGGGCTGACCAGAGGCTTTCCAGGGCGACGTCAGAGCTGATCAGGTCGCAGGGTCAGATCAAAACAGCCAATAAGGACGAAACAACCCGTCAGGAGGCAACAGCCTGCAATTCGAGTGTGCGGTCTGGGGTTTCCAATGCATGAATCTGCCACCGTGCTCGCTCGGAGCAGGTTTCCAACACCCGATCAAGATCATCCGATGCGTGCTTCGGCGACGCGTAGGGACCGATATGACGGGTGCCAAGACCATCCTTAATGGTCAGCAGATACATACAACCCTCCTCTCACCGCTTGATCGTAAGCATTTGCTGAAGCATCGTCGATGGCCGGAAACCCGTCTGTTCACTGAGAACTTGCTGAATCAATCAGGTTGCCGCGCTTAATCTTTTCAACAGGTTGGATGTTGATTTCTTAAGGAATTCGACCAAATTTGATCAAGTAACGGCCGGCGCAATCCCCTGGAGCGATACGGGGTATCGCTCCATTTCATCGGGCTCAGTTGGCTTCAGTGACAGCCGCTGGAGCAGCAGACCTGCCAGACATCTCACGCAGAGAGCCAGCAGCGCAGAGGGTTGAAAGCGCGATCGCAACCAGGGCGGCGCTGTTGATCAGCTTGAGCGCGACGGGCAGATGGGTGTTGACCATCTCGCGGACGTTTGCCATGAAAAAAGTTCATAGTGAACATGTTCATAGTGCGGCCCCTGTCAACGCAGCGAGGGCGCCCGGAGAGCCCGGCCTTTTTGTCGTAATGGCGACGAACAGCCACGGGAGCCCAGGCCATCCTGCGGGGCCTCTCTCGGTGAAGGGGCAACGCGTCGAGCGGGGGTGCTTAGGGAACACCCCCTCTTCTTTTGGGCATCAGGCCACAAGAACAAGGGCGACGTTGAGAATCGCCAACCCCACCAGGAACACCGCCGCCAGCAACGCGGCTTCAGGGAAGAACTTGGCGATCACAAAACCCACCCCAAGAAACACCGAGGAGATCACGATGGCGGTGAGATCCGATCCCATCGGCGAATGCTGACTGGCTCGCCCACAGGATGCCGGGATCTCCCTTGGACCGTGGCTTGCCTCCATCCGACTGCCCAACAAAAGCCCCTGCCCTTGAAAGGGGGCAGGGGCAGGAACCAACGGGTGCTTCGGGCTACTTGGTGTAGGTGACGCCCCGGTAGGTGAGGGTGCGGCGGCTTTCGCCAATAAGTTCCTGGCGGCAGGTGTTGTAGTGCTCGCGGCGGTAGGTCAATTCAACGCAGGCTTTGGGCGTGACTGGAGCTGCTGCGTAGGTGTGGCCTCGATAGAGAAGTGCAGTCATTGGATGTTCCTCGAAGAAATCCAAGTCCCCGTTCCATGGCTTGGAGCATCTGCGCCCCCTCAAGAGGGGGTGAACGTTTTGTAGCAACCGCTACAAACTATTTATAAGGCAGCCGCCGAGCCCGTGCCGTTCGCGCGAATACATATCGCCCCTTGACCAAGGCCCCACTCGATCAACAGCCCGAAGAGACAGGTGCACTGGCGGGCCATCCATCCATCGACCAGATCACATCCGAGACCGCGTCGGCATTGATCCATTTGATGACGCCCGTATCCACGTCAGCCACCTGAAACAGCGACGGAAGCCTGGGGTGGCGCGCACTTCCCTCGCAGAAGAGCACCTGTCCCATCCACCAATCCCCTTGATCGAGCTGGTCTCCAGCAACGATCACAAAGTGCCCTGGGCGGACGTGGAGAAAGAGAGCCTCCGCCTTCACCGCGAGATCACCGTGATCAACCGACATGAGCCACCCAAAAATCAGTACACCTGTACTAATAGCCATGGCGATACATGTTTGGCAAGCCGTCAATCGCGCTGGCGTTGAAGCGCAGACGTGTTGCCAGACACTGACGTAAGCACTTTTGCTCCCTGGACGTTGACCCGTGGGCGTCTAGGTTTCGACAGTCTTCAGACCCGTAGGCCCCCTTTCGATCGCACAAGGCCCTGAGCCTGCCGCCGTCGAGAACGCCAATCGATGACTGACCGCACTCTCAGCATTTCCGATGCCCTGCGCGAAGCGCAGCTGCAGCGCCTGGAAGCCTCCCTGGCCTGCAAGGCGGCATCCAAGCCTCAGGCCACGACACAGCCAGCAAAAGAGAAAGACAAGGACGCCAAAGCAAACGACTGATCGCAACAGTCCCCACGCATTCCTTGATCAGATCGGCATATTGAGGAGCATCCGGCAGTTGCCGGTGTCCTCAAGTGCTGTGCTGTGGAGTCGCTGCTCTCGATCCTGTTGGGCGTCGCCCTCGCGTGGGCGATCACGCGGGTGATCATCTGGCTGAGCGACCGTGCCCGCATCCGGGGGCGCTCTGCCGAGGAATGAGGCTGCAGCAGCCCTACTTCCCCCAGGCGTTACCGGAGCGAGCGTTGTTGCCCCAGACGCTGTCGAGTCTGCGGTCACGACCGCAGCTGAACCGGTAGAAGTTGTATTTGACGGAGTTGTTCTCCGCGTAGTTCTGGTGGTATCCCTCGGCGGGCCAGAAGCGAGTCGCCTGCCGGAGCTCCACCTTCAAAGCAGACCGGGGTTGTCCGAGCTCACGGGCCGCCGCCGCCGCACTGGCTTCGGCCGCCTGAGCCTGGGCCTCATCAGCCGTGAAGATCACCGGCCGGTAGGAATCGCCGCGGTCGCAGAACTGGCCGCCGCCATCGAGGGGATCCACATTGCGCCAGTAGCTGCGCAGCAGCTCCGCGTAGCTGATCTGATCCGGATCAAAGCGCACCTGCACCGCTTCCTGATGCCCCGTCGTCTCACTGCTCACCTGCCGGTAGGTGGGGCGCTCCAGCTGCCCGCCGCTGTAGCCGCTCACGGCATCACGCACCCCGGGAAGATGTTCCAGGTCGTGCTCCATGCACCAGAAACAGCCACCGGCAAAGACTGCCGTCTGCAGCTCAGCCATGGCGCGCTGGGGCCAGCTGAGCAGCATCAGGCAGGTGAACAACAACAGCAGGGTTCGTTTCATCCGATCACCTGATCAAAGATGGCCTTGGCCGCCCGCTCGGTGACCCCAGGAGCACCCAGGGTGGTCCGAAGCCGTGCGTACCCCTCCAGCATGGCCTGGCGCTCTGGGGTGTCAGTCAGCAGAGGAAGCGCCCTCTCCACCAAAGCTTCGGCCGTAAGTTCGTCCTGCAGCAGTTCCGGCACCAACCGCTGCTTGAGCAACAGATTCACCGGTGAGATGTGATCCACCTGGAAGCGCAGAACGTGGCGGGCAACCCAGGCCGTCAGTCGGCTCACGCGGTACCCCACCACCTGGGGAACCCCCTGCAGGGCCAGCTCCAGGTTCACCGTGCCGGATTTGCCCAAGGCAAGATCCGCCGCCGCACAGAAGGTGGTCTTCAACTCATCCGCTTTAGCAGCGGGAATCAACCGGGCGTGGCGCACACCGGCATCCTGCAGCGCTGCCGCCAGGGGAGCTTCGAACTGCGCAAGCCCAGCGGGCAGCAGCACCTGAAGATCAGGATGGCTTTGCTGCAACAGGGCCGCCGCCTGGGCCAACGATGGCATCAAATAGCGCAACTCTTGGGTCCGCGAAGCCGGTAGCAACAACAGCACTGGGGAGTCAGGGTCCAGACCCATTTGGCGGCGGGCGCTGGCGCGATCGGGCAGGTTCTGAAAGTTGTCCAGCAACGGATGGCCCACCCAGCTCACATCCGCACCGCGGGCGCCGTAGAACTCGGCCTCAGCAGGGAAAACCGCCAGTACCTTGTCGGTGAATTCAATCAACCGAGTGCTGCTGCCATCGCCAAAGCGCCAGGCCCATTCCTGGGGGGCGATGTAATAGGTGATCGGCAGCTCGGGTTGCTGGCGCCGCAGCCGCGTGCCCAAGCGCACATTGGCTCCGACATAGTCGATCAGCACCACCCCATCAAGGGGCCGGTCCTCCAACAGCGCATCCACCCGGGCCTGTTGCCGCAGCGTGGGAAGAATCAAGGGAAGGGCCTCCCACAGGCCGATCGCCCCCATCGGCGCGGTGTCGGCGATCAACATGGCACCCGCTGCCTCCATGCGCGGACCACCCAGAGCCAGCACCTCCAGCTCAAGTCCCCGTCGTTCCGCCTCCAACCACAAGGCGCGAATCAACAGGCTGCCCTGCAGATCACCGGAGACCTCCCCGGTGCTGATCAGCAGCCGAACCATCAGCGGCCCTGCACCGGCATCGGCCCCCGTCGACCCTGACCCGTGGAGGCTTCCAGGAACCGGCAGAAGTGCTCAGCCGCCGGCAGCAAGGGCTGGCTTCTGGCCTGCTGAAGCGCATCGGCAATCACAAGGTCAGAGCGATACATCAGGGTCCAGATCTCCTGAAGCTGCTTGAGTTCAGCGCCGTCATGGTTGGCAGCTAGGCCACGGCGCCGAAGGCCCACACGGTTTAAACCCCGCACGCGGCCCGGATGGCCTTCGACCAGGCAATAGGGGGGAACATCTCGGTCGACGCGGGTCATCCCGCCCACCATCGCCATCCCACCGATGTGAACAAACTGGTGAATGCCCAGACAGCCACCGATTACTGCACGGTCTTCGATCACCACGTGGCCCGCCACCTGAATGGCGTTGGACATCACGATGTTGTTGCCAAGATCGCAGTTGTGGCCGAGATGGCAATAAGCCATCAGCAGGTTGCCGTTGCCGATGCGGGTCACCTCACCCTCTTCGGTAGCGCGGTTGATCGTCACGCATTCCCGCAGGGTGTTTCCATCACCGATCAACACTTCGGTATTGGCTCCGCGGTACTTGAGATCCTGCGGCGGAAGCCCAAGGCAGGCACCCGGGTAGACCTTGTTGTCACGGCCCAGGGTCAGCCGGCCATCCAAGACGGCATGGGGACCGATCCAGGTGTTCTCACCGATCACCACCTCAGGGCCGACCACCGCACCCGGGCCGATGACCACGCCGGAGGCCAGCTCAGACTTCGGGTCCACCACCGCCGTGGGATGGATCTGCTGTGACGCCGTGTGCTGCAACATCCCTCTCAGTCCACGAGGGAGAACATCAATTCCCCAGAGCAGGCCAGATCGCCATCCACCGTGGCCTCCGCCTTCACCTTGCCGAAACGGTTGCGCTTGAGGCTGAGCAGTTCACAGCGGATCACCAGCTGATCTCCAGGAACCACGGGGCGCCGGAAGCGTACCCCGTCAATACCGGCAAAAACGAACAGTCCCTTCGGCAGATCGGGCATCTGGGTCACGATCAGACCACCCACCTGCGCCATCGCCTCGACAATCAGCACCCCTGGCATCAGGGGACGCTCAGGGAAATGCCCCTGAAACTGGGGCTCGTTCATCGTCACGTTCTTGATCGCCGTGGCGGAAACCCCGGGCTCATGGGCGATGACCCGATCTACCAGCGCGAAGGGATAACGGTGCGGGAGCAAACCGGCGATCTGCTCGCTGGTGAGCACGACTTTTGGGGTGGTGGATTCAGTCACAAAGCGGCTGCGAGATCGGTGTGAAGACCATGGGATCCCTTGTACACAAGAACCTGTGCCTGGGGAAAACCGACGAGGGCCAAGTCGCCGATTAGGTCCAAGAGCTTATGGCGCACTGGTTCATCCTCGAACCGCAGCGGTGGATTCATCCACTGATCACCGTCACAGACCAGGGCATTGTCCAGAGCTCCACCCTGGATCAATCCCGCAGCGCGCAGCTGCTCCACCTGCTCCCTAAACCCAAAGGTGCGTGCAGGAGCGATCTCATCGACGAAGCGTTGGGGCGTGAGCTCCAAGGCGAATTGCTGTCGCCCGATGGCCGCCTGCGGGAAATCGATGATGCCAACAACACCAAAGCAATCGGACGGAGTGGCGGTGATCACACTGTTGCCGCGGGTGCGCAGCAGTGGTTGCTTCAGACGCGGTGCAGCCGGCCGCGGGGTGGCCGCCGGCACCAACCCAGCGGTGGCAATGGCCTCCACCCAACCAAGCGCTGAGCCATCCAGAAGGGGTACTTCATGGCCGTTGAGGCCAATCTCCACATGGCTGAGCCCACAACCGGCCAAAGCGGCCAGCAGATGTTCGACGGTGGCCACCTTGCTGGATCCCAAATCCAAGGTTGTGCACAACTGGCTGTCGCGCACCTGATCCGGCCGCAGCAGGATCGGCTGCTCCATCCCCGGCAAACGCATGTGGAAGCCCGGCTGATCCGTCGGCCGAAGCTCCACCGTGGCCTCAGCTCCACTGTGGAGGCCAATACCAGAGCGTGATGTTTGCTCCGCCAGTGTCCAACCAGCGGAGTAGTCCTTGGGCCAGCTGGTCACTAGAACTTCCAGCCCACGCCCAGATTGAAGCGATAGTCGGATAAAAAGTCTTTGGTGGCCACCTCCAAGCGGATTGGGCCGACTGGGGTGGTCACGATCACTCCAGTACCAACAGAGACACCAGAACCGTCCTTATCTAGAAGCAGACCGGGTTTGCCAGGCACATCCTCCTGAGTGCCGAAATCAGTACCAGCATCCATGAACAATTCACCAGAGAAAATACTGATCAAGGGGAAGCGGTACTCGATCGTCAATTCACTGAAGGCCTTGGAAACAGCTAGATCGCAGTCGTACCAACCACGAATCGAGTTGGAGCCACCCATGCAGAACGCCTCGTAAGGGGGTGCTTCACCCATGAGGAGGCCACCCTTAACCTGAAAACCAATGGCCTGCGGGCAATCCGCCTGCTCACCGGGCTTGGGTCGACAGCTCTTATGGAGCTTGAGCCAGTCCACTGGGAAGAACTGCGTGTAGCTGGCCCGCAACCGGTTGAAGGTGGGAGAGTCGTTATTGATTCCCACGAATTGCTCAGTTCCGGCTGAGAAAAACCGCCCGACGGTGGGATTGCGAGGATTGTTGAGCGTGTTGTAGGTAGTAGCAAAACGAGCCCCAATGAGGGTGTTGCTATCTGCGCAGTTATACGAAACGCAAATAATTTCATCTTTGCCGACCTCACCATTCCCTTCACTCCGCTTTTTGGAGGAGACGGCGTAAGGCCTTGAATCACCTGCAAAATTAATTGGCCGCACTTCAGCAAAAGACATGCCGGCCACAACATTCCATTTGGCATCTTTGTACGGATCACCACCGTTCAAAGGCCGGGCGAAGGAGAAGCTGCCGCCAGTCTTGCGCAGGACCACTGTGTCGCCCTCGTAGTCGAACCAACTGCGATTCGGATAAGCGGCTTGCGCCAAATTCACATCATCAGGAGCTGCAACACCTCCCGTAAAATTATAAATATTGCCTATTTCATAAGCTGAATTAGAGCCGTTATTGGCATATTCCTTTGCCGCACGGATGTTGCCATTATCTTCGCTCTGGAAGACCTGAGGCACCTGCTGACTCAAGAAGACAGACGTGCGGAAGCTCGTGCGGTGCTTATCGCCGTAGATCCAGGGGTCCGAGAAGTTGAGGTTGGCGAGTCCGCCGTATTGCCCGTAGGTGATGTTGGTGCCCAAATTCCAAGCTCTGCCAAGGAAATTGGTTTCCTGCAACTGCACCTGCCCAAACACACCCTGGCCTTGGCTGTAGCCAAGACCACCGGAGAGCTGTCCGGTGGACTGCTCAACGATGCCAAGAACAATCACAACATCTCCAGGCTGCGCGGGCACTGGCCGCAACGTCACCTTGACATCACTGAAAAGCTGGGTTCCGTACAACCGTTTGATGTCTCGCTCCAGCTGGTTGCGATTGAAGGGATCACCAGGCTGAATAGAAACCTCTCGGTTGATCACCCACTCCCTGGTTTTGCCGCGGATGGGATTGCCGTTCTCATCGGTGTCATCACCATCTTGGGTGAGGAATTTGACATCGACTCCAGCAACACTCCCCTGGAGCAGCCTCAACGTAACCACACCTTCAGGGCTGACCCGTTGCGGACCGGACACCCGCGCCAGGGAATAGCCCTGACCGGCCACTGAAGCCTGCAGGGTCTTCATCCGCTGCTGCAGATCGTTGAGATTGAGCGTACGGCCGTAATCGGAGGCAAACGTCTGCTCAATCAGCTCATCCGAGAGGAGATTCTCCTCGTCACCGTTGATCTCCACAGCACTCAGCGGAGGAAAGGGCTGCACCTGAACAACCACTTGAACCCCGAGCGGTCCGTTCTGCGGAACGATCCGCACATCCGAGAACCAACCTGTGGCTTGAATGCCATTCAGATCGTTCTGCAGCTCCTTACGGGTCACACGCATCCCAGGACGCACCTGCATGGCGTCGTAGGTGGAGATCTGAAGACGTTCCTCTTCCGGGTGACCCTCGATGCCCTCAATCAGCACCTCGGAGATCAGCACCCGGGGCTCTTCCACCAGGGTGTCTTCACCCTCAGCAGCTTGATTTCCAGGTATGGCCACCTGAGCCATCACAGGTGGAGCGACCAAGGGGATCCCCAGCATCAGACCCAAAACCGTGGCACGAACAGCAACCGCGGAGCGGCGGGACGAACGGCGGATCATCAAGACGCAGGCTGGGCCGAAGTTGCGCTGACCTTACAGGCAGTTGCGGGGGTTGGGGCAGCTGCTTTGGACCCGTTTAAGGACCTCCCCGTAGGCCTCCATCACCCCACCGAGATCCTTGCGGAAGCGGTCCTTGTCCAAAATCCGTTCTTCGGCATTGCTGTTGCGGCGATCCCAGAGCCTGCAGGTATCAGGGCTGATCTCGTCGGCGAGCAGGAGTGTTCCATCCGAGGCCAGACCCAACTCCAGCTTGAAATCCACCAGTTGCAGATCGAGCCCTTCAAAGAACGGCAGGAGCACGGCATTCACCCGGCGGGCCAGTTGTTCAATCGCTGACAATCGTGCTAGGTCCGCCACACCGAGCAGCTGCACGCGCGCCTCAGTGAGCAAGGGATCGCCCAGGGAATCATCCTTGTAATAGAGATCCAGCAGGGCAGGTTCGATGGCTGTGCCCTCCGCGATCGGCGTCTGACGGCACAGCGATCCGGTGGCGATGTTGCGCAGCACCACCTCAAGGGGAATGATCTCCACCCGACGCACCAGCATCCAGGTCTCCCCGGCCAGACCGCAGTAATGGGTCGGCACCCCCTCACGCTCCAGCAGCTCGAACAGGCGTGCTGAGATCTGGCAGTTCAGCCGACCTTTGTCGTCCAGCTGGGCTTTCTTCTGGGCATTGAAGGCGGTGGCGTCGTTCTTGAACTCCACCAGCACCCGGTCGGGATCCGTGCTGGCGAACACCCGCTTGGCCTTGCCTTCGTAAAGCAGCTCTCCGTGATCGGGCGTCATGGCGACGGTGCAACGGCTGATGGTCTTACATCAGCATGGCCTCCGGGATCCCGCGGTGAACGCAGCAGGGGATCGGGTTCGGCCTCCGGCTGCAGTTGCTGGAGCGCATAACGGTCATTGAGAACAGTGGCCAGCCGTTGGATCCGCTGCCGCGGCCGCGCGCCATCGCCCCCAGCCGCCAACTGCAGTTGCAGCTGTTGGTGCAGCAGGTCCATGGCCAGTCCCCAGGCCTCCGCTGCCGCGGCTTGGTCCAAGGCGGTTTCCAGCAGCTGATCGGCCTGCTCGAACTGATGGGCATCGAGCCATTGCGCCGCCTGCGCCAGTCGTTTCGCCCCCTGAACGCCCGTCAGATCGCACAACAGCTGCAGCTCCACAGCCACAGCGTTGTGGCCCAGAGCCGCTTCATGCAAAGCCAACTGATCGAGCCCATTGCCCTGATCCGGCAACGGCTTTCCAGGGAACAGAGGCGCATCCAGGGCTTTCAGATTGCCATCCACCAAACGGCGCAGCGCCAAAGCCGCCTGGCGGTGATCCAGGGCCGCTGCAGCAGCACGCCAGCGCAACAACAACCACTGACGCCGTTCATCGCCAACGCGGGGGGTGTAGCGGTTGAGCACCACGGCCACAGCTTCGGGGGCACCGCAGCTCATCAGGGCTTCGGCGTTCGCCAGCACCAGCTCCAAGGAATCGATCACCGGATGCAACTCCAGCAACCGATCGCGCAAGGCCTGGCGACGGCCGTCGGAGTTGGCGATGCGGGGGTTGAGACAAGCCTGCTCCGCCGCGGCCAGATCCATCTCAGCGAGAACGCTCTGAAAGCGTTCCTCGCGCATCACCTGCGGATCCGGGGCTGCCGTGACAGCAGCCAGAAGGGTGAGGGCGAAGGGGAAAAGGGGAGTCCCCATGGCGGGCTGCGGTCTACAAAGGAAAACCTACGAGGCCCAAACCGTTCCTCCTGCAACCATGGCCATGTCGTCCACCCGTCCCACCACGCTGCCCGCCCTCCAACGTGCCCTCGTCGTCGGTGGCGGCGGCAGGGAACAGGCCCTGGCCTGGGCCCTGGGCCGTTGTCCGGGCCTGGACACGGTCTGGATCACCCCTGGCAACGGCGGCACGGAAGGCAGCGCCATGGCGGTGGGCGAAACCGACAGCGCTGGGTTGATCGCGCTGTGCCAGCAGAACAGCGTCGACCTGGTGGTGGTGGGTCCGGAAGCGCCGCTGGCCGCTGGTGTTGCCGATGCCCTGCGCGATGCGGGCTTTGCCGTGTTCGGCCCGGGAGCGGAGGGGGCCCAACTGGAGGCAAGCAAAGCCTGGGCCAAGCAGCTGATGCAGGAGGCGGGGGTCCCCACCGCTGGCCACTGGGCGGTGACCAGTGAAGCCGAGGCCCTGGCGGTGTTGCAGGAGGTGCGACGGCCTCTGGTGGTCAAAGCCGATGGCTTGGCCGCCGGCAAGGGCGTCACGGTGGCGGACAGCGTGGAGGAATCGGAAACCGCCATCCGCGAAGCCTTTGAAGGGCGTTTCGGTGCCGCCGGCTCCCAGCTGGTGCTGGAGGAGCGGATGGAGGGCCCTGAAGTGTCGGTGTTCGCCCTCTGCGATGGGGAGCGGATGGTGCTGTTACCCCCAGCGCAGGACCACAAACGGCTCAAGGACGGTGATCGCGGACCCAACACCGGCGGCATGGGCGCCTATGCCCCCGCCCCGCTTCTGGATGCCGAGGGCCTCGAGGAAGTGCGCCGCATCGTGCTCGAGCCCACCTTGAAGGCCCTGCGCCAACGGGGCATCGATTACCGCGGTGTGATCTACGCCGGTCTGATGATCACGGCCGATGGGCCCCAGGTGATCGAATTCAACTGTCGCTTCGGCGATCCCGAATGCCAGACCTTGATGCCCCTGCTCGGCCCTGAGCTCGGCGCCGTGCTGCAGGCCTGTGCCCTGGGACGCCTCGATCTGACCCCGCAACTGAGCATCGCCGAACGCTGCAGTGCCTGCGTTGTGGCGGCCGCCGAGGGCTACCCGGAGGCCCCCCGCAAAGGCGATGCGATTCGCATCGACCTCGCCCCCAGCCCCAACCATCAGCTGTTCCATGCCGGCACCCGCCGCGACAGCTCCGGCGAACTGCTCACCGCAGGGGGCCGGGTGCTGGCCGTCGTCGCCCAGGGCGATGACTTCGATGCCGCCTTTGCCGGGGCCTACAACGGCCTCAATCAGCTGGATTACGCCGGAATCACCTACCGTCGAGACATCGGCCATCAGGTGCGCTCGGGCGGATGAGCAGCGGCAGCGGAGCAGCAATCGCTGATTGGGCGCTTCCCCCCAATGGCAAGCCGCCGGGGGACGACCAGAACCTCTGGGACCGCATCACCGCCTGGTGGGCGGAATTCACCCTCCAGACCAAGCTGCTGGCGATTGCCACCCTGGTGGTGAGCCTGATGATGACGGGCATCACCTTCTTCGCGCTGAACGGAATTCAGCGCGATGCCGTGATGAACGACACCCGCTACGCCCGGGATCTGGGCCTGCTGCTGGCCGGCAATGTCACTGAGCTGGTGGCGCAGGGCCAGGACCGTGAGCTGGCCAACGTGGCCGAAAAGTTCTGGCGTTCCAGCCGCAGCGTCCGCTACATCTTCTTCGCCGACCCCGAAGGCGTCGTCTACCTGGGAATCCCGATCAGCGGAACCCCCAGCAGTGGCGATGGAGAGCTTCGTCTCAACCGACGACTGGAGCTACCCGAGGAGCTGCGTCGACGCCCCCAGAACCCCCTGGTACGACAACACCTCACGCCCCAGGGTGCCGTCACCGATGTGTTCGTCCCCCTGATCCGCGGGGGTCAGTACTACGGCGTTCTCGGCCTTGGGGTGAACCCGAATGAGACGGCCCTGGCCAGCGCAGCCCTCACCCGGGAGGTGACCGTGGCCGTGTTCATCTCGATCTGGGTGCTGGTGATCCTGGGCGCGGTGTTCAACGCCCTCACCATCACCCGCCCGGTGAAGGAGCTGCTACGCGGGGTGCGCTCCGTCGCCTCCGGCAACTTCGGTGCCCGGGTTGACCTGCCAGTTGGTGGGGAACTGGGGGAACTGCTCACCGGCTTCAACGCCATGGCCTCCCAGCTCGAGGCCTATGACGAGGCCAACATCGAGGAGCTCACCGCCGCCCAGGTGAAGCAGCAGTCGTTGATCGCCACCATGGCCGACGGCGCCATGCTGCTGGATGCCGACGGCCGCATCGTGCTGGCCAATCCCACGGCACGGCGTCTGTTCCGCTGGGAAGGGCGCAGCCTGGAAGGCCAGGAGCTGGTGGGAGAACTGCCGGAACTGCTGGCCATCGAACTGCACAGTCCCCTCGATTCCCTGCTCGGTGGCGCGGCCGACAGTGAAGACCTGCGCTGCAGCGTGGGGGAACCGGCCCGCACCCTGCGCATCGTTTTGCAAGCGGTGCGTGATGCCAGCGGTGAAACCCTCAAGGGCATCGCCGTCACCATCCAAGACCTAACCCGCGAGGTGGAACTGAATGCGGCCCAGAGCCGCTTCATCAGCAATGTCTCCCATGAACTGCGGACGCCGCTGTTCAACATCAAGAGCTACGTCGAAACCCTGCACGACCTCGGCGATCAGCTCAGCCCCGATGAACAGAAGGAGTTTCTCGGGGTCGCCAACGACGAAACCGATCGACTCACCCGGCTGGTGAACGATGTGCTGGACCTCTCCCGGCTGGAGTCGGGCCGGACGCTGCAGTTCGAACCGATCAGCATGCGCCCGGCCATGGAGCAGACCCTGCGCACCTACCGGCTGAATGCCGAGGATCGCCAGGTGGAACTGGTGCTGGATGTTCCCGAAGAACTGCCCGAGGTGCTGGGCAACTGGGACCTGCTGCTCCAGGTGCTCGACAACCTGGTGGGCAATGCTCTGAAGTTCAGCCGGCCCGGCGGCCCCCTGGCGCTGCGGGCCTATCCCTGGCCCGACGCCTGTTCGGTGGAGGGAACGGCGATCACCAACAGTGATGGACCCACCTGCGCCCTCACCTCACCGCTGCCCAAGCTGAGGGTGGAGATTGCCGACACGGGCTGCGGCATCAGCAGCGCTGATCAGGAACGCATCTTCGATCGCTTCTTCCGGGTCGAGAACGCCGTTCACACGGAAGTGGGCACCGGACTGGGTCTTTCGATCGTGCGCGGGATTCTCGAGAAACACGGCGCCCAGGTTCAGATGGCGAGTGAGCCCGAGGTGGGCACCACCTTCTGGTTCGATCTGCCCCTGGCGGAAGCCGACAAGGATGAGCTGCAACTGCAGGCGGAACGGCGCAGCCGCAACGCCATCGCCGAGGCCGTGGAGCTTTAGATCAGTCCTCGGTGGAAACGCCGCGGGCGATGCGCGACAACTCGCTGCGCTCATCGGTGGTGACCCGATGGGGCACACCGGAAATGATCCGCTCAAAGTTGGAGAAGGAATCCTTGATCTGAGGGCCATTGCCCGTGATCACAAATTCGCGGATGCCCTTGTCGTGCCATGAACCGCGCATCTTGAACACGTTCAGGGCGCGGGCCATCTCCCCGCGGATCTCCACGTACTGCAGCAACAGGATCGTGTCGGTGATCGTGGAGATGTGGGAGTCGGTGATCGAATGGCTGCCCATGAACTCCTCGGAGGTGTTCGTGAAGAAGCCGGCGATCTCCTCCTGCTTGGCGTAGCCGGTCACCCCGATCACGAACTGACGGAAGGCGTTGTGGCTCACACCGCGCGCCAAGGCCGAGAGGGAATCGATCGCCATCCGCGACGGTTTGAACTGGCTGATCTCCGTCTTGATGATCTGCAGGTGATCCTCAAGGCCCGTGGATTCGGGGTAGGCGCAAATGATCTTGAGCAGCCCGTCTTGCTCCATCTGCTCGAAGTCGATGCCCCAGCTGGTGCCGTTGCGCAGCAGCTGAGCCCGCGATTCCTCATAGGCAAACAGGATCGCGCGTTCCTTGTTGCGGCAGGCGTCTTCGATGAATTTGGAGACGAGCATCGTCTTGCCCGTTCCGGTGGCGCCGGTGGCGAGGATGATCGAGTCCTTGAAGAAACCTCCGCCGCACATGTCGTCCAGGCGCGGCACGCCGGAACTGACCCGAACGTTGGATGAGCGCTGGGTGAGGCGCATGGCCCCGAGCGGGAAGATGCTGATGCCGTGGGTTCCCATGGTGAAGGGGAACTCGCCCTTCATGTGGGTGGTGCCCCGCAGCTTGAGAATCTCCAGGGTGCGCCGACGCCGCTCCCCTTCGAGCACGTTGCGCAGAATCACCACGTTGTCGGAGACGAATTCCTCAACGCCATAGCGGGCAATCGGGCCGTACTCGTCAATTCGTTCGGTGGTCATCACCGTGGTGACGCCGATTTCCTTGAGCCTTGCAATCAGCCGAAAGATCTCACGGCGCACCACGAACACAGCGTCGTACTGCTGGAACACCGCCGTGATCGAGTCGATGGCGACGCGCTTGGCCTTGTATTTGCAGATGGCGTAGTTGATCCGCTCGATCAAACCGGAGAGATCAAAACTGCCGGCCACGTCCTGGCCGTCCGGATCCGGTGAGGCATCGAGGATGAAGAGCTTGTCCTGCTCAACCATCTCCTGCAGGTTCCAGCCGAAACTGGCGGCGTTGCGCAGGATGTCGAGGGGTGATTCCTCGAAGGTGACGAAGATGCCGGGTTCGTCGAACTGCTTGATGCCGTTGTGGAGGAAGTGCAGCGAAAACACCGTCTTGCCGGTGCCGGACGTGCCGCTGATCAGCGTGCTGCGGCCGATCGGCAGACCGCCCTGGCACACATCATCAAAGCCCTCGATCCCTGTCGGGAGCTTTTGAACCTGCATCTGAGGCTGACCGCTGGTCGGAGGGAACTGCATGGCAACCACCTATGACTTGACCGTAGTGAGCAGGAGATGAACCGTGCTGGAGCGCACCATGTCGCTTAAGGATCTGAAGAAATCGTCGTGTCGGTCTCCTCATCGACCGCATCGATCAAGCTCGAACTGAGCGACGTATCTGACAGCTCGTCGTAAAGCAGATCCAGACCGATCAGCACCCGCTCGCGATCGGAGAGGTCACCGATGATGCGGCGCACCGGCGGAGGAAGAATCTTGGACAACGTCGGCGTTGCCAGGATCTTGTCTTCCTCAGCCAGTTGGGGATTTTTGAGCACATCAATCACCTTGAGGGCATACACCCCCCGGAATTCGGTCTCGAGGATGTTGCGCAGCGTTTTCAACGCCCGCATCGAATTGGGCGTATTGCCCGCCACGTAGAGCTTGAGGATGTAGGTCTTGCGGGGACTCATGACGACTCCTCCGAGGCATCGAGCTGATCCGTCGGGCGACGTACACGGCTGGAAGCCGTGCCCGACAGAGGAAGGTCCGGCGGAATGGAGCGCCGGTACATCTCACACAGATGCGCCATCACATCAAGAAGCGCAAGGCGGTAATCCTGAAGAAAGTCATGTTTGTGGCCCTCCAGACTCAGTTGTTTCCAGAATTCATCGATGAGATCCACGTGGATCTCAACGGTGCGGGTGATCGGCAGATCACTGAAGAAAGCGGTGTTGACGAAGCTTTCCAGGGCCTGATTGGCCGCGGCCGGATCGCTGAAATAACTCGCCAGCAGGTCCCGATAGGTGCGTTGAAGCGACAGCAGCAGATCCCTGCGCTCCTCGGGGGGCAGGCTGCCCAGGAAGCGCGATGGATCTCGCTTGTAGAAGACCCCTAGGTAGCCGAGTCGCTCCTGCAGGCGATCGGAAAGGTTGCTGACGGCGCGGGAGGAGGAGCTGCTGTCGTCCGTGCGTCCGTCGGCACGACCCTGGCGCAGAAAACGCGAAATGGCCGCATCCACGTTGTATCCCAGCTGGGCCAGCTGGTCGTCGGGCAGATGCAGCTCCTCGGGGTGGTAATCCACCTGCCCCTTCACCTCCCCAACGATCACGGCGGGAAAAAGCAGACCCGCCGCCAGCAGTTGCTCCTTGGCTGAAGCATCGAGCAGGCTCTGCTCGAGCACAACAGCGTCGAAGTCGTCCTGCCGGGGTCCGAGAACAGCCGCCAGGGTCTCCCCAGAATCAATCGTCAGAACAACAGACTCGTAACGGTTGGCCGGCAGCCAGGGGCGGCAGGCTTCCACCAGGGCTGGGCTGGCCAGCACGAGAGCAACAGTGAGGGCCGGCCTGGCCATCCGGGCATCCGCAGCGTCGAGGTATCTGAATCTTGACGATGGGGCGCGTCAGAGACGAAGATCTTTGTTTGTCTTTCGATTGCGGCTCAGGCCTGAATCGGTTCGCCGAGCCTGAACGCGTCTTTTCACCTTATGGCCGACACCAAACCAGCCGCGGAACAGAGCGGGACCTACGCCATCGTTGAGGCGTCGGGCACCCAGATCTGGCTGCAGCCCAACCGCTACTACGACATCGATCGGCTTCAAGCTGAGGTGGATGACACCATCAAGCTTGAGAACGTTCTCCTGGTGAAGGACGGCAAGGGCACCACCCTCGGCCAGCCCTACGTAAAGGACGCGACCGTGTCCCTGAAGGTGATGGCCCACCGCCGCGGTCCCAAGGTGATCGTTTACAAGATGCGCCCCAAAAAGAAAACCCGCCGCAAGAATGGTCACCGGCAGGAACTCACCCGGGTGATGGTTGAGTCCATCTCCGTGGGCGGCAAGGCCATCAGCTGACCTCTCCCCCTCGCTCCATCAACCGCCCCACCAGCATCTCTTCTCATGGCACATAAAAAAGGCACAGGCTCAACCCGTAACGGCCGCGACTCGAACGCCAAACGCCTTGGTGTGAAGGCCTACGGCGGCGAAACCGTCACCGCCGGTTCCATCCTGATCCGCCAGCGCGGCACCTCCGTTCTGCCCGGCGTCAATGTCGGCAAAGGCAAGGACGACACCCTGTTTGCCCTCACCGACGGCATCGTGAAGTTCGAATCGATCCGCCGCGGCCTGCGTAACCGCAAGCGCGTCAACATCACTGCAGCGGTCTGAGTTTCAAGGCCAACGTCAATCCAAAGCCCCGATGCCAGCTGGCACCGGGGCTTTTTTGTTGGCAGCTTGTGTTGCCGCAGCCTCAGGAACGCCGGTAGAGCCGAGCCGTGATCAACAGGGGGTGAAACACCTCCAGGAACTGAGCATGCAGGGTGCGGAAGAACCCATCCACCAGGGCCGGATCATCGAAATGGAAGGGGTACTCGCCCTGATGCCCTTTGAAGAAGTACCAGTTCAGAAGCGCGATGGCCCCGGGGGACATGCGCTGGTGAAACTCCAGCAACTGCGCCGAGGGATCCGGCAGGTGTTCCAGCACATCGAGGCAGACCACCGCATCGAAACGAACATCGCCTGTGCTGCTGAGGTCGCGATGCACCGAGAGCTTGTCCGCCAGCCCCAGGCTTTGCGCCCGTTGCTGAACAAAAGCCTGGTTGTGGGGATTGAGGTCGACAAAACAGACGTGATCGACCTCCGGCAGCGCCGCCGCTGATAGGGCGTGGGTGCCGATGCCACCGCCGAAATCCAGCACCTGGCCCTGCACCGCCATGCCCTGCAGCCGCAGCGTGTCGGCGATGTAGTCCGCACTGGAGAGGTGCCAGGCCGCCAGCTCCAGCAGGTGTCCCGTGCCCACCGTGTCCTCATAGAAGGCGGTGGCGTCCTCCGGCCGGAACGCACCGGGATGGAGATCCGCCAGGTCGTCGGTGCTGCTGGGCAGACGCTGCTCAAGCTGATCCAGCGTCAAGTCGAGGTAGCGACTGAGGTGTTGCTTGATGCCCAAACCGTCCGCCAGGAAAGCGGAGACGTCCACGTCCGTGCTGCTGCGGAGCTGGGGCATGGATGGGCATCAGGGAGCGGCCAACCTACGCAGCCGGCGGAATGCAACAGTCAGGGCACCCCGCTCCAGCCCCGGTGAACGGCCCCTTCGGCTTCGTGGTGATCGACAAGCCCGCAGGCCTCACCTCCCATGCCTGCGTCAGCCGCCTGCGCCGCAGCTACGGCCTCAAGCGCGTGGGCCATGGGGGCACCCTTGATCCTGCCGTCACCGGGGTTCTCCCCATTGCCCTAGGGCCGGCGACCCGATTGCTGCCGTACCTCCCCGGAGAGAAGACCTACACCGGGGTGATTCAGCTGGGCCGGCGCACCAGCAGCGACGATCTGGACGGAGAGCTGCTAGAGCAGCAGGCCTGGCCATCCCTTAGCGAAGCCGAGCTCAACAGCAGCCTGGAGGCGTTCCGGGGCGCGATTGAACAGCGTCCTCCGCAAGTCTCCGCCGTCCATGTGGATGGCGAACGGGCCCACGCCAGGGCACGGCGCGGTGAAGCCATGGATCTGCCGCCACGGGCCGTCACCGTGCACCGGCTGGAGCTGTTGGATTGGAATGCGGCCCTGGGGGAGCTCAGCATCGAGGTGAACTGTTCCGCCGGCACCTACATCCGCTCGATCGCCAGGGATCTGGGGGACCGCATCGGCTGCGGAGGTTGTCTGGCCTCCCTGCGTCGCACCCAAGCCCTGGGGTTCCATGCGCATCAGGCCCATCCCCTGCCGGAGCGAGACGCTGTGCCGCCCGATCCCCTCTCGCCGCTGCTGGCCCTGGGGGCCCTGCCCCGGCGTGATCTCAGCGAAGCCGAGCAGATCGACTGGCGCTGCGGCCGACGCATCGCGATGGATCCAGGGCCTGGAGAGGCGGTGGTGGTGTGCAATGCGGATGGAAGCATGGCCGGCATCGGCCACCGCGAGAGCGAAAGTCTGCTGCGACCCAAGGTGGTCTTCGATGCAGCAGGCTGAAACCAACCGGTCGCTCAGTACTCTCCGAGCGCATCCCGCCCTGCCCTGACGCGATGGCTGGCCACAGCAAATGGTCCCAGATCAAACGCACCAAGGCCGTCGTCGACGCCAAGCGTGGTGCGGTGTTCACCCGGCTGGGGCGGGAAATCATGGTGGCAGCCCGTGCCGGAGCCGATCCCGCCGGGAATTTTCAGTTGCGGACGGCCATCAGCAAAGCCCGGGCCGCTGGGGTGCCCGCCTCCAACATCGAGCGGGCCATCGCCAAGGGGTCAGGTCAGGCCGGTGATGGAGCCCAACTCGAGGAGGTGCGCTACGAGGGCTACGGCCCCGGCGGCATGGCGGTGCTGGTGGAAGCGCTCACGGACAACCGCAACCGCACCGCGGCGGATCTGCGGCTGGCCTTCAGCAAGAACGGCGGAAATCTGGGGGAAAACGGCTGCGTGGCCTACCTGTTTGAACACCGCAGCGAAGTGATCCTCAACGCCGGCCCAAACGACGAGGAACGGTTATTGGAAAGCCTCCTGGAGCTGGAGGCCGATGGCTATGAGCTGTTGGACGAATCAGTGATGGTGCACGGCCCCTTTGAGGCCTTGGAGAGCCTTCAGGACGGCTTGCGACGGGCCGACTGGAATGTGCGGGAATGGGGCCATCACTGGTCAGCCCAGACCAGCGTCTCTGTGAACGATCCCGACACCGCCCGCAGCTGCCTCAAGCTGCTGGATGCCCTCGACGGGCTCGACGATGTGCGCAGCGTCAGCGCCAACCTCGATCTCGCCGACGGACTGGAGCTCGACTGACGCCTCCTTGAAGTTTGTCGTCAGCAAATCCGCACCAAAGCTTGAGACCCTGAGCCCCGATCGACCCCAGCGCTAGGCCGAAGACATCCCTTCTGGAGGATCGCCATGTCCATGAAACAGCTGGAGACGTTCATGTCGCGGGTGCAGAGCAACGACTCGATCCGCGATGAGGTGCAGCGCTGCGGCAAGGACAACTCCTGCGTGGTCAAGGTCGGGGCCAAACACGGCCACAAGTTCTCGCCCGCACACCTGAGCCGCTGGCAAAAGGAACACTGACACCCGACCAGGCCGGCGGCTGGGCGCCCTCAGGGGGACTAAGTCGCCTTCTCCTCCTCGCCATCGGGTGGCTGACGGATCATCCGCGCCAGCATCTCCAACTTGGCGTTTTCCGATTCCGAGGCCCGGGTGGCCATCCAGGCACTGGCCGCCTTCTGCTGGGCCAGCTGCTGCACCAACGCCAGGGCCGTCTCGCGCAACTGCTCAAGGTCCTGACAGTCCTGAATGAAGCGCGTCCAGCGTTCTGCCTCAAAGCTCTGCTGAAGGCGCCGTTCCACGGGGTCGATGCTCATCGCAGCTGCTCTCGGCTGTTCAAGCTAAAGCCGCTGCATCGCACCAGAGCCAGACATTGGGATGGGTCAGCAGCCAGCTGGCGGGCAGCGCAGGATCCGGCTCCCTTAAGTCCAACAACCGCTTGAGGATGCCGGCCTTGGCGGCGCCGGTCACCACCAGATGAATCTCAGCAGCCTCGAGGATCTCCCACAGGCCCAGGGTGATGGCCCGCTGCGGCACAGCCTCAACGCAACCATCGAAGAGCACCGCGTTCTGCTGCCGGGTTGCAGGGGTCAGCTCGACCTCATGGCAGTGCTGATCAGGGGGACAAGGCGGCTCGTTGAAACCCACATGACCATTGCTGCCGAGCCCCAGAAGCTGCAGGCCGATGCCCCCGCAGCCGCTGAGCTGCTCGCCGTAGCGCCGCGCGGCAACCGCTCCGTCAGCGGCAGTGCTGTTGGGCAGGTGCACCGCTGAAGCGGGCAAACCCAGGGGTGCAGCGAGGTGGTGGGTCATGTAGGCCCTGTAGCCACGGGGATCGTCCGCCGAAAGTCCGAGGTATTCGTCCAGATTGAAGCTGCACCATCGGGCCCGCAGGGCCTCCAGCTCATCGGCAGACCACGACAGCAGCCGTTCCACCAGGGTTCGATAGAGCGGCTCCATCGTGCGTCCCGTGGCGAGGCCCAAGGGCTTCAGGGGATCAGGCCCCTGCCAACTGCGCAGATGACGCTCCAGATGGGCCGCCAGCACAGCGCAGAGATCCGTGTCACTGGAATGGCGTTGCAGACGACAGGGAAACCGTGCCAAAGGGCGAAACCGGCATGTCTCTCCAGAGTGGCTTCGTTGGGGGCTTCAGCGCCAGCGATGGGTCGTGGTGCGGCTGGTAGGGAACAACCTCAGCCCCGCGGTAGTAGTGCCGAAGAATCGAGCGGAAGTGAGCCCCCTGCTCCGCCAGACCATGGGCTCCCCACTGACTCATGCCAACGCCATGGCCATAGCCCTGGCCCTTCACCAGCAGCTGGAGTCCGCCAGCGGACCAACGACGCACCGACGTCTTGCTGACCAGCACCGGAGGAGGGGCCACCAATAGGGGCAGCCTTGCTCCCCGCTGGCGAGCCGCCGATGCGGTGATCCGATCAATGCGGGAGCCCGGGCGAGCGGTTGCAGTCACCCGCCGCACCGGAAGCTCCACGGGTGAACGCTGCCCCCCCGCCACCATCTCAAAGTTCACCAGGGTGCTTTTGAGTCCCAACCGCTTGCGCAGCTCGCCGCCGCTGAGCACCAGCGATCCGCGGGGCCCGCGCAAGCGGGCCTCACGCACCCGTCCGCTGGCGGAACGACTCAGCACCTCAACGTCCTGGAGCCCACCGGTTTCGGGCAGCCGCTGACGCAGCCCAGCCGAATCAAACCATTGTTCCCAGCGGTGCACCGGGCTGTGCTGATCTTGATCGGGGACGCTGACCAGATAGGGATGCTGGCGGCGCCAGACCATCCCACTCGCCTCGGTCACCCCGCCAGAACTGCTGTGGAAGACGGCATCGATCAGGCGACCGCCGTGCACGAGCACCAGCGAACGGGTGCTCGCCACCGCCTTGCGTGTGCTCGGCGTTTCCGACTCCACGCCGCGGTACACCTGACTCGTCACCGTGGCCTTCACATCCCAGGCACCACCGCGACTGCGCTGTTTCAACGCATAGGTGCGCGCGGCCACGGCCTGGGCCTGCAGGGCAGCCAGGGGCCAGCGGTGGGGCATTTCGCTGCCGACAACACTGGCGAGATAGGTCTCAACGCCCAGGCTGTTGACCACCCGCAAGGTGCCGCCGCGGCCGCTGACGCGCAGCACACCCCGGTAGCGACGCCCTCCAAACCAGATGCCCCGTGGATCGTCGTTCTGCACCGTCACCAGGGTGCTGGGGGCCAGCCGCATCGATCGGCCATCCACAGTGGCGCTCAGGCGGGCCCCTTGAAGGCTGAGCTGCAGCCGCTGTGGCCGTCGCTCGCCGCCGGGGAGTCCCTGCACCCGCAGCGGCAGTGCGCCATCGGAGCGCAGGCTGACCCGGTTGCTCTCCTGCAGCAGCACGCGCATCTGCGGCTCGCGGCCGCGGGCCAGCGCCACCGGTGATGGAGCGATCACAGCGACGAGCACCAGACCGACGGCAACGAAGGCGCGGCGCACGCTGGAGATCAACAGGCGCCCCAGTGTGCCGCCTGTTCCTGGGTTCAGCCAGATGGCAGCATGAGTCCTGAGGAGCACCGGCCTTGCAGGTCACATTTCTCGGTACAAGTTCTGGGGTACCCACCCGGGCCCGCAACGTTTCAGCCGTGGCTCTGCGCTTGCCGCAGCGCTCGGAGATGTGGCTGTTCGACTGCGGCGAGGGAACCCAACATCAGTTTTTACGCAGTGATCTGCGGCTCTCGCAGCTGCGCCGGGTGTTCATCACCCACATGCATGGCGACCACGTGTTCGGCCTGCCTGGTCTGCTCGCTAGCATCGGGCTCGCCGGCAGCAGCGCCGCAGGGGTGGATCTCTACGGGCCGGACCCGCTGGAGAATTATCTCAATGGTGTGTTGCGCACCAGCTCCACCCGGATCGGCTATCCCCTCGCTGTCCACAGGGTCCGGAATGCAGCCGAGCAGGGCACGCTGCTGTTCGAGGACGACGACTTCACGGTGCGCTGCACCCCGCTCACCCACCGAGTGCCGGCCTACGCCTACCGGATCGAACAGAAGCCCCTGGCAGGTCGCTTCGACATTAAGAAAGCACGGGAACTGAACATCCCACCTGGCCCCGTGTACGCCAAGTTGAAGCGGGGTGAAACGGCGACCCTGGAGGACGGTCGCAGCATCGACGGCACCAGCCTCTGCGGTGAGGAGCGGCCCGGTGTGAGCGTCGTCTATTGCACCGACACCGTGTTCTGCGAAGCGGCCGTCGAGCTTGCGCGCGGCGCGGATCTGCTGATCCATGAATCCACCTTTGCCCATGGCGATGCGGAGATGGCGTTCCAGAAACAGCACTCCACCAGCACCATGGCTGCCCAGACGGCCGCCGAAGCGGGTGTGGGGCAGCTGGTGCTCACCCACCTCAGCCCCCGCTACGTGCCGGGCAACCCGGTCACGCCTCAAGACCTGTTGAACGAGGCCAAGGCAATCTTCCCCAACACGCTGCTGGCCAAGGACTTCCTCAGCATTGACGTCAAACCACGCTGCAACAGTTCGTGATCCGGCCACAGAGGGTCACTTCCCCGTGATACAAGAGCTTGGTGCGGTGAATGCGTCACACCCCCTTACCTTCATGGCCTCTGTGTTCTCTTCCTTGCGACGGTCCCTGAAGGGCCTTCTGGTCCTCATCCCGGTGCTGATCGGTTTGGCCGTTATCTCTCCGGCTCAGGCGGCCCAGTGGGACGCTGAGACCCTAACGGTTCCGGCAGATCCCTCCGGCACAGAGGTGACCTTCAGCGATCGTGAAATCGATGCTGGCCGCAAGGTGTTCAACACCAGCTGCGGCACCTGCCACGCCGGCGGCATCACCAAGACCAACCACAACGTGGGCTTGGATCCTGAGACCCTGGCCCTGGCCACCCCGGCCCGCGACAACGTTGAGGCCCTGGTCGACTACATGAAGGACCCCACCTCCTACGACGGTGAGTACAGCATTGCTGACCTGCACCCGAGCATGCGCGACGCTGAGCTCTACCCCGCCATGCGCGATCTCGATGATGAGGATCTGCGCCTGATGGCTGGCTACATCCTGGTGTCGCCCAAAGTCCAGGGCAGTGCCTGGGGTGGCGGCAAGATCTACTTCTGATCAGCTTCTGCCGATCAACTCCAATCAAAATCGTTTGTCCCCGGCGGCCTCAGGTCGTCGGGGCTTTTTGTTGGGGACTCACCTGCTCAGGGGCCATGGAGATGGGATGGCGGCTGTACCACCACTCCTGCAGATCCCGGCTGAAACGAACGGAGAACAGGGTCAGCACGGTGGGTGTGGGTCGTCCTCCCGGCTGCAGCAGTTCCACGGCGTAGGAGGGGCAACGCCGGGCCGCCAGGTCGGGCACAAACCGCCGTCCGATCCGTCGCCAGCTCGGCTCCTTGCTGCGCCAGGCCAGACGACAGCAGGGCCAAGGCAGTTCTTCGCGATCAAACAACCGGCAACAGGGACCGATGACGCGGAAGCTGTACTGACCGCCGGGGCTGGTGTGAACGCTGCCGGGCTCCAGAAGATCGTCGACTTCGGGGCGGCTCACGGCAGGAGAAGACAAGGGACACGCATGGAAGACGACCAGACCAAAAAAAACCACCCCCGAAGGGGCGGTTGAGGACAAGTCCAGTTGAGGGAAAGAGGCTCAATAGAGCTCTTCTTCGGCGTGGGTCTTGATGGTGCAGTCGCTGGTGGGGTAGGCGACGCAGGTCAGCACGAAACCAGCTTCGATCTGGTCGTCGTCCAGGAAGCTCTGGTCGGACTGGTCGACGGTGCCAGCGGTGATCTTGCCGGCGCAGGTGGAGCAAGCGCCAGCGCGGCAGGAGTAGGGGAGGTCGATGCCCTGCTCTTCAGCAGCGTCGAGGATGTACTGGTCGTCGGGCACTTCGATGGTCTTGTTCAGACCTTCGCTCTCGGAGACCAGGGTGACCTTGTAAGAAGCCATGATTGATGAATGCGTACAGGGTTCCGGAAAACCCGGTCCTGCAGAACGCCACATTTTTACTTCAAATAGGTGCTCAACCTGACGATTCCGGGGCCACTGGGGAGGAGGACCAATCGGAGACCCCACTCTGATAAGCCCGGCTTATAGGGCTAGGGCTAGCGGCGGCGGATCTCCAGCAGCCCCCAGCGACCCTGTGCCGCCTCGGCGGTGACCGACCAGCCCAAGCCCCCCAGCACCTCCTTCAGGCGCGGTGCCTGATCCACCAGGAGCCCACTGAGCAGAGCGCGCCCATCGGGCTGAAGCAGCCCCTCGAAACCCGGGGAGAGGGCTTCAATCACCGGGGCCAGGATGTTGCAGAGCAGCAGATCAGCGCGGCGGGGCGCGAGCAGATCGCTCAGGGTCTCCACAGAACCGAGAGCCACCTGAAGCTCAGCCTCCGATCGGTCGTTGAGGCCGCGGTTGTCTGTTGTGGCACGCACCGCCATGGAATCGGTGTCAGCGGCCACCACCGACTCCGCCCCCAGACCCAGCGCAGCGAGGCCCAGCACCCCGCTGCCGCAGCCCAGATCAGCCACAAGCGCCCCCAGCGGAGGCGACTGTTCCAACGCCTCCAGGCAGAGCCGGGTGGTGGGGTGACTTCCGGTGCCGAAGGCACTTCCGGGGTCCATCTTGATCACCAGCCGATCGGCATGCTCCGGCGGCACCTCCAGCCAGGCCGGCAGGATCAACATCCCCGTACCGACAGGATCGGCCTGCCAATGTTGTTTCCAGCTGAGGCTCCAATCCTCGTCGGCCACATCGTCCCAGCGCCCATCGGGCAGGCTGAGTCCAAAGGGCTCCGCCAGCGGCTGCAGGCTGGCGACCAGCTCCCGCCGCTGAGGCTCCGGCCACTCCGGCTTCGGGAGCCAGACCAACAGCGTCTTGCGATCAGGCGTTTCCGGCGCATGCTGCACCGCATGGCGATGCAGCCCCAGATCCGTCAGTTTCCACACCAGCGACTCCTCCAGCTCCGGAGGACACGGGAGTGTGAGACGCCACCACATCAGAGCGTGACCGGGTGTGCTTCCTGGATGCCATCGATGTCCGTGATCGTCTGCAGCAGATCTGCTGGGATCGGATCATCGATGCTGAGCACCATCACCGCATCGCCGCGCACGATTTTGCGGCCCACCTGCATGGAGGCGATGTTGACGTTGTGTTCGCCCAGCAGAGAGCCCAGGTGACCAATGATTCCAGGCATGTCCCGGTGCCGGGTGAACAGCATGTGGCTGCTGGTGGTCACATTCACCGGGAAGGCATCGATGCTGGTGATGCGCAGATCGCCGTCGGCAAAGACGGCACCGGTGACGCTGCGGCTGCCCTGATCACCACGGGTGGTGATTTGCAGTGAGCCTCCGGCGAAGTCGCGGCTGCTCTCATCCTTCACCTCCAGCACCTGAATGCCGCGGGCCTTGGCCTCGAGCGAGGCATTCACGAAGTTGATGCTGTCACCCAGGCCAGCGCTGAGCAGACCCTTCAGAGCAGCAATCACCAGAGGCTGGGAGGGATGGCTGGCGAATTCACCCTGCAGGCGCAGTTCCATCTCCTTCACATGACCGCCAGCCAGCTGACTGACGAGCAGACCGACCGTCTCGGCGAGCTGGAGATGGGGCTTGAGCCGCTCCATGATCTCGGCGCTGAGGCCGGGAATGTTGACCGCACTGCGGGCCGGCAGACCCAGCAGCACATCACGGATCTGCTCCGCCACATCGATCGCCACATTCTCCTGGGCTTCTTCCGTCGATGCACCGAGGTGGGGCGTCAGCACCAGACCACGCTCCACCGCCCGCAGGGGGGAGTCTTCCGCCAGGGGCTCACTGGCGTAAACATCCAGGCCCGCACCGGCGATCACACCGTTGTTGATGGCTTCAGCGATCGCCGCCTCATCCACCACGCCGCCGCGGGCACAGTTCACGATCCGCGCCGTGGGCTTCATTGTGCGCAGCAGCTCCGCATTCACCAGGTTCTCGGTGTCCTTGGTGCGCGGGATGTGCAGGGTGACGTAGTCGGCGGTGCGGAACAGCTCATCAAGCTCCAGCAGCTTCACCTGCATCCGTTGAGCCCGGTCAGCAGCAATGAAGGGGTCGTAGGCGATCACCTCCATGCCCATGGCCTGGGCAACCCGGGCGACGTGGGATCCGATCTTGCCGAGACCGACCACCCCCAGAGTCTTTTTGTAGAGCTCGTTGCCGACGTATTTCTTGCGGTCCCACTTGCCGGCCCGCATGCCGCCATGGGCCTGAGGGATGTGCCGCGAGAGGGTCAGCATCATCGCCAGAGCGTGCTCCGCTGCAGCGATGGTGTTGCCCTCCGGCGAGTTCACCACCAGCACACCCCGCTGGGTGGCGGCAGGCACATCAACATTGTCGACGCCGACGCCGGCGCGGCCGATGATCTTGAGCCGGCTCGCCGCCGCGATCACCGCTGCGGTCACCTGGGTGCCGGAACGGATCATCAATCCGTCGTACTCACCGATGATCCCGATCAGCTCCTCCTCCGAGAGGCCGGTGCGCTGATCCACCTGCGCCACTTGGCCAAGGATGTCGATCCCGGCCTGGTCGATCGGATCGGAGACAAGAACTTTCGTCATCGAAAGGCGCAGAACTGCCGCGGTGAACTGTAGAGATCGACATCCTCCACCCCCTCCAGTTCGAAGCACAGGGTTCAGAATTCAGCGCATTGGATCTGAATGCCCCATGCCCGTCTGTGTGATGGTGATGGCCGATGCCCCTGCGGCGGAAGGCCTGACCCAGCGGCTCCGGGACACCGATCTGCCGCTGCTGAAGTGTCTGACCATCCCCCCTGATGGGGATGCCATCGACAAGGTTGCCCTGCTGAACCCCAACCTCACGCGCCAACAGCGGCAGCGAGGCATGGCCCGCTGGCTGATGCCCTTCGGTTTCCTGGCAGGGGTCACCTTCACCAAGATCACCACCCTCACCACCTTCGCCAGCTTTGGCCCCTGGGGCGAAACCCTGATCGGCGGCCTGCTGGGCATGGGCTCCGGCCTGATGGGGAGCTACGCCGCAGCCGCCAGCGTGGATTCAGACAACGATGCAGGCGTGCGGATCCTGCGCAACCGCCGCGACGAAGGACGCTGGCTGGTGCTGCTGGAAACACCCAATGGCATCGAAGCCCCCTGGCAGGTGATTCAAAAGTCGCGGCCGCAGCAGGTGGTTCGCCTCGACGACCTGTGATGCTGCCCCGGGAGGAGCTGCTGGCAGGGGCCCAGAACCCGGAAGAGCTGACGGTGCTGGTCGATCTCGCGGAGCAGGTGTTGCGCACCTGGCAACCGGCCTGGAGTCCCTTTCTCAGCGCACCGCTGCGGGAGGAAGCCTTGGCACGCCTGGGCAGCCTCAGTGAATTGACCTGGATCAGTGATGGCGGCTATCCAGGCGCCGAACGCCAACGGCTGCTCTGCCACCGTCGCGACGACAGCCCTGATCCAGCAGCCCCGGTTCAAGGCCTGCTGATTGAAGGCAATTTCCTCTTCGACCCCCTTTCCCCCGAGGACCTGCGCGAAGCGTTGAAGGCCATGGGCGTCGACGCAGACCACATCGGCGATCTCTGGGTGCGCGGCGATCGCGGCGGGCAAGGGATCTGCACCCCCAGTGCTGCCGAAGCACTGCATGCCCGCCTGGGGGCCGTGCGCGAGGTGGAGATTCGCTGCGAATCTCGTCCTGTGGAGCAGTTGCAGCAGCCTGTGCAACGCAGCGTCCGCACCCTGCAGACGGTGGAGGCCTCCTGTCGCCTGGATGCGATTGCATCGGCTGGATTCGGGCTGTCCCGAGCCAAGATCGTGACCCACGTCAAAGCTGGGCGCCTACGGCTCAACTGGGGCAACGTGCATCAAGCGAGCCGTGAACTCGTGGTGGGCGACCGGCTGCAGCTGCAGGATCGCGGCTCGGTGGAGGTGCTCTCGCTCACGCGCACAAAACGGGAGCGCTGGCGCGTTGAACTGCGCCGCAGTTGAGTTGAGCTGCCCACCAACTGCTACTGTTCAGCCTCGGTCGATGAAATCACGAGATTTCAAATGATCGATGTCGGGCGATTAGCTCAGGGGTAGAGCACTACATTGACATTGTAGGAGTCACTGGTTCAAATCCAGTATCGCCCACTTTCCCTGTCGGGACTGCGTTTTCGAACTTCAGGCCTCGCGATGACACGCACGATTGTCGTTGGCTTGGGTCGCTCAGGTTTGGGAGCTGCGCGTCTGCTCAAGCAGCAGAATTGCGACGTTGTTGTGTTCGAACGGGGCGATAACGAACCCCTCCAAAACACCTCGAAAACCCTCGCCGAAGAGGGCATTCAGGTGGTGCTGGGGCAGCCCCTGACCCTGGAGAGCTTTCACGCCTGGCGCGACAACCTGGACGCAGTGGTGATCGGCCCCGGCATCCCCTGGGATCATCCAACCCTGGTTGAGCTGCGATCCGAGGGCATCGAGGTGCGCGGCGAGATGGATCTGGCCTGGGATGCCCTTCAACAGATCCCCTGGATCGGCATCACAGGAACCAACGGCAAAACCACGGTCACCCATCTGCTTAACCACGTGCTGGAAGCCTCAGGCCTTACGGCACCCATGGGGGGAAACATGGGCCTCTCCGCCGCTGAACTGGCCTGCCAGATCAGCTCAGGGGCCACACCGCGGCCGGATTGGCTCGTGATGGAACTGAGCAGCTACCAGATTGAGGCGGCGCCCGCCGTGGCCCCCAAGATCGGCATCTGGACCACGCTGACCCCAGACCATCTCGAACGCCACGGCAGCCTGGAGGCCTACCGGGCCATCAAACGCGGGCTGCTTGAACGCTCGGCGTGCGCCCTCTTTAATGCCGATGATCCAGACCTGCGCCAGCAGCGCAGCAGCTGGAACCGCGGCACCTGGGTGAGCAGTGAGGGCGCGCGTCCGGACAACCAGCCCGCCGACCTCTGGATTGATGACGAGGGCATGGTGCGCAACACCACCACCCGCTTGTTTGCGGCTGATGCCCTGGCGATGCCGGGCTGCCACAACCGCCAAAACCTTTTGCTGGTGACCGCTGCCGCCCTCGAGGTCGGCCTCTCCCCCCAGCAAATCGCCAACGCCTTGCGCACATTTCCGGGCGTACCGCACCGGCTTGAGCAACTTGGCACGTTGGCAGGAGCCAGCGTGTTCAACGACAGCAAAGCCACCAATTACGACGCAGCCGAGGTTGGCTTGCGCGCCGTGCAGGGGCCCGTCGTGGTGCTGGCCGGGGGGCAGACCAAACAGGGCGATGCCAGTGGCTGGCTCGAGCAGCTGCACACCAAGGCCTGCAGCCTGATCCTGTTCGGTGCGGGGGCCGATGAGCTGGCCAGCCTGGCCAAAACGGCTGGATACCCCGGCGAACTGTTGCAGTGCCCGGAGCTCGAGAGCGCTGTAAACCTGGCGGAAACGGCCGTACAGCGGCATAAAGCCTCATCGCTGCTGCTGTCACCGGCATGCGCCAGCTTTGATCAATACAGGGATTTCGAGGCCAGAGGAGACCACTTCCGCACCCTGATCACCCCCCTGCTGGACGTCGCCTGAGACCAAACGAACGCAATGGGATGCATCTGGGCCTAACGGTCCGATGATGGTGTGAAACAAGCCTTGCGACGTGGCCTTCTGGTTGATGAAAAGCGAACCCGACGCCTACGGGATCGATGATCTGCGGCGCGAGGGCACCACGCTGTGGGACGGCATTCGCAACTACCAGGCCCGCAATTTCATGCGCAGCATGGAGGTGGGAGACCAAGCGTTTTTCTATCACTCCAATTGCAAACCACCCGGGATCATCGGGCTGATGGAAGTGATGGAGACCGGCCTGTTGGACCCGACACAATTTGATCCCACGGCCAAGTACTACGACCCCAAATCAAGCCCCGAGAAACCACGCTGGGACTGTGCACGCCTGCGATTCCTCGGCGAATTCGACGCTCTACTCAGCCTCGACCAGCTGCGGGAGCTCTACAGCGAAGAGCAGCTGCCCGTGATCAAACGCGGCAACAGGCTCTCGATCCTTCCGGTCCCCACCGATACCGCCAACGACCTCCTTTCACGGCTTGGCCAGCTCCACTGAGATCCCACTGGTCACGCTGCTGCCACGGGCCTGGATCGGCTTCAGCCGGGGGCCCTGGCGCTGTGTTGGCTTGGCGGCGTTGGTGTTGATCAGTGCCAGCGGCCCTGCGGTGATCGGCCACGACCTGCGCCTGGCGGGATCCCCATGGCTGAATCGGCTGGGGGACCTCTCGGTGTTGATCAGCCTGGTGCTTCCGCTGCTGCCTCTCCTGGGCCTGCTGCAACTGACGGATGGCCTGCTCCCCGACCGACGCGACGACCGCCCCCAACAGAGCTGGAGACAGCTGCTGCGCCAGGCCTTCACCCTGGTGCTGCTTGAGCTGGTGCTGGTGCTGGGGGGCGTCGGATTGATTCAGTCGTTGAGCTGGGCGCTCGGACGCTGGAGCACGGCCTTGGCAGGTCTGAGCGTGCTGCTGGGGGGAGTGGTGCTGCTGAGCTGGCTGTTCAGCCAAACCCTGGCCCTGCCCCTGCTCGTGCACGAGCGCTGCCGAGCACTTCAGGCGATGGACCACAGCCGACAGCTGGTGCACCGCAATGGGCTCAAGGTGCTGGCGCTGCTGGGGATGCTGCTCGGCCTCAATCTTCTGGGGCTGATCGGGGCCACCCTGGGGCTGCTGCTCAGCCTCCCCTTCAGCGCCCTGGTGCTGATGGCCTGCTGCCGGCCTCAGACGCCATTGATCAGCGATTCCCGGCGGAACATGTTTCCGACGTAAACCCGGGTGATCTCCCGCGATGCCTGGCCGTTCTGCACCAGGAAGCCGGCAAGCGCCGCCTGAACCAAACGGTATTGATCCCAGTTCGGATGTCCTTCGATGAACTGGGTCATGGCCTGCTGGAGGGGTTGCGGCACTTCCGATTGGAAACTCACAACACTGGTCTCAGCCGCGGCTTGCTCAAGGCCTTCCGGCATCTTTTCTTTTCGAACCGAACACTAGTTCTCCACACCACGGCGCCGCCGTCAAGAACTCCCAACACGGGACCATTCCCACGAATCTCCAAGCGAGATCCCTGCCAGAAAGCCACTCCTGCACTGGTCGAAGCGCCGGCATAGATGGAACTGCGCAGCCCGCCGCCATCGTCAAGCAAAAACAACGACAAACGGGGGATTTCCACAGAAACCTGCCAGGGCGGCGTTAACGGCCCATGACCTGTGGAAAAACTGTGCAGAGCAACAGGGAAAGGGCGGGGGAAATCAATGACTCAAAAACGATTAGCTGGATTAATCAATGCTGCGAGTCCCACAACGTTCTCAAGGCCGCTACGGCCGCCGCCGCCGCGGGGGCCGGCCACTCCCCCTGCGCCGCACGTCCCTCCAGCGGGGTGAGCAGGATGCGCAACTCCCATTGGCTGCGATCACCGCTCAAGCATCCCCACCACACGCCACGATCCAGCTCCAGCTCGATCGATTCCTCGGGCATCAGTTGGTCAACCAGCCCCCTGTGCTGCTGCTCCAGGGTTGCCACAAGATCCACCAGATCCCGCCACTCCGGCTCGGTCAACTCAAACGCCCAGCGCTCTCCCCCCACAAGAACGCAAAATTCGCCGCGGGAGGGGTCGTGCGACACCCGCCATCCGTCCCCCTCCTGCTGAATCACAGCCGATGGATCAACCCGGCAGCAGATCGGGCTGGTCTTGCTCGTCGCTCAATTCCACGATGGCCCGTTGCACCGGCTTGACGCTGGACTCCTCCAGCAGACCGTCGAAGTCGTCAAAGCGGCGCTGCTTGGCCCGGAAGGCGATCCGCACCGTCGTCAGATAGCGGTTGCTTGATTGACGAATCAAGCTTTCGCCACGCTTGGCGAGATCCTTGGAATCCACTCCGGCCGAAAGCACAGGCTTCTTGATCAAACAAGTTCACATTAATTGGTGACCGTCTCAGGCCAGCTGATCGGTGTGAAAGGGCACGTGCATGGGGTAAGCCCGCTGACGGGAGCCTGGAACCCGCAACACGATCTGGCGCCCCATCCCCAAAGCCGCCAGGGGCAAGCGCAGATCAGCGACCAAACCACTCAATTCCTCGAGATGCGCATCATCGATGCACTCGATGCGGATGCTGCCCCAGCTGCGACGCATGCGACAGCTCCGCAGCGGCTCCAACCTCTCCTGCAGTTCAGGATCTTCCCGGTAGAAGGAGAAGATCAGCTGTTGCAATCGATCCATCGCCGCCAGTCCACCTAGTCTCATCCTGACTTCACCGTGCCCTGAGCACGGTCAGAGATCGCGTGGGCGAAGAAAAGCTTCAGCATTCAGACCAACGGGGCGGAACACTCGCCATCGATTTGGGCAGCACCACCACGGTGGTGGCCTATCAGGGACCGACCTCCACAAGGGCCGATCTGCTGAACTTGCCGGCCATCTGCAGCCGGGCCGGTGAAATTCCCAGCCTGGTGTGGGAGGCATCCCAACGGCCTCTGATTGGCCGGCAGGTGCTCGAGTCAGGCCTCAATGACTCCGTGGACAGCCGTCTACATCGCGACTTCAAGGGCCACATCGGTCAAGCGGATGCCCCAGAACAGGACGCAGCCCGCTGGGCAGGAGAACAGCTGCTTCAACAGATCTGGGGCCGGCTCCCCAGCGATCTCCCGGTGGAGCGGCTGGTGCTGACCGCCCCAGTGGAGTGCTATCGGACGTATCGCAGCTGGTTGCTGCAGGCCTGCACCACGCTGCCGGTGGCCGAGATCGCCCTGGTGGATGAACCCACGGCAGCCGCCATGGGTGCAGGGCTTCCCGCTGGTTCCACTCTGCTGGTGGTGGACCTGGGCGGAAGCACCCTGGATCTAGCCCTGGTGGCTCTGGAGGGAGGAGAAGGTCGTGCCGCACCGATCGCCCAACTGCTGCGACTAGGGGGGCGCAGCCTGGGGGACAACAGCCGCCAGATGCTGCGCACAGCAAAGGTTCTGGGCAAAGCCGGGCTGCGCCTCGGGGGCCGTGACATCGATCGCTGGATTGTGGACCGCTGTTGCCCGGGTCAACCCGCCAGCACCCCCCTGCTCAATGCCGCCGAACGGCTCAAATGCCGGCTGAGCGACACCGCCCTGGCCGAACGCGAGCCCCTGATGGAGTTGGCGATGGATGAGCAGGAGCATGTGCTCCGCCTGTCGCGCAGCGAACTCAACGCGCTTCTGCTGGAGCGCGGCTTCGGAGACGCCCTCGAAAAATTGCTGGAGACCTGTCTCGCCGGCGGTCGCCGCAACAACTGCAGCCTTGAAGATCTGGAGGGCGTAGTGGCCGTCGGCGGCGGTGCCCAGCTGCCCCTCCTGCGCCAGTGGCTCTCCGAGCACACGGCGCCAGCACCCTTGCTCACCCCGCCACCAGTGGAGGCCGTGGCCCTGGGTGCGCTTCAACTCACGCCAGGGGTTGCCATTCGGGATGTGCTGCAACACGGCGTTTCCCTCCGTTTCTGGGATCAGCGCAGCAACAGCCACCGCTGGCATCCCCTCTTCGTGGCCGGTCAACCCTGGCCGAGCCCCGCCCCACTCGAGCTGGTGCTGGCCGCCAGCCGGACCGGCCAACGCAGCTTGGAGCTGGTGCTGGGGGAGCCCATCCCCCAGGGGAGCCACAGCGTGGTCTTCATTGATGGTTTGCCGACCCTGCAGGAGCAGACCGCCGGGGAGGTCTCCCACCAGCCTTGGCCGGGCACCGAGCTGGTGCTGCCTCTAGAACCCGCCGGAGAGCAGGGCGAAGACTGCCTGCGGCTGCGCTGGAGCATTGATCAAGAAGCGCAGCTTCAGCTGGAGATCAACGATCTGCGTTCAGGTCGGACGTGGTCCCAGCCAACGCTGGGGGCTGTCCGATAAGTCTGACCCATAAAGACCGTCCGATAAGACGTCCGTCCACAGGCCCTTGGAACGGGAGCCGACACTCCATAGAACAGAACCAACGTTCAGCTCCACCCTTCGTGGCGGCACCGCGTCAACTGCTGCTGCGGCTCTGGGGTGTTGGAACCCTGGGACTGGTGCTGACGATTGCGACAGGTGCCTATTGGTGGGAACAACAACTGCCGAAGCGGCTGCAGAGCGCCCTCGCTGCCAACGACTACGAGGCCTGCATCCGCACCAGTGAGCAACTCGCCTCCCTGCGCTGGTTGGGGGAGGACGCACCGGAGGAGCAGGCCCTCTGCCGCCAGAAGCACGCCGAACATCTCTGGGACCAAGGCGATTCGATCGCTGCCCTCACGCTGCAGCAGCAACTGGTCGCCTCGGGCCATGGCGACCTTGCCCTCCATCGCAAGACCCTCGAACGCTGGCGCCAGGCTCTGATGGATCAGGCGATTGCTCTGTTTCATGAGGGAGACCTGCAGCAGGCACTCGAGTTGCTGGATCCCCTCAAAGGCAGCGCGCGCAGCTCCATCAGCCAACTCAGTGCAACGCTGATGGAGATCTGGAACCGCAACCAATTGGAACAGCGTCGGCTGGTTCAACTGGTGGAGCAAGGACGCTGGTGGGAGGCCTTGGACAGCCTCAACAAACTCGACCATCCCTGGTGGCAGCAGCGGGCAAGTGCCACCCGTCAAGAGGTGGAGAGTGCCATTCAGGCCCTCGATGAGGCTCAGCAACACCAACAGCACCCAGCGGTGCGTGCCGACGTCATCAGCGGTGATCAGCTGGATGCCGCTGTCGAGGATCAGTTGCTCCAAGGTCTAGACCCCTGGACGGCCTTTTCGATGGGCTGCAGCGACCTTGGCGGTCGCGTCGAAGAGGACGGACCGGAAAGTTTCTGTCGACGCTCGTCCCCAAGCCCGTGACAAGATGAGCCCGTGGATGACTCAGGTGCAATGCAGGCGGGCGACAGGGTGACGGTGGAGGCATCCGTCGTTGTGTTCAACCATCCCGAACACCGGGGCAAAGCCTTTGACATGAAAGGGCAGACCGGAGAGGTGGCGAACGTTCTCAATGATTGGAAGGGTCGGGTGATCAGCCCAACGCTTCCTGTGATCGTTGCCTTCGGCCGCTACAAAGCCCATTTCCGCGCCGACGAACTCAAGCCTGCCGGCTGAGTCGGCCGAGGAACACCCCCTCCTCACCATCAACATCCCTGAGGCGGAGCTCGATGGTTTCGCTGCGTCGGGTCGGCACAACGCGACCACAGAAATCAGGCTGAATCGGAAGCTCCCGATGGCCTCGATCCACCATGGCCAGCAACATCACCCGCTGCGGCCGCCCCCAGCTCTGCATGGCCTCCAGGGCGGCACGCACCGTCCGCCCCGTGAAGATCACATCGTCCACCAGAATCACCTGGCGGTCCTCAATGCTTGTGGGGAGAGTCGTGAGCTGGGGCAGACGGGTGCCGATGCGCTCCAGATCATCGCGATGGAACGTGGGATCAATGGCCCCCTGGGAGATGGCATGACCTGTCAACCGCTCCAATTCCCGCGCCAAAACCCTGGACAACTGAACGCCGCGGGTGGGGATCCCCAACAGCATCAACCGACGGCTGTCTTCGGCGCTCTCCAACACCTGCGACGCCAAACGCGACAGCGTTAGACCAAGCTCACGCTCCGAGAGAATTTCGATCCGTTCAGGGTCGGCCATGGAGGATTGAGCGCTGCGGGGTGTGGGAATTGGCTGAAACTGCAGCTTGAGGGCTGGCGTGGCGTTAAGTTGATTCTGCAAGAGTCCTTAAGAACCGTCGGTCGCGGGTGAACGTGGGGAAAAGCACTACCAACGGTTCAGGACGCTCCGGGACAGTGGCACCGGTCGTTCTCGCCATTCTTGATGGCTGGGGTTACAGGAACGCAAGCGAGCACAACGCGATTCAGCAAGGCGGCACTCCTGTGATGGATGCCCTTTGGCATGCCTATCCACACACCTTGATTGAGGCCAGTGGCTCCCATGTGGGCCTCCCCGATCAACAGATGGGTAACTCTGAGGTGGGCCACCTCACCATCGGAGCCGGCCGCATCATTCGCCAGGAGTTGGTGCGAATCAGCGACACGGTGCGCAGCAACCAACTGGGCGACACGCAGGCACTCAAGGAATTGGCAGAGCGCACCCAAGGGCGGGGCGGCACCTTGCACCTGCTCGGCCTCTGCTCCGATGGGGGCGTCCACAGCCACGTGGACCATCTCTGTGGACTGATCCAGTGGGCAGCGGACAGCGGCATCTCTGATGTCGCCGTGCATGCCATCACCGATGGTCGCGACACACCGACCCAGAGCGCACCGGGATACATCAGCCAGGTGGAAGCGGCCCTGAGCCGAAGCGGCGTTGGCCAGCTCGCCAGCCTCTGTGGCCGGTACTGGGCCATGGACCGGGACCAGCGCTGGGAGCGGATCGAAAAGGCATACAACCTCTACACCGATCCCAACATCGCCGTCGACAGCCGGACGGCAGAGCATGTGCTGGCGGAGAGTTATGCCGAGGACATCACCGATGAATTCCTCGAACCGGTGCGGCTTCAGAACAGCGTCATCAAAGACGGTGACAGCGTTCTGGTGTTCAACTTCCGACCCGATCGCGCCCGCCAGATCGTGCAAGCGCTCTGCCTCCCCGATTTCGAGGGCTTCGAGCGCAGCCACACGCCGGAATTGGATGTGGTCACCTTCACCCAGGTGGAACAAGACCTTCCCGTTCAAGTGGCCTTCCCCCCCGAGCCGCTCGACCAACTGTTGGGGCAGGTGGTGGCAGACGCCGGGCTGAAGCAGTACCGCACCGCTGAAACGGAGAAGTACCCCCACGTCACGTACTTCATGAACGGTGGCATCGAACAGCCACTGGCGGGAGAAGACCGTCACTTGGTGCCATCGCCGAGGGTCGCCACCTACGACCTCTCACCGGCGATGTCGGCGGAGCAACTCACCGACAGCTGTATTTCTGCCATTGAGAAGCTGGACTATTCGCTGATTGTGATCAACTACGCCAACCCCGACATGGTGGGGCACACCGGTGTGATGGAGGCCGCCAAGGAAGCCATCCAAACCGTGGATGCCTGCATTGGCAGGTTGTTGGATGCGGTGGGACGCCAAGGCGGAACCATGCTGATCACGGCTGATCACGGCAATGCCGAATTGATGAAGGGTCCGGATGGCCAAGCCTGGACAGCCCACACCACCAATCCTGTGCCTGCGATCCTGATCGAAGGAGAGCGGCGCAAACTGCCTGGCCATGGCAACGCCATCACACTGCGCGATAACGGGGGGCTGGCCGATATCGCTCCGACGTTGCTGCAAATTCTTGACCTTCCGCAACCGGCTGCCATGACTGGCCAAAGCCTGATTGCCCCCATGTCCAACATGGACCCCACACCCAAGACCGCTCGCCTTCCTCTTTCCGTTTGATGCTCACCTCAATTTTGTCCTGGAGCTGGATCGGCACCGGCCTTCTTTTGATCGTCTTGGTGCTGCTGCATAGCCCCAAAGGTGATGGCATGGGTGGCTTGGCAGCAAGCGGCAGCTCCATGTTCAGCAGCGCCAGCAGCGCCGAAGCAACGTTGAACCGTCTGACATGGACATGCCTGGCGTTGTTTTTGTCCTTGGCTGTGATCCTGAGTGCTGGCTGGTTGAACTAAACCAACCCGCTCACAAACTCAATTTCCAGCACACATATTTTGAAGGCAGCTTCAAGCTGATGGCTGGAATGCTGCTCATCAACTTGCCGCTCTGTTCCAATCAATTTTGCGAACAGAAGTTACACAAGAAAGCACATAGAGCACGAATCAAGAACACTGAGGTACAACTGAGGCGGTATTGCAAGATCAACAAACAAAGAATTCTTCTAGCAGCCTGAATTAATGAGATCCCTAGCGGCCTTGAACTTAAGCCGTGAGAGTTCAGATTCCAGAAACATTACTCAGGGCTTTGCAACCCTGATTTCAGAAAAGCAATTTCCCTGTAGACCCGATCAAGCTCGTACAACGTTTTTGTTTCCTTCTTTTCAAGGATTTCAACCCGCTTCAACAGATCCTCCAACAACTTGTTTTGCAAAGATTCAACCTGAACTTGCCTTTTTTGCACGCCTTTTGAGGGAGCAGAAGCCGTGCTGGCCGGGGAAAGAATGCCTCCATCCGTTTCGACGTACAACAAGGCAAGACGCTCCAACACCTTGGAGTAGGCCTTGTCTTGTTGTCGGCAAAGGGCTTTGAAACGCTGCAGCGTCTCTGGAGCGAACTGGGCGGCGAAAGCTCCGGGGCGCTGGGGCATTTGTCCCGACACATCGATACACAGCAAGACATTAGCCGGCACCTCTCCGCACTCCCCAATCCTTCATGACCGGCAACCAACGCCGGCCCCAGGCGCCACATGTCTTGTAAAAACTAGTTCTTACAAGACAGTATCCGAACATAAAAAAGAGGCCCCGCAGGACCTCTTGGCATGACTTGAGTTGGGGTGATCGGGTGGTCTCCCGACCACCCGAAGTCGATCAGTAGTCGAAGTCGCCGCCGCCCATGCCGCCGCCGGCAGGAGCTGCTTCCTTCTTCTCGGGCAGATCAGCCACGATGCACTCGGTGGTGAGCACCATGCCAGCGATGGATGCGGCATTTTGCAGACCGGAGCGGGTCACCTTGGCGGGATCGACGATGCCGGCAGCCAGCATGTCGACGTACTCGCCGGAGGCAGCGTTGAAGCCTTCGGCACCAGCGCGAGCCTTGACGTTCTCAGCCACAACAGCGCCGTTGGCACCTGCGTTTTCAGCGATGCGCATCAGCGGAGCGGTAAGAGCAGCAGCCACGATGTTGGCGCCGATCAGTTCCTCGCCGGACAGGCTGGAGGCTGCCCACTGCTCCAGGGCCGGAGCCAGGTGAGCCAGGGTTGTGCCGCCGCCAGGAACGATGCCTTCCTCAACAGCCGCCTTGGTGGCGTTGATGGCGTCCTCGAGACGGAGTTTCTTGTCCTTCATCTCGGTTTCGGTGGCTGCACCCACCTTCACCACAGCCACGCCACCGGCCAGCTTGGCCAGGCGTTCCTGCAGCTTCTCCTTGTCGTAGGTGGAGTCGGTCTCGTCCATCTGCTTCTTGATCTGTTCGCAGCGGGCGCCGACAGCCACCTCGTTGCCCTCGGCAACGATGGTGGTGGTGTCCTTGTTGATGGTGATGCGACGGGCGGTGCCCAGCATCTCGAGCTTGGCGTTCTCCAGCTTGAGACCGGCATCTTCGGTGATCAGCTGACCGTTGGTCAGCACAGCCATGTCTTCCAACATGGCCTTGCGGCGATCACCAAAACCAGGAGCCTTCACAGCGGCCACGTTCAGCACACCACGCAGACGGTTCACCACCAGAGTGGCCAGGGCTTCCTTCTCGATGTCCTCAGCAATGATCAGCAGAGGCTTGCCGGTGCGGGCGATTTGCTCCAGCACGGGCACCAGATCCTGCACCAGACCGATCTTCTTGTCGGTGAGAAGGATGTAAGGCTCGTCGAGGACGGCTTCCATCCGCTCGGTGTCGGTGGCGAAATAAGGGGAGATGTAGCCCTTATCGAAGCGCATGCCCTCGGTGACCTCGAGTTCGGTCTCCATGGACTTGCCCTCTTCGAGGGAAATCACACCTTCCTTGCCAACCTTGTCCATGGCATCGGCAATCATCTTGCCGACTTCTTCATCGTTGCCAGCGGAGATGGTGCCGACCTGAGCGATGGCATTGCTGTCAGCGATGGGCTTGGCCATTTCCTTGATCTTGCTGACCAGGAAATCGGACGCCTTGTCGATGCCCTTCTTCAGGGTGATGGCGTTGGCACCGGCAGCCACGTTGCGCAGACCAGCCTTGACCATGGCGTGGGCCAGAACGGTGGCCGTGGTGGTGCCGTCACCGGCAGCGTCGTTGGTTTTGGAGGCGGCCTGACGGATCAGAGCAACACCGGTGTTCTCGATGTGGTCTTCGAGCTCGATCTCCTTGGCGATAGTGACGCCGTCATTGATGATCTGGGGTGCACCGAACTTCTTCTCGAGCACCACGTTGCGGCCCTTGGGACCCAGGGTGACGGCAACGGCTTCGCAGAGGATGTCGATGCCTTTTTCGAGAGCGCGACGGGCGTTCTCGTTGTAGATGATGCGCTTTGCCATGGAAGGCGGTTCCTAATGAAGAGGATGGTTAAGGGAGGCTGAGTTGAGACTCAAGCCGCAATGCAGCAGGGCTGATCTCAGTTGACGACAGCCAGGATGTCCTTCTCGGACAGCAGCACGTATTCATCGCTGCCGAGCTTGATGTCGGTGCCGGCGTACTTGCTGTAGAGAACCTTGTCGCCCACACCAACTTCGGGAGCCTGACGGCTGCCGTCGTCGTTGCGCTTGCCGGGGCCCACCTGAACCACTTCACCCACCTGGGGCTTTTCTTTGGCGGTGTCAGGCAGAAGGATGCCGCCGGCAGTCTTCTCTTCGGATTCAGAGACCTTGACGAACACGCGGTCGCCGAGGGGTTTAACGGTCGAGACGCTGAGAGAAACAGCAGCCATGGGTACTTGCAGGAGCAGGGACAGGGCGCAATGCGCCACGCATCGACGCGAGTTGGCACTCGATGCCGATGAGTGCCAACGTATGCAAGCGACCACCCCTCGGGCCATACCTCAAGCTGTGCGGGTGACCGAACCGGAGGGGGTGCAACCACAGCGGTGGTATGGTTGCGCCGCTCTGAATGGGTCCGAGCGCGCAGCGCCTGTTCCCGCAACTCTCCTTCCTATGGTCGCTTCTGCTCCTGCATCTGCTGGCACCAAGGGTGTGATCCGTCAGGTGATCGGCCCGGTTCTGGACGTGGAATTTCCCGCCGGGAAACTGCCCAAGATCTATAACGCCCTGCGCATCGAGGGGAAAAACCCCGCAGGTGACGACGTCGCCCTGACCGCTGAGGTTCAACAGCTTCTGGGTGATCACAGGGTTCGTGCCGTTGCCATGAGTGGCACCGACGGTTTAGTGCGTGGCATGGAAGCCGTTGACACCGGTGCACCGATCTCCGTGCCCGTGGGTGAAGGCACCCTCGGCCGCATCTTCAACGTGCTGGGCGAGCCCGTCGACGAGCAGGGCCCCGTCAACACCACGGCCACCGCTCCCATCCACCGGGATGCCCCCAACATCACCGAGCTTGAGACCAAGCCGAAGGTGTTCGAGACCGGTATCAAGGTGATCGACCTCCTGGCTCCCTATCGCCAGGGCGGCAAAGTCGGCCTGTTCGGCGGCGCCGGCGTGGGCAAGACCGTGCTGATTCAGGAGCTGATCAACAACATCGCCAAGGAGCACGGCGGTGTGTCTGTGTTCGGTGGTGTGGGTGAGCGCACCCGTGAGGGCAACGACCTCTACGAGGAATTCAAGGAATCCGGCGTGATCAACGCCGACGACCTGTCCAAGTCGAAGGTGGCCCTCTGCTACGGCCAGATGAACGAGCCCCCCGGCGCCCGGATGCGCGTGGGCCTCTCCGCTCTGACCATGGCTGAGCACTTCCGCGACGTGAACAAGCAGGACGTGCTGCTGTTCGTGGACAACATCTTCCGCTTCGTGCAGGCCGGTTCCGAGGTGTCCGCACTGCTGGGCCGCATGCCTTCCGCTGTGGGCTACCAGCCCACCCTGGGCACCGACGTGGGTGCCCTGCAGGAGCGTGTTGCATCCACCGTTGAAGGTTCGATCACCTCGATTCAGGCCGTTTACGTGCCTGCTGACGATCTGACCGACCCCGCCCCGGCCACCACCTTCGCTCACCTCGACGCCACCACGGTGCTGAACCGTGCCCTGGCTTCCAAGGGCATCTACCCCGCTGTGGATCCTCTGGATTCCACCAGCACCATGCTCCAGCCAGCTGTGGTGGGTGACGAGCACTACCGCACCGCCCGCGCCGTGCAGTCCACCCTGCAGCGCTACAAGGAACTGCAGGACATCATCGCGATTCTGGGTCTCGACGAACTGTCGGAAGACGACCGTCGCACCGTGGACCGTGCCCGCAAGGTTGAGAAGTTCCTCTCCCAGCCTTTCTTCGTGGCTGAAATCTTCACCGGCATGCCCGGCAAGTACGTGAAGCTGGAGGAGACCATTGCTGGTTTCAACCAGATCCTTTCCGGTGAGCTGGACAGCCTCCCCGAAGCCGCCTTCTATCTTGTGGGCAACATCGAGGAAGTGAAAGCCAAGGCCGAGAAGATCGCCGCCGAAACCAAGTGATCCCTGCGGGGATGTGATTCACACCCCCGATCACGTGTTTCTCGACAGTCCGTTCTCTTTTCGAACCAAGGTTCATGTCCCTCACCCTCCGCGTGCTGGCAACAGACCAGAACGTCTTTGATGGCAGCGCCGACGAGGTGATCCTGCCCAGTACCACCGGTCAACTCGGCATCCTGCCCGGCCACATCTCCCTGCTCACCGCCATCGACATCGGTGTACTGCGGGTGCGTGCCAACGGTGCATGGAACTCCATCGCTCTGATGGGTGGTTTCGCCGAAGTGGATGCTGATGAAGTCACCGTTCTGGTGAACAAGGCCGAACTTGGCAGCTCCATCGATGCCTCTGCCGCCGAAGCCGCTTTCCAGAAGGCCTCCACCGTGGTGGCTGGCATGGAAGGCCAACCTGCTTCGCCGGAAAAACTCAAGGCGCAGCAACAGCTGAATGAAGCCCGCGCTCGCCTTCAGGCCAGCAAAACCGCCGACTGATTCATCCCCCAATTTCAAGGATGACGTCGCCAAAGGCCAGGGGTTACAGCCCCTGGCCTTTTTCGTGGTGTGGTTTGTCCGTTCGTCATCCCAACACCAGGCAAGCCACGGGAAGGCATAAAAAAACCTGCCCGAAGGCAGGTTTGCATCATCAACTTGAAAAGCGGAATCAGGCGGTACCGCAGAAGGTGACGTCGGGGAACTTGGCCTTGGCCTCGTCGAGGCTCTTGCCTTTGCCCTCTTCCTGCCAGTAGTTGATCACCTCAGTGGCCTGGTTGAGCACTTCAACCCGCTCGTTGTCGGTGATCCAGCTCTTGCCTTCCAGCTCGGTCTTCAGGCTTTCCCAGGCATCCTCACGGGGCCAGAAGAAGTAGGAGGTGAGGGGGCTAGGGCCACCGCCAACGATCTGATCAACCGCAAGGGCCACGTTGTCGGGCAGCCAGAGGATCTTCAGCAGGAACCGGCCCTCATCAGCCTTGGGGGTGTAACCGGAAGGAACACCATCAGCATCAATGGTGGCCGTGGCCAGAGCCGCGGCGGCGCCCTTCAGCACAGGACGGCCTTCGCCTTCGCTGGCTGCAGGCTTTTCAGTGGTTTCAGCTGCCTGGGTGGCGCCTTCAGCCGCGTCGGCGGACGGAGTCGCGACCTCCTGGTCGGTAGGGGCAGCGCCTTCGGTGACCGTCATGGTGTCAGCGCTCAAGACAGAAATACAAACAACTAACCTACCAGCCGCTCCCCATTGGACGTTCTGGGATCCCCAACCATCCTGCTGTTCGACATCGATGGTGTGATCCGCGATGTCGCGGGCAGCTATCGACGGGCCCTTCAATGCACTGTGCAGCACTACTGCGGTTGGCAGCCCAGCGCTGATGTCATCGATGCGTTGAAGGCTGAAGGAGCCTGGAACAACGACTGGGACGCCAGCCTTGAACTGCTGCGGCGCCATGGTGCTGAGCTGCCGGATCGCGCCGCGCTGATCGATGTGTTCAGCGGCTTCTACTTCGGCGGAGATCCGGACGGAGACCCCAGCCAATGGACGGGCTTCATCGGTGATGAGCCTCTTCTGGTGGACGCCAGCTTTTTCGCCACGCTTTCGAAGCGCAAGTTGAGCTGGGGATTTGTGAGTGGAGCGGAACCACCCTCAGCCCGCTTCGTGCTTCAGCAGCGCCTGGGGCTCCAGGACCCGCCCCTGATCGCGATGGGAGATGCCCCCGACAAACCGGACCCCACAGGCTTGATCCGCCTGGCCAAAGCACTGGGGGCCAGTGCCGAGGGAGTTCAGGTGGCCTATCTCGGCGACACCGTGGCCGATGTGCACACCGTGATCAAGGCCCGGGAACGCTGGCCGGAACAACCATTCGTAAGCCTGGCGGTGGCACCGCCTCACCTGCAAACCCCAAAGCAGGCTGCGGCGCGCGACATCTATGAGCAACGGCTGCGGGAGGCGGGCGCCGATCAAGTGCTGACGACCACTGAAGCGGTCTTGCATTGGGAAGGAGCTGCGGGATAAGGGCAACTGCGGTCCACGAAACTCCCCGCTGATCGAGGCGATCAGCGCTCCATTGCAGCAACGCTCTTGAGGGCGCCGGCAGTGAGCACCTCATGGCCGATCTCGGTGACGGCAACGTCGTCTTCGATGCGGATGCCGATGCCTTTCCAGCGATCGTCAATCTCAGGCTGTCCTTCCGGGACGCTGAGGCGATCGCTGACGTAAAGACCGGGCTCAACGGTGAGCACCATGCCTGGCTCCAGCAGCGCAGGTTGCTCACCGAGCCTGTAGGCCCCCACGTCATGCACATCCAGACCCAGCCAATGGCCGGTGCGGTGCATATACAGGTGGCGGTAGTCGCCTCGCTCGATGATGCCGTCCACATCCCCGATCAGGAGGCCCAGGTCCACCAGGCCCTCCACCAGAATTCGCAGGGCGGTGTAGTGCACCGCCTCCGCCGTGCCGCCGGGAGTCACAACGGCAACCGCAGCTTCCTGAGCCTCCAGCACCAGGCTGTAGAGCTCCCGCTGTTCCGCCGTGAAGCGGCCATTCACCGGGAAGGTACGGGTTATGTCACCGTTGTAGTAATCCTCCAGCGAACAACCGGCATCGATCAGCAGCAGGTCGCCATCCTGAAGCGGGGCCGTGTTGGCGGTGTAGTGCAGCACGCAGGCGTTATCACCGCCAGCGACAATGGATCCGTAGGCAGGACCGCGGGCCCCGTTGCTGCGGAAGTGGGCCTCCATCGCCGCCTGCACCTCGGCTTCGTTCATGCCCGGGCGGGTGATCGATCGGGCCAGCTCGTGGGCTTCTGAGGAGATGCGGCAGGCCTCCCGCAAACGCTCCAACTCATGGGGCTCCTTGCGCAGCCGCAGGCGATGCAGGATCGGCGTTGGTGCCACCAGGCCCAGGGCCGCCGTCCCCGTGCGGGCATAGGTGTCCAGTTGCCGCCCCCAGGCCGAAAGCACCATCGATTCCACCGACGTGTTTCGGCCCACCCGGAAGGCGATGGCTTCGGCACCGGCGAGGTACTCGGGCAGTTTTTCGCTCAGCTGATCCAACGGATGGGCCAGGTCCGCGCCATAGCGCTCCACCGCGCCTTCGGTGCCCCAGCGGAAGCCGGTCCACACCTCAGCCGCCGGGTCCTTGGGCTGCACAAACAGCACGTAGCGCTCCCCTTCCGGTCGATGCGGCAGCAGCAGAGCCACCGCATCCGGTTCATCAAAACCGGTGAGATAGAAGAAATCGCTGTCCTGCCGGAAGGGCCATTCGCAGTCGGCGTGATGGGTCGCCAATGCCGCGGCCGGAATCACCGCAGCGGCAGCGCCGAGTTGCTCCATGAACAGGGCGCGACGACGCGCGTGGATGCCGGAGTCGAAACCGTTCACAGCAGCAGAGCGTTCAGGGGAACAGGATGGCAGTTGGCAAGGCCGAACTGGCCAGGGCCTCTACGATGCAAGGAGTTTCAGACGGCAATGAGCTCCGATCTCCTGGTGCTGTTGCTGCTGGTTTTGGTGGTGCTGCTGGGTTCGGCCCTCTGTTCCGGAGTGGAAGCCGCCCTGTTGACCGTGAGTCCAATCCGAGTGCACGAGCTGGCGGCCCGGGAACGTCCCGTGGCCGGGGCCCGGCGGCTGGCGCAGTTGCGTCAACGGCTGGGGCGCACCCTGTCGGCTCTGGTGATCGCCAACAACGGCTTCAACATTTTCGGCAGCCTGATGCTGGGAGGTTATGCCGCCTGGGTGTTCGAGCAGCGCAACATCAGCGGTGTGGCACTGCCGGTGTTCTCGGTGGGTCTGACTGTCTTGGTGATCCTGCTGGGTGAAATCCTGCCCAAAGCCCTCGGAAGCCGTCTGGCCCTGCCGGTGGCCCTGGCCAGCGCACCCCTGTTGCATTGGCTCGGCCTGGTACTCAGGCCGCTGGTGCTGCTGCTGGAACGGATGCTGCCGGCCATCACCGCCGAAGCGGAACTCAGCACCAATGAAGAGGAGATCCGTCTGCTGGCTCGCCTGGGCTCCCAGAAGGGAGAGATCGAAGCCGATGAAGCCGCGATGATCGGCAAGGTGTTTCAGCTCAACGACCTCACCGCCCGCGACCTGATGACGCCGCGGGTGGCGGCGCCCACCCTGGATGGGAGCCTCAGCATCGAAGCCCAGCGGGCCAAGCTGATGAGCACGAACGACCCCTGGTGGGTGGTGCTGGGCGATCAAGTGGACAAGGTGCTTGGCGTGGCCAGCCGCGAGCGGGTGCTCACCGCCCTGTTGGAGAACCGCGGCCTGCTAACACCCGTTGACCTCTGCGAACCGGTGGAATACGTGCCTGAGATGATCCGGGCTGATCGGCTGCTGACGGGCTTCCGGCGCGACAGCGGTGGTGTGCGCGTTGTGGTGGATGAATTCGGTGGCTTTGTCGGCGTGATCGGTGCCGAATCGGTGCTGGCAGTGCTGGCCGGCTGGTGGCGCAAGCCGGCAGCATGAGCTGGATGCAACCCACCCCGCCCCATACCGTTGAGCGCTGCCAGCTGCTGCTGGAGCACTGGCGCAGTCAGCTTCAGCTGAGCCCACGGGACCAGGGACTGCTGGGGGGTGAATTGCGGCTGCTGGATCGTCAGCTGCAACGGCTGCAGCAACGACGCCTGCGCATTGCTCTGTTTGGTCGGGTGGGGGTCGGCAAATCCAGCCTGATCAATGCCTTGATCCGCCGGCCACTGCTGGCAACGGATGTCGCCCACGGCAGCACCCGCCATCAGCAGGCGGTGGACTGGCCCGTGAAGATTGCCGGGCTGACCAGGGTGGAACTGGTGGACACCCCCGGCATTGATGAAATCGATGCCGCCGGGCGGGCTCGCTTGGCCTCCCGCGTGGCCATGGGGGCTGATCTGGTGCTGCTGGTGGTGGACAGCGACCTGACCCGGGCCGACCTGGAGGCCTTACAAACGCTGCTGGAGAGCGGCAAGCCCCTGCAGCTGGTGCTGAACCGGAGCGACCGCTGGCCAGAGCAGGAACGTGCCGAACTGCTGCGCAGCATTCGCGCCCGGCTGCCGGTGGATCTGCCGATCACCGCGGCAGCGGCAGCGCCCCGCAGCCCCCAAATCCAGGCCGATGGGCTGGTGCGCAGCACGATCACGACGCCGCAGGTGGAGGATCTGCAGAACCAGCTCTGCCGGCAGCTGGAGAACGAAGGCACCCTGCTGTTGGCGATTCAGTCGCTGCGCCAGGCCGACCGCTTCCAGAGGGCCTGCCAAGCACTGCGGCTGCAACAGCACCGCCGCACGGCCCAGAGCCTGATCGGTCGTTATGCAGCCGCCAAAGCCACCGGCGTGGCCGTCAACCCTGTAATGGCATTGGACATGGCCGGAGGCATGGCCTGCGACACCGCCCTGGTGCTGCAGCTCAGCCGTCTCTACAACCTGCCGATGACGCCAGCGGCGGCACGGCTGCTGCTCACCCGACTCTCCAGCCACAACGCCTTGTTGGGCGGGGTGCAGCTGGGGCTGGCGGCCCTCAAGCAGGCCCTGCTGCTGCTGGTGCCGGTGAGCGGCGGCGCCAGCATGGCCCCTGCAGCCCCGGTGGCCGTGGCCCAGGCCGCCCTGGCGGTGCATGCCAGCCGCCGAACGGGGCGTCTGGTGGCGCAGCAGTTGCTGCGACGGCGCGGTGGACAACCCGGTGCGCTGTTACGCCGCCTGGCCGAACGAGATCCCGTGGTGCACCACTGGCTGTTGCGCTGGCCCAAAGCCCTGGAGCAGGATCTGCAACCACTGCTGCCCTGAGATGACCGCTGCTGCCATCGCTTTGCTGGGCACCAGCGCCGATCCACCCACCCGCGGCCATCAGGTGCTGCTGGAGGGGCTGTTGAACCGCTACGGCCAGGTGGCTACATGGGCCAGCGACAATCCCCTGAAACAGCACGATGCCCCCCTGGAGTTGCGAGCGATGCTGCTCGGCCAGCTGGTGCAGCAACTGCAGGATGAACGTCTCGAACTGGCCCAGCATCTGAGCAGCCCTTACACCTTGATCACCTTGCAACGGGCCGCCCAGCATTGGCCTGATCGCAACCTTGTGTTTGTGGTGGGCAGCGATCTCGCTGGCCAGATTCCCCGCTGGAAACAGAGCGATTGCTGGCTGCCGCAGTGCCGCCTGGCCATCGCCCCCCGCAAGGGTTGGCCCCTCGAGGAGGCGACGCTGCAGGCCCTGCGCGATCTGGGCGGACAGGTGGAGCTGCTGGATCTGGAGGTTCCCGCCACCGCCAGTTCGCAACTGCGCCACCAACCGAATCAAGCTCAGATCCCTGAAGCGGTGTGGCCGCTGTTGCTCCAGCACAATCTGTACGGCCTTTCGGGGAGCCTCTGCTGATGCGCATCGCTCTAGCGCAACTCAACCCCGTGGTCGGCGACTTCGAGGGCAACGCGAAGCGGATTCTGGAGGCCGTGCGCAGGGCAGAAGAGCAGGCTGTTGATCTGGTGCTCACCCCTGAACTCTCCCTCTGGGGGTATCCCCCTCGGGACCAGTTGCTCGAGCCCAGCCGCATCCAGCAACAGAACACGGTGCTGCAGTGGCTGGTGAACGAACTGAACAGCAGCGTCACCCTGTTGGTGGGAGCTGCGCTGCCCGCATCAGATGCCCGCAGTCCACGGCTGCACAACGGTGTGGTGCTGGTGAATCGCCTGGGCTGGCGGCCGATTGCCCAGAAACAACTGCTGCCCAGTTACGACGTCTTTGATGAGCGGCGCTACTTCCGCCCCGGTGATGGCCCCTGCCTGCTCAGCCTGCCCAACGGGAAGCGACTGGGCCTCACCATCTGCGAAGACCTCTGGGTGGATGACGGCCTGCAGCGCGAGCGCCTGGACGGACCGGATCCCATCGATCAACTGATCCCCGAACAGCCGGATCTGGTGATCAATCTGGCGGCTTCCCCCTTCGATGCCTCCAAGCCAGCCTTGCGCCAACAGCTGGCGGCGGCGGCGGCGCAACGCCTCAATTGCCCACTGATCTACCTCAATCAAGTGGGGGGCAACGACGAGCTGGTGTTCGACGGGGCCAGTTTTGTAGTGGAAGCCGATGGCGCCGTGCAGCTGGAGCTCCCCGTCTGTGAGGAGCACCTGGCGGTCTGGGACAGCGGTCATCCCACCCCTGTGCAGTCCCACGGCCAGATTCAACCCATGGATCCCCTGGAGCGGCTGTTCCGCGCCCTGGTGCTTGGGGTGCGTGACTACGCCCGGAAATGCGGGTTCAACAAGGCATTGCTGGGGTTGAGCGGCGGCATCGACTCAGCGCTGGTGGCCGTGATCGCCAGCGCAGCCCTTGGGAACGAGGCGGTCTCAGCGCTGTTGATGCCCTCCCCCTGGAGCTCGGCTGGATCCATCGACGACGCCTTGGCCTTGGCCGAACGGTTGGGACTGCAGACCAACACAGTGCCGATCGCCGGCCTGATGGAGGGCTACGACCAGGCCCTCACCGCACCGCTGGGGGAAACGCCCCAGGGCGTGACGGCGGAAAATCTGCAATCACGCATTCGCGGCACCCTGCTGATGGCCGTGGCCAACCAGCAGGGCCAACTGCTGCTCACCACCGGCAACAAATCCGAGCTGGCCGTGGGGTACTGCACCCTCTATGGCGACATGAACGGCGGGCTTGCAGTGATTGGCGATCTCTACAAAACCAGCGTGTTTGCCCTGTGCGACTGGCTCGACAGCGACGCAGCCCGGGGCTGCCGCCAGGCGCTGGGACTCCCGATCCACGGGGAGCTGGTGGGGGAGGCGATTCGACGCAAACCACCGAGCGCCGAGCTAAGGCCCAACCAGAAAGACAGCGACTCCCTGCCCGACTACGACGCTCTGGACGCCCTGCTCAAAGCCCTAATCCAGGAGCGCCAGTCTGGACCAACCCTGGTGGCGGCCGGCCATGATCCCGCCCTGGTGGAGCGGGTGGAACGCCTGCTGAAACGGGCCGAGTTCAAGCGACGCCAGGCGGCACCGTTGCTCAAGGTGAGCCCCCAGGCCTTCGGCAGCGGCTGGCGGTTGCCCATTGCAGCGACCTAAACATCCCACCCTGGTGATGTGGCGGGTTGTGCGCAGCGGAGCCAGATTGAAGGGATCTCCTTGAAGCCGCCATGGCAGCCTCCGTTCTCTCGGCCCCGATGGCCAGCATCGGTGTGCCGAAGGAGATCAAGCTCGATGAGCAGCGCGTGGCGCTGACTCCCGATGCGGTGCGGGAACTGGTGAGCCAAGGCTTGGAGGTGCGCATCGAAACCGGAGCCGGGGCTGGAGCGGGAATCGGTGACGACGCCTTCGCCGCCGCCGGTGCCCAAATGGTGAGCCGCGACGAGGCCTGGGGCGCCCATTTGGTGGTGAAGGTGAAGGAACCGCAGGCGGAGGAATTTGTCTATCTGCGGAAGGACATGGTGCTGTTCACCTACCTGCACCTGGCCGCCTATCCCAGCGTTGGCGAGGCTCTGCTGGAGGCAGGCACCGCTGCCATCGCCTACGAAACCGTGCAGCTGGAGAACGGCAGCCTGCCGTTGCTGGCACCGATGAGCGAAATCGCGGGGCGCTTGGCGGCCCAGGTTGGAGCTCACCTGCTGGAGAAACCCCACGGCGGCCGCGGCGTGCTGATGGGGGGCTGCACCGGCGTGCAACCGGCCCGGGTGGTGGTGCTTGGCGCCGGCACCGTGGGATGGAATGCCGCACGAACGGCCGCCGCCATGGATGCCGAGGTGTTGCTGCTCGACCGCTCACCCCAGCGGTTGCGCAGCCTGGAGGCCGACCGGCGCGGCCGACTGATGAGTGTGGTGAGCAGCCGCGGGCTTCTGGAACGGTTGGTGCCAACGGCGGATCTGGTGATCGGAGCCGTGCTTACCCCCGGTGGGCGCGCCCCCACCCTGGTGGACGAGCAGATGGTGAAGCAGATGCGGCCCGGTTCGGTGATCGTGGATGTGGCCATCGACCAAGGCGGCTGCATCGCCACCAGCCAGGAGACAACCCACCGCGATCCCACCGTGACCATCCACGGCGTGCAGCACTACGCCGTGGGCAACATGCCTGGTGCGGTGCCGTTCACGTCCACCGAAGCCCTGGTGAGCGTGACCCTCCCGTACATCCTGGGCATCGCCGGGCGGGGCCTGGAGGAAGCGGTGACGGAACGACCGGAACTCATCTCCGGCCTGAACACTGTGCAGGGATCGGTCTGCCACCCCGGCGTGGCCAAAGCACTTGGGGTGCCGCCGCGGCATCCGATGGCCTGCCTGCGTTAGCCCTCCAAGTGGAGTGCACCCACATAGAACCAAGGACCATCCCCCGCGCCGTCGCGCCGCTGAAACAGGGAGGTTTCCTTCAGCACCCCACCGCGGTAACGGGCTTCAAACTGCACCGTTCCCTCCAGATCCCGCGGGCCGCCGGCGCTGACAGCCAGCACCGTCAAGCCGAGCCAACGGGTCTGCCGGCAACTCCGCTCCAGGGAACGACGCCGCTGCTGTGCTGGAACATCCGGCTCGGGATGGGTGGCCAGCAGATAGGCGATCTCGCCACGCGCAAACGCTGAATATCTGGAGCGCATCAGCTGTTCAGCCGTTTCGGCACGCTGATCGCCGCGATGCAGGGGCCCGCAGCAGCTGCGATAAACACCACCCCCACAGGGGCAAGGGCTCTGATCGAGGGCTCCACCAAAACCGCCAGGCATCAATCCAACCGTTGCAGCGCTGGTAGTGGCCGGCCCAGGGACGCCGGACTCAAGCCCTCCCGCAGCGCCAGCACCAACCCTGCTGCCTCGCTGTAACTGCTGGCCTGAAGAACGCCCTGGCTCAAGCCAAGGGCATCGGCCGTGACCGACAACACCGCGGGGTTCTCCACTGTGATCAGCGGAATATTCCGTTCCAAACAAGCCAGCACCGCTTCACCCCCCAGGGCGCCTGCGGGCACCACAACCGCCCCCAATTGCGTCGCATCAAGATCGCCAGGCTGCCGGGGGGCGCTCACCAGATCCGGTGTCCGGCTCAGCCCCACCAGCACGCAGGCCAGGAAGGTGTAGCCGAGCTCCTCACCCGCCGCCCTTGGATCCAGCTGCGGATCCAGGGGCAAGGGGTCCAAGGCTGGAGCGTGGGCACAGGGGATCTGCAGGTGCTGGACCAGCAGGTGGCTGATCACCGCTTCAGCACCGGCCAGAGCATCCACGCCACTGCCCTGGCGATACGCCGCCAACGCGTCACTCTCCGGATCCTCCGGGAAGCGGGCCACCACCGCAATCGCCGTCGCCCCGGCCTGCTTCAAGCGTTCACCGGCTCGCAACAAGGCATCAGGACACCCCAATCGCCCCCAGCTGGCGCCACTAGCACCACACTCAAGGGTCACCTCAAGCGGCGCATCCGTTGAAACCACCGGGCCGATCTCCAAACCCAGGCTGGCTCGGCAGCCCTCAGCCACCTGAATCTGGCGCTGGGCCAGCTCGGGCTCGATGCCGGCATCCAGCAGCAAGCCGATCCGTTGCCTTCGCACCGGCCGCAGGGCCCAGTCACCCACGGCAAACCGATCGAGGCCATAGCCCTCTACGTAGAGCACGCGGGAATCGCTCCAATACAGCGAAGCCCCGTTCATCACATTGGGATGGGTGATCAGGCAGCCGCTCGCTGCAGCAAGCAAGCGGGCTGACGGCAAGGCGTCACCGGCAAAGCCACCGATGTCACAACCGATGCCCGTGGGCACCAGCATCAGCGTTGGCATCGGGGCCGAGCTCATGCGCTGATCACCGCCTCCACCTGGATCATTCGGCCACCATCGGCACTGGAGTGCACTGCGGTAAGAGCCCAACGCAGCAGATCACCATCCTGAGCCAACTGCTGACGGATCCAGCTGCGCAACTCAACCAATGGCACATCAGCAGGCCAAGGAAACTGCCGTTGCAGGCTGATGAGCCTCACTTCTGGTATTGACCGAACTGGGCTTCGTAGAGCGCATCCTCTTGCCCCGCCTTGAGGGTGAGATCGGCCCGCGGGAAAGCCACACAGAGCAGGCTGTAGCCCTGCTGCTGAAGCTCACCCTTCACGCCCATGGCATCGGGCTGCTCAACACTGCCCTCGCTGATTACCGCAGCACAAGTGGTGCATACCCCGGAGCAGCATGAGCTGGGGAGGGTGATGCCAGCAGCCTCAGCAGCATTCAGCACCGTCTGGTCAGCGCGGCAGGGAAAGCTGTGGGTTTCGCCTTCGAACTCGGCGCGGACGGTGTAGGTGGCCACGTCGGACATGCCGGGCTCAACAAGGAAGACGCAGCATTCTCTCAGGCAATGGGCTCGTCCAGCGAGTCCCAATGGCGAGGGTGAGGCGCCAGATATTCCGGCGAACCACCCTGCACGGTGCTGTCAGCACGAAATCAAAACTGATGGAACAGCGCAGCTCGTCTGGGGCGTCGTTGGGCAGAACGCTGTGGTGCAGGCTCGACGGAAGCAGCACCAGTAAACCGGGGCGTGGGGCCAGATCCCAGTGGGCCTGATTGAACGGGTGGCCTTCAGCAATCGGGCCGCCGTAACCCACCGCCAAACCCGCCACCAACTCATTGGGTTGATCAGACGCATGCAGCCGCAACATGCCTTCTTCTCCCGAGCCGTTACCCGTGAGGTACAGAACAGCACTGAGATGGGCATTGGGGTGATGGTGGCGGCCAACCGCTTGATCCCAATCACTGATCACCGGCCAGCAACGCTGCAGATGCAGGGCCACTTGGCTTCGCGCAACCCAAGCGAATCGAGATAACTCCAGGCCTGCTAAACCACCAACTGAGCCAAGGCCTGAAAGGGCTGCTGTTGATGCAGCTGCCACACCCCATGCAGGTCCCCCGTCCAGGCGCAGCCTTCATTGGGGTTGCCCTCGGCCTCGCCGCGAAGCTCCAGCAGAGCATGCATGCAGGACGCCTGCTGCCAGAGGGTCGAGAGGAAGTTGCGTCGTTGCCACGACGGTGGGGAAGAGCTGATGAAGCTGAAGCACGCCCACGCCCTCAAACCGCATCGTAAAAACAGCACAAAAAAGCCGGCCCCGAAGGACCGGCTGTCTATGAATCGATCGACCGAAAAGATCAGCCGAAATGGTTAGCCAACAGCGGCCGCACCGCCTGCAACTTCCAGGATCTCCTGGGTAATCGCAGCCTGACGGGCCTTGTTGTAGTCAAGGGTGAGGCTCTTGGCCAATTCCTTGGCGTTGTCGCTGGCGTTGTTCATGGCCGTCATCCGGCTAGCCAGCTCGGAGGCTGCCGATTCCTGCAGGGAACGCAGCATCTGGTTCTGCAGATACAGCGGAAGCAGTGCATTCAGCAACTGTTCAGGGGTCTGCTCAAACACGATGTCCGAAGGAAGCTTCGGCTCGGTGTTGGCAGGGCCTGCACCAGGCTCCACCGTCAGAAGGCCGTCCTTGGTGGTGAGACGAAAGATCTCATCCTCGGGATCAGCGATGTCCTGAGGATCCAAGGGCAGGAGGGTCTGAACCACGGGCTTGCAGCTCACCAGGTTGATGAACTTGGTGAAGATCAGCTCAACGCGGTCGGTGCTTTCGGCCAGGAACTCAGCCAGCAGATCCGTGGAGATCGTGTTGGCCTCATTGGCGGTGGGCACCTGTTCCAGACCGGAGAAGGTGGCCTGGATCGGGTAGTCCCGACGGGTGAAGTAGCCGATGGCTTTGGTGCCGATCAGCAGCAGCTTCACGTCGAAGCCCTTTCCCTTCAGCTCAGCAAAACGCTGTTCCGTGCGCTTGATGATGTTGGCGTTGTAGCCACCACACAGGCCGCGATCGCCGGTGACCGCCACCAGGGTGATGGTCTCCACATTGCGCTGCTGCATCAGGGGAGATGCCGCATCTTCGAAACCCATGCGGGACTGGAGGTTTTCCAGGATCCGGGCCAGCCGATCCGCGAAGGGACGGCTGCGGAGCACTTGCTCCTGGGCGCGGCGCACCTTGGCCGCAGCCACCAGGCGCATGGCCTCGGTGATCTTGCGGGTGTTTTTGACCGACTTAATTCGGTCTCGGATTTCCTTGAGATTCGCCATGTCGGCAGCTCCTTCAGGCCGCGGAGGCGACCATGGTGGACACGACTTCGGTGATGGCGTCCTTGAGGATCGCCTCAGCCTCAGGGCTCATCACTTTCTTTTCCTGGATTTCGGTGATGAACTCAGCCTTGTTGGACTTGAGGTACTCACGCAGTTCGCGGGAGAAATCAACAACCTTGTCGACGGGGACGTCGTCGATCAGGCCCTTCACGCCGGCGTAAACGATGGCGACCTGCTCAGCCAGGATCAGGGGGCTGAACTGAGGCTGCTTGAGCAGTTCACGCAGACGCTTGCCGCGCTCCAGCTGCTGCTGGGTGGAGGCATCCAGGTCAGAGGCGAACTGGGAGAAGGCGGCCAGCTCGTCGAACTGGGCCAGCTCCAGCTTGAGGGTGCCGGCAATCTTCTTGATGGCCTTGGTCTGGGCAGCACCGCCCACCCGGCTCACGGAGATACCCACGTTGATCGCAGGACGCAGACCGGAGTTGAACAGGTCGGAGCTGAGGAAGATCTGACCATCCGTGATCGAAATCACGTTGGTGGGGATGTAGGCCGAAACGTCACCGGCCTGGGTCTCAATGATCGGCAGGGCAGTCATGGAACCCTTGCCCATGGCGTCAGACAACTTGGCTGCACGCTCGAGCAGACGGCTGTGGCAGTAGAAGACGTCGCCGGGGTAGGCCTCACGACCGGGCGGACGACGCAGCAGGAGCGACATCTGGCGGTAGGCAGCAGCCTGCTTGGAGAGATCGTCGTAGATCACAAGGGTGGCCTTGCCCTTGTACATGAAGTACTCGGCAATGGAGGCACCCGTATAAGGAGCCAGGTACTGCAGCGCAGCGGGCTCGGACGCGTTGGCCGCCACGATCACGGTGTAGTCGAGGGCGCCGCGCTCACGCAGCACTTCAACGACGTTGGCCACGGAAGCAGCCTTCTGACCCACGGCGACGTAGACGCAGATCATGTCCTGATCCGCCTGGTTCAGGATCGTGTCGATCGCGATGGCGGTCTTGCCGGTCTGGCGGTCACCAATGATCAGCTCGCGCTGGCCACGGCCGACGGGGATCATCGCGTCGATGGCAGTGATGCCGGTCTGCATCGGCTCATGCACCGACTTGCGCTGAATGATGCCGGGCGCCATGGATTCGATCAGGCGCGTCTCGCTGGTGGCGATTTCACCCTTGCCGTCGATGGCACGGCCCAGGGAGTTCACCACCCGGCCCAGCATGGCCTCACCCACGGGCACAGCAGCAATCTTGCCGGTGGCCTTCACCGTGCTGCCTTCCTGGATGCCATATCCCTCACCCATGAGCACCGCGCCGACGTTGTCGTCTTCGAGGTTCAGGGCGATGCCTTCGGTGCCGTCCTCGAATTCGAGGAGCTCACCGGCCATGGCTTGCTGCAGGCCGTAAACGCGGGCGATGCCGTCGCCCACGGTGAGAACGGTACCGACATTGCTGACGGAAACCGACTTGTCGTAGTCCTCAATTTGCTGCTTGAGGATGGCGCTGATCTCGTCGGGACGGATGGAAACCATGGCGTGTGATCCCAGCTGGGAGTGGGGGGGGAAGAAGCGGTGGAGGAAGAAGTGAGGTCAGCTCGCCTTGGCGAGTGCCAGACCGAGGCGACGAACCTGGCCAGACAGGCTGGCGTCGATCACCTGAGATCCGAGACTCACGACGAAACCGCCGATTAGGGACGGATCCACACTGAGGTCGATGTCGACCTTGTTGGTGCCGGCCATGGCCTGCACCTTCTTGGAGAGGGCCGCTTGCTGCTCTTCGCTGAGAGCCTGGGCTGAGCGGACCTGAGCCAGGGTGATGCCCTGCTGCTCGCGATAAAGCTCGAGGTAGCGAAGCATCACCGCATCAAAGGCAAGGAGTCGCTGCCGATCCGCCAAGACCTTGAGAAGGTTGAGAACGGACGGCGTGACCTGCTCACCCACGATGGCCTTAAGAGCCTGCTTTTTGGCATCCGGCTCAAGAACCGGAGACACCATGGCGTCGCGGAAGTCTTCGGAATCGTTCCAGATCTCAAGCAGTTGCTTGCATTGATCGGCAACGGTTTCAGACTCACCTCGGGCTTCGGTGACCTGAAGCAATGCTTCGGCGTAGGGGGTGGCCAGAGAGTTGAGGAGAGGCATCAGGCGTTCTCCAGATTTTTGATGGTGGAATCGATCAACTTGGCCTGAGCACTGGCGTCGAGACGACCCGGAAGCTGGGCAAGAACATTGTCGATTGCCGCCAGAGCAGCTTCACGACGGAGACTGTCCTTGATCCGGGCAGCATCGGCCTCTGCATCAGCATCGGCACCGGCCTTGACGGCAGCCATCGCAAAGATGGTGCGCTTCTCGCCTTCGGCACGAATGCCTGCGGCGCGGGCCTGACCATCAGCACGAATCTTCTCGGCTTTCTGCTGGGCAGCAGCCAACTCGGACTGAGCCTGGCTCAGGTTTTCGGTGGCGGTCTTCAGGCGGGACTCTGCGTCCTGCAGGTCCTGAAGGATGGCGGCGCGGCGGCGTTCCAGGATTCCTCCCAGGAAACCGCGCAGGAACCAAACCAGGAGACTGATCACAATGACCAGGTTGACCAGATTGGTTTCGAGCGGATTGAAATTGAGAGACATCACGCGGCCAGCAAACGGTTGATGATCGTGGTGCTCAGCTGATCCACCTGGCCCTTGAGTTGGGTTCGGGCGGACTCACGCTCGGCCTCGATGGCACGACGGCTTTCCTCTTTGGTGCGGTTGGCTTCAGCTTCCGCCTGGGCCAGTGCTTCGCGGTAAAGCCGGTCAACTTCTTGTTCCGCCTCGATGATCACGGTCTGAGCGGCCTGACGGGCACCTTTCAGCTGTTCAGCCAGATCAGCCTCCAGGCGTTCAACCTGGGCGAGCTTCTGCTTGGCATCAGCACGACTGGTGGAGATGTAGCCCTCGCGATCTTCCACGACCTTGCCGACCGGACGGAAGAAGAGGACATTGAGCAGGAAGGTGAGGAGAACCACCTGAACCGCCATCAGCGGAAGAGTGGCATCGAGGTCAAAAAGACCTCCCTCCGGAACACCTGCTTCAGCGAGCAGAAGCCAGGTCATGGAAAGGTGCGCTGGGAAGGAATCGAAACAAGAAGCTCAGAAGGGGGATCTGCGATCCCCCTGCACTGATCAGCCGGCGAAGGGGTTGGCGAACAGAAGCACCAGAGCCACCACCAGGCCGTAGATGGTCAGCGATTCCATGAATGCCAGGGACAGCAGCAGGGTGCCGCGGATCTTGCCTTCGGCTTCGGGCTGACGGGCAATGCCCTCAACAGCGCCGCCAGACGCGGTGCCCTGACCGATACCAGGGCCGATGGCGGCGAGGCCGACTGCCAGGCCAGCAGCCACAACGGAAGCGGCGGAGGTGATGGAATCCATGTTGGGTGGTGTAAGGGGAAGCGCTGGGAAGCGCTGTACGGAATGGACTTGGGGATCGGTTCCCCCCGCGCAGGGACATTCCCGAAGGAACGGGCCCGGGTGCAATGCCGGACCTGCGCGCGGATGTGTTTAGCAGATCGCCGTTCTCAGGCGGTAGAGGAGGTCGGCTTTTAGTGGGCCTCGTGGAGGCCTTCACCGATGTAGAAGGACGCCAGGGTCGCGAAGATCAGAGCCTGAATGGCACTGGTGAACAGACCCAGAAGCATCACAGGCAGGGGCACGATCAGCGGAACCAGGTACACCAGCACGCCCACAGCCAATTCGTCGGCAAGGATGTTTCCGAACAGACGGAAGGAGAGGGAAAGAGGCTTGGTGAATTCCTCGATGATCTTGAACGGGAGCATGATCGGGGTCGGCTCCACGTACAGCTCGAAGAAGCGCAGACCCTTACGGCTCAGGCCGGCATAGAAGTACGCCAGTGACACCAGCAGAGCCATCGCCACGGTGGTGTTTATGTCTGCGGTGGGAGCGCCGAGCTCACCCTCAGGGAGTTCGAAGATCTTCCAGGGGATCAGGGCTCCGCCCCAGTTGCTCACGAAGATGAACAGGAACAGGGTGCCGATGAACGGCAGCCAGTCGCGGTAGTACTTCTCGCCGATGTTGTCGCGGGCGATGTCGCGAATGAAATTCCAGAGGAATTCGAGCAGGTTCTGCAGACCGATCGGATCACGCTTCATCCCGCGGGTGCCGACAAGCACCACAGCCAGGAGGATGCCGATCAGGATCCAGGAGCTCAGGAACACCTGACCGTGCAGATACAGATCGCCGATCTGCCAGTACAGGTGGTGACCCACTTCCAGTTCAGCGAACGGGAGTGGTAAGGGCAACAAAGCCATGGGTGCAGAGAAAAGTGCTCAGACACAGCGGTCGTCGAAGACGTGCTGAAGAATCAGGGCGGGCTTGTAGAGAAGGAATCCCAGGAAGGCCGGCAGCAGATCGAGCTGAGGCAGCTTGGCCGAACCAACCACAAGCAGTGTTGGAACGATGAGCTGAAAACGCCCCAGTCCACGGGACTGGTCACTGAGCCGGGCCACACTGCGAGCCAACAAGCGCACGTACAGAAGTCCGGCGCAGGAGCCCACAAGAACACTGCCGGCCACCGAGAGATTCATGGTGAGAGCCACGATCGGAACCGTGACGAGTGACACCAGAACGGTGGCCAACAGCAGGCGACGTTGAAGACGGTAAAAATCTTCCAAGCGCTGCCTGAAATGGCGCGCGGAATCTATCACGCGTTCGCTGCTGTTATTCCTGCAACAGAAGCAGCTGGCGATCCACAAGATCGCGGATCTGATCCGGAGACGCAAGGGCCCCCAGCCTCTGTTCCGGCTGCTCAGCGACAGTCCGCAGCAGGGAGCGGTCGGCATCCGTGAGCTGAATGGGCTCCATGTTGCGACCAAGAATCGGATCGGGTTCTCCCCAGAGGCAGGGCTGAACCAAACCCCTGGCCAGGCCAAGGGCCTCATCACTCCAGCGGGCTCGCTCCACTGGTGCCGCAGAGAGAAAGAACTCGAAGTGGCTGATGTCGGGATCCAGCTGCTCCACAAGCTCCCACTGCTGACGCGGTGGCAAGGCCTGGGCTCGCTCCAGCAGTTCTCCCTGCAGAAGGCGGGATGGATCCCAAACCTCCGGATTCGAGAAGCCGGCGAAATGCAGACCCGCCGTTTCGATGAACGCGAAGAGACGCTCGAGGTTGTAACTGGTTTCCTGCGGGTGCAGGTACATGTCCGCGAAATTTGCGTCAGGTGCGCAGTCCACGGCCCAGCGTTCCCGGTGATGACGGGCAAGGCGGTTGCCCTCAGGCAGGGTCTCGAACAGCTCCCGCCCCAGATGCAGGCCCTCCGAGCCTGTGCCGGCGTTCAGAAGACTCAGCGCTTTCTGGGTGCGGTGGATCTCCCAGCGACCGGCATCGGCATAAAGAAACAGATGCAGCAGACCCGACGGAGCCAGGCGATCCGCCAGGGAGCGCAGCCCCGCTTCCGGCTGATCCAGGTGATGCAACACCCCCACCGAGTTGATGTAGTCGAAGGCCCCTTCGTCGGCCAGATCAAGAAGACTGCGCCGCTCCTGACGCAGGGAGGTCACTTGCTCAGGCGCCCCGGAGCGCTGGCAGCGTTCCCGCGCCACCGCCAGAGCCCCATCACTGATGTCCACCCCGAGCACGTCAGCACCCGGATTGAGATGGCAGAGGTAATCGGTGCTCACCCCGGTTCCGCAACCGGCATCGAGGATCCGCGGCGCCTCCATCCCCGCAGGGATTGAGCCGTGCACAGCGGCCAGAACGCTGCGATGACACCAACGCCAGTTGTATCCAGGTGGTGGGCCGTCCTGCAGTGGATCCCCCGGGAAGGGGAAGCGGTCATAAAACGCACTCACCACGGGAGTCGCAGCATCACTGGGCTTGGGGTGGGTCATGCAGCGCTGATTTCGCGCCTGCGAGCTTTTCACGTCAGACCCGTGGATCCCCTGCAGCACCGCAAGGCCTGCAAACATTTGTTCATGGGGCCACGGAGGGCCATCCCAGCGGCCGTAACGTGGCGCGATCCGGCTTGCTTTCGTCGATGACAGTGACCGCCAGCAGCGGCAGCCCGCGCGTGTCTCCCCAACTGTTCGACACGCTGCCGCTCTCCAGCGTCCGTCAGGCAGAGCAGCAGGACCGTTTCCCTGACAACGGGGAACTGGACAGTCTTGTGACCTTCTTCCGAACCGGTCAGGACCGGATCGAAGCGTCCCGGATCATTGCGGCCAACGCCGAGGCCATCGTGGCCCGCGCCGCCAACAGAATTTTTGTGGGAGGAACTCCCCTCTCCTTCCTTGAGGCGCCTCTAACAACGGGCGAAATCGCACGTTCAACAGGTCAGGAAGGCACTCCGCTGGCTGCTGACCAAGCCGCGTTTGAGCAGTCGGTGCGCACCTTCACCGGTGACAGCAACACCACCAAGCGGGGCAACTTCCTCACCCGCCTGCTGGAAGGAGCTGGTGGCGATGCCGACGTGCGGGTTGTGCTCCCCACCGGTTTCAACGCCATCAGCGTGGCCAAGTACGGCCCGGCCTTCATGCGCAAGTCGGTGCGCGACATGGGTTGGTTCCTGCGCTATGTGGGCTATGCCCTGGTGGCAGGTGACCCCAGCATTCTTGCGGTGAACACCCGCGGCCTGCGGGACATCCTTCTGGAGAACTGCTCTCTGGCGGCCACCAACGTGGCTCTTCAGGAGATGCGGGCTGCTTCAGCGGAACTGCTGCGGGATCGTCCTGAAGCCCGTCAGATGACCATCGACTGCTTCAACGTGCTGTTGCAGGAGCTGGCCATCCCCACCCCCAGCACTAAGCAGCGCCAGGGGAGTGCAGTGCAGCAGGGCCTGCAGCTGCCGGCGATCTATGCCCTGGCCTCAGAGGGACGCCAGCTGTTTGAAATGCGTCCCGGTCTGTCCGGAGCCGAGAAAGCTGAAATCATCCGCGCCGCCTATCGCCAGGTGTTTGAGCGCGACATCGCCAAGGGCTACTCCCAGACCCCCTGTGCGGACAAAGCCAGTGCCGTCGCCCAGGGACAGATCTCCATGCGTGAATTCGTTCGCGCCCTCGGCCGCAGCAAGGAATATCGCCAGCAGTTCCACGACGGTTTCGTCAACAGCCGCGTGGTGGAACTGGCTTACCGCCACTTCCTCGGCCGGGGCATCAGCTCCCTCGAGGAATTCCGCAAGTCGTTCGCGATCCTCAGCGACCAGGGCCTCAACGGTCTGGTGGATGTGCTGGTGAATTCCTCGGAATACGCCCAGGCCTTTGGTGAGGAAACCGTTCCCTACCTGCGGGATCTCGGCACTGAAGCTCAGGAGAGCGCCGGTTGGGGCTCCAATCGCAAGCTGTTCAAATTCAGCGCCCCCTTCGATGGCGCGCCGCAATACGTCACCCTCTACGCCTCCTACCGCCAACCCTTTGCTGATCAGCACGTCTACGGCGGCGGCAATGATCCGGTGGCCAACCAGTACGGCGCCATCTTCCCCAGCGGAACCGCTTCGGTGGCCACACGGCCGGCGCCATACGGCTACGACAGCCGCCGCCTGCTGGTGAGCAACGGTCTCAACAGCCCCGGACAGCTGGACAGCGCCAGCTTCCGCGGCAGCCGCCCCCGCAAGGTGGGACCACGGGTGGTTCGGCTTCAGCAGATCGCAACAGGGGGAACCGTCAATCCCCGTCGCGGCGGAAACCCCAGCGTTCGTACCACTGAAGCCAGCACCCAAGCCGTGATCAAAGCGGTGTATGTACAGGTGCTGGGCAACGGTGGCTATGCAGGAGAGCGCATGGGTTCAGCCGAAGCTCGGCTCGAGAACGGTGACATCTCCCTGAAGGATTTCGTGCGCGCAGTCGCCCGCTCTGATGCCTTCCGTCGCCGCTACTGGAGTGGCCTTTACATCGTGAAGGCGATCGAAGTGATGCACCGCCGTCTGTTGGGACGTCCCACCTTCGGACGCTGGGAAATTGATGCCCTGTTTGACACCGCTGCCCGCCACGGCTTCTACGGGGTGGTGGACGCCCTGATCGACAGCCGTGAATACAGCGAAGCATTCGGATCCGACACGGTCCCCTTTGAGCGATTCATCACACCAGGCGATGTGAACGCCCGTCGTGCCCCCGGCTGGGCCCGCCCGCTCAATCTCGCCGCCGTGGCCGATCTCACACAGAGCAACCGCCCGGAAGCACGGCCATCGGAAGGCTTCCGCAGCAGTGGCACCATCACACCCCGCAACCTGGTCGACACCAAGTCGGCATCGCAAGGAGCCTGGACGCCCACCAGTGGCGCCAGCGGTGCCGACTCCCGTTGGCTGTCGGTGGTGCGCCAGCAAAGCCTGGCCTCGAAGCAAACCGGCTTCCCGATGCGTCGGGCCAGCGGATCCGAGCCCAGCAAGCTTGATGGCCCCTCATGGACCGTCAAGAGCCGCTCCGTGGCGTCCGGCAAGACCCAGGCCCTCTCGACCATGGGGCAGGCACTGGCCAACGCCGATGCCTCTGGATTCCAGCTGCGGGAAGGGCTCCCGGCCATGCTGGAGCTGAAACAGCCCTGCAGCGAGTCTGAACTTCGCACCGTGCTCGATGCGACGTATCGGCAACTGCTGAACCGTGTCCCAACGGAAAGCGAGCGCCTGGTCTCCGCCGAGTCCCGACTGCGCAATCAGGACATCGACCTGCCTGATTTCATCGCTGAAGTGGCCATGAGCGAAGCGTTCCAGAACCGCATCGCCTCCATGGCTCCGCTTCGGGCCGCATCCGCCGCAGGCCTAGCTCTTCTGGGACGGGCCACCACCCCAGCAGAGACCAGTCGCTTCTTGATCACCCGCGCTCAAGCAGGTCAGGGTGCAGCTGTCACCGAACTGTTGGCGGAACGGATCAGCACAACCGTGCCGCGCATCGACGGCATGTCGACAGCCTCAGGGGTCAGCCAGGCCACCATCCAGCGCACGGCCTCGCTCTACCGCGGCAATGCCGGCCTGAATCCCCCCACGGGCGACGCGATCTGAGCCAAACGTCCATTTTCCTGACAAACAACCGCCCCAATTGCCAGCGGTTGTTCTCATTGGATCCCGGTGAAGTGCCGCTTCATCGGGATCATTTTGTGCGTCTTGGGAGCCTCTCGAACCATGACGCAAATCGCAGTCATGGCAAAGGCTTTCCCGGCACGAACGATGCCGTGAAGAACTGTTACCCGGGCAAAAATCCCAGGCCGTCGCCAGCGCAGAATGCCTCAGCCGATCCCAACGGAGCGGGGCCACAACGATCAGTGTTGACCGTTGTGAACAAGTCTCACTCCCGACGCTTCGACCCCCTATCTCAGCCTTTAGTCTGAGACGCGATCCCTCGGGATCACCCCTTATTCACCGGATATCGGTCTCCTACGGGCGGCCGCTTGTTTCGAGGCAGAACTGCATGAGCATCGTCTCCAACTCGATCATCAACGCGGACGCCGAAGCCCGCTACCTCAGCCCTGGCGAACTCGACCAGATCAAAGCCTTCGTCACCGGCGGTCAACGCCGTCTGCGCGTGGCCCAGGTCCTGTGCGAGAGCCGCGAGCGCATCGTCAAGCAGGCTGGTGGTCAGCTGTTCCAGAAGCGTCCCGACGTCATCTCCCCCGGCGGCAACGCCTACGGCGAAGAGATGACCGCCACATGTCTGCGTGACATGGACTACTACCTCCGCCTCGTCACCTACGGCATCGTCGCCGGTGACGTCACACCGATCGAAGAGATCGGTGTGATTGGCGCGAAAGAGCTCTACCGCTCCTTGGGCACTCCCCTGGAAGCCATGGCAGAAGCCGTGCGCGAGATGAAGATCGTCGCCATGGGCCTTCTCACCGGAGCCGACGCAGAGGAAGCCGGCACCTATTTCGATTACGTGGTTGGCGCCCTCGCCTGAACCGCTCGCTGAATTTCCCTCTCGTCTCCTCACGGATCCATGCAAGACGCCATCACCAACGTCATCAACAAGTCGGACGTCCAGGGCCTCTACCTGGACACGGCTTCGATGAGCAGCCTCGAGTCGTATTTCGCCAGTGGTGAACTGCGCGTGCGTGCTGCCGCCACCATCAGCGCCAATGCTTCGGCCATCATCCGCGATGCCGTAGCCAAGGCCCTGCTGTACTCGGACATCACCCGTCCCGGCGGCAACATGTACACCACCCGCCGCTACGCAGCCTGCATCCGCGACCTGGATTACTACCTGCGTTATTCCACGTACGCCATGCTGGCTGGCGACACCTCAATCCTCGATGAGCGTGTTCTGAACGGCCTTAAGGAGACCTACAACTCCCTGGGTGTGCCCATCGGCGCCACTGTTCAGGCAATCCAGGCCATGAAGGAAGTCACCGCAGGCCTGGTCGGCCCTGATGCCGGCAAGGAAATGGGTGTCTACTTCGACTACATCTGCTCCGGCCTCGGCAACTGAGCCCCATGCGGTTGTTCAAAGTCACCGCCTGCATTCCCAGCCCTGAAAAGGTTCGGACGCAGCGCGAATTGCAGAACACCTTCTTCACCAAGTGGGTGCCCTACGACAGCTGGTTCGCTGAACAGCAGCGCATCCAAAAGCAGGGTGGCCGCATCATCAAGGTGGAGCTCTGCACCGGGGGGCAGCAAGTCAACGTCGGCAACTGAACCCCGCTCCAAAGCGAATTCCAAGCCCGGTTCAACACCGGGCTTTTTCATTGGCCATCAACCGTTGAGGGTCTGCTCCACCAAAGCATCGAGATCCGGAAGAACAGCGGCATCTCCCTCCCCCAACCAAAGCACGTACTCGTGGTTACCGGCAGGTCCAGTGATCGGCGAAGCCACCAAGCCCTGGGGCTGCCACCCCGATTCTGCTGCCGCTGCAATCACGGATTCAATGGCATCCCGGTGGGCAGCTGGGTCACGCACGACGCCGCCCTTGCCGACGCGACTCTTGCCCACCTCAAACTGCGGCTTCACCAGCACCAGAGCATCGGTGTCGGGACCCCGCAACAACCGGCGCAACGCCGGAAGAATCAGCCGCAGGGAAATGAACGACACATCGGTGACCGCCAAACTGGGCCAGGGGTCGTCGGCCCCATAGAGATCGTCGGGCTGCAGATGGCGCAGGTTGGTGCGTTCCCGCAACACAACCCGTTCGTCGGTTCGCAGGCTCCAGGCCGTTTGGCCATAGCCCACATCAACGCCATAAACACGGGTAGCGCCGTGCTGCAGCAGGCAATCGGTGAAGCCGCCGGTGGAGATGCCGCCATCCAGGCAGACGCGCCCCTCCACCAGTACAGGGAAAGCCTTCAAGCCCGCCAACAGTTTTTCACCCCCTCGAGAGACAAAGCGGGGGGGCTGCTCCACCCGCAGTTCTCGCTGCGGCGTCACCTCCGTTCCAGGCTTGTCCAACAGGGTGCCGGCGCCATCCCGCACCTTTCCAGCACGAATCAATTGCTGCGCCTGTTGGCGTGAACTGACCAATCCACGGGTCAGGAGTTCCAGATCAAGACGCTGTTTGGACGCCATTGCGACATAAAAGCAGACCGATCCCGAAGAAAACCGGCGATCCAGCGGCTGGAGCCTGTTCTGCCAGGAGGATTGCCCCAATTCGCGTCGAGGGACGTGTCCAACCACCGCCCCCAACCCGCCAAGGTGGTGCCGCTGTTGCAGCCGGGCAGCTTTGTGCGAATCGACAACCAGCCCTGCGACCTGCCGCCCTTCCAGGTGCTTCACTGCCGCGGCGGACGCTGCTGGGTGCGCCAGCAATCCTGGGGATCCCACGTGCAATGGGAAGTTGAGCATGAGCGGTTGAACGTTGCATAAGCGAAACCGCTGCTCACCAAGCCCTGCAAAGACTCCCAGCCAACAATTCTCTTCAATCAGTGCCTTGGCAAGGCAAGCATTTCACGGCTCAATGGTGCATTGATGCTGGTTGAGCAAACGTTTGGGTCAGGCGACAGCCCTACAAAGAGCTTCGAGACGACGGGGTAAGCAAGAAACTCAGACGTTGGCTCTGATTCAGCGGCTGCTGCCCTTGCCGTGGCAGCTCTGGCCAGCAGAAGCTCGCCTCTTGATGGGGCTGGCGGGATTCTGGAGTGTGGCAGGGCTGGTGGTGTTGGCGTCCGCCAGTTGGTGGGTGGCCCTGCGGGAAATGGGCGATGGCGGTTTCTATCTGAAACGGCAGGCGATCTGGCTCTTGGCCAGCTGGAGTTTGCTGGGCATCACGATCTCCACCAACCTGCGGCGATGGCTGCGCTGGTCAGGCCCAGGGTTGTGGATGGGCTGCCTGCTGATCGCCGCCACCCTTGTGATGGGCACCACGGTGAACGGCGCCAGCCGCTGGCTGGTGCTGGGTCCGCTGCAGATGCAGCCCTCGGAGCTGGTGAAACCCTTCGTGGTGCTGCAGGCCGCCAACCTGTTCGCCCCCTGGAGCCGTATGAGCCTCGACCAGAAGCTCCTCTGGCTGGGGAGCTTCGGAGGGCTGCTGCTGCTGATCCTCAAGCAACCCAACCTCTCCACAGCGGCCCTGATGGGACTCACCCTCTGGATGGTGGCCCTAGGGGCCGGCCTTCGCTGGCGCAGCCTGTTGGGCACCGCCCTGGCGGGATCGCTGCTTGGCACAGCAAGCATTCTGATCAATGAATACCAGCGGATCCGGGTGGTGTCGTTTCTGGATCCCTGGAACGACCCGATGGGAGATGGCTATCAGCTGGTGCAGAGCCTGCTGGCGATCGGATCGGGCGGTTGGATGGGGCAGGGCTATGGCCTCTCCACCCAGAAGCTCCAATACCTGCCGATCCAGAGCACCGACTTCATCTACGCGGTGTTCGCCGAGGAATTTGGATTCGTGGGTTCAGTGCTGCTGCTGCTGTTCCTGATGCTGGTGGCCTGGGTGGGGCTGCGGGTGGCCCTGCGCTGCCGAAGCAACCAGGCCCGGCTCGTGGCCATCGGCTGCACGACGATCCTGGTGGGCCAGTCGATCCTGAACATCGCAGTGGCCTCTGGGGCAATGCCCACCACAGGTCTGCCACTGCCCTTGATCAGCTATGGCGGCAACTCGCTGATGTCGAGCCTGGTGATCCTGGGTCTGCTGATCCGCTGTTCACTGGAATCCACCGGCTTGATCGGGGGACGATCCAACGGACGCCAACGGTCGTTGCGTCAACGCTGAGCCTGGTCTGTTGAGAGGCTTGCCTGGATAGGCTTTGCACACTCAAGGGCACCTGTGGATCTGCTGCTGCTCTCCGATTTGGCCCAGAGCAGCGAGCAGCTGCTGCAGCGCGCCCTGGCGGATCCAGGCCCACTGACGCTGGCACTGGTGTTCAGTGGCGGCGCCCTCACCAGTCTTGGGCCGTGTTCCCTGTCCTTGCTGCCGGTGACGCTGGCCTACCTGGCGGGCTTTGACGATGGCCAACCGGCCTGGCAGCGCAGCCTCGCCTTTTGCGGCGGCATCGTCGGTGCCCTGGTGGTGCTGGGAAGCATCAGCGGACTGCTGGGCCGGATCTACGGCCAGGTGCCGGCACTGATCCCCACATTGGTGGCGATCCTGGCGGTAGCGATGGGGCTCAACCTGCTGGGGGTGCTTCGGATTCCACTGCCCAGCGGTCCAGACCCGGAGCAATGGCGTCAGAAGGTGCCGGCCCCGCTGGCGCCGGTTGCAGCAGGACTGGCCTTCGGGCTGGCGGCCTCACCCTGCACCACCCCCGTGTTGGCGGTGCTGCTGGGCTGGATTGCCCAGAGCGGACGTCCCCTGGCAGGGGTGGCCCTGCTCAGCAGCTTCGGCTTCGGCCAGGTGCTGCCCCTGCTGCTGGCGGGCACCTTTGCAGCAGCCATCCCCAAACTGCTCGCCCTGCGGGGCATCAGTCGCTGGGTGCCGCCAGCCAGTGGAGTGGTGCTGCTCACCAGCGGCCTGCTCACCCTGCTGGCCCGCTGGAGCTGATGGGAATGACGAACGGGATAGGCCCACTGAAACGCCTGGCCGCCTGGCTCAGCGATCTGCGGCTGGCGATCGTGCTGCTGCTGCTGATTGCCCTGGCCAGTGCCGTGGGCACCGGCATCCCCCAGGGGGATCCGCCCTCCAGCTACATCGATGCCTACGCCGATACCCCCTGGCTGGGGCTGCTCCACGGCGAACAGGTGCTGCAGTTGCAGCTCGATCATGTGTATTCCAGCGGCTGGTTTCTGGCCCTGTTGGCCTGGCTGGGTCTCGCCCTGATCCTCTGCAGTTGGCGCCGTCAGTGGCCAGCGCTGATGGCGGCCCGGCGCTGGATCGACTACCGCACCACACGCCAGCTGAGCAAATTGGCCATCGCCGAAAGCCAGCCCTGCGCTGACCCCAGCCGGGCTCTGACGCAGCTGGAGACGGTGCTGCGGGCCAGCGGATGGGAGGTGCAACGCAAGCCACAACGGCTGGCGGCCCGACGCGGCGCCATTGGCCGGGTGGGGCCCTTGCTCGTGCACACCGGCCTGGTGCTGCTGATGCTTGGCGCAGCCTGGGGGGCACTGGCGGGGAACCGCTTGGAGCGCTTCCTGGCCCCCGGCCGCAGCCTCGATCTCCTGGATCGCGATGGCGCAACCCAACTGACCATCACCCTGGACCGCTTTGCCATTGATCGAGATCCGGCGGGCCGCACGGAACAATTTCGCTCCGCTCTTCAGCTGCGGGGCCCCTACCAAAGCTTGGATGCAGAGATCAGCGTGAATCACCCGCTGCGGCACCGGGGCATCACCATTTACCAGGCCGATTGGTCACTGGCGACGATCAGCTTGCAGATCGGGCGTAGCCCCGTGCTGGAGCTGCCGCTACAGACCTATCCGGAGCTGGGTGATCAGATCTGGGGCCTGGTGCTGCCGACACGCCCCGATGGAACCGAACCGGTGTTTCTGAGCCTGGAGAGCGAACAGGGACCTGCCACGGTGTTCGATGCGGACGGTCAACAGCTCGCCCGACTGCGACCGGGTGGTCCCGCCGCTGAGGTGAAGGGCTTGCCGATGCGGGTGGACGCGGTGCTGCCGGCCAGCGGACTTTTGCTCAAGCGGGATCCAGGCGTACCGCTGGTGTATCTGGGCTTCGCGGTGCTGTTGGTGGGCGGTGGGTTGAGCCTCGTGGCCACCCGGCAGCTGTGGGCCATCTCAGCCGATGGAACCCTCAGCGTGGGTGGCCTCTGCAACCGCAATCTCGCCGCCTTCGCCACTGAATTGCCTCAGTTGGTGCAGCAGGGGGTGGTCGATCAGCAGGGCTGACGGGTGCCGTGACTCACCCGCACCACGGTGTGCACGTTGCCGCGGGGGTTGAAATCGGCTTCCAGCTGCATCCACACCGGATCAGTGGCCGCCACCAGATCATCAAGGATGCGGTTGGTGACCTCCTCATGGGAGATCGACTGGTCGCGGTAGCTGTTCACATACAGCTTGATCGCCTTCAGCTCCACCACCCGCGGCCCGGGTTGATAGATCAGGCGCAGCACCGCGAAATCGGGATAGCCGGAGAAGGGGCATTTGCAGGTGAATTCCGGCAGTTCGATCGAAACCTCGTAGGGGCGCCCAGGCCGGGGGTTGTCGAAGCAGATCAGCTCGGCTTCGGCGATGGCGCGTTCGCCGTAGAGGGGGGTCTGGGTCAAAGGGCTGTAGGGGCCAGTTCTGATCAGCGACCCTAGGAAGTCAAGCTTCGGCAGCGTTCTGTAACAGCGGCCACGCACGGCTCTGAGAACCGCGGCATCCTTGAAATCAGATCCGTATTCCCCCCATGAAAAAGGTCGAAGCAATCATTCGTCCTTTCAAGCTGGAAGACGTCAAGGTGGCGCTGGTTGAGGCCGGCATCATCGGCATGACTGTGAGCGAGGTGCGGGGCTTCGGCCGCCAGAAAGGTCAGGTGGAGCGCTACCGCGGCTCGGAATTCACCGTTGAGTTTCTACAGAAACTGAAGATCGAAGTGGTGGTCGAGGACGACCGCGTCGAAGAGGTGGTCAAGTCGATCGCCGATGCCGCCCGTACCGGTGAAATCGGTGACGGCAAGATCTTCATCAGCCCTGTGGAATCAGTGGTTCGCATCCGCACCGGCGACCGCGACAGCACGGCTCTCTGAGCTCAGAACGCCAGATCACTGTTCAGGATTGGCCCGGTCCCCATCGGTTCCGGGCCAGTGAATTCTTAGGAGCATTTTTGAGAGCTCAACACTGAACATCCAGGAGCGGGTTCCAAGACAAGGCAGATCCCGAGAGGAACGCGACTCATTGAGGCCCAGCGCTGAGAGCAAGTCGCGCGGAGGCGGCCCCATAGATTTGTCGTGTTGTTCAACCGAGCGCGCCGGTGATTGAGCGTTACACCCTTCCTGAGATGGGAGCCGTCTGGAGTGAGCAGGCGAAATTCCAGAGCTGGCTTGATGTGGAGATCGCTGCCACAGAAGCGAACTGCAGGCTCGGCCGTGTGCCCCAAGAGGCCCTCGACACAATCAAAGCCAAAGCCAGCTTCGAGGTCGAGCGCATCCTCGAAATCGAAGCTGAGGTGCGCCACGACGTGATCGCCTTCCTCACCAACGTGAATGAGCACGTTGGTGATGCCGGACGACACATCCATGTGGGCATGACCAGCAGCGACGTGCTGGACACGGGCGTGGCCCTGCAGCTGAAACGTTCCGTGGCCCTGCTGCGCACCGAACTCGATGCCCTGGCCGACGCCCTGCGCGAACTGGCCCAGGCCCACAAGGGCACCGAAATGATCGGCCGCTCCCATGCCATCCACGGCGAACCGATCACCTTCGGGTTCAAGGTGGCCGGCTGGCTGGCGGAAACTGAACGCAACCGCATCCGGCTGGAACGGCTTGAGCAGGATGTGGCCGTGGGCCAGGTGAGCGGCGCCATGGGCACCTACGCCAACACCGATCCCCAGGTGGAAGCGATCGCCTGCGAGATCCTCGGGCTCACTCCCGACACTGCCAGCACCCAGGTGATCTCCCGGGATCGCCATGCCGACTACGTGCAGACCCTCGCCCTGGTGGGCGCCTCCCTGGAGCGCTTCTCCACCGAAATTCGCAACCTGCAGCGCACCGACGTGCTGGAAGTGGAGGAGAACTTCGCCAAGGGGCAGAAGGGAAGCTCCGCCATGCCCCACAAACGCAACCCGATCCGCAGCGAGCGGATCAGCGGTCTGGCCCGGGTGCTGCGCAGCTACACCATTGCTGCCCTTGAGAACGTGGCCCTCTGGCATGAGCGCGACATCAGCCACAGCTCCACGGAGCGAATGATGCTTCCCGATTGCTCAGTGACCCTGCACTTCATGCTGCGGGAAATGACTAGCGTGGTGAAGGGTCTTGGGATCTACCCCGAGAACATGCGCCGCAACATGAATGTGTATGGCGGCGTGGTGTTCAGCCAGCGGGTGCTGCTGGCTCTTGTGGGCACTGGCATGAGCCGAGAGGAGGCATACCGGGTCGTCCAACGCAATGCCCACACCGCCTGGAACACCGCCGGCGGCGACTTCCGCGCCAACCTCGAAGCGGATGGGGATGTCACCAGCCGCCTCTCCGCGGAGGAGCTGGCGGACTGCTTCAGCACCGCATTGCATCAGGAGAACCTGGGCGTGATCTGGGAGAGGCTGGGAATCTGATCCAGGCACTGGCCCAGGGTCTGCTGGGGCTGGGCCGGGGAGCTGGTGATTTCGAGGATGCGACCACAGGCCTGAGGCTGCTCCAGAGCATCCAGGCAGACCTGAGCCACAAGGCGGCGAGGAATGCTGTTGCTCTGTTGTTGATCGGCGTCGGTCACCAGCACACCTTCCTTGGTGCTGCGGCTGTCGTCCTCACTCAGGCCACCAGGCCGGATCACAGTCCAATCAAGACCGCTGCGCTCCAGGCAGTGCTCCCCCACCCGCTTCCAAACCAGGATCAGGCCGAACAGATTGAGGGGATGCAGCCAACGGCCAGCGCAGAGGGAGCTCACCAGCACCACGCGCTTCAGCCCCAGAGAGCGGCAGGCCTGCACCTGAGCCTGCACGCCCCAGGCGTCCACCTGCAAGGGACCGGCCAGGTTGATCGAAGGGCGAGCACCCGTGGCGATGACCAGTTCCATGCAGCCCTGCAGCGCATGGAGCAACGCTTCCGCCGAGTCCAGCTCCAGGCGACGCACCTCCAAGCGCCCCTCCTGCTCGGCCTGGGCCAGGGCAGAGGGCAGCACGGAAGCAGGCCGAACAATGGCTCGGACCGATCGACCACGCTTTAGCCCCTCCTCCACCACGCGCCATCCGGTTTTGCCGGAGGCGCCAGACACCGCGAGTTGCGTCATCCCATCAGACCTGATCTGCGCACCAGTCAACAGGCAAAAGGAAACACCAGACCGGGCAGAATCGGCACGACATCCCCAACCGCATGAGCACGGACCAACTCCGGCAATTTTTTGCTCACATCTCCAGAGATCCTTCGCTCAGGGAGCAAGTGCTGCAGGCCGTGAGCGCCGATGCTGCGGCCCTGATTGCCCAAGAACTGGGTTATGAAGTCTCCGGCGATGAACTGCTGCGGTTCTCCGGCAAGAGTTCCTCCGGCGTCAGCGTCACCAAGATTCAGCACCCCGGGGAATATCACTAAAGGGTCTGGAGCACAGCGTTCGTATCTGTCGAGCTCCCCGAAACGTATGAGGACTCGCATACAAGACTGGAATTTGCCCTCAAGCTGAGCCAGAACCGAAGGGCTTGCATTCCTTCTGATGGCACGCCTTCTTCAGCTTTTGCAAGGGTCCAGCAACAACGCCGATCTGGCGGCATGGACGGCCGTGATCTTTGCCTCGATCACCGCACTGGTGATCTGGGGACTCCTCAATGCCTACCCAAACTTGCTCTAGGAATCAAGAACTAACTGTACGGATCCTGCTGATAAACATTCAGACGTAAGCTGCGCCTACGCGTGCGTGCGGCTCCGCCTTCAGGCTTTCAGCAGCTTCAAGGGTGCCGTGCCGTTCAAACTGCGTCTGAGCGCATCGGAATGGCGGTTTGCCCTCACGTCATTTGCGGTGAAGGTGGCCCTGTTCTGGCTGCTCGAATTGGCGTTCTGCAAATGGGCCCCTGAACGGCAGATTTGCCATTTGGTGGAAAAAGGGTTTTTGCCCTGCCTCATCACCTATGCGGTGATGGATTTTCTGGTGATCCCACCGCTGAGGCGTCGCTGGGATCGCTGATCTGTCGAGCCAGATCTCAACAGAGGTTCATGCACATCAATCAACTGGCATGGATCAGCAGCCAAGCCATGCGGCAATCAAAATCTCAAACCGTGAGCTCGATGGAGCTGGTCATTGCTCACCAATCAAGTGCCCAGATCAGGGTTGATGGCACCAGGCCGGTATTCAACATTCTTCAGAAGCTCAGTTGACTTACCCCGCAGCCAAAGCAGCTGCCCTGTGGAAGCAACGCGCTTGCAACTCACCCACGCGTCAGAACGAGCAGCCGGAGCACAAGCCAGCAGCACCCCAACAGCAATCAACCAAGCGGAGCGGCGCAAGGAAAACATCAGGGTTCAGCAATCTTTGCTAGTAGGCCATCAACTCAAGCCAGAACAATGCAGTAAGCGCAGCGGCTCCCAAGGCCAAAGCGAACCATTGATCTTTGAGGGCGCGGACCACGTTGCGTCAGCTGCTGCCCCAATAAACCGAGCTTTCAGCAAGAAGCCAACCTCAGCTGATCCTCTGTCGCCCAACCGATGACACCATCAGGAATGTCTCTTTCTGGCGCGCATCTGGCGGGACGAGGTTCCATATAAGCGTCACACTGATGGCATGGCTCCTAAACCCTGGTTCCAAGCCAACATCCACGCCCCCGGCACAGGCTTCGCGTTGCTGGTCATTGCGTTTTGCTTGCTGTTTCAGACCATCCCTTCAGCGATCTGCGTGTTGACCCCCAGGGCTGGCTGGGACCCACCGTTGTCTCCGGAGAGAATCAGGTATTGCAAGGGTGGCTGACCATGAACCCCCTAAGTGTCTGAAAACTGAAAAAAGGCGACCGCTGCTTCAGGCGAGCGCATTTCGCTATCTGCGGCTTCATCCAACCGAGCAAGCTCCGCAAGCGAATCGGCGGTGAAGACGACGATGGTCGTCATGCCCGGTTCCTACAGATCGGAGTGCCTAGGGGCGTTTTGCGATGTCGACGCGGCCCTATGGATTCCGCGAACGACAGCGTCGAGAAGAAGCACCGCAAGGTGCTTTCAGACCTCGCCTGGGCGATGCACAAGCTGCCGCCAAAGACCTATTCGCTGAGCGTTGAAGACGGTGCTCAGGACGCCTTCTGCGACTGGGCAGAGGCTTACTGGGAAAAGGCTGATCAACCCACTACGAAACCGTTGCTGGCGGCGCTCTACAACAAGCTCCCTGACCACGCAACGAAGCTCAGCGGGACTCTGCACTTGGTCAACGAGTACGACCCTGACAACAGCGATCAGTGGCATCCGAGCAAGACGATCCCGCTGTCGGTAATACGGCTTGCGCTGGCGATCATCGATTGCCTGGTCGTCGAAGCTGAGCGATTCCACGCCAACACCGACGACTTAGAAGCTCAGGCGATTGCCAGGTTCAAAGAACTGCCCCCAGTCGAATGGACTTGGGACAAGTTCAAGGCCAAATGCAAAGACCCCATCCGCAAAGAGGGTTCGAAGCTGTGGACAAACGTCGTCACTGCGATGCGTGATGCAGGTATCGGCGAGGTAACCAAGTCGAAACCGCTCACTTTCCGCAGACATACGGACGTTGACGGACATCGCAAGATGTCCGCCTAGAGCCCAGTCAGGCACTGCTATTGCGGTGCCACGGACACACAGACATCACTCACAGCCTCGTCTCCGAAAACAGCCTGTTTCGGAGACGAGGTGTTTTTCTGTCCGCCGTCAGCAGACGCACTGCGCTGCAACTGGTTTGTCCAGACATAGCGGGGCGTTCGCAGCCGTCCGCCTGTTTGCGAAGCGGCTAAAAATGGGGCAGCTTTTTGGGCCCCTTGGAGCTACTGGCCAACATCTACGCAGTGCTCGGCTTCATCTGTCGGGTGCTCGGCCTCAAGTCGCAGAGGAAGAAGTTTCGAGAATGGGAAAACGAGCCTGAGAGCCGAAGTCAAAAAGCTTGATGCTGAGCGCCGGAGGCAGTGCGAGGAGGCTGATCGGCTTCAAAGGCAACGGTTCTTCGATGATCCAGAGCTGAACACTCAGGACTGGGAGCTACACAAGAAGCGCCTCAGTCAGTGCGGAGCATCCCGTTATGACCACTGCTCCTATTACGTCGGACCACGAGGCGGGGTCTACTACATCAACTCCAGAGGCCGGAAGACCTACTGCTGAGCGACTGCACAAACGGAATTACGTCCACTTAGTAGGTGGAATCCTTGAAGCCGTAGCGATTCATGAGTTCCTCGGTGGAGATCGGTGTGCCCGACCCCTCCGCGAGCCCGGGGATGCATTTGAACTTGATCTCGCGGTAAAGCTTTTGGAGCGCAGCGCCGTTTTCTTCGCACTGCTCCATCGATGCCTGGGGCACCTGATCGGTAAAAGCAGCCCCCCTAGTAACGAAGAAAAAGATCAGGTAGATGACTTCCATTGTTTGGTGCTCCCTGTCGCTGGCTTAGCCATGCCTGGCCCCTTCGGCTTCACAGAACCGGCGGCGCCGTCGTCCCCATCAGGGTCCCGACGCCAATCACCACCAGCACCAGAAGCAGCATCCACCTCATCTATAAAAAAATCGCCTTGTGACGGGGCGATCCAACCCTGTTGGCAATGCTGAAGACCGCAGCCGGTTGTGGATCAACAGGTCAGTGAGCCCTCACTGGATGGCACTTGAACGGTGCAATTATGGTTAAGTTCAAGTTAAGAGAATTTTCTTACCAGTGAATCCGGACAAGCAGCACAAGAAACTGCGCAAGCTTGCTTGCCGTGCTCAAGAGTGCTTGACACGGGAAGAGGCGCAGAAAATTTTGAGGAAGGCAGACAAGGCACACCGAAAGCTCTCCAATCGCTGATTTGCCCAGCAGCATCCGCAGCTTCTGATGGGAAGTAATAGGCATTACGTCAACCGGCCAGGATTCATGGAGCCGAGACGCCTGGCAGCTCAACTGGGAGATTTAGAAATCACAGTGAACTGACCGGCGTTACGCGCAATCTCCACCTCGATTTCCTCCGGTGTTGCATACGGAGGGCCAAAGAAAGCAGGCCGAGAGAAAGGCACGGTGAGACCGGTACTAAAGGAGGGACGCTGGTGGAGCATCTCGATCCAAGCGAGCAGATGGCTCATCGCCGAGATATCGACATTTGCCCAATAAGCACTAGCGCAGTAAGGGAAGCAGGCGATATCCACGAGTGTGCAACGCTGACCAAGCACAAACGGGCCGCTCGATGACGCGAGCTGGTCGTTGAGCATGTGCAAACAGCGTTCCGCTTCTGCAATGAAGCGACCAATGGCGAAGGGATCGTTTTGGCCGCGAACCTTGGCGATTCGCTGAAAGTACATGGCTTGCCCCATCGAAGGTCCGAGGGCGCTTACCTGCCAATGGAGCCATTGCTTCGTCAATAGGTGCAGCTGCAGGTCCTCATCGGCAGGGGGCAGCAAAGGGCTGGCGAAGCGAGCCGCGCTGTACTCCAGGATGGCTGCCGACTCGGCGACTGTTACTCCGTGCGCACGATCAATCAGTGCCGGAATCCGACCGTTTGGGTTGATGGAAAGAAAACCTTCACTGCGCTGTTCACTCTTCTCAAAGTCCACTAGTGCCCAGTCATAAGGCACACCCATTTCTTCATAAAGGATTGGGAGCTTCCAGCCGTTTTGGGTGGCATAGATCAGACAGCAAATTTCACTGTGTTCTGAAGACGACCACGCTTCGTCAAGCGTCACCTGCCTGGCTAGCCTTGATGTTTGGCTCATGTCATCGCCTCTCTCGTTCCTGCATCCCTGATCAACGCTAGGGAGTCGATCCGATCGTTTGACGTAAGAGGAATTACCGAAAGCCTCCCTACCGCTTCGCACCGCTCCTTTCGCGACGCTGACCGGGGCCAATGATTTTCTTGGCCGATGAAGTCCAGCAGCGGAACATCGGGACAGATGCCATCAAGGACGTTCGCCACTATCAACCAAGCCCAAAAATCCTTATTGGTAATTTACCAATAATTCAAGTCTGTAGAGGGGGAACAGTGTTGTCTCCCCAGTAGCTCCACATCTGATTGTTCATGGCTGTAGTTGAACCATCTCCAGTCGTCATGTTTTGGATCTGACTGGTGCTCAGGTTGCCTCCGGTGTAGACCGCTTCCAGGGTGCCTTTGGCGTAGATGCCGATGCCGGTGACGCCGCGTGCTGTGACGTTATCGACAACTGAGATATCGGGAGTAAAGACACCAATAATCTTGATTTCATCAATAGCATCTAAGCCTTCAATGAAGTCAGCCTTCTCTCCGTTAGGGCTGTTACCAGCCTTTCCATACCACCAATTACTCAAGTGCTGATCTGACTTAATAGCTATGAGATCCTTTGAGCCATCCTGCTGATCCTTGAAAGTGTTCCAGCCAAAATCACCATGTAATTCGTCTGAACCAGCTCCACCATCAATAATGTCTCTTCCATTGCCACCATGAATCAAATCAGCCCCACCCCCGCTCTCTAAAATATCCCAACCAGCGAGACCGCGAAGGGTATTTCCATCCTCATTCCCTACAAGAATTGACGTGTCAATCGAAATATCCTGAGACGAAGGAAGACCCGTGGAGTCAAAAGAAAGCTGCCTTGCCTGAAGAAAACTGTCAGTCGAGTCATGGCCTAGCTTATTGATGCGATTCACTGAAACCTCCTGCATCCAAGTATTACTGGCAGTGTTTATAAACAATTCGTTTGATGCCGGATCAAATTTCCCGGAGGCTTCATTCAAGCCTGTACTAATCCACGAATCAGCAATATAGTCTACACTTGAAATTGACCAATAATTTAATTTTTTTGGTGCAGGATTTCCAGAGGACCAGTCATTCTGCTGCCCCCAATGACTTTCAAGTGCCTGCCAGTCATTATCAGTTAGACTATTGGGCCATATGCCACCAAGAGGCGAACGATAAGACATTATTGTTTCCTCTGGATAAGTGCTAGTCCAAGCATCATTATTATCACCATATAAATCTCCGTCGTCAGACGAGAATGGATGCTCCATGCCCAGAGAATGGGCTATCTCGTGGATAAGGCCATAGCGAAAATATCTTTGATTTCCAAAATTATCTCTGTCCAAGAATATTTCCCAAAAATAACCTGTCTCATCTGAAAAATTGGTAACCGCTAGGCCGAGAGTTTGCCCATCACCACCCAAATCAATTTCCTTATCAATATAAATATTGATATCTGAGCTCGAACTGTCGGAGGTTAAGGCAAAATCAATGCCCAAGCGATGGTCGAGGTCATTAATCAAAGATTGTACAAAGTCAATATCGTCATCATTCCAAGCCAATGCATCAATAATTTGCGATCCATACGGACCGCCGGAGACGGAAGTTGGTCCCTTGGAATTATGTAGGTAAATGTCTATTACTTGATCTTCGCTCAAGGCCTGATCAGTAACCGATGTAAACCTTGGGTCTATTAAATACTGAGAGTCAATGCTTTTCATTTGGCATATTATCTCGAAACACTGAATGCATCACAAGTATACCTGAGAATCACGAATAGACAGCAGGAAGCCTTTGATGCTGATTCGTGAGCATGATGCTCAAATGGGCTTGTCATTGCTGACTAGTCCAGTATCTTGCCAAGGTATCTGTTCAGTCTCGAAATGGCTTTCGAAGATTTCGCAGAGTATGGCCAATACACCGTAAATAGCGATTGGACATCAATCACGCTTTCGAAAGCGTATACCAGAGACATAGCGATTTTTGCTGAAGTAAACAGCTTTAATGATGGTGATCCAAGTAGTAACCGTGCAAGAAATACACTTGCACCTGTAGAGATTAGGCTGCAAAATATCTCCAAGGGCTCAGGGGCTACGCCAGCGTCGTTTGATATAAAAATTCAAAGGCCATATGGCTATTCAACTACTCACCCCAATGAAACAGTTTCATACCTTGCTATTTCATCTGGTACTTGGGATTTAGTCGATGGCTCAAGATTGGAAGTAGGAGTTTTTGACAGAAAACATCTGAAAAACAATAAATTTCAGTCTGTCGTCTTTAACTCCTCCTTCAGTAATAAGCCTGGGGTTATATCCCAGGTTCAAACATACATTGGCGATCAATGGATTACCCTGAGACAAAAAAATATTAATGAAAACGGTTTTAGTATTGCACATCAAGAGGATGAATACTACAATAAACACGGTGACAAATCTCACAAAATCGAATCATTGGCATATCTTGCCTTTGATGATGGATTTTCGACAACTGACGGTAACAGCCTTCTTGAAGGAAGAATCCTTGATTCCTCATCAGAAAAAATAGATCATACCGGCGAGACATTCTCATTTTTAACTACAAGTTATCAGCAAAGTCCTGTCTTAATCACACAAAATTCGTCCAGAAATGGTGGGGATCCTTCCAAAACACGCTTATCTTCATTATCTAGTGACCAATTCGATGTATATATCCAAGAGGATCGTTCTAGAGACAATGAGACTTGGCACAAATATGAAGAGTTCAGCTACTTTGCCGTAGGAGATGGAACTAAATTTCAAGGGGAATTTGTTGATCCTGCAGCAGCACCCTCTATTCAAGGATTTTCTGGGAATCCTGGCGATGCCTCTTCTTCGATAACTATAAATGAAAATACAACTGAGATAGGTACTCTCGGAGCAAATGAATCTGTTAGTTGGTCTATTTCGGGCGGAGCAGATTCAGCACTTTTTTCAATTAACAGCACAACTGGAGAATTATCTTTCAATTCGGCACAAGACTATGAATCTCCCGGCGACGCCGACTCGAATAATGATTTTATTGTGCAAGTTACGGCAACAGATTCTGATAGCAATACATCGAGTCAATCTATCACCATAAATGTCGGAGATATAGACGAAGTTGCTCCGGTAGCCAACGATAATTCTGAGACTTTATCTGGCAGTAACATTGCAGGAGACATGACAATATTAAGCAACGATTCTGACAATATTGATTCGCCTAGTTCTCTTGAGATTTACTCAGTAGGTGGAACTTTATTCGAAGACTTAGACGATTCAGAGCACACCACTTACGATTCATCTAATGAATACAAGCAAATAAGTGGAACTAGCGGAACACTTTACATTAAAAAAAATGGCACTGCTTATTACATAAAGACATCTAGCACAAGCCTTAGATCTTCTTCACCAACAAATTTAAGACTAGGCAGCAGTGTCAAACTTTTTACGACGGCTCTGATAGCCTCAGGATCTAGTAATAGTGAAAGCATTAATACTTCCCAATCACTTTCTACGTCATCGATAGATAGCTTTGATTACGTCATAAAAGACAGCTCTGGAAACACATCTAACACTGCAAAAATCTTACTTTCGACGACATTAAATCAACCAGCAGAAGCGCCGTGCTTTGCATCCAATACGAACATTCTCCTAGAAGATGGCACCCAGAAATTAGTTCAAAACCTTATACAAGGGGATAGAGTTATGACTCACCGTGGAGTGAGAGAGGTGCTTTGGATTGGTAAAAAATACTTCAGCCAAAATGATTTAAAATCAAAAAAGAGAGATTGCCCAATCGCCTTTCTGCCAGGCTCTTTAGGCGAAAATATTCCTACGAAAACGCTATACGTGTCTGAAGGGCATTATCTCTATATAAATGGGAAACTCATAGCTGCTGGATGCTTGGTCAATGGGATCAATATTGTTAGAGTCAGCGCAAATATCCTTACAAACGGAGTTTGCTACTGGCATATTGATCTCGGCCAAGAAGAGCTTGTCATGTCAAATGCCTGCTGGACTGGATCATATTATTGTTTTTTTAATAGAAGAAACTTCAGCAATCACTCTGATTTTGCAGGAGATCCAGACAGATGCACAAAAAAACTAGATTTACCTAGACACGCCTCAGTTTACGAAGTAAAAGAAGATTACAAGTACCTTACAAGACGTGCTATAAGCATGGTTGCTAATGAAACATCAGAACTTGAGAAACATAGAACGTCGTTATCTTGTAAGTGATGTTTCTCTCGAGTGATGCCCAGAAGCCTTTCTTGCCATCATTCCATTTAAGAAAGATTCAACCCACATGCGGAACTGAATCGATAACTGCAAACTTTTAGCTAACCAACCCGAAGAGAAGAACTATCCCGAGGGTTGCTAGCGACGTAATGACCAGTTGTCGCGCTCGACGAGTGACCGAGGGTGGCTTGAAGCGTGAATACGTCCACGCCCCTCTGCACAGCGTGTATGGCATGGCTTTGCCTAGGCAAAGCGAGGGGTTGCGAAGGACGCGCATGATCTTGGGTTCAGAAGTACCTTTGCTCTCCTGATCGATTCGCGGCGCATGGACCTCCTCCAGGCTTGTGACGAGATGAAGAGCTTCATCGAGACAGCTCAGAAGTTGGTCGAAAGCTGGGAGGCAGACCCGGACAACTATTCGAAGTTGGAAGAGGGCCTCGCTGCGATGAAGGCAAAACTGCAGAGGTTCCAGGACTGACGGCTAGTCGGTCTTGGCGATGGCGCCCAGGTGCTCAAGGCGCCGCCAGGTATGGCCATCGTTGCCCCAGCGACAGAGTCGACGCTGAAGCTCAAGCCAATGCTCATCCGTTGGCTCGTAAAGGCTCGGCCGTTGTTGTCCTTTTGTATAGCTGCCAGTGACCCAGTTGCTGCTCATTGCTTTGCGTGGCTAGGGGTGGAAGTGAGACGAGACAGCCGAGGGAATGGCGGTCTTGGCTCGGGTGATCTGTCCGACGGCTGGCCGGATCACCCTGTCGTGCATTGGGCGGGGCCCTACTTCAATCCACATGAAGGCGATAGTGCACCAGTCCAAGCAGCCCAAATCGCTCAGTCAGCAGCAAATGCAGCAGTAGTTGCTGCTCATTTGGTCGCTGCCATCGCTTCATCTGAGAGGAGCGAAGCCCACGACAGGGGCAATGTTGTCTTCGGAGGGTTCCTGCAGCCTCCATCCAATGGTTTCTCCAGTGACCGTTGGGCGCTGATCACTGCACTGACTCCCTGAGGCGATGCGGGGAGTCAGATCAGCGTTCTTCCACTTCTCAACCTGCTGACAGATCTCTTGTCATGGATCCTTTGGTGTTGCCAATCGCTGGCCTATTTCTTGACGTGGCTCAAATCATCTATGGGAAGACACCTCAGCAGTCAGACTGAGGACCTCATCTGACAGGCGGGGGGCAGCGCCTCCGGCCTGTCTTGCGCATCGTCTCCCAAGCCTCTATCGCGTTGTGCCGCAGCAACCGCCGCCGTGTCATTGGCTCAGGCGGGAGGGGTGGTACGTAGTTGTAGATCCTGATGGCTACCCACTGCGCATGCACGGTCTCAGTATCTGGCTTGAAGTGACAAAGCTTCTGCTGCTGCTCGGAATACAGCCACCCCTCACCGCCAGACTTGGCGGGACTGTCCTCATAGCGAGAATCTTCCTTGAACATGGCTACAACCTAAGGACTGACACCACCCCCCTATGGATGAATCCACGTTCTGGGAACCAACCGACGAATTTCTGAACCAAGCCGACTACGACCTGAAGCTCTTGGTGAAGACCTGGAAAGACGAATACGGCGCGGATGACTATGCATGCTCCATGGTGCTGCGGACCATCGCCGACAGCGTTTATCTGCCTGAGGGCCAACCGCTCGTCTAGCCATGTTCTTGGACGTAATCGGCTTTCTTCTGCTTGTTGCCCTTTTGGCGTTTGGTGTCGGGGCTTTGTGGAAACCCCTAAGAGCACTCTGGGGATTTATTTCCCGGCGTCAGGCACTGGATTGGTGGACAAAGAAGCCCATCCTTCCAATCGTTCGTGGCAAGAGCGGTGGCCGCTTTAAGCGCATCTACCGCAAGAGGACACGCCGTTCCTTCTATGGACGCTTCTAAGTAGACGTAAGAGCAATTAAGCAGTTTTGGTGCGACGCCGTTTCGCCCGACGTGGCTTGCCTTGCTTGGGCTGCTCGGAAGCCTTGAGATAAACCTTTCTCCCCTTGGCATCGATTCGATACAAGCCACCCTTTGGGCCTCTGTGAATCTCGGACTCTTGATCAGCACGAACTGTCTGATGAGCACGCTCTTTGAGAGTTGGTCCTCTTAACTGATCAGGCTTTTTGAGGAATAGCCACTTCAACAACAACCCAAGAGCCTTGAGCATCGCAAGAAGATTGAAATAACAGACCTAATAAAGCGTGACCGTCAAGAGATCAATTCACTAACCAAGACGCAGAGAACTGCTGTCCCGAGGGTTAGCAGCCACGTAATGACCAGTGGTCGCGCTCGATGAATGCCCGAGGGTGGCTTGAAGCGTGAATACGTCCACGCCCCTCTGCACAGCGTGTGTGGCATGGCTGTGCCTCAGCTGGTGTGGGTGAACGTGAAAACCGGCGGCTCGTCCCCACTTTCGGCAAACATCTCCAATCGCTTGTCGAGTGAGATGTCCCTTGCCACGGGGGCTCGGAAATACATAGCTGTCAGCTTCGCCGCGGCCAAGCGCGTGAAAAAGCTGGAGCGTGTCACTGGACACTCGAACAGTCCTTGCTTTGGATCCTTTTCCAAAGAGATGAATTTGACCGCCATCGGAGAGAACTTCGATGTCCTTCCATTTGATAACTGCGATCTCAGAAACTCTGCAACCCAATAGATACGAACCCCTGACAAGGGCGTAATCACGAATGGCGTTGCGATCGTGATGAGCAGCCTTGGCGATCGTCGCCATCAACAGCCCCATCTGTTCATCGGTCAGTGGCCTGGTGCTCTTGTCAGCGTGGAGAAGTGCACGTGGTGGCATTGGATTACGCGGCACCCCTGTAACCGCTGAGCGGCTTGGTTCAGCCGCCCATCGGTACAGGGAGCTGATGGCAGCGATCCTGCGGTTAAACGTCCGGGGCTTGATGAGACCGGCGTCTACTTGTTCCCGCAGGAGGGACACCCAGTCCTGACAGAAAGCAGGGTTGATCTCCCGCAGATGCAGGTGTGGGTGGTTGCGCTCTCGCCAGCGACAGAACTCACGGATCTCGAAGCGATAGCCGTCTTGTGTCGCCTTGCTGCCGGTGCGACTGCACTGGCTGATGAACCGCTTGATCAGCAGGGCATCGCCCCACACAGCAGCACCAGCCTGGGCTGCATCAAAAAGAAGGGAGACATAAGCAAGCGCCTCCGCCTTATCCATGCCGTCCAAAACAGGCGGCAGATTTTTGCGAACGGTTTTGCGAATGGCCACGTTTTGGGCCTCCGTCTCAAAACCGAGATCGGTTGCGGTGGAATAGTTGAGGGGGGCTTCCACCCCCAAGCAGTCATTTGGGTGATAAGGCTGACTTCACCCCATCTCCCTAAATGGGTCAGGCAGCAACAGGGGCTGCTTGACGGGAGAAACGAACGATGTTGTTCGCAGTTACGGGTTTGCTCTCACCGAGCAGGCTTCAGTCACCCTCCTCATGCCCCGTCGAAACCATTGCAGCCCCGTGAGGGGGAATGGAGCTGAGCGGAATCGAACCGCTGTCCGAAACACTGGTGTGGATCACCTAGTCCGAAGAAGCCGGACCCTGTCATTCTGACAGGAGTGGTGACCTGGAGCACAACGCCCTTGGGTCGAATCAACCGGCTATCCGCCGTGGCCGTTGTGCCACAAGGCCTGGAAGCAGCCGCTGGCGACGAACTCAGCACCCTTGGAGCCCATGCCGTAAGGCCCGGCAGGCGTGCCGTGGGCTTCCAGGCAGACATGGCCTGCCTCTACCGGCTGCACCTGCAGGCTCGACTGCCCTTCCGGCTGTTGCGCCAGGTGGCGCGCTTCCCCTGCCAAGGCCGGGACGACCTCTATGACGGCATCCGCGAAGGGCTCGACTGGGAGCGCTGGCTGCATCCCTCGATGACCTTCCGGGTGGATGTGACTGGAACAGCACCAGGACTGAACCACAGCCATTTCACGGCGTTGCAGGTGAAAAATGCCCTTGTTGACGCACAACGGGATCTCTGGGGCGAGCGATCCTCGATTGATCTGGATGACCCCGATCTCTCCCTGCACCTACACCTCGGCCGCGGGGAAGCCCAGCTAAGTCTCGATGGCAGTGGGGGCAGCCTGCACCGTCGTGGCTACAGGGCCGCCATGGGAGCAGCACCGCTGAAAGAAAATCTGGCCGCCGGGCTGATCCGCCTGACGGGCTGGGATGGAAGCCAACCCCTTGTTGATCCGTGCTGTGGATCCGGAGTGCTCCTGATCGAAGCGGCCCTGGCCGCCTTGCAGCAGGCCCCGGGGTTGGAGCGCCACTTTGCACTCGAAGGATGGGCCGATTTCCAGCCGGAGCTCTGGGACAGAGAAGCTGATCGCGCCCGGCAACGGCGCAGGGGGGACCTCACCCTCCCGCCGCTCCTGGGGATTGAAGCGGATCCCGCCATTGCTGATCAGGCCCGGGCCAATGTGGAAGCCGCTGGGCTGAGTGGAGTCATCCGCATCTGCACGGGCACTTTCAGCGATCACCCCCTCCCGGAGGGGCCGGGGGTGTTGGTGTGCAATCCCCCTTACGGCCAACGGATCGGCGATGAAGGGGAGCTGGAGGCGTTGTATCGAGAACTTGGCAACTACGCCAAAGGCCAGGCCAAGGGTTGGAAGCTCTGGTTGCTCAGTGGAAATCGCAACCTGACGGGAGCCCTGCGTCTGAAGGCCGAGCAACGGATTCCCGTGAGCAACGGCGGCATTGACTGCCGCTGGCTGCACTACGACATCCGCTGATCACACCCGTCCCATCACCGCCCGCACCGTTTTCATCAGTCCCTCCAACGTCTGAGGCAGGAACGGGCCCTTGAGCACCTGGCCGCCAATACGCAAGCTGATGCCCGCCAGCACAAGGTTGGCCACAGCGAGACTCAACAGTGCGCGCATCCAATCCAGAGCCCACTGGGCCTGAATCCAAAGCAGCAACGACGCTTCGCCTGCCAGCAAGGCCAGGAACATGGCCGTGCCTCCGATGGCGAGGAACAGGCCACCGCTTATCAGTCGGCGTTTTTCCCGATCCACCTCCTGCAGGGCAATCCGCACGTGCAGATCCATCACTGACGCCGCCAGTGCGGTCACCCGAGCTGCCGCTCCAAATCCGCGGGGAGAGTTCTGATCGGCCATCAGGAACGCCGCCCCCCGCGAAGCATGCTGCCCAGCAGCAACCCAACACCAAGGGCAACGCCCACAGCCAGCAGTGGCCGCTGACGCACAGGCGCCTCGATCTTCGGCCGCAGGGTGCTGTTCAACTCATCCAGCAACTGTTCCAGTTGCTCTTCGAGGGGATCCAGGCTGTCGGCCCAGTCGCGGCTGCGATCACCGGCGCTATGGAGAAGCTCCTCCAGTTGATCCCGAACCCCTTGGGGCGTCAGGCCTGTGTTCTGTTCAATCAAACGAACCAACTCATCCACACTCCCCCGTGTGGCTTCAAGCGTGTGCTCAGCCAGATCCGGCCAGCGCTCCTGGATCGTCGGCAGCAGACTTTCAAAGCGCTCACGGAAGTGGTGCTCGAATCTGCCGTTGGACTGCGGCGATGGCGAGGCCATGAAGACCGTTGGCAGGACGCTTTAGAAGGGTAGGGAGACTGAAGGCTGAGGGAAAGTCTTTGCCGCGATACGCCCTGCTGCGTCACACCGGAGCACCGGACGACCCCAGCGGATGCCACATCGATCTGCTGCTTGAGGACGGAGACAGCTGCCGAACCTGGCGACTGGCCACAGTGCCGCAGCTCAATGCAGCAGCCCAACCAGCGGTTCCCCTGCCTGCCCATCGAAAGATCTGGCTGGAACCCCGCAGTGCTGCCGTTTCGGGCAATCGGGGCTGGGCCGAACGCATCCATGCCGGCAGCTACTGCGGCGTGCTCCCCAACGCCACGGATGCAGACGTCACCCTGCAGCTCGAGGGCGACCTCCACGGCTGCCTGCGCATCACATCCGGGCACTGCTCGCTATCGCACCCTTGAGCTTTTCGTGGGTTCCGCTAGTTTCGACTCGCTGACAGCCCCAGATCCTGTTGGTTCATATCAATCAGGTTGGGCTGACGCACTTCAAGTCGTTCGGCGGAGCGATGACCATCCCTCTTGAAGAGGGATTCACCGTCGTGACGGGACCCAATGGCTCCGGCAAGAGCAACATTCTTGATGGCGTTCTGTTCTGCCTGGGCCTGGCCACCAGCCGTGGCATGCGGGCTGACCGCCTGCCGGACCTGGTCAACAGCGGCATGCTCAAGGCCGGCAAGGCCGCTGAAACAACCGTCAGCGTCCGCTTTGACCTGAGCGACTGGACACCCGATGCCGCCGAGGAAGGCCTGGAGGCACCAGCGGAGGGGCCATGGATTCAACCGGGACAAACGGAATGGACGGTGACCCGCAAACTGCGGGTGATGCCGGGGGGCTCCTACAGCTCCAGCTACAGCGCGGACGGGGTGCCCTGCAACCTGCAGCAGCTGCAGACCCAGCTGCGCCGCCTTCGGATTGATCCTGAGGGCAGCAACGTGGTGATGCAGGGGGACGTCACCCGCATCGTCTCGATGAGCAACCGCGACCGCCGCGGCCTGATCGATGAACTGGCCGGTGTTGCCCTGTTCGACACCCGGATCGAACAGACCCGCCGCAAGCTCGATGACGTGCAGGAGCGCCAGGAGCGCTGCGGGATCATTGAGCAGGAACTGCTGGCCAGCCGCCAACGGTTGGAGAAGGACTGCGCCAAGGCCCGGCAATACCAGGACTTGCGGGAACGGCTGCAACTGGGACGCCGCCAGGAGATGGTGCTGGCCTACGAAGCCGCCCAGCAGGCCCTCAAGGATCTGGCCACGCGCCAACAGGCGCTGGAAGCCCAGGAACAGAGGGACGCCGCGGCCATTGCCAGCGGCCGAGAGCAGCTGAACAAGGCCGTGGCCGAACTGGACTTGCTCCAGGAGCAGGTGAAGGCTCTTGGGGAAGACCAACTGCTGGCGGTTCAGGCGGAACTGGCTGGCCTCGACACCAGCAGCCGTGAACTAGAGCGCCAGGCCAGCCTCCACCAGGACGAAGGCCAGAAACTGCAGGCGCAGCGTCAGGACCTCTCCACCCGTCGCCAGCAGTGGCAGCTGCAATCACGGGAACTGGAACGCGATCCCCATCAGGACGCCCTCAGCGCCGCAGACGAGAACTGCAAAACCGCTGAAGCCGCGGTGGACATGTCCCGCCGCCGGCTGGCAGATGTGGCGGGCCGCTCCGGCGCCTGGGTGGAGGAACAGAAGCGCCGCAGCGGTCGCCGGCAGGAGTTGCAAAGCAGCGTCGCTCCCTTACTCGAGGAGCAGCAGCAGTTGCAGGAACGACTGCGCCAGGAACGGGAACGGCTGGAAGAGCTCACCCAGGAGCAGCACCAGGACGGCGCCGACTGCGACGCCGTGCAGCAACAGCTCGCAACCCTGGAGGAGACCTGGCAAACCCTGCTGCAAGCCATTGCCGACGGCAAGCAGGAGCTCCAGCAGACCGCCGAATCACTGGCCATCCAACAGCGCACCCGCAGCCGGCTGGAGCAGGAGCAGACCCGCTTGGAACGGGAGATCGCTCGGCTGGAGAGCCGGCGGGATGCCCTTCAGGAAAGCCGCGGCACCGGAGCCCTGCGCCTGCTGCTGGAGGCCGGCCTCGATGGCATCCACGGCCCTGTGGCCCAGCTGGGAGAGGTGGAGGATCGCCATCGCCTCGCCCTGGAAGTGGCCGCGGGGGCCCGTCTCGGCCAGGTGGTGGTCGACGACGACCGCATCGCCGCCCGCGCCATCGAACTGCTCAAGAGCCGCCGTGCTGGCCGGCTCACCTTCCTGCCCCTGAACAAGATCCGCGCGCCAGGGGGCGGGGGCTCTTCAGCCGCCTTTGCCCGGGGTGCACGCCCCGGTGGAGACAGCGGTGCCGGCCTGATCGGCCGGGCCGTGGAACTTGTGCGCTTCGAACCGGTCTATGACCAGGTGTTTGCTTACGTCTTCGGCGACACCCTTGTGTTCTCCGACCTGGCCAGCGCCCGTCAACAACTGGGCCGCTCCAGGGCGGTGACACTGGATGGGGAGCTGCTGGAGAAGAGCGGCGCCATGACCGGCGGCAGCTTCTCCCAGCGCAGCAGCAGCCTCAGCTTCGGCCGCAGCAGCGATCAGGACGAAGCTGAACCCCTGCGGCGGCGCCTGCTGGAACTGGGGGAATCCCTGGTGGCCTGCCGGCGGGAGGAGTCGAAGCTGGCCCAACTGATCGAACAGCAGAAACCCCAGCTGCGCGAACTGGAAAAGCAACAGGCGGCCTTGATCGCAGAGCGCAATGCCGCCCGGCGCAACCACGCCCCCCTGCTCGAGCGCAGCCGCCAGCGGGCCGAACGGCTCAGCAAATTGCAGCAGGACCAGACCGAGCAACAGCAGCGGCTCGAAGCCATCAGCACTGCGCTCACACCACTTACCGCGGAACTGCAGGCCTTGGATGAGGCGGAGCGCAACAGCGGCAACAACGACGATGCCGCCGCCTGGGCCCAACTTCAGACGGAACAGGAAGCCGCCGACCAACGGCTGGAGGCGGCCCGCCGCGAGCGCGACCAGCTGCTGAATGCCCGCCGCGAGCGGCAGCTGGCGATTGAACGCCTGGGTGACCAGGAGAAGGCTCTGGCCGCCGAAGAAACCCGCTTGCAGGAGGCGGTGAAGGCCCTCGCCAGTGCCCATGGGGCCTGGCGCCAGCAGCAGAGCGACCTCCAGGGGAAGCGCAAAGAGCTCGAGCAACAGCAGACCGACCTTCAGGAGCGCTTCGGCAGCCAGCGCCGGGCCCGGGACGCCGCGGAAGCCGAGGTGGGCCGCCAGCGTCAGGCCCTGCAGCAGGCCGAATGGAATCTGGAGCGGCTCAAGGAAGACCGCGAAGGATTGATCGAAGAACAGCGCAGCGGTGCGGTGCGCCTGCAGGAGATGGAACAGGCCCTCCCGGACCCGAGGCCGGAGATCCCGGAAGCCCTGCGGCTGGCGGGCTTGGAAGCCTTGCAGACCGATCTGCAGGCCATCCAGCAACGCATGGAAGCGCTGGAACCCGTGAACATGCTGGCGCTGGAGGAACTCGAGGCCCTCGAAGAGCGGCTCAACGAACTCAACGAACGGCTCGACGTACTCAACAGCGAGCGGGAGGAACTGCTGCTGCGGATCGAAACCGTGGCCACCCTGCGCCAGGACGCCTTCATGGAAGCCTTCACCGCCGTGGATGGCCATTTCCGCGAGATCTTTGCCTCGCTCTCCGATGGTGATGGCCACCTGCAACTGGAGAACCCGGAGGAGCCGTTGGAAGGTGGCCTCACCCTGGTGGCCCATCCCAAGGGCAAAACCGTGCGGCGCCTGGCCTCGATGTCGGGGGGAGAGAAATCACTCACCGCCTTGAGCTTCCTGTTCGCCCTGCAGCGCTTCCGGCCGTCGCCGTTCTATGCCCTCGACGAGGTGGACAGCTTTCTCGACGGCGTCAATGTGGAGCGCCTGGCGGCTCTGATCGCCCGTCAGGCCGAGGCAGCCCAGTTCATGGTGGTCAGCCACCGCCGCCCGATGATCGGCGCAGCCCAGCGCACTATCGGGGTGACCCAGGCCCGCGGCGCCCACACCCAGGTGGTGGGTTTACCGGATGCCGCCTGAACGATCGGAGTTTTCGCTGTGCAATCTGAACGTGACAGGCGGAACCCCTGCGCCACAATGGTCTGAATGTCCATGGCCGAGGGCCCGCGCTTGACCCCGACCCCTACCCCAAACGACGCCATCACTACTGGCGTACCCAGCGATCGCCTCTGGTTGCGCTCCGAACTGATGGGCACCCAGGTGATCACCCGTGACACCGGCCGCCGTCTTGGGGTGGTGGGTGAAGTGATCGTCGATATCGACCGCCGTGAAGTGGTGGCTGTGGGGCTGCGGGACAACCCCCTGACCCGTTTCCTGCCCGGCCTGCCGCGCTGGATGCCGCTGGACCGGATCCGTCAGGTGGGCGACGTGATCCTGGTGGATTCGGCCGACTCCCTCAGCGAAAACTTCAACCCTGAGCGCTACAGCCGGGTGATCAACTGCCAGGTGATCACCGAGTCCGGTGAACAGCTGGGGCGGGTGCTCGGCTTTGCCTTCGACATCGAGACCGGCGAGCTCACCACCCTGGTGATGGGCGCCCTTGGCGTGCCCCTGCTGGGGGAAGGGGTGCTGAGCACCTGGGAAATGCCGGTGGAGGAGATCGTCAGCAGCGGGCCGGACCGGATCATTGTTTACGAGGGAGCCGAAGACAAGCTCAAACAGCTGAACAGCGGCGTTCTGGAAAAACTGGGCGTCGGTGGCCCCAGCTGGGAAGAGCAAGAGCGGGAGCGCTACCGGGTCAACCTGGTGCCCGTGGAAAATCAGCTCACCTCCGGACAATCCCAGGAGCAGGAGCAACGGCGTCTCCAGGCTTCAGAAGCCGAGCGGTTTGAGGCTGATGCAGAACTGGAATATGTGGAGCTGGAGGACCGGCGGCAGGATTCCATGCAGCAGCGCCGCTACCTCGATGAGCCCCAGAGGTACGACGAGCAGCGCTACGCCGAACCTGCCCGCTACGACGAGCGGCCGGCTGAGCGAGCACAGACCTACAACGAGCCCGCACCCTACGAGCAGCAGCCTGCCTATGAGGAACAGCCCGCCTACGAGGAACAGCCTCCGCGGCGTGCGATGCCAGCCTCCCGCCGCGCGATTCAGCAGTCGGGCGAACCCCTGGATGTGGAACCGATGGAGGATGCAGCGCCCCAGCGCCGGAGCCAGGATCTCGACGATCCCTGGTGATCTGGCCTGAGGCGCTGAACGGTGTTCAGGACGCCTTGAAGTTCAACGATGCGCTGTTGACGCAGTAACGCTGGCCCGTGGGGGCGGGACCATCAGGGAAGACGTGCCCGAGGTGGGCATCACATTGAGCGCAGTTGATTTCGGTGCGCACCATCCCGTGGGTCAGATCCTCTTTGGTGGTGATCGCCCCGGCACTCACACCGTCCCAGAAACTGGGCCAACCCGTGCCCGAATCGAACTTGGTCTCAGAGCTGAACAGCGGCGCACCACAGCAGACGCAGTGGTACATCCCCGTGGCCTTGTTGTTCCAGTAAGCCCCGGTGAACGCCCGCTCCGTGCCGCCGCAGCGGGCCACCTGGAACTGCTCCGGCGTCAGGGATTGCTTCCACTCCTCGGCACTGCGTTCGACCGGATTGGACGGGGACATGGTCGTCGGAACCAGAGTGGGGCGCAGCCTAGGAAGCGTTGAGCTCTCGGGGAAGCAAACCCCTCACCTCGGCGGCCAGTGCGGCCACCGCCCCGGGTTTTCCCCGCAACGCCAGGAGGTCCTGGCGCTGGCCCTCAAGCCGCTCGGGGGCGTTCAGCCAATCGCAGGCCTCCTTCGCAATCTCCTCAGGGGTGATCGCCCCCACCCGCTCCGGCACCACAGCACGGCCTGCACTGATGTTGGGCCAGGCCATCAACCCGTTGTTGCGCAAACGCCAGAGGGTCAGCAGAACCCCGATCAGACGCCGCAGACCCGGCAGACGCGCCAGCAGCCCCAGCCCGCCGTCCCAGGCCTGCATCACCTCCAGGTGCTGGGTGGGAACAATCACGATCATCGGCACCGCAAGGGCGCCGAGTTCGGCCGTGTTGGCGCCGACCGTGGTCAGGGCCAGGGCGCACTGGCTCAGGGGGCCATGGGCCGGATGCTGCTCCAGCAGACGAATCCGTGTGCCCGCACCCGTCACCAACTCCGTCACCGACTCCCCCTGCTCCACCGAAGCAACGGTGGCGATGTAGCGGGCAGCAATCGGGTTGGATGCGCCGGCGAAACGCAGCAGTTCATCAACGCTGGTGGTGGGAGCCAGCGGCAGCAAAAAACGGCATCCGGGTTGCAATCGGGCCAAACGATCTGCGGTATCGAGCAGAAACGGCATGCCGACGCTCAACTTGGCCGGCTTCGATCCCGGCAACAGGGCCACCCACTGACCCTGGGGGAGAGGCTCCTCGCGACGAGCGAAGGATGACAGATCCGCCATCAGATCACCGACCACGCGGCACCGGGGCTGGTAACGGACCGGCAGCTGACGCCGCACCGCGTCCGACATCGCCGCAATCCGATCGTTCCAGCCCGGCCAACGCGCCACCCACTCGGCATAGGTGATGTGGCGGTAGCCGAGACGAGCCGAAAGCAGAACGGTCCAGAACTGATCACCGCCCAGGAACACCACCACACCCTTCTGCGGCCATGGGCCGTAGCGCTGTGGACGCAGCAGCAGCGACCAGAAGCGGCCTGCCGGCACGATGCGCTCGAACAAACCCCAGGGCTCCGCAGCCGCACGCTCTTGGCCGGTGGAATTGGGGCAGGGCACCAACACCAAGTGCAACGAAGCTGGCGCGCTCTGAGACCGGGGACGCAGGCGAAGGCTGGCGTGCAGCCGTTCGGCCAGAGGTCGAACCCAGGTGGTCAGTTCACCGGGACCGTTCGAAACGAGAACAACAGCCGGTCCTGGTTCTGTTGCGCGGGGACGGGCCAAAGAAAAAAATGCGGATGGCGAGACTTGAACTCGCAAGGCCGAAGCCACACGCCCCTCAAACGTGCGTGTCTACCAATTCCACCACATCCGCGTGGTCGACTTCACCGCTCGGGTGCTGTCGAGATCAGATCATACCGGGCGGGGGCTTCGCTCCTCGGCAACTTCGGTCGGCGCTGATACGATCCGGCGTCAGGCCTGAACATGCTGAGGGATGCCCATCGGCAAAGTGCTGATCGCCAACCGCGGCGAGATTGCCCTCCGGATCATTCGCAGCTGCCGCGAGCTCGGCATCGCCACCGTGGCGGTGTACAGCTCCGTTGATAAGGACGCTCTGCACGTGCAGCTCGCCGATGAAGCGGTCTGCGTGGGCGAAGCCCTGAGCAGCAAGAGCTACCTCAACATTCCCAACATCCTGGCGGCCGCCACCTCCCGCGGTGCTGACGCCATCCACCCCGGCTACGGCTTCCTGGCGGAGAACGACAAGTTCGCCGAGATGTGCCGTGATCACGGCCTCACCTTCGTTGGGCCGTCCCCCCACGCGATTCGCTCGATGGGGGACAAGTCGACCGCCAAATCGACCATGCAATCGGTGGGTGTCCCCACGGTGCCCGGCAGCGAGGGTCTGCTCAGCAGCACCAGCCAGGCGGCCGCCCTGGCCGAGGAAATGGGCTATCCCGTGATGATCAAAGCCACCGCTGGCGGTGGTGGTCGCGGAATGCGCCTCGTACCGGACGCCAGCCAGCTGGAGAGCCTGTACAAAGCGGCCCAGGGGGAGGCGGAAGCCGCCTTCGGCAACCCCGGCCTCTACATGGAGAAATTCATCGATCGGCCCCGCCACGTGGAAGTGCAGGTGCTGGCCGACCGCCACGGCAACGTGGTTCACCTGGGTGAACGGGACTGCTCGATTCAGCGCCGTCACCAGAAACTGCTGGAGGAGGCCCCCAGCCCGGCCCTGGATCCCGACCTGCGCCGCCGCATGGGCGAAGCCGCCGTTGCTGCCGCCCGAAGCATCAATTACGAGGGCGCCGGAACGGTGGAATTCCTTCTGGATCGCAGCGGCGGCTTCTACTTCATGGAGATGAACACCCGGATCCAGGTGGAGCATCCGGTGACTGAGATGGTGACGGGTGTGGATCTGATCGCTGAGCAGTTGCGCATCGCCGGTGGCGAACCCATCAGCGTGCGCCAGGAAGACATCCAGCTCACCGGCCATGCGATCGAATGCCGGATCAACGCTGAGGATGCCCGGCACAACTTCCGTCCCGCACCCGGACGCATCACCGGATGGCTGCCCCCCGGCGGACCGGGTGTGCGCGTCGACAGCCACGTCTACACGGGCTACGACATCCCGCCCTTCTACGACTCCCTGATCGGCAAGCTGATCGTGTGGGGCAAGGACCGCGACCACGCCATGACCCGGATGAAGCGGGCCCTGAATGAATGTGCCGTCACCGGGATTCCAACCACGGTGGAATTCCATCTGGAGATGCTGGATCGGCCGGAGTTCATCAACGGCGACGTGCACACCAAATTCGTGGAGCAGGAGATGCTCCCCTGAGCTCAGGCCACTGCCTGGGCGTGCATCAGGATTTGAGAAAGCAGCCCCTGCTGGCCAACCAGCAACTCACGCACGAGGCTGATCAAGCCCACCCAGATCACTGGAGTGACGTCGACTCCACCGATCGGTGCGATCACGCGACGGCTCACCGAGAGCACAGGTTCCGTTGGCCATGCCACCAGGGGCCAGGCGCCCTTGCTCAGATCGACCTGGGGGTACCAGGTGAGCACGATGCGCAGCAGAAACGCCAGGGTCCAGGCCGCTAGCAGCAAGCCCAGAAGCAAATGGAGGACTGGCAGGGCCTGCAGCAGCAGCGGCGTCACAAAGCTCAAAGCAAATCGTCCCGTCATCGTAGAAAGACGGCATCGCTTCTTAAGATCGGCGCGGCTTTGAAGCAGACGGCAGCAACCCCATGACCCCCTCCCTCTCGAACTTCCTGAGCAGCCTCCTTTGGGGAGGTGTGATCGTCGTGATTCCTGCCTCCATCGCCCTGTTCCTGCTGAGCCAGACCGACCAGGTCGACCGCAAGCTCTGATCCGCCCCTGGCGCCCCTCTTAGACTGACTCCCAAGCGGGAGCAGAGCTTTGGTTAACGCCAGTCTCAATTGGGCCAGCATCGTCGGCATCGTTTTGGCCGTCGGCGGCGCTCTGCTCTATTTCATGCGGTCGTTCAAGCCCGCCCTGGCGCGGGACTACGACGTGTTCTTTGCAGCCATCGGGCTGCTATGCGGCGGCATCCTGTTCTTCCAGGGATGGCGCCTCGACCCGATTCTTCAGTTCGGCCAGTTCCTGCTGGCGGGAACCACCGTTTTCTTCGCCTACGAAAGCGTGCGGCTGCGCGGCGTGGCCACGGAGCAGGCCCGGCGTTCCGCCTATTTCGATGACGAACCAACACCGGCCCGGGGCGGAAGCCCGGGGGGCCTACGGGGCGGCTGGGATGACGGCGGTTACGACCGTTTTGATGAGCCCCAGCCGGTGCGGCGGCGCTTCTCAGGCCGTGAAGATGACGCCGAAGAACGGCCTGAAGAGGAGTTCTACAGGCCTCGCCGCGCCAGCCGTGCCGCCATTCCTGAGGAAGCCGCCAGCCGTCGCTCCGCAGACCGTGATCAAGGCGATTCCGGCTGGGACCAAAACGACGAGCGCTCCCGCCGCATGGCTCGCTTCCGTGCCGGCGAAGCCCGGGATGAGCGACGTCCCGACTTTGGCTCCAGACGGACGGATCGAGAGGAACAACGCCGTGGCAGCCGTCCCATGGGGCGGCCTGAGCGTCCTTCCGGCGAACGCGCTCCTTCAGGAGCCGAGGATGCCGCTTTTGCCCCCAGCCGCAGTTCAGCGCCGAGCAGTTCGGCCCCGAACCGGGGACGCCCCAGCGCCAACCCGAACGCCGCGAGCGACTCCAGGCGATCCCCTGAGCCGCCCCTGGCGTCGAACCGGCCCAGCAGCAACCGCCAACCCCCCCGCAGCTCACGGCCTTCGTCCGGCAGACCACGGGACAACAGCTCCCGCTTCGACGACTGAGCGAGTTGCCTCGTCCGCTGCTGATCCTGCTCGCCAGCCTGGCGCTGATTGGCTGCAACGGTCGTAGTGAACGGGCCGGTGGTGGCTTGCTCGCCACCAGTCAGGAGGCCCCAGCCCTGAGTGGCAGTGGTGAGTGGCTGGCGGTCGTCAGCGATCGCGGCGGCCGACCCACGGTGCAGCTGCGCCGCCTGAGCGACGGATCGGTTGTCTCCGTTCCCCAGCTGAGCCGACATCAGCCCCACAGCTCGCCCTCCCTGAGCTGGAACGGCCGTTACCTGGCAGCGATCACCCAGCGGGGGCGCCGCCGACTCGCGGTGGTGACCGACCGCCTGAACGGACGCATGCATCCCCTGCCGCTGCCGGGGGGGAGAGACCCGGTGCAGCTCAGTCTGGCGCCGGATGCCCAGCAGATCGCCCTGCAGGTGACGGATCAGGGGAGGTGGCGCGTGGAACTGCTGGATCTGAGTGATCTGCTCGAGCCGGACCGTCCTCCGGGACAGAGCCTCTCCACACCGGCGCTGTCGTCAGAGCCATGATCCGCGTCGCTCTGCTTTTCAGCCTGGTGTTGGTGAGCGGGTGCAGCAGCCCCAGGCCCACTCCCCGGCCCGACCTCAACGGCCTGCTGCGTCAATCCGTGAACAGCCGGCGGGGTCCCTCCCTGGGGGGACGCTGGCTGGCCAGCCTGGGCCAACGCAATGGGCGGGAGCGGGTCGAACTGATCGACCTGCGCAGCCGCAGCCCCGTCCCGTTGCCGGGCCTCAACCGTGCTGATGCCCAACCGATCAGCGTCAGCGTCAGTGCTGATGGACAACGCCTGGCCGTGGTCCAGCAACGGGAGGACCGCACGGAACTGGTGCTCTACCGGCGCAACGTCGGGGCGACGCAACGGCTGCCCCTGGACCCACCGGGTGTACCCCGCAGCGTCAGCCTGGATGGCTCGGGCCGGCGGCTGGCGGTGCAGGTGAGCCGCAACGGACGCTGGGATGTGGATCTGATCCGCCTGCCCTGATTAGGGCAGCAGCCCTGCCCAGTGCAGAAAGGTGTCACCGCTGAGCACCTCGATCAGCAGCACCGCCACAAAGCCCACCATGGCGAAGCGTCCATTCACCCGCTCGGCATAGCCACTCCAGCCGAAAGCAGGCACATCGTTGGTGGTGGCGGACGTCTCCGGAACGGACGTGGTGTCAAGGGTCTCGCTGGTGGAGGTCATCCGGCCGGTTCAAGAACGCCCGAAGTCATAGCTGGTCGCCGGGATCAGCCGCCAGTCGTGATCACCGCTGAGCTCCAGAACGGTGTCATGGAAGTCCTTCAGGGTTGGCCGGTGGCCCACGCTGATGAACGCCACCTCACGATCCCGCAACAGGGAATAAAGGCGGGATTCGGTCTCGACATCCAGGGCACTGGTGGCTTCATCCAGCACCACGACCTTGGGCGAATTGAGCAGCAGCCGCGCAAAGGCCAGTCGCTGCTGTTCACCCAGAGAGAGCAACCGCGGCCAGTCCTGCTTGATGTCGAGGTCGGGATAGCGCTGCAGGAGTTTGCCCAACATCACCTGATCCAAAACAGCCCGTAGCTGTTCATCGCTGAAACGGGCCTGATCAAGGGGATAACAAAGCTGTTCGCGCAGAGATCCCAGTGCCATGTAGGGCTTCTGGGGGATGAAAAGAAGATCGCCCTGCCCCGGGGAATAAACGGTGCCCGTCGGCGAGCCCCACAGGCCACTCACCACCCGCAGCAGAGACGTCTTGCCACAGCCGGAGGGTCCCACCACCAACAGCCCCTCAGCATTGCCCAGGGAAAAACTGAGGTCGCGCACCAGCACGTTGTCGGTACGCGGTGTTTTGACCGTCACCCCCTGCAGCGCCAGGCGCTCAGAGGGCACGATCCGCGGCACGTAATCACTCCACTCCTCTGGATCGAGGTTGGAGATGTTGGATTGAAAGCCTTCCAGCCGGTTGATCGATGCCGAGAACCGGGCCAGGGCTTCGATGTTGTAAATGATGAAAAACAACGATCCCTCAACCAGGTTGTAGGCGACGTTCGCCTGGGCGAAGCCGCCGTAATCCATCTCACCGGCGAGAATCGGTGCCGCAAGGATCAGATAGGGGATGAAATTGCTGGCGTAAATGCTGGAGCGCTGCAGCACCCGCAGCAGCACTTCCCAGACAATCAGCAGATTGAAGTTTTCAACGACGGTGGCCAGGCGACGCGTCACCTCCTTGGCTTCTTGCTGCTCACCGGCATAGAAGGCAATCGACTCAGCGTTGTCACGCACCCGTACGAGGCCATAGCGGTAATCCGCTTCAAAACGCAGTTGGAAATTGTTCAACCGCACCAACTTGCGGCCAGCCACAATCATCAGGACAGACACCCCGGATGCATAGGCCAGAAGGGCAAAGGTGAGCCCCTCACTCACCGAATAAAGGATGAGGATGTTGAGGGAAAAGGTGAGGATCGAATCAAAAATATTCAGCGCAAAACCAAGGGCCTGTGCCGTGAAATCACGCACATCCTCGGAAATACGTTGATCGGGGTTATCAACATTGGTGGCCGCTTCATCATTGGGATTGAGCACATAATAAGCCCGATCCCGCAGGTAATCGTCCACTAGGCTCAGCGACAACCATTCGCGCCAGAACAGCCCAAGTTTCTGGGTGAAATAAAACTGCAGGCTGCGAATTGGCAGTGCCACAGCAAAACAGGCGCCGTAGATCCAGAGGTTGCGATACGACGCATCGCCATCCCTGGCGATCAACGCATTGGTCAGATCCCTGGCGAGGAATGTGATGCCGGCGTTGATGCCGTTCACGCTCAACAGCATCAGGATGATCAGGCCGAGAAACAGCCAAGGCAACCAGCGGCGATGCCTGAGTTGGCCCCGCACAGAGGCAAACACCACAGCCCCCAGCACGAACAGGGCACTGATGCCCGCCCCCCATCCACGGGACCAGAGCATGGCCAGGGACGACTGGACGCCACCGAGGTACTGGCCGGACAACTCCGGAAACAGCCACGACAGGCCGTTCATCAAGCCGGTGACCAGGAACAGCACGATCCCGGCCACACAGAAGAGCAGGCTCACCAGCAGTCCAAGGAACTGCCAGCCGTTGTCTTCGGTGTAGGGGAAAAAGTAGGGCTGCGAAAGCCGACGCAGCTTGGCGGCCTGATTGCGCAGGTTCTGAAGCTGGTGGGTCATGCCACTGCTGAACTGTGCTCAGTCTGGCTGTCGCCGCGCCGCTTCGTCGCTGACCTCAACCGGGAGGCCACGCCAGAGGACGTCCACCGATCACATGCACATGGAGGTGAAACACCGTCTGGCCAGCACCGGCGCCACTGTTGATCACCGTGCGGAAATCGTCCAGACCCTCCTGTTTGGCCACGCGGGCAGCCACCAGCAAGAGGTGGCCCAGCAGGGCCGCATCCTCAGCAGCACCGGAGCGCAAGCTCTCGATCGGCTTGCGCGGAATCACCAGCACATGAACGGGTGCCTGGGGCGCGACATCGCGAAAGGCCAGACACTGCTCATCGCTGTAGACCTCATCGCACGGGATCTCGCCACGAAGGATCTTCCCGAAGATCGTGTCGTCTGCCATGGGCCTTGAAAAGAGGGAACAGCCGGACCGGTGTGACAGCAGGGGCATGAATCTCCTGCGTCACCCTCCACAGAATGCTGGCACGTTGTCTCAGTGCATCCCTGCAAGGTCTGGAGGCCAGACCAGTGGTGGTGGAAGTGGATCTTGCCCCGGGCCTACCGGGCGTTCAGCTGGTGGGTCTGCCGGACAAGGCCATTCAGGAATCACGGGAGCGGGTCCGATCCGCCCTGCGCAACAGCGGCTTCCGCGGCCCCCTGGTGCGCGTGGTAATCAACCTGGCTCCGGCCGATCTGCGCAAGGATTGTCCTTCCTTTGACCTCCCCATCGCCCTGGCCCTGTTGGTGGCTAGCGGGCAACTCGCCCGCCCTCAGCTGGAGGGCCTCTGGTGTGCGGGCGAATTGGGGCTCGACGGCAGCCTCAGGCCCTGTCGCGGGGTGATTGCCCTTGCTGCAAAGGCCCAGCAGCACAAGGCCCAAGCCCTGGTGGTTCCTCCTGAGAACGCCCAGGAGGCCAGCCTGATTGAGGGGCTCACCATCCGCACCGCAGCCAACCTGCGCACGCTGGTGGAGCAGCTGAAAGGCGAGCGCCCCTGGCCGGCGACCGGCAGCAGCACCCGATCCTCAACCCAGCCAACCAAGCTGGCGTCTTGGCCCTGCCTGGACAGCAGCCTCGCCTCCCGCGCCCTGGCCCTCTCGGCAGCCGGCGGCCACCATCTACTGCTCAGCAGCCGCCTTGCTCGGCGGCGGACGCTCACCCCGTCCTGGGGAGGTGAGCCTGGCCCACGGTGGCGTGCTCTTCCTTGATGAGCTGGCGGAATTTCCGCGGGCGGTCCTGGATCAATTGCGGTAGCCCCTGGAGGACGGCGCCGTGCAGATCAGCCGCTCCCAGCAGAGCACGGTGTTCCCGGCCCTGGTCACCCTGGTGGCCACCACCAATCCCTGCCCCTGCGGCTGGCATGGCGACCGCGACCATGGCTGTCGCTGCAGCATCAGCCAGCGCCAGCGCTACTGGCAGCGGCTCTCCGGCCCGCTCTTGGATCGGCTCGATCTGCAACTGCGGCTAGAACGGCGCTCCGCCAAGGAGGTGGCAGCGGTGCTGAAGCAGCCCAGCCCAACGCAAGCTGCAGCGTCTTGGTGCACCCCCGCACAAATTGAACGAGCCCGGCAGCGGATGCAGAGGCGCAATCCGGGTGGAGACAGCAACGGGCGGCTGTCGGCAGCAGCGCTGCAGCGGACCGGAGCCATCGAGGCGGCGGCACTCAAGCTCTGGGAACAGCTGATCAACCAGCGTGGGCTGAGCACGCGCAGCGGCCTTCAACTGTTGCGCGTGGCGCGCACCATTGCCGATCTCAACGACCGGGCCAGCGTCGATCGAAACGCCGTGGCGGAAGCGAGTTGCTTCCGCTGCACTGATCTGCTCAAGCAGCCTGGTGCTCAGTAGTCGCGGGCTCGCTTGTCGGGCGTGTCCCGGTAGGGCTGGGTGCCGATCGGCGGGGGCTGGAGATGGCGGTCGTTGAACGAACCCAGGGCATGGGTCATCGCTTCACCGAACCACTGGAACCACTGAACAACCGTTGTTTTCATCACGTCCTCCGGGGTCTGTCTTCAGTGTGAAATCACTGACAGAGGACGACAACAGGTGTTTTCACCGGTTCTGGGCCAGCTCAGTAGGACGGAGCTACGGAACTCTCACTCTGTTCAGTCTCAACCGGCTCGCTGTCTGGGCTGGATCCGGCCACTGGCGCACTGTCCCGATACACATAGAGATGGCCGAGGCTCTTCTTGCCGTAGGCCCGTCGCTTCAAGGTCCAGCCCGGCTCAAGCTTGAGCTGAACGAATCCGCTGGCGGCACCACCGGCCCGAGCCACGAGCATGGGCGGTTGGGAGGGATTCTTGGTGGGCGTGGCCAGCAATTCAATATCCCGACCGGTGTTCACCACGCTGAGCCGGTAGCGGGTGCCGAGGTCGTCACCACCGATCCGCAGGGAGTAGCCATTGCCATCGATGTAGCGGTTGCAGACCCCGCTGAAATCAAATGTGGACAACAAGGGATCGACCATGGCCGGTGATCCCGCAGCCACAGCGAAACAGGGGCGTTTTGTGGTGCGCTGCTCGTAGATGTTCAACTGAGAACGCTCGCCCTGCCCAATCGGGGCCGACACCAAGACGAACTTGCTCAACTCCACGGGCACCGCCGTGAACAGCGACCCCTGGGCCAGGGCCACCGGTGCAGAGGTCGCTGCGAGAGCGAGGCCGGCAGCGGACACGGTTCGAAAGCGTGCCATCACGTCCATGGAGGAACTGAGCGGATCGTAAAAGTGATGCCTGGATCGGTCGCCCCCAATCAGGCCGGTTTGTTCAGGCGAATGGCGAACAGAAGGGTCCCCACGGTTCCAGGGGCCGCCAGGGCCAGGATCCAGCTTGTGGTTTTGACCCCGAGGTCGGGATCGCCGTAGGCCAGTTCAAACACACATCCGGTGCTGGCGATACCTAGAACACAGGCGAGAGCCAGAAAAACGCCGGCCAGTGGTTTCATCGGCATAACTCAGGCGACGCTCCGCACATCTTGGCGCTCGAAGCCCTTCTCCTGGAGCTCCTTCTGCAGACCGTCTTCATCAGTGACGCGATCGACAAACAACACGCCATTGAGATGATCCATCTCGTGCTGAATGCAACGGGCCATCAGGCCATCGGCCTTCATCTTCCTGGGCCGACCCATCTCATCGCGGAAGCTCAGTTCAATCGCGGTGGGGCGCACCACATCGAGATACACCCCGGGGATGCTGAGACAGCCCTCCTCGTAGGTGTCGAGCCCGGCGCTGGCCGCCGTGATCTCCGGATTGATCAACACCAGGGGCGGCGTGGCGGCATTTTCAAGGTCGAGATCAATCACCAGGAGCTGCTGGTGAATCCCTACCTGAGGAGCCGCCAGGCCAATGCCCTTGGCGGTGTACATGCTACGCAGCATGTCGCGAGCCAGCTCCCGCACCTGCTCATTCACCTTGCCGATGCGGCGCGCAGGCTGCCGCAACACCTCATCGCCCAGGGTGTGAATCTCCAGTGGCGGGGTTTCCAGGGCCGTCTTGGGCACCAGCATCGTGTCCCGCGACTTATCGGCCTGACGGGCCAACTCTGCAAAGCTTCCTGCCAAGACCAACGCCGCGTTGATTCAGCATGGTAAGCGGCCTGAATCAGCCGTTATGGGAGCCGCTCCGTTATCCGCGCAACATGCCGTCGGCCGTTTGCCGGGTCTCAAGGAACCGGCCCTGGTCAGTGGCCCCGATGCAACGCTGTGGCTGATCTGGCTGGAACAGCGTCCCCAGGAGCGCGGCCGCACCACTGCCTTGATCAGGCGTTTCGGTGATTCCGAAGCAGAACCACAGGAGCTGACGCCGGCCCCCAGCAATCTGCGCAGCCGCGTGCATGACTACGGCGGCGGCGTACTCGCCACCGCGGTGGAGCAGGACAGGCTGATCCTGGCCTGGATCGAGCGCGGCTGCCTCTGGCGTCAGGACTGGCGCCTGCCGCAAACCGGCCCCCAGCAACCCACCCCCCTGGCTGCACCCCAACGGCTCAGCCGGGAAGGGGACTGGGAGCTGGCGGATGGCGTGCTCGATCTGCCCAGGCAGCGCTGGATCGGCATCCGTGAAATCGAAGGTCGTGACGAGCTGGTGAGCCTGGCGCTGAACGCAACGGATCAGACGCCGCTGCTGCTGCACCAGCCGACGGACTTTGCCGGCTATGGCTGCTTGAGCCCCGATGGCCAGAGCTTCGCTTGGGTGGAGTGGCAGCAACCTGCCATGCCCTGGGACAGCAGCCGTCTCTGGTGCGCGGAGTTCAGCGACACCGGGGAACTGGTCGAGACCCGTCAGCTGGCCGGAGGCGATGGCATCTCAGTGTTTCAACCCCAATGGCTGCCCGACGGGCAGTTGCTTGTGGCGGAGGACAGCTCCGGTTGGTGGAACCTGATGCTCCAGCCCAGTGCCGATGCCGCCTGGGAGAAGCCCTGGCCGATGGCTGCCGAAACGGCCATGCCCCAGTGGATCTATGGGATGAGCACCACGGCCTGGGATGGCGAGCAGCTGATCGCCGCCGTCTGCAGCCGCGGGGCCTGGTCGTTGCAACGGCTCAGCCTGGATGGAGCGGTGCAGCCGTTGCCGCAACCGTTTGACGACCTTGCGGGATTAAGCGCCTGCAACGGCCGCGCCGTGGCCGTGGCCAGCAACAGCACCAGCGTGGCCGGGCTGCTGGAAATCGATTTGCGACCGGCCACCCCGATCTGGAGCCACAGCCCCGCCATCACGTCACCTTTGTCGGTTGAGGCGATCAGCGTGGCCGAACCGCTGTGGTTCAACGGTCATCAGGGTGAACGCACCCATGCCTGGTACTACCCCCCGAGCGGCAAACCACCAGGGCCTGCGCCGCTGCTGGTGAAAAGCCACAGCGGACCAACGGCCATGGCTCGCCGCGGCCTCAGCCTGGCGATTCAGTACTGGACCTCCCGGGGTTGGGGCGTGGTGGATGTGAATTACGGCGGCTCAACGGGGTTTGGCCGGGACTACCGGGAGCGCCTCAACGGGGGCTGGGGCCTGGTGGATGTGGCCGACTGCGCCGCCGCCGCACAGGCCCTGATCGAGACCGGTCGCGCCGATCCCGGCCAGATCGCCATCGAAGGTGGCAGTGCCGGCGGCTTCACCACCCTGGCGGCGCTGTGCTTCACCGAAGTGTTCAGGGCCGGCGCCTGCCGCTATGCGGTGTGTGATCTCACAGCCATGGCTGAGGACACGCACCGTTTTGAGGCGCGCTACGTGGATGGCCTGGTGGGGGAATGGCCCGCAGCGCGTGCGTTGTACGAGCAGCGGTCGCCACTGCTGCATGCCGATCAAATCCGCTGTCCGGTGCTGTTCTTCCAGGGTTTACAAGACAAAGTGGTGCCGCCGGAACAGACCGAACGCATGGCCGAGGCCCTGCGCAGCAACGGCATCCCGGTGGAGGTGCGGCTGTTCGAGGAGGAAGGCCACGGCTTCCGCAACCAAGCCACCCAGATCGAGGTGCTCGAGCAAACCGAGGCCTTTTTCAGGCGGGAATTGGGGCTAACAGACGGTTACAAAGCACACAACCCCGTTCAGCAGATGTGATCGGTTGAGCGAGCAACCAGCAGGAACCATCAACCTGTGCTCCACGGAACCCATGAAAAAGCGGTAAGCCTGAAAAGGTGGTTGCTGTTTCGACAGCACCGATGCGGATCCTGCGTTATCGCGGCAACAGCTATGCCAGCCCTGAACCGATCAACGCGGCTCCCCGTCCCGGCGCACGCTCCTACCGCTGGGTGAAGTACGCCATCGACACCAACAAGGTTGCTCCCCTGCGTCAACGCGAGGCCGCAGCAAGCAACGATCAGCTGGCGGCCTGAGCCAGGTCAGCTGTGCTCGCGCAGAAAGGCGACCGTGGAAGCAAGCTCTTCGCTGAAGCGGTCGATCTCTTCAAAGGTGCTGGTGAAGCTCAGGCTGGCCCGCGCTGAAGCCGTCACGTCATACATGCGGTGCAGGGGCTGACAGCAGTGGTGACCACTGCGGATGCAGATCCCGGACGCATCGATCAGAGCGGCAATGTCGTTGGCATGCACGCCATCCACAAGGAATGTGGCGAGAGCACCTCGCTCGGGCTGCTGATCAGGCGTCGGCCCCAGGACCCTCACACCATCAATGGCCTGCAACCGGGTGAACAGATGCCGGGTGAGCTGAGCCTCCCACGCCTGAATCGCCTCCAGACCCACCGCCTGCAGGTAGCGAATCGCGGCTCCCATGCCCACCGCCTCGCCAATGGCAGGGGTGCCCGCTTCGAACTTATGGGGCAACACCGCCCAGGTGCTGTGGTCCAGGAAAACGTCCTGAATCATCTCTCCGCCGCCCAAAAAGGGAGGCATCGCCTCCAGCAGCGATTCCCGCGCCCAGAGGAAACCCATGCCAGTAGGGCCACAGAGCTTGTGGGAGGAGCCGACGAGGAAGTCGGCATCCAGAGCCGCCACGTCAATCGGCTTGTGGGCCAGGCTCTGGCAGGCATCCACGAGCACGCAGGCGCCAACGGCATGGGCTGCGGGGATCACCTGATCCAGGGGATTGCAGCAACCGAGGGAATTGCTGATGTGCACCAGGCTCACCAGTCGGGTGCGCTCGTTGAGCTGGGCCCGGAAATCCTCCAGATCCAGCTCACCGGATTCGGTGATGCCCACATGGCGCAGCACGCAGCCGGTGCGCTGCGCCAACAGCTGCCAGGGCACCAGGTTGCTGTGGTGCTCCATCACCGTGAGGAGAATTTCGTCCCCCTCCTTGAGGCTGGCGTCCCCCCAGGTGCGCGCCACCACATTGATGGCTTCGCTGGCATTGCGGGTGAAGACAATCTCGCGGGAACTGGCCGCACCCACGAAGGCCGCCGTCGTGCTGCGGGCCGCCTCAAAGGCATCGGTGGCACGGGCACTGAGCTGGTGCGCACCGCGATGCACGTTGGCGTTGTCGCAGCTGTAGTACTGCTGTAGCGCTTCGAGCACCTGACGGGGCTTCTGGCTGGTGGCAGCGTGATCGAGATAGATCAGCGGGCGGCCATCCGGAGCCAGCTGCTCAAGAATCGGGAAATCAGCACGATATCGAGACGATAAATCCACGAAACCAGCACTAGATCGTGCTTCGGCGATCGTCATGGGGCGAGGCTCTCCATCACGCGCTCCAGGGGGCGCCACGCCTGCGCGGCAGCAGGCAGCTGGGCGATCACCTCCTGGCAGGCCCCGCGCAGCAGCAGCGCCGTTGCATCCGCCGCAGCGATGCCCCGGCTCTGGAGATAGAACAGCTCATCGTCCTGAAGCTGCGACACGGTGGCGCCGTGGGCGCAGCGCACATCGTCCGCCACGATCTCCAGCTCAGGCTTAGTGTCCACCCGGGCCCGATCAGACAGCAGCAGGTTGCGGCTCAATTGGGCGGCGTTGGTGCGCTGAGCATCGCGGGGAACACTGATGGCGCCGTTAAAAATTGCATGGGACTGGCCGCCGGCCAGGCATTTCTGCAACTGATCCAGCTCCCCCTCCGGCCCGTCGAAGCGCACCGCGGTGTGGGTGGCCAGCTGCTGCTCGGCGCCGGTGACGGCCAGACCTTTAAGCACGGTCTCTGCCTGGCCATCTACCTGCACCACCCGGGGCTCCACCCGTCCCAGATTCCAGCCCTGAACCACCGAAGTGAGGGCATAGGAGCTGCGGGGCTCCTGCTCCACAGCCAAATGGGCCATCAGCGATGACGCGCCATCCGCCGTCGCCAGCACGCCATGGCGCAGTTGGGCCTCCTGCCCCAGATGCACTTCCAGCACATGGCTGTGGGCCGACGCCCCCTCAGCCAGCAGCACCTGCATCAACTCAAGCTCAGCTCTTTCCTCCAACAGCAGCAGCACCCGCGTGGCGTTCAACCCCGCACCCGCCGCCAGCACCAGCTCCAACGGGCCAATCCGTCCCCGCACCCTGAGGGCCAGGATCTGTTGGGCTTTGGCATGGTTGAACTCCACGGGCCAGACCTGGGCACAACCGCAGCGATCCAGGGTGTGGCCAAGGGCTTGCTCCAGCTCTTCGGCATTCAGCGCCGTGATTCCTTCCGGAAGCACCTGGCCGGCCAGGGGATCATCAAAACCATTGAGCACCAGACGGGTCACCCCGTCCAGGCTGGCCGGCAAAGATGTGGACAGTGGCGAGGCACTGGCCGGCAATTCCGAGACCGCCGCAAGCCGTTTGAGGTCGGTGAGGCGCCAGGGCTCCTGGCGGCGATTGGGCAGACCAAGCTGTTCAAGCGCGGCTCGACCGCGCTCCTGCACTGGCGCCAGCACACTGCTCGCCATGGTCAAGCGGCTCCTTGAGCGGCCAGCTCCTGATCCACCCAGTCGTATCCCGTCTGCTCCAGCTCAAGGGCCAGCTCCCGTCCACCGGTGCGCAGGATCCGGCCTGCCGCCATCACATGCACATAGTCCGGGGTGATCTCGTCGAGAAGACGTTGGTAGTGGGTGATCAGCAGCGTGGCGTTGTCTTCCGTCGCCAGCTGGTTCACACCACCGGCCACGATGCGCAGGGCATCGATATCAAGGCCGGAATCGGTTTCGTCCAGGATCGCCACCACGGGCTCCAGCAGCGCCATCTGGAGAATCTCGTTGCGCTTTTTCTCGCCCCCGGAGAAGCCTTCATTCACGCTGCGCTCAAGGAAGGCAGGGTCCATCTGCACCACCTTGAGCTTGTCGTGCACGTGATCCTCGAAGGCAAAGGTGTCGAGCTCCTCTTCCCCCTGTTTTTCCCGCCGGGCATTGGTGGATACCCGCAGGAATTCCAGGTTGCTGACACCAGGGATTTCTACGGGGTACTGAAATCCGAGGAACACCCCCAGACGGGCACGCTCTTCAGGCTCCAGCTCAAACAGATCCTGGCCGCGATAACGAACGCTGCCGCCCGTGACCCGGTAGGCCGGATGCCCGGCCAACACCTTGGAGAGCGTGCTCTTGCCACTGCCGTTGCGACCCATCACGGCATGGACTTCACCAGCCTTCACCTGCAGATTGACGCCCTTGAGGATGGGCTTGTCCTCTACGGAGGCATGCAGGTCTTGAATGTCGAGCAGCAGCTCAGCGTCAGGGCGAATCACGGAAGGCGTCGTTAAAAAACAAAGACAAGGTGGGGGAGGGGATCAGCCCACGGACCCCTCAAGTTTGAGGGCCAGCAATTTGTCGGCCTCAGCGGCAAACTCCATCGGCAGCTGATTGAAGACGTCGCGGCAGAAGCCGCTGACCATCATCGAGACGGCCTCTTCAAACCCGATGCCACGGCTCTGCAGGTAGAAGAGCTGATCTTCGGAGATGCGACAGGTGCTGGCCTCGTGCTCGATGGCCGCCTGCGGCTGCTGAGAACGGATGTAGGGATAGGTGTTCGCGGCGGCTTGATCGCCGATCAGCATCGAATCGCACTGGCTGTAGTTGCGGGCGGCCTTGGCATTGGGCCCCATCTGCACAAGACCGCGGTAGCTGTTGCTGGAGCGGCCTGCACTGATGCCCTTGCTCACAATCGTGGAGCGGGTGCGCGGTCCGACATGGACCATCTTGGTCCCGGTGTCGGCCTGCTGGCAGTTGTTGGTGAGGGCAACGGAATAGAACTCACCCACCGAATCAGCACCCTGGAGCACGCAACTGGGGTACTTCCAGGTGATGGCAGAACCGGTCTCCACCTGGGTCCAGCTGATGCGGCTGCGATCACCACGGCACTGGCCTCGTTTGGTCACGAAGTTGTAGATCCCGCCGACGCCATTTTCATCACCGGCATACCAGTTCTGAACCGTGGAATATTTGATTGAGGCGTCGTCGAGAGCCACCAGTTCCACCACAGCCGCATGCAGCTGGTTGGTGTCGAACATCGGTGCCGTGCAGCCTTCGAGATAACTCACCGAGGCACCCTCTTCGGCCACGATCAAGGTGCGCTCGAACTGTCCGGTGTCGCCGGAATTGATCCGGAAATAGGTGGAGAGCTCCATCGGGCACTCAACGCCCTTCGGGATGAAGACGAAGGATCCGTCGCTGAATACGGCTGAGTTCAGGGCGGCGAAATAGTTGTCGTTGCTGGAGACAACCGTGCCGAGGTAGCGCTCGATCAGCTCGGGATGCTCCTTGACCGCCTCACTGAAGGAGCAGAACACCACCCCGTGTTCGGCCAGCTTCTCCTTATAGGTGGTGGCAATCGAAACGCTGTCGAAAACAGCGTCCACCGCCACGTTGCTGAGGCGCTTCTGCTCGCTCAGCGGGATACCGAGCTTGTCGAAGGTTTCCAGCAGCTTCGGATCCACCTCATCGAGGCTGGCCTTCTTCTCCTGCTGCTTGGGAGCCGCGTAATAAACAATGTCTTGGTAATCGATCTCGGGATAACCCAAGGCAGCCCAATCGGGCTCTTCGAGGGTGAGCCAGTGGCGAAACGCCTTGAGCCGGAACTGCAGCAGGAAATCCGGCTCTTCCTTCTTGGCCGAGATCAGGCGAACGACCTCTTCACTGAGACCCTTGGCGATCTTGTCGGTCTCGATCTCGGTGACGAAGCCGTACTTGTACGGCTGGCTGACGAGATCCCGTGTGGAGGTACTGGTCATTCAGCTCAGCCGGCGGTGGCGTTGATCGTTTCGGTGGTGATGGTCTGCGTCTTCTCAGGGCAAGCGAAGGGGTTGTCCTCGGTGAGGAAGAGCATGCAGTGGCATTCCTTGCGCTCGCGCATCGGAACGCAGGGGCAGTTCCAGAAGGCCTGGGAGACCTCGGCCTCTTTGTCTTCGTAATGGCGGCAAGGGCACAGCGCTCCCCCAAGGTCGTCCTTGTGACGCGCCAGACCCTTCAGAACAACGGCGGTGACGCTGGGGTCAGCACAGAAATACGTGCCGGTGCGCTGGGCGTAGGTTTCAGCGAACTTGCGGATGACCTCCAGGCTTTCTGCTGTCGGCTCTTGAGGGGCGTCGGACATGGAGGTGGAGGGAGCGGCGAATTACGAAACCCCGCGGTTTCCTTACTGGAAGCCTAGGCCAACAGGCCTCCGGTCAGCGGGCTCCCCATTGTGACCCTCAACACGGCCGACATGACGTGGCAATTCGATGGCATCGTGTGGGGAGGTTTCCCCTCCTCATGAGCGCCTCGGCCCCCGCCAGCACCCGCGACGCCGTGCTCTCCCTGCTGCTGGAGCGCGGGGAGGAAGACGCTGGCGCCCTTGCCGATGCCGTGGGCATTTCGGTTCAGGCCATGCGGCGACACCTGCGCTCCCTCGCCGACAGCGGCTTGGTCTGCGCCAGCAGCAATGCCAGCGGCCCAGGTCGACCAAGCAACCGCTGGTGCCTCACCGACGAAGGACGGGCCCAGTTCCCCGATGGCAGCGGCCGCTTCGCCCTTGGCCTGCTGGATTCGATGCGCAGCCATCTCCCCGAAGCGACGGTGCGCCAGCTGCTCAATCAGCAGGCGGAGTCGAAGGCCAGCCAGTACCGGCAAAGCCTTGGCGAAGCCTCCTTGGAAGCTCGCCTCGAACACCTGGCACGGCTGCGACGCGACGAGGGCTATGTGACCGTCTGCAGCCGGGACGACGACGGCGTGAGTTGGCGGCTCGAGGAGGCCCACTGTTCGGTGCAGCTCATTGCTGAGGAATTTCCCGCGGTCTGCGACCAGGAATTGCTGCTGATTCGGCGCACCGTGCCGGACTGCCGGGTGGAACGGGTGCATTGGCGGCTCGAGGGCGGCCACGCCTGCGGCTTCCGCATCACTCCGTTGGCGCAGGGCTGATGGCCATCGACCGAGCCGCGATTGAACGCATCGACTCCACCCTGCTGCCCCAGCTCGATCGCCATCACCTGCGGCTGCTGAGCCACTGCCTGGATAGTTTTCAATCCATGGCCGCTCCAGGGAGCACTGGTGCAATCCCCGACGAAAACCAACGGCGCCGCTGGTGCCAGCAGCAACCCGTGGTCGCTGACGATCCAGCATTCCTCGACACCTTGCTGCTGCAGCTCAATGCTGCCGCCGATCAACTGGATCAACTGGCGCTTGAACTGGGCAAGCCTCCACTGGCGCTGACCCTCGACGATCTGATCAGCGCCGCCGAAGCCCGCTGCCGTTGCTGAAATGGCCGTCGGGGGTGGCCTGGCTGCCGTGACTGACCTGGTCGGGCTGCCATCATCGACTCACTTCCTCAACGCCGGCGATGCTTGAGATCTCGGACGCCCTCAGCTTCTTTCGTCTGAGCTGTGGCCGCTGGACCTCACAGCGCAGCCAGCACCACCTGCTGCATCGCCGCGCCGAAGCCGGCGCCTCCTTCATCGTTGTGGAGGAACTGCTGAAGGGCGACGAACGCCTTGCGGAGATCGCCGAATGCAACAACGCCAGTGTTGAGCAGATCGTGGGGGGCTGCTGGGTGCGCTGGAGCGGATCGATGGCCTGGGATCGGGCCGGTGAATCCCATGAAGACCAGACCATGTTCGGACTGATCCCCGAAGACGAAACGGGGCGACGGGGACTGCTGCTGCGGGATCGTGGTTACGCCGAGAAAGCGCCGGTGGCGGGTCAGTTCCGCATGGATGACGAAAACGGCCTGATCCTCACGACCGACTACGAAATGATGAGCTCCCTGGAGCGCTTCTGGTTCGCCAGCGAGAACGTGCGGCTGCGCACCAGCACAGTGCAGGGGCTCTCCAACAACGCCTCCTTCTGCATCGAGACCCGGCAGCTGGACGATGTTGATCAGCCCAGCCCAGCCATAGCTACAAGTGGGGCCGCCCTCGCCCCCTTCGGCTGGTAAGCAGAAGTACTTAGAGAAAGTATTACGGCATGTAATCGCTGCAACAGCAGCTGAAGGGGGCAAGACCCAGCACTTCTACGATTGCCAGCAGTGGATGCTGTAGCTCGCGTGGCCATTCCTCTTCTGGAGTACGCACCGATCACCCAGAACTCCTTGAGAGCGGGCGTTCCGAACCTCCGTGTCGGCTCCGACGAGGGATCACGGGCTTACTCCCTGGAAATTGCAGACGACCGGGACAACCTCGACACCGTTGTGGAAGCCGCCTACCGGCAGATCTTCTTCCACGCCTTCAAAACAGACCGGGACGTCAACCTTGAGTCCCAGCTGAAGGATGGTCAGATCACGGTTCGCGACTTCATTCGCGGCCTGGTGCTCTCTGACACCTTCAAGCGCACCTTCTACGGCTTCAACAGCAACTACAAGGTTGTTCGCCACCTCTGCGAACGGATCCTTGGCCGCAAGGTGAACGGCAAAGGCGAAGAGCTCTCCTGGTCGATCGTGATTGCGACCAAAGGCCTGGAAGGGCTTGTCGATGTGTTGCTCGACAGCGCCGAGTACCTCGACGCCTTCGGCTACGACACGGTTCCTTACCAACGCAACCGCGTGCTTCCCGGCCGGGAGCTGGGCGATACGCCGTTCAACATCACAACCCCCCGCTACGACGAGTACTACCGGGGAATCCTGGGCTTCCCCCAGATCGTCTTCACCGGCGGGCCCGCCAAGAAAGTTCCTGCCCGCGCCAAAATCCGCAAGGGTGGCTCACCTCAGGACTACATGGCCTGGGTGGCAGAAATGGGCGGCCCCCGTGGAGTTGCCCCCAGCGGTGGCGCCGACATGGACTACATGTCGAAGGTTCCCTACCGCAGCATCGGCCGCTGATCCCGGCCTCGACCATGTTCAAAAAAGCGGGGCTTCGGCTCCGCTTTTTTTGTGTCTCTGACTGTGATCCCCGGGATCGACGTTCACCCAGTGGTCAGCATCCACTGACCCTTGACCGCTTCACGCTTCGAAAAGGAATTTTTCAGATCACAATGATCCCAAACGAAACCTGGAGTTTTTGGACGTGTCCCAAACCCTTTCATCCCTGGCACGTCTCACCCTTCGTCAACTGCGTCAGATCGCCAGCGACCTAGGGGTGCCGCTCTACAGCCGCAAAAGCAAGGAGACCCTGGTCGACGAGGTTGCCCAGCGTCAGCAAAAGCGTGGTGGAGATCTGAAGGCCATCGAGGCGGAACTCAACGCGCCGGCCATGGGCAGCAGCGACACCCGCGTGGTGTTCCTGCCTCGCGACCCCCAGTGGGCCTACGTGTTCTGGGAGATCTCCGACCCCGATCGCAAGGTGGCCCAAAAGGATGGCGCCAGCCGTCTTTGCCTGCGCCTGGCTGACGTGACGGGCATGCAAGACGGCAATGCCCATCCCCACACCCTCCAGGAAGTCCCCGTCGATAGTCACAGCACCGAGTGGTATCTGCCCGTACCCCTCTGTGACAGGGATTACCGGGTGGAGTTGGGCTATCGCATCGGCGCCAGCTGGATGTCTCTGGCCTTCTCTTCCGTGGCACGCGTGCCCGCTCTTCACCCAAGCGAGCAGATCCTTGATCAGTTCGTCCCCTTCAGCCTTGAGGCAGCACCGGCTGAATCCGCTCCAGCTCCCGTCGCGCCGATCGAGTCGAGCAACAGTGGCCTGCACGAGCGGCTCTACCAAAGCGCCACGGTTCAGTTCCGCCGCCGTCGGGTTGGCTCGGAAGAATTCCAGGAGGGCTTTGACGTTTCCGGCGACAGCAGTGGCTTGAACGACTCGGGGGCTGGCCTCTGGGCCAGCGGACGAAACGAGTCTGGCCTTGGTGGCGTGGCTCCCCGCCAACGCTCCTTCTGGCTGGTGGCTGACGCCGAACTGATCGTCTACGGCGCCACCGACCCTTCCGCTCGCCTCACCATCGGTGGCGAAGAAGTGCCTCTCTCCACCGACGGCACCTTCCGAATTCAAGTGCCGTTCCGGGATGGCGAGCAGATGTATGCGATCGAAGCCACTGCCTCCGATGGAGAGCAGAAGCGCAACATCACGCTCAACTTCAAGCGTGAGACCCCTGAAGACAACAGCAACCCTGCCAGCGAAGCCCGCGCCGAGTGGTTCTGAACCCTTCCGATTCCAAAGCGCCAGCATCCCTGCGCTGGTTCGTGGCCATCACCCCCCTCGCGGGGGCGATGGTCTTTCCATTGGTGGTGCCTTTGGTGATGGCCCGGGTTGGCATCGGAGCCGGTGTGGGCGTCGCCCTTGTTCTGAGTGGACTTTGGTTTGTGGCGATGCTGAAGACATCGGAGATGCCCCACTGAAAACCGGGGAACTCTGATTACGCCAAGTTCTTCATCTGAACATGGAGCGGCTCTGGTACAGCACTGGGCTGGGGGTCCCAGCAAATGTCCAATGAAATTCGATCGTCAAAAAGTCCATAGAGGTCGGAGTATCTAATAAATGAAAAACCAGATCAAACGAAAGATAATGAGCGCCATGAACTTCCCTGCACTCATTCGCATCTTCATGGTGTTATCCATGATTGCCCCGTCTATGGCTGCTGAGCCCTATGTGGCTTGGCCCAGCAAAGAGCAACTGCGAGGCATCGAACAGGCCGCCTACGCATGTTCCCGAATCAACTCAACAGAGGCCTGCAAGCGAGTAAGGCAACTCGCTGATCCTTTGATGGATCACTCCAGGTTGCCCGAGCGCTGCAAAGACGTGTTGTGGATGTTGATGGACGAAGCCAAGGTCGCCAACAACAACGACTTCAGGCGCAAAGACACCATTACGAACACAGCCCGTCGTATCCCAAGGTTCTGCGCAGAGCCGGTGACCAAAAACGAGAAACTCAAATCGCGTCAGGCTTGAGAGTGATCCAAAACTTGTGGCAGTCAATGTCTCCCAAAAAGGCACCGCCAAGCGAATGGCTCGCTTCAAGCTCTGCGTTGCATGGTCCTCAGGTTTGGTGCGGGCCACAGGGGTAACGACATCAACTGGTCGCGACCGACGCATTACAAATGGATTTCCATGTTTAGGTTCCGCATATAGCCCTCATCCGTTGTGATGACCATCTCGGCCCCTGCGGAACCGACCCAACGCCAGGTGCGCCTGGCCACCCCTTTCACCGACCAAAAGCCAGGGACCTCCGGCCTGCGCAAGAGCAGTCGCCAGTTTGAGGAGCCCCACTACCTCGAAAGTTTCATCGAAGCGTCGCTTCGCACGCTGCCAGGCGTACAGGGCGGCACCCTTGTGGTGGGGGGCGACGGCCGTTACGGCAACCGCCGTGCCATCGACGTGATCCTGCGGATGGGCGCCGCCCACGGCCTCAGCAAGGTGATTGTCCCCACCGGCGGGATCCTCTCGACGCCTGCCGCCTCCAATCTGATCCGGCAACGTCAGGCCATCGGGGGCATCATCCTTTCCGCCAGCCACAACCCGGGTGGTGAGAACGGTGACTTCGGTGTCAAGGTCAACGGTGCCAATGGTGGCCCCACCCCCGCCTCCTTCACAGATGCGGTATTCGAGTGCACCAAGACCCTGGAGCAGTACACGATTGTTGAGGCTCCAGAAATCCCCCTAGATGCCACTGGTCTTCACAGCATCGGCGCGATGCAGGTTGAGGTTATCGACGGCGTCGATGATTTCGTTGCCCTGATGCAGGAGCTGTTCAACTTCGATCAGATCCGCGATCTGATGCACAGCGATTTCCCCCTGGCCTTTGACGCAATGCATGCCGTCACCGGACCCTACGCCACTCGCTTGTTCGAGGGGCTGCTGGGTGCACCGGCGGGAAGCGTGCGGAACGGCACACCGCTGGAAGACTTCGGCAATGGTCACCCCGACCCCAACCTCACCTACGCCCACGATCTGGCTGAACTGCTGCTCGAGGGAGATGAGTATCGCTTCGGCGCTGCCTGCGACGGCGATGGCGATCGCAACATGATCCTAGGCCAGCGCTGCTTTGTGAATCCCAGCGACAGCCTCGCCGTGCTCACTGCTAACGCCACGCTGGCTCCGGCCTACGCCGAAGGCCTGGCCGGGGTGGCGCGTTCAATGCCCACCAGCGCTGCAGTGGATGTGGTGGCCAAGGAGCTGGGGATTGACTGCTTCGAAACGCCCACAGGCTGGAAGTTCTTCGGCAACCTGCTGGACGCCGGCAAGATCACCCTCTGCGGTGAAGAGAGCTTCGGCACCGGTAGCAACCACGTGCGCGAAAAAGATGGCCTCTGGGCCGTGCTGTTCTGGCTGCAGATCCTGGCCGTGCGTCGCTGCAGCGTCGCCGAGATCATGGCCGAACACTGGAAGCGCTTCGGACGCCATTACTACTCGCGTCACGACTATGAGGCCGTCGCCAGCGACGCCGCCCATGGCCTCTACGACCGCCTCGAATCCATGCTGCCCAGCCTGGTGGGCCAGGCCTTTGCCGGACGCACCATCAGCACCGCAGACAACTTCAGCTACACCGACCCCGTCGATGGTTCCGTGACGTCAGGCCAAGGTCTGCGGATCCTGTTGGACGACGGCAGCCGTGTTGTGCTTCGCCTCTCCGGCACCGGCACAAAGGGAGCAACGATTCGCGTCTACCTGGAGAGCTATGTGCCCAGCAGCGGCGACCTCGACCAGGATCCCCAGGTCGCCCTGGCCGAGATGATCAGCGCTATCAATGACCTGGCGGAGATCAAGCAACGCACAGGCATGGATCAACCCACCGTGATCACCTGATCCGGATCCATCACTCCTGACATGCCAAAGCCACCCCTCTGGGTGGCTTTTTGATTGCTGCGGATAAACACCCAGCGACCACGACCGTGATCGAAAGACTGCAAACCGTGCTGAGAACCGGTTTGGTGATGAAGTTATTGGAAGCAGACATCGTTCAACCTCAGTTCGCCTTGGCGGGTTGCACCTGCACAGGCATCCCGTGTCTGAGGTTCAGCAGGTTGGTGGTGGCCACCCTCTGATTCAGTTTCAGGCCCTTGGTAATGGGATACAGGTTGTTCTCCAGTTCGCCCACCTTGACTGGTGTCTGCAAGGCGAACTGCGAGTTCGCGGGAAGCTTGCCGGCCTTAATTCTCAGCTCCAGCCTTTTTAAATCCGCCTTACCAGGATTCTCCTTTAGCTCATCGAAACTTCCGAGCCGGAAGACAAAGCTCTGACCCGAGGTCTGGGTAACAGCGGCAAAAGGAACAGCCAACTGTTCCTCAGCTTTGATCTGCACACGCGTATGCAGTCGCAAACCATCCCGCAGTGTTCCGTCGCTATTGGGGAACACCGCCGTCACCAACAGTCCTTGGGTGTTGGGGTTGATGCGTGGATCAATTGATTCCACTGCACCTGTGGCCAGTATTTCTTCGCTGCCAGGGGCCATCAGAACAACTGGCTGGCCCTCCTGCAGCCGGGCCGAGAAGATCGCTGGCACTTCCACCCTTGCTTCCAGCTCATTGTTCTGGACCAGGCTGGTGAAGACCTGGTCCTGCTGGATCACATCACCCACTTTCACCTTCACGTCAGCGACCGTGCCGGCGGAGGGTGAAGTGAGATTGCTGTAACTGAGCTTGGCCTTCGCTTCGATGTACTGAGTCCGGTAGCGATCCAACTCCTTCTGCGACGTTGCTCCCACTTCAGCCAGGTAGGCGTAACGCTCGTAATTGGCTTTAGCCCTGTCGGCGTTGGCCTTTTCCTCGTCTTGATCAAGGACCAGCAGAAGCTGACCGGCCTCCACCTCATCACCTTGGCGAATCTTCAGCTGCTCAATTCGTCCACCCGATTGAGCGGCCAACTCCACAAGGTTGCTGGCCTCGAGCGTGCTGACGGTGTCGATCCCCTCGGTGAATTCCACCAGCCGAGCAGCAGCAGCCTGAACCTTCGGCGGCGGCGGCAGCTTCGGTGCTTCGCTCCTGCAGGAACTAACCGTGATCAGAGCCGCGACGGTAAGCAGGAGGCGCTGCAGATGAGGCACGGCAAAAAGGCTTTGAAATGGATTATGAGGTGGTCATAAGGTAAGAACCGGGCCGCGAAGATTTGCAAGCCTGGAAACAGACAGACTCAAAAAGCGTCCGATTTGGACCAGCTCAAGCACTGATTGAAAACTTCAGGGACACTGGGGCATCGCCGATGGTTTGTTGGCTCAGGACCTCTTCGCTTTTCACGGTGAGCAGCAACGAAGGATGCTGGCCCCCCTGGCCGATCGCATGCGTCCACGCACGCTGGAGGAATTTGAAGGTCAGAGCGGAATCCTGGCTGACGGACGGCTCCTGCGCCGTGCCATCAAGGCCGATCGGGTCGGCAACCTGATCCTGCATGGCCCGCCCGGGGTCGGCAAAACAACCCTGGCGCGGATCATTGCCAACCACACCCGTGCCCACTTCAGCAGCCTCAACGCCGTGCTGGCCGGCGTCAAAGACTTACGAATCGAGGTTGATGCTGCACGCCAACGCCTTGAACGGCATGGCCTTCGCACGATCCTGTTCATCGACGAAGTGCACCGCTTCAACAGTGCCCAGCAGGATGCGCTGTTGCCATGGGTGGAAAACGGCACCGTCACCTTGATCGGGGCCACAACAGAAAACCCCTATTTCGAAGTCAACAAGGCACTGGTCAGCCGCTCGCGGCTGTTTCGTTTACTGCCTCTAGAACCAGAGGATTTACAGCGGCTGCTGCGACGCGCCCTTGCAGACAATGAGCGGGGGTACGGCGACCGCGCCATCGCCATCAGCAGCGATGCCGCCAACCACCTCGTTGATGTAGCGGGCGGAGACGCCCGCAGCCTGCTCAATGCCCTTGAACTAGCGGTGGAGAGCTCCGAACCCGATGGCCACGGCGTGATCCAAATCACTCTGGCCATCGCCGAGGAATCCATCCAGCAGCGGGCGGTGCTTTACGACAAGCACGGTGATGCCCACTACGACACCATCAGCGCCTTCATCAAATCGCTACGGGGCTCGGATGCCGATGCGGCGATGTTCTGGCTGGCCCGCATGGTGGAGGCCGGTGAGAACCCACGTTTCATCTTCCGGAGGATGCTGATTGCGGCGGGGGAAGACATCGGCCTGGCCGACCCTCAGGCCATGGTGGTGGTGGAAGCCTGTGCCGCAGCCTTCGAACGGGTAGGGCTACCAGAGGGCTTGTATCCCTTGGCCCAGGCCGCGTTGTACCTGGCCGGCACCGAAAAGAGCAACAGCGTTCTGGGCTTCTTTGATGCCCTGAAAACCGTGCGCGATGCGCAAAAGCAGGACGTGCCCGGGCATTTGCGCGATGCCAACCGGGATGGAGCCGCCTTCGGCGATGGCGTGGGCTACCGCTACCCCCATGCCTACGCAGAACACTGGGTGGAGCAGCAATACCTCCCCACACCCCTGCAAGGCGAGGTGTTCTGGCAGCCCGGACAACTCGGTTGGGAGGGGGAACGACGCGAGCGGATGGCGGAACGCCGGGCAGCCCAACTCGCCGCGGCCGCGGAACTGGCAGCCGACCAGCCTTTGCTTTTGAGCAGCGGGCCCGACCGTCCTGGCGTGGACCGCTGGGTCCAGCGCCAACTAGGACAGGAGGGGGAGCGACTGCAGCGCCTGCGAGAGCGGCTCTGGCGGGAGATCCCCTGGACCCGTCGAGATCGAGTGCTGCTGCTGGGGGTGCGCTCGCTGATCTGGGCCCTCGATCCATTGAGGGCCACCCCGGAAGGAGGAGTGACCGTGCTGTGCAAGAACGATGCCGACCGCAGCCGGCTGGAAGCGCAGATGGATTTGCTCGAGCCGGAGCATCAACCAGAGCTGTTAACAGGCAACCTCGACGCTCTGCCCGAAAGCCAAGCCTTCGATTGGATCGGGGGTCGGCTCGCCGCTGCCGACCTGCAAGGGCAGAACTGGACGGCGCTGCTGAAGACAATCAACCAACATGCCGAGCCGACAACAGGCTTACGGCTGCTGATCAGCCGCGCCGAACTGGGGCCCGCCGGTGCATTGCTGCAAGACGGCGAGCCAACAGAGCTGTTAAGCGATCTAGTGGCTCAAGAACAGCAGTGGCTTGAGCTGCAGCAGCGTCCGGAAAAGTTGTTAGCGAAGGCTGGCTGGCAGCTCCGTTGTGAGGAGTGGCTGGAACATCTCATGCTTCCAGGGGGCACCGAACTGGCTGAGCGATGGCTAATCGATGGGTCGCCCTACCGGCAGGCCATGGGGGAGATCAGCAAGGAGGTGATGACGCAGTTGCGCCAATCGTTGAACGACCTGGGCGAGGTCGGCCTGCGACTGCCGATGCGCCATCAATTGATCCAAGGCAAGTGCAGCATGCCATCAAAAAAAACGCCGAAACCTGGGCTCAAATAAGGAGATCAGAGCTCTGAATTGGCTTTGATGCAAGCAGGCAGAAAGACGTACCAGGACAGCAGCGAAGTGGACTGGGCTCCGCTCACCTTGTCAGGAGCACAAACCCTCTGCTTACCATCATTCGGTCCGTTATCTGATAAACGGAAGGCGACGGGCAGCTGTTTAATGATGCCGATTGAGCTAATGAGCCCATCCTTGGCATCCGCGATGATGGCGGCCCGTAGAGCCGTTACCGCCGTCGCCTTTTGGCGCCAATAAGGGACATAAGACCTTGTTTGATCATCCAGGAAGGCTTTACCAGCTTGGGAATAAAGAAACCGGGATACACCGGCGAGGTCAACTGCATAGCTCTTGTTCAAACCAAAACTGAGCTCCTCAGCGGTCCAGCCAGACATCCGAATGGCGTCCTGAAGAGCACGGTCTGTGACCTTGCCGTCAACAAGAAAGGATTCGAGCTCGCTGTAAGTGGTGGTGCTAACTGAGCCACCCGTGTTCCAGCGCACCGGTTGCTGAGTACCTGCTTTTGAAAACGGTCCAGGAATGACCGCGAGGTACGTACAAAAAACAAGAGATGCCAGGGAACCTGCAATGTGCTCGAGCCTGATCCGCGACGCCATGGCCCAAAGCTGCAGGTTGATTGCAACGTAGGCCGCACGGACAGTCCTGTCCTGAGGGCCGTACGCTGCCGCCACTGACCAAACCCTTTTCGTGAGCCTGCAAATCGGCGACGCCGCCCCCGACTTCACCCTTCCCGATCAAAACGGTGATTCCATCAGCCTCGCTTCGCTGCGCGGGAAGAAGGTTGTTCTGTATTTCTATCCCAAGGACGACACCCCGGGCTGCACCAAAGAAGCCTGCAACTTCCGCGATCGCTGGGAGCAACTGAAAGCCAACAACATCACCGTTCTGGGTGTCAGCAAGGACGGAGCCGCCTCCCACAACAAATTCATCAACAAGCACGAACTTCCCTTCACCCTGCTCACCGATGAGGAACCCTGTGCCGTGGCCAGCCTCTATGAGAGCTATGGGCTGAAGAAGTTCATGGGGCGCGAATACATGGGCATGATGCGCCACACCTTCCTGATCAATGAAGAAGGAAAACTCGAGCGGATTTATCTCAAGGTGAAAGCGGCCACCATGGCCGACACCCTGATCAGCGATCTTGGGCTGAGCTGAGCCCAGCCCCCAGGCTCAGCAGTGCTTGCAACTGAAGATCACCCTCCAGCTGCAACAACTCCGTTGCACCGGACCAATGACGCTTCAACAGGGCAGCGTCCCCACCGCAGATCCACAGCAAGCCTTGGGAATGCTGCTGAGCCGCCGCAATGGAGGCCAACATCGCCTCCAGAACACCGCGCTGCATGGCGGCAACGGTTTGCTGTGGGAAGAGCTCTTGCAGAGCGTCGTTGTCGAGATCCTCAGGGGTTGATGGCAAACCGAGGGTTCCATCGGCCATGGCCTGGAGCTGTAGCCGATAACCCGGGATCAGCTGCCCGCCTCCAAAACAGCCGTCTGCCGTCACCCGGGTGAGGCTCAACACGGTGCCGGCATCCACCAGAAGCAACCCCCTGGAACAGTCGAGCTGTTGCTGCTGACTGCAACGCCAGGCCATCCAAGCCCCGAGAGCTCGGTCAACCCCTAACCAAGGAGGAGCCTGAGGCAAGGGCACATCCTCCAGGCGAATGCGCAGATCCTGGTGGGCCATGAGCGGCTCGGGCACAAGCCCCACCGCGGCCCAAACCGGAGGGTCAGTCCCGATGCGACCAGGGTCAGGAGGACCGTGCTCAATGCGGACAGTGTTGCCCTGCCGCTGCGCCCAATGCCAACGGCTGTTGCCGATCAGCAGGGCGCGGTCGACTTCCCGTGCAGACCCCGTCACTCAGATGCCTTCACCCATCAGCCCTTCATTCACCTCCTGTGGCAGATGAATTCCACACTCCTGCTTCAATCCACCGAAGCGGGTGTCGCGGCCACTCAGATCGCCAACATCAGGACCACTGGAATGCCAGTCGCCGACCGTGGAATAACCCTGTTCAAACAATGGATGCTGGGGAAGGTCGTTGTCCTGCATGTAGTAGTACACATCGCGCTTGGTCCACTCGAGCAGGGGGCGCAATGACCAACGCTCCCGAATCGGATCCAAAGCGGTCATTGAGCGGCGGTGATCGGTCTGGCCACGCCGCACGCCGCTGGCCCAGCAGCGTGTGTTCAGGTCGTTGAGGGATCGCTCCAGGGGTTCAACCTTGCGGATCCGGTGATAGGTCTCCAGGTCTTCCACACGACCGGACTCCCAAAGCCGCCCGTGCAGGGCCTCCATCCGAGCCGGGGACATCTCGCTCTGACTCACCACCAGACGAATCCTGAGCTGCTGGGTGAGTTGATCGGCATAGGTGTAGGTCTCTGGAGGCAGATAACCGGTATCGATCCAGATCACCGGCACAGCATCACCGCCGGGGAGGGTGCTCAGCATGTGCAGGAGAACAGCCGATTGGATCCCGAAACTCGTGGTGAGAGCAAAATTCTCACCGAACTGTTCCAACCCCCAGGCCAGACGCTCCTGCGGCTCCATCGACTCCAGCAGCTTGCGTCCTTCGAGCAACTCGTTTTGCACCGCCATGGGCACCATGGCCTCAGGAGCCTCCGTCATCACGCCATCTTCCCTTGTCGCGGGACCGGGTGAGGTTCCTATCGTTTGAGAACCGGCAGATTCCTTCATGCGTTCACCCTCGTCCCCATCGGATGCCGTGGTGATCGTTGGCGGTGGATTCGGAGGCCTGTTCACAGCACTTGCTCTTCAGCGACGGCAGCCCAACTGCCCCATTGTTCTGGTCGAACCGCGGGATCGCTTCCTCTTTCAACCGCTGCTGTACGAACTGCTCAGCGATGAACTTCAAAGCTGGGAGGTGGCCCCCCGCTACGACCAACTGCTGAACAACGGCATCTGCTGGATCAAAGACAGCGTTGTTGGCATCGATCAAACCAGCCAAAGCATCGAACTGGCCTCCGGAGACTGCTTGGGATGGTCACAACTGGTGCTGGCGACGGGATCGAAAGCCAATGATTTCGGCATTCCAGGCGTCAAGGAACACAGCTCCGGCTTCCGTGACCTCAGCGATGTGAGCCGCCTCAAGCAATGGCTCAACACCCTGCACCAGCAACGGGATGGAGAGGCCGGGCTGATCATTGTTGGCGCGGGACCCACCGGCGTGGAACTGGCCTGCAAGCTGGCGGATCTGATCGACGGTGCTGCCAGCGTTCGCCTGGTGGAGATGGGCGATGAAATCCTTCCCGGCAGCACAGCATTCAATCGCGAGCGGGCCCAGGCAGCACTGGAACGCAAAGGGGTGGTGGTCCAGCTCAACACCAGCGTGAGTGAAGTGAAATCCAACACTGCTGTTCTTGCCAACGGTGCTGTTCTGCCTCACTCAGGCCTGATCTGGACCGCAGGAAGCAGTCCCACCATCCCCGCCATCTCACCCACACCCGTGCTGGAACGGGGGCGCCTGGCCGTTGACGATGACCTGCGCCTGTTGGGCTGCACCAACACGTTCGCCCTCGGGGATCTCTCAGCCCGGCCTGGCAGCCCATGGCCCGCCAGCGCCCAGGTGGCGATGCAACAGGGCGATGCCACGGCCGCAGCCATCGCGCAGCTGCGGATGGAGGAGGAGCCACAACCCTTCCAGTTCGAGGACCGAGGCGAAATGCTCAGCCTCGGTGTCGGTGAGGCCACCCTCACCGGCATGGGGCTCACCTTGGCCGGCCCCTTGGCCTTCCAGTTGCGACGGGCCACCTATCTCACGCGTCTGCCAGGGATCTCTCTGGGTCTGCGCTCTGCAGGTGCCTGGTTTTTGAACCGGTGAAGCAATCTCACCTCGGCGGGCGTTGCCGTGGTCTGCGCCCGAGCCAGCAACGGCAGCTGGAGCGGTTGAGTCATCGCCGTCATCCCGAAGACTGCGGCGCCGATCTCCTGAGCCTCGAACGCTTGGCCGAGCTGGTGCTGGATCTGGAGATGGCATTGCACCTGGTGCTGGATGGCCGTGGCCTCTGCCGCCTGCTCTGGCTGGGGCCTCTCACCGGCAGCGATTCGCTGCAGCAGCATCTGCCGGGGACGCCGCGGCGGAGCAGCGGGGGTTGGCGACTGATCAGCTGCCCTTTCGCCCGCAAAGGGCTGAATTCAGATCCCCGCGACGCCGTGGTCGCCCTTGATATCGCTCCTCGGCACTGGCTGCGCTTTGCACCCTGCCCAGGGGGCGATGGAGCTCGCCCGGCCGAACTGTTGATTCCAGACCCGTCTCAAGCGGATGGCTGGAGATTGTTTGAACAGGGCGACCTGAGGGATCTTTGCGTCCTCACACCGGACGAACCCCATCCCGAAAGCAATAGTGCCGCAACCGGAGACGAGCGGGTGCTTCTGCTCACGCTCACCAGTGGCGATGAACAGCGCGACCAGCGGGATCTGGCTGAGCTGGAAGGCCTGGTACGCAGTGCCGGCGCCGAACCGGTGGCCCGGACCAGCCAGCGCCGGGGCCAAACCAATCCCCAAACGCTATGGGGCTCTGGAAAACTTCAGGAAGCCGCCCTCGAGATCCGCCGCTGCCAGGCCTCCCTGGTGATCACCGACCGAGAGCTCACCCCCGTGCAGGCCCGCAATCTGGAACGGCTGCTCAGCTGTCCGGTCTCCGACCGCAGTGAGCTGATCCTCGACATCTTTGCCCAGCGGGCCGGTAGTGCTGCAGGGCGGCTTCAGGTGGAACTGGCTCAGCTGCGCTACCGGCTGCCGCGCCTACTGGGACGGGGCAGCAGCCTGTCGCGGCAGGGCGGTGGCATCGGCACCCGCGGCCCAGGGGAAACACAACTGGAAAAAGACCGTCGGGCCATCAGCCGACGCATCGAACGGCTACTTCGGGATCAACGCCAACTGCAATCCCACCGCAGCCGCTTACGGGATCAGCGGCGTGATCTACCGCGGGTGGCGCTTGTGGGCTACACCAACGCGGGCAAATCCAGCCTGCTCAATGCCTTGTGCGGCAAACGAGCCAGTGATCGCGTTCTGGCGGAAAACAAATTGTTCGCGACCCTTGACCCCACCACCCGCAAACTCGACCTTCCCTGCCCTGGGGCACGTCCCGAACGGTTACTGCTCACCGACACGGTTGGCTTCATCCGCGATCTCCCCGCCCCACTAGTAGAGGCCTTCCGCGCCACGCTGGAGGAGGCGCTGGATGCCGATGTGCTCCTGCTGGTGGTCGACCTTGCTGACCCCGACTGGCAGGGCCACCTGGACACGGTGCATCGGCTGCTCGACGACCTTGGCAGCACCGCCCTGCGACGGGTAATCGCCAATCAGATCGACCGCTGTGAAGCAACTGAGATAGAGATCATTCATCAGCGGGAACCCGACGCCCTGTTCCTGTCGGCGGTGCGGGGCGATGGGCTGCAGGGCCTGAAACAGTGGCTGCGGGAGCAATTTTTTGATCCCGGGGCAGAATCGCCACAATTGATGACTGGCGACTCGCCGCCATGGCCGAGCTGAGCAGCGCTCTTCAAAACCCTCAGGCCTTGATCACCCTGGGCGTGTTGGCTCTGGCAGTGGTGCTGTTTATCACCGGGTTGATTGCACCGGAGCTCACCGGCTTGCTGAGTTTGAGCCTGCTGATCGCTACCGGGGTGCTCAATCCCCAGGAGGCTCTGGCGGGGTTCGGTAGTCCTGCACTGATCACCCTGTTAGGCCTGTTCCCGGTCTCCGCGGCACTGTTCAAGAGCGGTGCCCTGGATCGACTCAGAGATCTGATCGCCTCGGAGCGGATCCGGTCTTCGCGGCGTCTGATCGCACTAATGGCCTTCGTGATCGCCCCGGTGTCAGGGATTGTTCCCAACACCCCCGTGGTGGCCTCGCTTCTGCCCGTGGTGGAGGGCTGGTGCCAACGGCGCGGCATCTCGCCATCTCGGGTGCTCTTGCCCTTGTCGTTTTCAACTGTTCTGGGAGGCACCCTGACGCTACTGGGCAGCTCGGTGAACCTGTTGGTGAGCGACATCAGCGAGCAACTTGGCTACGGCTCCCTAGATTTGTTCAGCTTTACGCTGATCAGCCTGCCGGTCTGGCTGGCCGGGGCCATCTACCTGGTGATAGCTCCGAGAGTGCTGTTACCGGACCGCGGTGCCACGACGGATGACCTGGGAAACACCAGCAAAACGAGCAGCTACTGCACAGAAGTGCGCATCCCCCCCGACTCGGAGCTGGTGGGGCGCTCACTGCTGAACAGTCGGCTGCAGCGCCGTTTCGACGTGGACGTTCTGGAGCTGCAACGCGGTGGAGAGCGGCTGCTGCCCCCCCTGGCGGACCGTCGTCTTGAAGCCGGCGATCGTCTCCTGCTGCGGGTCACCCGCCCCGATCTACTGCGTCTCCAGCAGGATCACACGGTTCAGCTCACAACTCAGGGGCAGAACGCCGGGTTCAGCATCTACTCCGAAGAATCAAGCGGTCAGAAGACCGTGGAAGTGTTGCTGCCGGCTGGTTCCACTCTGGCCGGCGCCAGCCTGCGGGAATTGCGATTCCGGCAACGCCACAACGCCACAGTGCTCGCGCTTCGCCGCGGCCAGGAGACTGTTCAGGAACGCCTCGGCCAGGTGATCCTGCGGGAGGGCGATGTGTTGCTGTTGCAGGCACCGATCGACTCCATCCGCGGCCTGCAGGCCAGCAACGACCTCTTGGTGCTGGATCGACTGGAGGATGACCTTCCCACCGTGCGGCGCAAGCCCGTGGCCGTCAGCATTGCTCTGGCGATGCTGATGCTGCCGACGCTCACCCCCATTCCCCTGGTGGCGGCTGTGCTGTTGGCCATGGTGAGCGTGGTCGCCACCGGTTGCCTTCGCCTTGGTGAACTGCAGCGCTCGATCCGGCTGGACGTGATCCTGTTGCTGGGATCCCTCACCAGTTTCAGCGTGGCCATGCAGAGCACGGGCCTCGCCGATGCCCTCGCCCTAGTGCTCCAGCAGGGGCTGGCGGGCTGGCCGAGCTATACCGCTTTGATGGTTGTTTTCATCGGCACCACGCTGCTCACCCAGGTGATGAGCAATGCCGCCTCGGTGGCCCTGCTGGCGCCTGTCGCGGTGCAAATGGCCCCATCACTTCAGCTGTCTCCCACCGCCTTGCTGATCACAGTGCTGTTCGGTGCGAGTCAGTCGTTTCTCACGCCCGTCGGGTACCAGACCAATTTGATGGTGTTCGGTCCAGGCCGTTATCGGTTTCTCGACGTCACCCGCTACGGAATTGGCCTGACGCTGATCATGACCATCATCGTGCCGGCCTTGATTCTCTGGCATTACGGCGGATCCTGAACAACACTGGTCAGATCTCGCCCGCTCCTGTGCCGATCGGAAGAGCCATCGAACGCACCCAGGGCTGGCATCGTCGGCTCACGGTTCCCCAGTTCACCGTGGTAACTGGATTGCTGGTGGTGCTGATCGGCACGTTGCTGTTGGCCACTCCGCTGTGCTCCTCTAGCCGCGTGGGGCTTTGGGAAGCTCTATTCACGGCGACATCAGCCATCACCGTGACGGGCCTGTCGATCATCGACATCGGCAGCGATCTCACGACCTTCGGCCAGGCGGTGCTGGCCCTGATGATCCTGGCGGGGGGCCTTGGCTTGATGGCCATCACCACATTTCTCCAGGGCTTTGTGGTGCAGGGAACAGCCCTGCGTCGCCGGTTGGATCGGGGGCAGGCCCTGGATGAATTTGGCGTTGGGGGCGTTGGGCGCACGTTTCGTGGCATTGCCCTGACGGCGACGCTGGTGATCCTGGTGGGAGCTGTGATCCTGTATCACTTCGGCTTCGATGACATCCCCAACCATGGCGAACGCCTCTGGGCTGCGGTGTTCCACAGCATCTCGGCCTACAACAATGCGGGATTCGGACTCTGGAGCGACAGCCTCGAGCGCTACCGCAGCAACGGGGTTGTGAATGCGGTGGTAATGCTGCTGATCGTGGCCGGCGGCTTGGGGTGGCGGGTCACCAGCGATCTGACCACACAGCTGCTGCGCAGACGGCGAAGCCGGCGGCGGCTGAGCCTGCACTCCCGCCTGGTGCTGCGCACCACCCTGCTGTTGATCGTCTTCGGGGCAGGGGGGCTGGCCCTGACGGAATGGTTGAACCAGGGGGAGGTCTTCGCGGGCATGCCCTGGTCTGAGCGGTGGCTCACAGCCCTGTTCAAATCCGTCACGGCACGCACAGCAGGCTTCAGCACCCTTCCGCTCTCGCTCGACACCGTTACCGAATCAAGCCTGCTGTTGCTGATGGTGCTGATGTTCATCGGGGCCAGCCCTGGCGGCACCGGTGGCGGGATAAAAACCACCACCGTGGCCGCCTTGATGGCGGCCACCCGCTCCACCCTGCGGGGCCGGGAGGTGGTAGTGATCCGCAACAGAAGCATCAGCGACAAGGTAGTGCTGAGAGCCGTCGGCATCACGGTGGGCTCCCTGCTGTTCGTGATGGCCATGGCGATGCTGATCAGCATCGCCAGCAATTTGAACGGGAAGGATTCATTCACCTTTATGGAAATGCTGTTCACCTGCATCTCCGCTTTTGCCACGGTGGGCCTGGACCTGGGAGTCACCGTCGAACTCCCCCGTTTCGGCCAGGCGGTGCTGATGGTGGGAATGTTTGTGGGACGGCTGGGGATCCTCTTGCTGCTGAGTGCGATCTGGGAAGCGATGACGCAGGAACAAATCCAGATGAATCGCCAGAATCGAGTCGGTTACCCCAGCGAGGATCTGTATGTCTGAGCGCGATCAGCGGGGGAGGCAGCGATGAAGGAGTGGTGGCAGTGGAGCCCGGCCCAGGGCAGCGAAAGACTCGGCTTCGCGATCATCGGCGTGGGCCGTTTCGGCATCGCCGTTTGCCGGGAACTGCTTCAGAACGGAGCGGATGTGCTGGCCGTGGACCGCTCTGAGCGGGCGGTGGATGAACTGCGTCAGGTGGAGCCCAGCGTGGAGGCCCGCGTCGTGGACTGCACCGATGAAGAGGCCCTGCGCGAAGCCGGCGTGCTTGAAATGGGCACCGTCGTGGTGGCGATCAGTGAACCGATCGAGGCCAGCATCACCGCCACCTTGATCGCCAAAGACAGCGAGGGCAGCCGCGTGCGCCAGGTGATCGCAAGGGCAACGAGCGACCTCCACGAAAAAATGCTGAAGCGGGTGGGGGCCGACCGGGTGATCTTTCCCTCGCGCATGCAGGGTGAGCGCCTGGGTCTTGAACTGGTCCGCCCCAACCTGATGGAGCGGCTGGCCCTGGATGAACAGCACTGCATCGAGGAGATCAAGGTTCCGGAACCTTTTGTGGGGCGGTCGCTACGGGATCTGAATCTGCGCAAGAACTTCCGGGTGAACGTGCTGGCGGCAGGACCGCAAAGCAGCCTGATGGTCAACCCACCGGCATCCCACGTGCTGGAGGAGGGGCACCTGCTGGTGGTGATGGGACTGGTGGACGACCTGCAACGGCTCCCCAAAAACTGAGCCGATGCACTGCCTCGGGCTGATGAGCGGAACCAGTGCTGACGGTGTGGAAGCCGTGCTGGTGCACTTCGAGGGCCCACCTCAACATCCGAAGTGGTCCTTGCTTCGCCACCACCATCAGCCCTATCCGCTCGAACTGCAGCAGCAGGTGGTGGCAGCCGGCCAGGGTGCACCGATGCCGGCATCCCGATGGCTGGAGCTGGCGGAAGCCATCACGGAGGTTCAAGCCCAAGCAGTGAAGGCCTGCGACCCCGATGCAACAGCTGAGCTGATCGGTTGCCATGGCCAGACCGTCTGGCACCGCCCGCCGGCCCAAGAGGCACGGGGGGCCAGTTGGCAGATTCTTCAGGCCCCGCTGCTGGCCCATCTGCTGCAAAGGCCGGTGGTGCATGACTTCCGCGCCGCTGATCTGGCGTTAGGGGGACAGGGAGCACCGCTCGTGCCTCGGGCCGATGCGGCACTGCTGGGGCACACGCAGGGCTGGCGGGCACTGCTGAACCTGGGCGGCATTGCCAACCTCACCCTTATCCCCCCCTGCGGTGGAGTAGATCGGCATGCCGCGATCTTGGGATGGGACTGCGGCCCCGCCAACAGCCTGATTGACCTGGGCATGCGCCAGTTCACCAATGGCGCCCAAAGCTTCGACAAGAGTGGAGCGATGGCAGCTCAGGGCCATGCGGATGAGGGCTGGATCCAGCGGTGGCTCCAGGAGGAGTACTTCCAGCTGGCACCACCGAAATCCACGGGACGGGAGTGTTTCGGGCAGGACGACCTCAACCGGCGGCTACGTCAGCTCGGTGGGGCCTCAGCGGCAGATGCCATCGCCACCCTGACGGCCTTTTCCGCCGCTGTGGTTGCCCAAGATCTGGCACGTCTGCGCCAGAGCGTTGGGATCGCACCGATCGAACTGATCACAGCCGGAGGTGGCAGCCAAAACCCGGTGTTGATCGATGAGCTGCGGCGGCGCTGCCGAGGAGCACAAATCGATACGAGCAGCAGTCTGGGGGTGCCGACGGAAGCCCGAGAAGCGCTGGTCTTCGCGTTGCTGGCCTGGTGGCACCACAGGGGGCATCCCGGCAATGTGCCCGCTGTCACCGGAGCCTCTCGGGAGGCCGTGCTCGGCACGCGGGTGGAGCCGGCCTAACCGGGCCGGTGCAGGCGCAGGCGCCGGGGGGCGCCCCGCAGACGGCGGGGCTGCTGTGATTCCAGGGCAGACCGCAGGCGCTCCTCGCGGGTCGGCGCCGGTGCGGACGCCTCCAACTCCTGCTCATGGCGCTGAACCCCCTGCTGGATCAGCACCCTCGCCATATTGCTCACCGTGCGGGATTCCAGCTCCGCCATCGCCGTGAGACGCGCACAGAGATCCTCAGGCAGAACCACCTGAATTCTCGGGGACTTGGGCTTCCCGCTGGATGAGGTCTGACGGGTGGGCACGACCGGATCCCCTGAGAGGGGCTCTGCTACTAAAAAGTGTACAGAGATGGTCAAGGGTAGTATCCATGACCATGGTGGGGGGCATTGGTCCTCCTCGGAGTACCCCATGACCCAAGCCACACCTCGCTCCCGTCGCAGCCCAGCCGGCACCCGCGCTCGGTCCCGACGCCCCCGTCGCAGCGCTGAAAACAGCGACGTGCTGGTGTCAGCCGTGATCAGCACCTATCTGCTGACCCACCTGCACCACGTGTTGCAACGGGCCGAATACGGCGCTTCCCAGGAAGGGCGCAGCACCCAGGCCGCCAACTACGCCCAACTGCGCAAGGTGCTCTGCATGGACGCCCGCAGCATGAAGGACGCCTCGGCCCTGGGACAGCACGATGACGGCCTCGAACAAGCTGCCTGACAAGACTCTCGGTGCTGAATAGCGTTTGAGCAGTTGCTCAGATCGCGATGGCTTCCAACGCCGCATCGCTGTACGCCCGAATCAGCAGCAATACGGAACAGACCCAGGCCCTGTTCCGTCAGGCGCTCCAGGATCCCAACGGCGCCATGGCCAGCATCTGCAGCCTGGGCGACCAGCTGGGGCTACCTGTCACGCCCCAAGAAGTGCGCGACCATCTGGCCAGCCTTGACGACGACGACAGCAAGCGCTGGCTGATCAAGGCGAGAGGCGGTCTTTGAGCTCGGGGGCTTCGGGCATCAGACGCGCCTGGGGCACAGCGCGCTCACGGCGTTCGTAGCCGCCACCTCCGGCCCAACTGAAGAAGAGCAGATAACTCACAATCGCCAATCCTGCGGCCACCACGAGCGCGGCCAGCTGCTCCAGTTTCAGCATGGCGACCAGCCTCCGGGAACCTTCACCAGTTTGCCGACAGGGATGATGGAGGGCATCACGCCTTCCGCCGGTGCTGCGACTCGAAAACGTCAGCAAGATCTACCCCACGGGGGAAGTGCTCCGGGCCGTGACCTGGGAGGTGAAACCCGGAGACAGAATCGGCCTGGTGGGGGTGAACGGCGCCGGCAAGTCCACCCAGATGCGTTTGATCGCCGGACACGAAGAGCCCACCAGCGGCCAGGTGGTTCGGCAGGGAGAGCCCCGCATCGCCTATCTCCAGCAGGAATTCGACGTGGACCTGGAGCGCACCGTGCGCCAGGAACTGTTTCAAGCCTTCGGCGAAGCGGCCGAGGTCATGAACCAGCAGAAGCAGGTGGAAGAGGCGATGGGCTCCGAACGGGCTGCGGAGGATCCCGACCATCTGGACCAGCTGATCCAAGAACTGGGAAAGCTGCAAAGCCGTTTCGAAGCACTGCATGGCTACGAACTCGATGCCCGCATCGACAAGCTCCTGCCCACGATCGGCTTCACCCCGGAGGGCGCTGAGCTGCAGGTGAAGGATTATTCCGGGGGCTGGCAGATGCGGATTGCCCTGGGAAAAATCCTGCTGCAGGAACCGGATCTTCTGCTACTCGACGAACCCACCAACCATCTAGATGTCGAAACCATCCAGTGGCTGGAGAACTACCTGCTGGAGCAGAGCGCAGCCCTTGTGGTGATCAGCCATGACCGCACCTTCCTCGACCGGGTCTGCAATCAGATCGTTTCCACCGAACGGGGGGTGTCCCGCAGCTACCTCGGCAACTACACCGCCCACCTGGAGCAGAAACAACTGGAGCGGGAGGCCACACAGGCGGCCTTCGAACGGCAGCAGAAGGAGATCGCCACGCAACAGGCCTACATCGATCGCTTCCGTGCCAGTGCCACCCGCAGCACCCAGGCCAAAAGCCGTGAGAAGCAGCTGGACAAAGTGGAACGGGTGGAGGCACCGATCGAATCCGTGGCCGGGCCGAGTTTTCAGTTCCCGCCTGCCCCGCGCTCCGGAGCCCAGGTTGCCCTGATTCACAACGTCACCCACAGCTATGGAGACAAAATCCTGTTCCTGGGGGCTGAACTGGAGGTGGAGCGGGGTGACCGCATTGCCTTCGTGGGCCCCAATGGTGCGGGCAAGTCCACCCTGCTGCGCCTGGTGATGGGGGTTGAGACCCCTGATGAAGGCAGTTCTCGACTTGGGGAGCACAACGTGATTGCGGGGTACTTCGAACAGAACCAGGCCGAAGCCCTGGATCTGTCCAAGACCGTGATCGACACGATGTACGAAGCGGTTCCCGACTGGACCCAGACCCAGGTTCGTTCGCTGCTGGGCAGTTTCTGTTTCAGCAACGACACGGTGTTCAAGGAAGTCGGGAAGCTCAGCGGCGGAGAGAAAGCCCGTCTGGCCCTGGCCCTGATGCTGCTCACCCCCTGCAATCTGCTGGTTCTGGATGAGCCCACCAATCACCTCGACATCCCCGCCAAGCAGATGCTCGAGGACGCCTTGATGGCCTACGAGGGAGCCGCGCTGCTGGTCTCCCACGATCGCTATTTCATCTCCCGCGTTGCCAACCGCATCGTGGAACTGCGGGACGGCGAGCTGGTGATGTATCGCGGGGATTACAACTACTACCTCGAGAAGAAAGAGGAGGAAAGGGCAGCCGCCAGGGAGAAAGAACTGGCTGCAGAACGGGAAGCCAAGCGGAAGGCCAACAAGGAGAAGCAGAAGGCACGCGACGCCCGCCGTAAAAAGGCGGCCTGACTGGAATCAGACGACGGCAACGAAAACTTCACACAGGTTTAGGCAGGAAGACTTATTTCTCTTTACCTGCTGTTTTCATCTGCATAGGCTGACAAAACTGACCTTCCAGCCCCGATGAGCATGGTTCCCGGCCCCGGCAACAGCGAACCCGTTGGCGGTTCAACAGCCCCCGGTCCGGCCCCCCATGAGCAGACCTGGGACGCCGTGGAAACCTATTTCCAGTGCATCACCACCTGTTCGCTCGACGATGGCGACTGCATCACCCAATGCGTCGAACAACTGAGGGACGCCGACGACGCCTGAGCCAAAAGCTTCAGCCAGGGGCCAAGGCCGATAAATCGACGGGCTTGACGTTGAACGAGACCCGCTCCTGAGCTCGCTGCACCTCGAGCACAACCATGGCACCGACACCGCGGCGTTCAATGGCACTGACCACCGCAGCTGGGCCATCAACCACCTGGCCATCGAAGCGAAGGATCACATCATCCACCTTGAGCCCGGCGCGGTCCGCCGGCCCCCCAGGTTGAACAGCGCGAATCACCGCACCTGGCGGCACCGGGGACGTGGGAGTGGGCCGTGGCACCGGCGACAGACGGATGCCGATCACCGGATGACGGGCCTTGCCGCTGGCCACCAGCTGCTGGGCAATGGTTCGAGCCCGATTGATCGGAATGGCAAAACCCAGACCCGCCCCAGGCCCTGATCGCACCAAGGTATTAATGCCGATCACCTCACCGTCGGCATTGAGCAGTGGCCCACCCGAATTACCAGGATTGATCGCCGCGTCGGTCTGAATCAGGTCAAGACGTTTGCCGGAAATTCCCAACTGAGCAACGTTGCGGTTGAGGTTGCTGATGATTCCCAGAGTCACCGTGCTCTCCAGGCCAAAGGGATTGCCCACGGCAATCGCCCAGTCGCCCACGCTGAGCCGGTCGGAATCCCCCAGATCCGCAACCGGCCAGGGCCCGGAGCCCTCCAGACGCACCACCGCGAGATCGGTGAGGCTGTCTTTGCCCACCACTCGGGCAGGCACCCTCCTGCCATCGGAGAGGTCCACGGTGAGTTGATCCGCCCCCTCCACCACATGGGCATTGGTGAGCAACAGGCCCTTGGCATCGAAGATCACTCCACTGCCTTGGCCACGCTGCACCCTGGAGCGCGGAGCTGTGGCGCGTGGGATGCCGAAGAAGTGGCGAAACAAAGGGTCCTGCATCAGGGCCGGCGGCACTCCCGTAACACTGGACTGATTGACGGTCCGCGCCGTCTCCAAGCTGACCACTGCCGGCCCACTGCGCTTCACAGCGGCAGCCACAAACGAGCCGCGACGGATCTCCGGGCGCGCCTCGGCTTGCTGAGAGCCAACGATCAAGGGAAGCGACGACACGCCGGCCACCAGCAATCCCCCCGCCAGAGCAGAGGCGACCAGCGAGCGGGACGGGGAGTTCACCACAGCTTCAGGTCGATCGGCTGCCTCGACGCTACGCAGAGCAGATCCGAAAACAGCCAAGTTCCGTGTCAAAGCTGTGACCACATGCGACCGGGGTCCCGATAGCGTGAGAATGCAGATATTCAGCTGGGTCGGAGGGTCATGCTCGGTTCGCTGTTTCCCCTCATTTACGGAGCGTTGTTCGTGGCCCTGTTGTGGCAGGCCTTCCGCGTGATGAGCAAGGGTTTCCGCGCTGCCAGCGGTCCGATCAACAGCGCGCCCAGCAACGCTCCAAACGACCGCACAGGCCAGGTCACCGTCCACCCAGAACTTCTGGACAGCGAGGGAAGGATCACGGAAGAGGCCCTGCTGACGGTGCGCTTCGGCGGTGACGATGACGAAGCCTCGACGGCCGCGGGACCCGGCACTGAATAAATTGGGCGCTTGAAGTCGACAGGGGTCGCCTGAGTGGATCAGAGAACACGCATCGTTGCCGCGGTCATCAAAGGCATCAAGCTGCCCCCACGGTTTCGGCTTCGGCTGATGAAGGAAGACCCCGTCCGCCTGGAATTGAGCCTGACCCCGGCCTACGGCAAGGACCCCATCACCGTGGGACTTGTTGAATCTCTTGATCTGGTGGCCCGTCGTGACCGAGAAGGCCGGATCCCCCGCGACCTTCAGGGCACCTGGGACTGGACTGTCCGCCACGGCCAGGTGAGCACCGGAGGCTGGAATCCTTATCTCAAGGAAGCCCTGCAGACCATGTTCGAAACCGGTCTCCCGGCCATCGTGTTTGAAGAACTCACCGGCGAGGAGTACCACCCCGTGGATGGGACCCGCCACGTGCGCTGATCCGGCACGGGTTTTCTGTAAAGGCGTGCGAATGAATGCAGCAATGCCACTGAAAAGGGGGCTAGACCGGAATTAATCCGGCCTTTAAGAAAGTCTTCATGGCCTCCCTCGTCGTTTCCATCGGCCCGCTGGTGCGGCTTTTGGCGGCCGTCGGCGCCATCAGCAGCCTGGTGCTGTTCGGCCTGATGAATCTCATCCCGTGAATCGAGCGGCAACACCGCGTTGAGCCAGTTCCCGATCGACGCCCTGTTGGAGCAGATCTGTTCTGCGGTCCGCCCAGGGGAAACGGTTCTGCTCCAGGCACCGCCGGGGGCAGGCAAGACCACACGGGTCCCCCTGGCGCTGATTGGAGCCCTGACGGAAGGCCAGAGCGTTCTTGAAGAGCATCAGAAAATCTGGATGATCGAACCGCGGCGACTGGCCACCAAAGCGGCCGCCGCCCGTCTTGCCGAGAGCCTTGGAGAAGACATCGGCGCGCGCATCGGTTATGCCGTGCGCGGGGAACAGAAGCGATCCAATCGCACCCAGGTGGAAGTGATCACCGACGGCCTCTTTCTGCGGCGCTTGCAGAGCGATCCCTCGCTCGATGGGGTGGGGTGCGTGATCTTCGATGAATTTCATGAGCGGGGGCGGGAGGCGGACCTATCCCTCGCCTTGCTGCGCGAGGCGAGGCCGCTGCTGAATCCAGATCTCGCCGTGATCTTGATGTCAGCCACGCTGGATCTATCCGATCTGAGGGAACGGCTGCCCGAAGCAACGGTGCTGGAAAGCCCGGGCCGCTGTTACCCGGTGGACACCCACCACCAACCACCACGGCCGGACGAACCCCTGCCGAAACAGGTGCTGCGCGCCATCGAGCAACACGCCCTTGACCAACCGCAGGGCAGCGGGGTTCTGGTCTTTCTGCCGGGGCTGGCGGAGATTGAACGCTGCAGACAGGCCCTGACGGCCGCCCCGTCCCTGCAGAACTGGAAGATTCAGGCGCTGCACGGTCAGCTGCCCTTGCAGCAGCAGAGTTCAGCCCTGCAGCGCTGCGAGCCCAACCAAGACGGCAGCATCATCCTGGCCAGCGCCATTGCAGAGAGCTCTCTCACGATTGATGGGGTGCGCCTGGTGATTGACAGCGGCCTCAGCCGTCAACTGCGTTACGACCCCAACACCCGCATGGAGGGTCTGGAGACCACCGTCGCCAGCCTGGCCAGTGCGGAACAGCGCCGGGGCAGGGCAGGCCGGCAATGCCCGGGCCACTGCATCCGCCTCTGGTCACCGGCAGAGCAACAGCGGCGCCCCCCCTTTCACCCCCCTGAACTGCTGCTGGCAGATCCCCAGCCCGTGCTGATGGAACTGGCCCAATGGGGGGCTGGACTGGGGGAAGAACTGCCGTGGCTGGACCCTCCCCCCGCAGCAGCCATGAAGGAGGGACAGCTCGGCCTTCAACAACTCGGCCTGCTGGAGCACGACGGCCGCATCAGCGAGCGGGGACGGCTGATCGGCTGCCTCGGCGTTCACCCTCGTCTCGGCATGCTGCTGCTGAAGGCCCAAGAACGGGGCGCCCCCCAGCTGGGCTGTGATCTGGCGGCCATCCTCAGCGAACGGGATCCGTTCGATCGCCGCCAGATCGGCAGCGATCTCGAGGCCAGGCTCAAGAGCATCCAGCGCCATCCATCCCTGCGAACGCTCAGCCAGCAACTTCACCGTCAACTGAAGCGACTGGGTGCCTCACCCCAGGAGCGAAACGCTTCCGTCAATGCGGGCGAGCTGATCCTGGCGGCCTTTCCGGAATGGCTGGCGCAACAGCGTCCAGGTCAGGTCGGTCGCTATCAGCTGCGTCAGGGCCGCGGAGCAACCCTGCTGCCCTGGGATCCGCTCCAGGGCAGTCCAGCCCTGGCCGTCGCCAGGGTCGACATGGGCGGCCGGGACACGCGGATCCAGATGGCCGTCGCCCTGAGCCGGAGCACCCTGCAGAGCATCGCTGAGCGGGACGGCCACTGGCAGGACGAAGCCAGCTGGGATCCCGAACGACAGCGGGTCCGTGCCGAACGCCAGCTCAAACTGGGGGCCTTGGTGGTGCGCCGAACGCCACAGCCTTCACCAGCCGCAGCGCTGTGCCGCAACCTGCTGATCGAGCAGCTGAAGAAGGATGCCAACCTTGATGCCCTGCCCTGGACGGACAACAGCGATCAGCTGCGCCAACGGCTGGCATGGATGCACCAACAGGTGGGCGCCCCCTGGCCTGATCGCGATCTGACAACCCTGCTGGAGCAGACTGACAGCTGGCTTGGCCCATGCTTGGAGGGCTGCCTGGGCTGGAGCGACATCAGCGCGACAGCCTTGGAAGAAGCACTCTGGGGCGATCTGGACTGGAGCTTCAGGCAACAGCTGGATGCTCTGCTGCCGCGCCGCATCCCGATCCCCTCCGGCCGGCAAGCCGCGCTGCTCTACACCGCCGACGAAGTGATCCTCGCCGTGAAATTGCAGGAGATGTTCGGATCTGACGACGGCCCACACGTCCTGAATGGCCGCATTCCCGTCACGCTAGAACTGCTCTCACCAGCCGGACGCCCCTTGCAGCGCACCCGTGACCTCAAAGGCTTCTGGCAAGGCAGTTACAGGGAGGTGCGCCGGGAGATGCGGGGGCGCTACCCCAAGCACCCCTGGCCCGACGATCCCCGACAGGCGCTGCCGACGGCCCGAACCAAACGCCGGCTGAGCGGCCAGCAACCCTGACCAGGAAAAGCCCGGCGCGTAGCCGTAAACACACTCAACAAAACTCCAACCTTTGTTACATTTGTCCCAAACCAACCGGTTCCCACCCATGTCTGACAACGCACGCTTCGGCTTCGTCAACTTCGCTGAAACCTGGAACGGTCGTCTGGCCATGCTGGGCATCGTGATCGGCCTCGGCACCGAGCTCCTGACCGGCCAGGGCATCCTGTCCCAGATCGGCCTCGGCTGATTTCCGCTCCGCGGATTCACAGAACCCCTCGGCTCGCCGGGGGGTTTTTTGTTGCCTCTCCACCAGCCACCGCTGATGCAGCACAGTGGGGAGGATTCCACTGAGGCAGTCGTTGGCACCGCTTTACGTTCAGAACAGACGTGATGGATCAAGGCTGCTCAGCAGCGCCTTGGTGATCTGCACGATTGGTGCCACCCAGATCCACCAAAACTGGGGCGTTCTGTTGACCAGCATCTCAGCCGTTGTCTGCATCTACTGGGGTTACGCCTACAGCCGCCTTGAGCGTTGATCGTCTTCCGACCTATTCCGTTGCTGAGCTGAACACAGCCATCGGCAGCCTGCTGGAACGCGGTTTTGCGCCGCGTTTTTTACTGGAAGCAACGGTCTCCCGGCCACAACTCAAAAAGGGCCACCTCTGGCTCACCCTCACCGACGGCTCCGCCAGCATTTCCGGTGTGGTGTGGGCTTCGAAGCTGGCTCAATTGAGCTATCAACCCAAAGACGGTGACGGCGTCACCGTGGTGGGCAAGCTCAATTTCTGGGCAGCACGAGCCAGCCTCACCGTTCAGGCGCTGGATATCCGGCCAAGCCTCAGTACGGTGCTGCGCGACTTTGAACGGGTGCGGCAACTGCTGGAACAGGAGGGGGTGATCGACCCAAGCCATCAGAGGCCGCTTCCGAGACAACCCGCCTCGATCGCGGTGCTCACCAGCGTGCCCAGTTCCGCCCTGGCCGACATGCTCCGCACCGCGGCGGAACGCTGGCCCATGACGCAGCTGATCGTGGTGCCAATTCCAGTGCAGGGTTCCGTGGCACCGACGATCATCAGCACCCTGGAAGCCTTGGCCGAGCGCACAGATGAGTTGGGACTGGACGCTTTGGTGCTCGCCCGCGGCGGTGGCAGCCGGGAAGACCTGGCAGTGTTCGACAACGAGGCGCTTTGCCGCCTCCTGGCGAACTACCCCATACCGGTGGTGACAGGCCTGGGACATGAGGATGATCTCACCGTCGCCGATCTGGTGGCAGACCATCGTGCAGCCACGCCCACGGCAGCGATCGTGGCCTTGCTGCCTGACAGCGAGGCGGAACGCCAAGGACTAGCGCAGCGGCAAAGCCGATTGAAAGAGGCGCTGCTGGGGAGAATCCTTCGCGAACGTCAGCGTCTTCAGGATCGAGACGTAGCCCTTCAGCAACAGTCTCCACTGGAAAAGATCAAACGCCAACGCCAGGCACTGGCTCAAAGGCAGCAATTGCTCAACGCACTTTCACCGGAACGCTGGCTGAAACGCGGCTTGGCTCTGATCAGCAACACCGCCGGCGACCCCATTTCAGACCTGGAATCCGTCAAGATCGGTGATCAGCTCAACATTCAAATGAGCAACGGAAGCCTTGAAGCTCGAGTCGATCAGATCCAGCCCAGTGCACCCACCACCTCCTCCTGATGAGCAAGCGCCAAGTCAAGAAAGAGCAACGCGATAGCATCGAATCGTGGCGGAAGGATGCCGAGACACTGAGCTACGAGGAAGCCATACAGGCTTTGGATCTGCTGCTTGCTGAACTACAGAACGACAGTGTTCCGTTGGCGGACTTGCAGCAAAAAGTGCTCCATGGCGAGGTGTATCTGAACCGGTGTCAGAGCCTGCTCGACAGCGTGGAGCAGTCGATTGTCGAGCTTGATCCCACAACTCTCAAAGCCACAACCGATGCGTAAAGCCCTGCCTTGGATTTATCTGCTTCTTGCTGTGTTGGGAGCGATCCTGCCCTGGAAGGCCAACCTGGAATTCATCGCCGAAAGCGGTGGACAAGCCTTTGATCTAGCGCGATTCATCGCCGATGCCAGCAGCACAGCCGCGTCACGCTCCTTGAGCGCTGACCTGCTGGTGGGGGCCAGTGCCGTCACGCTGTGGATCTGTGTGGAAGGACCACGTCAGAAGATCAAAGGCTGGTGGCTGGCCATCCCCCTGAGCTTCGGTCTGGCCTTTGCCTGCGCTGCTCCGTTTTTCTTGTTCCTGCGGGAACGACAGCTTCAGGCTCAGGAATCGGAATCCACATCCTGAGCCACCACGTCAATGGTGAGATCACTGGCAGGTGCAGACGGGGCCGCCGCACTGGCCGGGCTGGCTCCTCCCGCACTGGCGTAGGGAGTGCCGCATACGGCACAAACTGCAGCCCCCTTCAGACCCGTAGCACCGCAGGCGGTACAGCTGATCATCCGAGACTGCAAAAGCTTCCAGCCAATCCAACCAAGACCTGAAAGGATAAAAGGAAGCGCCAAAAGAGCCAGCAGTACGCCACCGGCGAGATCAAGCAAGAGACGACCGGCAGCGGTTGGCAGCAGCAGGAGCAACACAACTCCGATCCACAACACTGCTGGTGATCGATTCATGGGCTTCAACGGAAAGGGTCCGTTGAATCAGCTTCGCAGAGTTAAATCAAAGTTCAAGGCGACGCGCTGTTCGGTTCCCCGAGCCGGGGTTTCGCAAAACGAACTGCAGCCAATTCAACACTCAAGCACTGGCCAAAATAAAGAATCACACCCACCAACCAAACCCAAAGCGTTAACACCAAAACGCCACCAATCACGCCATAGGCCTGATAGCGATTACCCAGAGAAACAATACTCAAACTCAGAATTTTATTGAGAAAGGCGAGACCGAATCCAATCAACAACGCGCCAGGAATGAGTGGAATTGCAGGAACACGACGGCTGGGCAACACTACCTGAAGCAACCAAGCCATCAAAGACAAGATCAACGCGGGAACAAGAATCCGCCCGAGAGGAAGAATGGGACTGGAGCGCACGATCCCCATTAAGCCAGGAACGACGCCATCCAATAAGCCAAGAATGTCCTCAGGAAGCTGCCCAATACTGAGTACCAACTGTTGAAAAACGATTAAAACAGATATGGCAAAAACCGTCAGGAAGGCTTCAACACGTGTTCTACAAAACTGTCCAACCTGTTGCCACCAAGACAAACCGATTGATGGCTCGGGCAGAATCTCAGACCACAAGCGATCAGCTCCACGCTGGAGCGTTAAATAAGCATTACTGGCCGTTAGAAGCAAAACGACAACACCGAGGATTCCAGCGCCAAAGCCTTGATCCACCAACCCACGCAAGGTCGAATCAACAAGGCTGGTTGCTGACGGCGGCAAGACCTGCGTCACCGAGGCCAACACATTATCCACACTATCCGTTTTGCCAAACACCCTTGCGGCAACAGACAACGCAATCAGAAGCAGCGGAAAGAACGACTGAAGAACGAAATATGCAAAAGCAGCACTTAAATCAACACACTCAGCATTATTCCAACGCTGACAAGCCTTCCAAATCTGGCCACTTAAACGTCGAACTAGTGAACGTCTTGGCACAGATGAGCGCAAAAGTCTACTAAAACCTTACAACAAAAAAGCCACCTCAAGGTGAGGTGGCTTCTTCGTGGGTGGTGATGGTAAT
>NZ_UCNM01000010.1:0-463229 GCF_900473975.1 Synechococcus sp. N26 | reverse complement strand
GCAGGAGCCACCAGCAGTTGCTGGAAAAGCTTCATTTGATTCCTCACACAGGAAAGCCCATAGGGCTGCTCCATTTTGCTTTTTCGCTGTGTTGCTTGCTACTCGTTTATTTCATTCCAAAGTAGCTTTCTATACATTCACGAGTTCCTTCGATTCGGGCCTTTGCTTTTTCTTGGATTCTCTTAGGCACTCTAATATTTATGGAAAGGTGGATTCTCTCTGGTCAGATGAGTTGTTGGCTTGTGTCTTTTTTTACTCCTGCAGGCTGGTTCTAACCTCAGGGTAAGCGGTATTGTTGTTGGATTGATTGGCTATGCACTTGGCCGAGTCCTCCGAAAACCGTCTCGCAGTTAGCAAGAAAAAGGGTTGCAAGAAATCCAAGTGCTCCAAGTGGAAGGGTGGATCTTGTCGTTGTGGGCGTTGATTAATCCACAGGTAAAATGATCTGTTTTTTTAATTCATCAATATAGATTTTTTGGGTCTTCCTGAGGGCGCTAATCGTCCTTGATACGGTAGATCTCGTGGATCCAATGATTTCAGCAATGCGTGCATGAGACAAGGTGTGTTCCAGTAGTAGGCCTTCCGCGGTTCTCTTCCCCAACCTTGTCATCAGTAATTCAAAAAATTTCATCAGTCGTCTTTCCAGATTTGCCTCATGTCTCACGATATGGAGTTGAATGATCCAGTCCATAATGGCGTCACTGGTGTTGGATTCTGTTTCCTTTTGACATTCCACGAAATAAGTCGTGTTTGTTTCGGCTTCTATCGTGATTTCAAGGTCTTCTGGATAGTGGAATTTGAATGTATCTACTTTGCATGCAAAAGCTAAAGTTATGTCTTCTATGTTTTTGGATTGTTTAGCTGCAATCCTTATAATTCCGCTCTTTACTGTTATTATTATTTCTTCTCCGGCGTGAGGTCGTTCTAGGTGGGCTGTTTCTGATGAATTCAGGGATATTGGCTTTCCTCTCCTGTCTCGATAGTGTTGCTCAGTATTCATTGATGTATTGACTTGTTATTTTTGCTACACCAGGTTGTGATTAATATTCTTGCTGAAATCTTTTTGCTTTCTATGAACTGTCAACACAAGGATTCGTGCGTATTCGATGTCTTTTATAGCACGATGTGGATTTTTGATTTTGTCTGCTCTTGTGATATTTGCTTTCTTCGAAGTGAGATATGGCACATTGCGCCACCGCGAAAAAGAGCCTGTGTCTGTTAATTCCCGATCCATAGCATTTTTTCGGGCTTAGCGTTCTGAAGCGATTCCATGTGCTCCTCTGTCAAGGCCTGTGCCTCCTTGTCGTTGCCTGTGAGTGAAAGGTGAGATGCGCGTCGGTAGCACCATGCAATGACTTCTCGCATCGTTTTGCTTCTCAGCTGATCATTTTTGTTCATGTGTTTTGGGCGTTTCTCTCGTTATTTTTCTGCTTCCTGATTGATTCGTGGCGAATTTAATTGCTTCCGCTTGTGCTATTTGGCCTATTGCGCTGTGATTGTTGGACTTTCTCTTGTTTTCCTTCTTCTTTTATTATTGTTATTGGAAGCGGCTCTTTGCTTGTGGGTCGCTGTGTGACGTGAGAATCATTATCAATTTATCTGCGTAAATTGTGTGTGGAAATGGTGTGTTTGTTCTGGAGGGATTTTTTTCGGCCTATACAACAGTGAGTTGATTGGTTGTGATGGCTCCCGCTACGCCCTGTGCCTGCCCGCGTTGCACCTGTGAGGTGCAGGCGTCCCAGGCTGTTGTTCGTGATGGCCAGAGTTTCTGTTCAGAAGCCTGTGCTACCGGTCATTCCAACCACGAGCCCTGCCATGGCAGTGGCTCCTGCGGCTGCACTTGCGCGGAGTGAGGCCATTGGGGTGATTAACCCCCTGTCGTGCGGGCTGGCCTGAGCAGCATCGTCAGCCCAGACACGGTCACAACGATGGTGAGCGTTCCCAGCAGGACTGGGTACACGGGCTGAAGGTTGAGCCAGCCGAACTGTCCTGTGTGCAGTTTGAGCAGCCAGAAGGCATCGATGTTCTGCTCCAGCAGCAGGCTGTAGAGGGAGCCGGTTCCTGCGGTGATCAGCAGTGGTGCTGCGGCGATCGGCACAAGCCAGCGATGGACGCGCCGCGCCTGCCGGCTGGTTGTTTTGGAGGCTTTCATTGCTTGCGCAGCTGTTGGTGGAGTTCCCGTTCATCAGCGCAAGGCATCCAGCGGCCGTTGTTCTCGTGAACGGTGGTGCAACCGATCTCAGCGGCCCGTTGCTGGGCTTCGGCTTCGGTGTCGTAGATCCCCTTGCCGTGGGCCATCCCTGGTGCTTGGTTCACCACCAGGGCCAAAACGCAGAAGTTGAGTGCCGTTAACGGTTGGATGGCGCGCATCGGTTCAGAAGCCTTCGCAGTGTTTAACGGCTTTGAGGTAATTCATTTTGCCGGGATCTGTGCCTCCCTTGGGATTGATGCTGGCCCGCATGGAGATCTGTGCATCAATGCAGCGGTTGTAGCGATGGGTTTTGACTGCTTGCGGGATCAGCAGAATTGCGATGCTGAGCAGGCTGAGGCTGCTGACGGCAGCCAGTACGGGGTAGGCGTGGGCTCGCACCATCTCGCGAGCCGTGAGCTTTTGTTGGTTGTGGTCGTCCATGCGTCGCTTGTGAGTGGTTTCAAAGTATTGACAGCCTTGCGCGTTGATTGGCCTTGAGCAACGTTGCTGATCTGGCGTTACAGCAGAAGAACGCGGAGGTTTTGATCAGCGCGCATCGCGACCTCGATTTCATTACTGAAAAATGACCGCTCTGGGTGCTGAGCAAAGGCGATTCCGTTGTCACGGGAGCTACGAGAACCAGCGCCAAGACGGAACCACCACAACGCGAGTTTTGGAGGGGTTGCGGGTTCCTTTGACTCAATCAGCCACACAGGCCTGGAGTTGCTTCCGCAGGGTGGTGTGGTCGATGTCGCGGCCGATCAGCACCAATTGATTCTTGCGATCACCGGTCCAGTCGGTGTCGTCGATGGAAAAGCGTTTGCCCGCCAAATGGAACACATGGCGGCGTTCGCTTTCGTTGAACCACAAGACTCCTTTGGCCCGAAACACCTCCTGGGGCATCTGGTTGTCGAGGAAGTTCTGGAACTTGCGCAATGCAAAGGGCCCATCACTCTGGAACGACAGGGAGGTGAAGCCCTCGATGTCCTGATGGTCACCGTGCTCATGGCTGTGGTGATGGTGGCCATGGTCATGACCGTCCCCATGGCTGTGGTTATGCCCATGGCTGTGATCGTGTCCATGGTCGTGGTCGCAGTCGCTGTGATCCAGGCTCGGATCGTCGGCAGGGGAACTCACCTTGTCGGATTCGAACAGTCCAACGCTGAGCAGCAGGGGCAGAGGCACATCTCCTTTCACCGACCGCAGGATCCGCGCATCGTTCTTGACGGCTCTGAGTTGCTGCTCGACAGCCTCAAGCCGCTCCTCTGAGACGAGGTCGCACTTGTTCAGCAGCAGGATGTCGCCATAAATCACCTGGGCCCGGCCAACTTCCGTGTCCAGAACGACGTCGTCGAAGTTTTCTGCATCGATCAAGGTGATGATCGAATCCAGGCGGGTTTGGTCCCGCAGCTCACTGCCAAGGAAGGTCATGGCCACCGGTAGGGGATCGGCCAGACCGGTGGTTTCGACGACGATGTAATCAAGCGGTTCTGGGCGTTCAATCACCCGTTCCACCGCCTCCATCAGCTCGCCGTTGATCGAGCAGCAGATGCAACCGTTGCTCAGCTCCACCATGTCTTCACCGGTGGTGACCACCAGATCGTTGTCGATCCCGATTTCACCGAACTCATTCACCAGCACCGCGGTCTTCACCCCCTGCTGATTGCTCAGGATGTGATTCAGCAGCGTGGTTTTCCCCGCTCCGAGGAAGCCGCTGAGAATGGTGACGGGAACGTTGGCGGTGGCGGGTTCAGTGGTCATTGGGTCCGAAAACAGAGGTGATCTTTGGGATCAAAGGTTGTGAAACGACGTTCTTGTGATCAGGCGAGCAACTCACTCAGCAGTTGCTGCGACACAACATCTCGAGACGTGGCATTCAGCCAAAGCCCCTCCCCGAAGAGTTGGAAGGTTCTCCCGCAATTCGAAATTCGATGTCATCTGTGGCGGGGTCATAGAGGGTGTAATGCCTCCCTCCGCCAATGCCGATCACGCTTCGTTTGGGCACAGCCTGTTCGCTCTGCTGTTCACCGGCATGGTCTTTGACGTGGGATTGGATGGATCCTCCAGAAAGCTCCAGTCGGAACTGACGCTGACAGCGCGCCGTAAACAGCCGGTTCACATCCAGCCGCGTCAGCCGGTCCAGCAGCACCAGGGCTGAAGTGTCTTCCGTTAGCCGGTCGCCGACGTCAGCGGAGCTGCCATGAATCAGAGCGCAGTCGAGTTCGATGAAGCCGAACTGCAGCGATGCCAGCCAGTTGAGATGGTCAGCGTCCACCGAAGCGAGAAGTTCTCCGACCGCCGCCTCGCCCTGCTCGGCTCTGAGGCCTTCAGCCTTGCGTTCGCCGCGGTAGCCACACTCCGCCAGAAGCTGTTCTTCCCACCAGCCATAGATGCAGTCGGGCTGAAGATCAGCGCGCTTTGGCTGCCTTAGCCGCTCGAGCAGTGCATTGCACTTGCGTTGTGATCCGATCAGATCACCGAGAACAAAGAGATTGGCAACACCCCGTTGTTGCTTCAACTCCCTCTGAATCTGTTCGTACAGATCCAGGTCTCCTTGGAGACCACTCACCAGGCCCCAGCGTTCCATCAGCGCTCACACACGTGGCTGGCGTCTTCAGCCCGCTCGGCATATTCGAAGCCGTGGCTGAGCCTCCAGGCAAACACCTCAGGTAAGCCCGCATCAACGATCGCTCGACAGGTTTTGGCGACGTCGTAGTCGACCTCGCGAATCGTCACTTCTCCGGTGTTGTCGTTATGGATCACATAGGTGGCCTTGGTGCTGCCATGACGTGGTTCCCCCACAGAACCAGCGTTAACGATCCGCCGCATCGGCAGTTCCAGCTCCTGTTCTGTTGGTGCGCCTTGATCGCGTTGTTGCACCTTTACCCGAATGGACCCCTGCCGTAGTTCGCGCACATAGGGCTGGTGGGTGTGGCCGCAGAACAAGGTTTCCGCTCCTGCTGTTTCCACCCGTTCAAGGGCAGCAAAAGCATTCATGTCGGGCAACAGATATTCGTGCTGACTGTTCGGACTGCCATGCACAAACAGCAGCTTGTCGCGCCGCAGTGTCATCGGAAGTTCAGCCAGAAAGGCCTTGTTCTCCTCCGTCAGCAGATCGGCTGTCCAGTGATGGGCGCGATGGCCTCGTCGTTCCGCCAGCTGGGAGGGATAGCTGCATTCACAGGCATTCAAACCGTCAATGATGTCCTCGTCCCAGCACCCCTGGCAGCTGGGAATCTTGCGCTGACGCACCAGTTCCACCACTCCATTGGGCTGGGGTCCGTAGCCCACAAGGTCGCCAAGGCAGGTGATGGTTTCGATGCCCTGGGAGTCGATGTCGTCGAGCACCGCCTCCACGGCGGCAAGGTTGGCGTGCAAACAAGAGATGACGGCGTGGTTCATGTCAATCAGCCTTGCGATGTGGGTTGTTGTTGGAGCTGTTGTTGCTGCATGGCGAGCACGTCATCCGCGAGCAGACAGTCGTTGATGGTGGATTGAATGCCTTCGGGGTTGAGTGCCTTGCCCTGAACAACGAGCTCTGAGGTTCGACTGGGGCGACCCTGCGGCGGTGCCGTGGCGTCCAGGGGCAGGAACTGGGATGACTCCTGGCTCACCATCCAATTGCAGAAAAATGCCCGCCCGTCAGGAAGATTCATTAGGCCTTTCGCGCGGTACACATCGCCGTAGGCACCGTTCACGAGTTCAAACCAGAAGCTGCTCAGGCTGTTGGGATCCCAGACACAACCCGAAAGAGAGGTGTGCCAGGCCTCGAGCTTGCTGAACTCCAAGGTGTCCTTTGCAGGCAATTCAGGGTCTCGCCCGAAGTGCAGGAGTTGGTCGGGGTGCAGCTGCAAGGCCTCCAGCTTGGAGCGAACGTCGTCTCCGAGCCCCTCAATGCCCTCCTGGTTGGGGGGATGGAACTGCTGCACTTCGATCAGGGTCAGCCCATCGTTGTCTTGTTTCAGGTCCGTCGCGTTGGCTGTTGCCGGTTCCTCAAGCCTGGGCACCTGGTCCTTGAGCCAGGTCAGGTCGATTCCGCTGTCTTGCCCCTGTTCAAGCCCCGCTGCCTTCTCTCCCTCCAGCCGCAGGTAGGCGCAGGGTCCTTGATGCTGCTGGAGCCTCTGCAGCGCCCAGGTTGTTTTCCCGCATCCCGGGGGGCCTGAAATCAGGCACACCTGGCCCATTGCAACCTCCTCGACGTCCGAGAATCATTCTCATTATGAGTTGTCGCGGCCGCCTTGTCCCCTCCTCTCCGTGCCTTTGGTCGCTTGGTATCGCTTGCTATGGCGCTCCCTGCTTCTGTCGCTAGGGTCGTCAAAACCCGGTTTTGATCTATGCAGGCCTTGGAGTTCCTCGCCCTCGTGCTGGTGAACTTGGCTCTGACGGTTTATCTGGTTGAAAAAGGGACCAAGTTCTGGAAGGAGCAGCGCCGCCTCAAGCGTCTCGTCAACCACCACCCTGAGATGAAGGGTGTGCATCCCGATGAGGACGGCCTCTTCGTGTTTGAGAGCGATGATTCGCTCAAGGTGCTCGTGTTGGAGAACGATCAGCCCGGCTCTGATGAACCCTTCTATGTCACGGAAGAGGATCTCGAAGAGGACTGAATCGATTGGTGCAGGAATGGAACGATGAGTTCATCACCCAGGCTCAGCATGAGCTCAAAGGGATGGTGGCTGATTGGAAATATGACTACGGCGTGAGTGATCGCGATTGCTCGGCGATGTTGCTGTGGATGCTGATCAAGCTCAATCCCGACGCCAAGATCGATGCTGGTCTGCTTGAACGCTGATGCGACCGTTCGCTAGGTGCAATCACCGATGCCATTTAGTTCGTTGGGATACACAATGAACAGGTAACCCCCAGCTCAGAACAGGGGGAAACTGCGTCGAACAGGGGAGGGATTAGGGAACCCTCCCTTTTTTGTGACCTCCCATACAAAGTGTTGCTCCTGGCGCTACATCTGGGGTGTTGCCACAAAAAAGCCCGCCGAAGAGGCGGGCCGGGTGATGGGGTCTCTCACTATATCGAGCAAGGCCACCACATGCAGCGTTGATGTGTGATCAAGGAGCTCTGCATAAGTAATCGTGCTCCCCCTAGATCTGGGGCTGGATGAGTATTATCGACCCAACGCATCAAGATCTGGTGCTGTGAGCCGGGTGATGGGGATTGCTTCGGCTTGATGAATCGCTCCATGGCTGGAGCGATTTTTTGTCATCGATGTGAGTGGTGGTTGTGTTCCACCTCTGGCACGTTGCGACTCAGATAAAGGGCGTTGCTGAGCCCCATCACAACGGTGCATCCGGCTGGTCCGCAGACCCGATACAGGTGATTGCCGATCGATTCCACGGTTCCATTGCCTTGAACGGAGTAGGGCAGATGCAGGGTCTCGGCCATGGGATCACGCTTGAAACTGCAGCCGTCCTACGGATCCATGATTGGACTGGTCTGCGACAATCGATACGGGTTTGGCTTTCTTTGCGTCTCTCAGCATTCCTTAAGAATTAAGCCCTTTGGTTCTTGATGGTTCAGGTGCCTGGGAAATGGCTGGCCTTGAGCCGATCGAGGTGATTGCGTACTTCCAGATCGGGCATGCGCATCACCCGTTGCATCAGGTTCTGCCGATGGGCATAAAGCCCTTTGCATCCTTTCAGCAGTTCGATCAGCAGATCGAGCAATTGAGCTTTGGCTGTTGTGTTGGTCATGGTTTTCGGTGCTCCTCGCCTCGTGTTCCATCAGCATCGGCAAAACCTGAGGTCCACACATCACCCACTTGAGGGGTTGTGGAGTGGTGATCCAAAACGATGTCTCCCTCATCTGAGGGGACGTCGTCTGATGACTCCCCTTAACGTGACCTGTCTTATGGGGGTCCGATGAAGGTTCTGCAATCCGTTCTGGCGTTGTTGCTGGTGCTGGTGCTCGGTTGTGCAACAACCTCAACGGTGTCTGCGGCAACGATTGAGGAGGCGGCTAGTGGTGATCTGATTGCCACGCTGGAAAAGGCGCGGGATGTTCGCGAGCAGGCCGACATCAAGATCAGGGAAAACCTCAAATTGATGGCGTCGAGTTGTCTGTATATGAGTGATTCGTTGAAGGAGTTGATGGCTCTTGAGAATCAGTTTGAAGACCGCCAGATCGAAGATTTCACTGTGGGAATGGCAGATGCAGTTGAGCTGGAGTTGCTCGATGAGGAGTCACGCAAGATCAAAGCGCTCTACCGCAGATCCCACTGTGACGATCCGATCATCCTGCGGGAGCAACTGCGGCAGGCCGATCAAAAGCGCAAGGCCTGAATCAGCAGCAGACCCCCGGTCCCTGTGACGGAGGGGCCGGGGGTCTGTGTCTGAACGGTGGTGTTCAGGGTTGGTGTGGCCGTCCCGTTCCGTTGAACAGGCGGCCTAACTCGCTCGTTTGTGCATGACGCAATCCATCAGATGTGGCTGAAGGAAGGTCGAAGCGTCTGGCTTATGGCGCCTGGGGCCATGTTCCAAGGGGTCGGGTGATGGGAGCTCCTTAGGGCACCTGGCACGGTGCAGATGGAGTGCCGATCGGCCTGGCCTTTCGCACAAGGCCTGTCGAAGGGCGCACCCAACAAGAGGTGTGAAAACTGTTGGAGCAGGGGCCTGAAAGTCAGCTTGCTTCTGACGTCTGCTCGGTTGGACCGTCGTCTCGCATGGACGCCTCCGATCTCGATGCACACAGTCTTGGGGCTGGGCCAGGCCCTGGCAATCAGCACGAACACGCATTGCCTTTCAGGGCAGAACCGGCTGAAAGTGGGGCTGGCGTGGCTGCGATCTGATTAGCCTGAACCACCGCGCGTGGCTGATGACGATTCCCTTCGGCACGCCTGAGCCTTCGGACGGTCTGCTCAACAAGTCGGTGTCGTCTACCCGACTGCGCGCCTGGTTGAACACCCGCCTCCGCCAGCTCGCGGAGGGGCAGCGGATTCAGGATGCGCGGGCCTTACGCAGCGAATTCCTGGTGGAGTGATGCTTATCGCGTGCTGCTTTGGTGAGAGTCAGGGCTTGCCCCACTCACCCTCCAGACGGCTTCGATCGATCCAGGCACACATTTGCTGAAGTGCTTCGTCATCCATCTCCACCAGATGATCGGCCCACTCCTGCATGATCAGTTCGAGGTGATCGGGATTGTGGATGGTGAGCTCTGGGCCCATCAGCAGGTATTTAATGCTGAGCAGTTTCCAGGCCTGGGCCTCGAGCAACCAGGGGTGAGCTTCCAGTAACCGTTCCACCCGACTGAACGGCTGATATTCACTGTCCATGGGCTGATTCAGTGAAGACAACTAAGCCGCCTTCTGGCTTCGCTGGTGCGCCTGAAGTGAAAGGAAGAGTGCGCGCGGATTGCCGTAACGGTCTGGAAGGGCCTGATGCAGTCGGTTCAGGCGTCGCCAGCAGACACTCTTGCTGGCTTCGCCTTCTCTCACGCCATCTGCCACCAGATATTCCATGGCACGGGTGTACACCGCTTCCGTCTCTCGCAGTTCAGCGAGGGATGGTTCATGGGTGAAGGTTATTGTTGCCATCACTTTTCGACATCACTTATCGCCATCCATTGATGCCTGGCTGAGGAGTTGATCTCTACCCCCATTTGGGGTGATTTACTGGTTCAGATCTGAACCATGCCGCACCGCATTCCCTTCAACACCGCCTGAACCCGGTTGTTCACTTCAAGGGTCCGCAATAGCCGCTTGGTGTAAGTGCGTGCGGTCTCTTCGGTGACGATGAGATCTTCCGCAATTTCACGGTCGGACATTCCGCGGGCAAGGCGGTCGAGAACTTCGTATTCGCGAGGTGTCAGTCGCGGGCAGCTGAGATAGGGAAGTTCGTCGGAGCGCAGTGATGGGCTGCGATAGGAATGATGTCCCATCACCGCCAGCACAGCTGCTTCAAGAGGTTTGCGGTCTTCGATGATGTCGGCTTCAGCAACCACGGCCTCCAGCCAGGGTGCGTTGTCGTACTCCACCGGAATGGCATCGCTTAAAGCCAGCACCACGACCTTCAGGCCGGATTGAAGCTCTTGGGCTTTGCGCGCCAACTCAAAGCCATTGCCTTTTTCAAGTAGATCCGTGCAGAGAAGTAGCTCAAAGGAATCCTTTTTGAGATAACTCAGGCAGGACTCTTCATCCGTAACGGCACAGCCGATACGAGATCTTTCGCTAAAACTTTCGCAGAAGCAGCGCAGGAAAAATCGTCCCTTCATTGCCAAGGCAATGCTTCCGCTGATGGCAACGGAAAGCAGGGGCTCTTCGTCGGGAGACTTGGGCTCGCTTTGCAGGTATGGGGTCAGATCCATGCGCTTGCCTGCATCTTTGATCCATCCTTGCGGGCCAATCGGCCCATATGGTTTCGACCTTCGTCAGTCGTCATAGACGCGGCATTCCGGAGCTTCGGGGTTCAGGTCGCAATGCACCTCGAGGGAGGTGGGGTCCTTGTGCTCCTCGGGATGGTTGCTGCGATACGCCTCGAGTCCCTCAAGCTCGGTGGCGTAGTGACGCGCCTTTGCCTCATCACCGCTGGCTTGAGCCTTGGCCAGTTCCTCACGGTCTTTAACGATGTGGGTTTCGATTGATTCCACGCTCAATATTGCGATCCAATCCATCTAATGCGCTGTTTGGATTATTGAGCTACCCCCATCCGGGGACAGAACGATTGTCCCCATTTGGGAGGCGATAAAACGGCCTCATTTATTGCAAAGTTCTGCCTGGCAGCGTGAAGGTTCCATGAGCACATCCAACCTCAGTATCGGAGAGCTCGAAGCCAAATATCCGCTGTACTGCAAGGCTTTGAAGATGTTGATCAAGCAGGGAAAAATAAGTGCTGAACTTGAGCGAACACTTTGCTGGGATCGTTTGCGCCTGTTGCATCGCTCCTTGCCAAGGCAATACAAATCTCCTGAGCGGTTGATGTTGATGATTCAGGCCGAGTTTTCGTCAGTAACTGATGCCTAAGGAGGAATGATGTCATTCGAAGCTGATGCCATAAGGGCTCAAGTTGTGAGCGAGGTGATGCAGAGGATTGCAGCCCTTGATCAAGAACAACGCTATGAAGACAGCTATGCGTTGACCCAGGAATTCAGAGAGTGGCTGCTTGACCCGCAGATTCAACCGAGTTCGAGGCAGGCCAGACCATAAACGTTGCGGTCGTGGCCCTCCGGCATTGGGCCTTTGTACATGCGCACGGTCGAGCCCATGGGTTTGAAGCCCTTCGCTGTTGTGATCGTTTTTGCAGCCGGGTTATGCCCCGGGGTGTCGATCAGAACGATTCCCTTGTGGCGGTCCATGGCGTTGTTCAGCAACAGCGATGCCATGACGGGATCTTCCGCCAGCCAAGGCCCCACCCGCCAACCTTCACCGATGGGGAGCAGGCAAGGCCGAATCCGCACATAGCCGTGGCATGCCCCCTGGGAATCCCTTGCCACAAACACGTCTCCTGCCCTGTGGCGTAACCACAGTTCAAGGAAATGGGGCCGTGGGCTGATTTCGTGGCGTTCGTCGTAGCGCTGAATCGCCTCGAGAGAGATCTCTCGCAGTGGCACAACAGTGATCTCGCTGCGCTGGAGCAGGGTGGTGTGCGGGTGTTGTGATTGATCGCTGCGGCAGAGCATCTGCCGGCGTGTGGTCACGCAGTCCTTTTGAAATCCGGCTTTCTCGTAGAAGCCCACCATCTGGACTGCCGCCTCCAGGCCGATGCACTCCACGCTGCTGAGGTTTTTCAAGGCGTGTTGCCAGAGGCGACGGCCGATCCCCTGACCCCGATGCTCTGGCTTCACCACAAACAGGCCGATGAAGGCGTAGCTGGAGCTGTATGTGACGGCGGCGATGCAGCCCACTGGCACGTCGTCTTGCCAGGCCAGCCAGATCCCCTGACGGTCGGTGTTGGCGTAGATCTCGATGTCGCCCACTCCTGGAGCGAAATCCTGTTCACGGGCCATCCCTGTGACGACGTCGAGATCGGTTGGCGAGAATGGTTTGATCTCCAGCATCAACACTCAGGTGGAGTTAGGCGGCCTGAAGAATCGAATCCACACTGGTTGGATAACGGCGTACGTAGGCATCGGTTTCCATGGCGACGATGCGTGCTTCCCGGCGATTGGCCGCTTGGAGTTGCAGCGTGTGTTGGCTTCCGTCGTTTTTCTTGTATCGAACCAGAAAACGTTGTGATGCAGTTGTCATCGCGCTGAGACCTTTCGTCCGATGCGCACGGTTGCTGGCCGCAGGGCGCAGGCAAGGGCGTGGAATGGCCGGTGGGTTCCCTCAACAATGAGGCTTCCCATGGGTTGTGCTTGAGCAAGGTCGAGCTTCATGGCTTTGCCTCGAATGGAACTGTCTTACTGCTTCTGAACGCGCTGATCTATCCCCCATCTGGGGACAATTCGTTGTTTGCATCAATCGGCGCATGGGTGATCCGAACCGTTGCGGTCGGTTCTCCGTTCCCCGCTCATCAGCCTCCCAAGCGACGCTGATGTCGGACGGATGTTCATGAGGGGACCAACCCCTGAGGCTCGCTACTCAGGGGTTTTTCATGACTGTTCTTGGTGAACAGTTGCTCTCTAGTGTGCTGATCACGACTCCTTTGCCCCAAGGGCTTCTGATCCCCATGACTGCTTCGAAGCTGTTCGATTTCCTCGGCCGGGTGCTGATGGCGGCTGTGTTTGTGAATGCCCTGCCAGCCAAGTTCACCAACTTCGCTGAAACCGCAGGCTTCATCGCCGCCAAGGGCATCCCCGAACCGCTGGCTTCTGTGTTGTTGGTGGCGGCGATCGTGGTGCTGATTGCCGGATCGATCCTGCTGGTGTTCGGCAGCAACACGGTGCTGGGGGCCTCGTTGCTGCTGCTGTTCCTGGTGCCCACCACGCTGATTTTCCACACCTTCCCGGTGGACAGCGGCTTTGCGATGAACCTGGCCCTGATCGGGGCGTTGATCCTGGCCATCACCCGTTCCTGGGGCAATGGCGTGCCCAGCTTCACGCACCTGCGCTCCAAGGGTTGATCGCCGGCTGGCTGGCTCAGGGCAGGGCCAGGGCCGTGCCTTCGCGGCGCGGATCAGCGGCCCCCTGCCAGCCAGCACCGATTTTTTGAATCAGAGCGGTGCCGCTGCCGATGCTCTGACGCCGCGGGCTTGCTTCGCTTTTGAGCTGCTGCAGCGGAAACGGCCAGGGCAGCGGTGGATCGCTTTCCAGCACCAGCGTTGTGCCCCGGCGCGAGAGATGGGGCAGGCCCACCGCCCGCGCCGGCGGTTCGTTCCAGCCCAAGGACGCCAACAGCACCCGGCTGAGCAGATGGGGAATGCTGCGGCCGCCGGGGCTGCCTAGGGCCAGCACCGGCTCGCCGTTGCGGAACACCAGCGTCGGCGCCATTGACGACATCGGTCGCCGTCCGGGCAGCCGGCGGTTGGCGACCGGTTTGCCGCCAATGCTGGGCTTGAAGGCGAAATCGGTGAGCTGATTGTTCATCACCATGCCTCCCACAAGGTGCCGACTCCCGAAAATCGTCTCCACCGAGGAGGTGTAGGAGGCAATGTTGCCGCTGGCATCCACGATCGTGATCTGGCTGGTGCCCTGTTCGATGCCCTGATCTGGCCTGCCGTAGGGAAAGCGATCGATGCCTGGGGGTAGCCCCGGTGTTGGCCTTGCGCCGTTGGTGCTCTGCATGGTTCTGGCCCGGTAGGCGACGTAGGCCGGATCCAGCAGGGCTGCGCTGGGCACTGCTCCATCGATGGGGTCGTGCACCCAGTAGAGCCGGTCGGCATCGGCCCAGGCCTGGGCGAAGGCCAGCTGCCGCCACACCTGCGGCTCAGCTGCACTGGAGCTGGCCAGGTTGGTGGTTTGGTTCAACAGCGCCAGGGTTTGCAGCAGCGCCAAGCCACCGCTGCTGGGGGGCGGCACCGTGCAGATCCGGTGCTGCAGCTGCTGGCTGCAGAGGGGAGTTCGCCGGACCACGGCATAGCTGCTTAGATCAGCGGAACTCCAGCCGCGGAAGTTCGGCTCGCTGGCCTGCAGGGCGTTGACCCCGCTCAGGATCTGCTCCGCCAGAGGCCCTTGATAAAAGGCTGGTCCCCCTTTCCTGGCCAGCAGTTTCAGGGTGCGTGCCAGGGCTGGGTTGCGGAAGGGATGATCCGCTGCTGGTGGCTGGCCGCCGGGCAGGTAAAGCGCTTGAAATGCAGGGCTGTGGGCCACGCCGAAACGCTGGGCCAAGCGAATGGAGCGCAACAGTCGCGGGCTCGGCAGAAAGCCAGCGCTGGCCAGGCGGATCGCCGGTTGCAGGCTTTGTGCCCAGGGCAGCTGGCCGTGGTTTTGATGGGCCTTCCAGAGCAGGGCCACGGTGCCGGGAATGCCGATGGCGTTGGCTTGGCTGGTGGCCTGACGCCAGGGCAGGGGATCCCCCGCGGCATCAAGCAGATCGCCGGGGCGGCTGCGTTCGGGGGCCACTTCACGGCCATCGAGCACTGCAAGCTGGCGTTGCGTGGCATCCCAGTGCAGCAGAAAACCACCACCCGCCAGGCCGGAGCTCTGGGGTTCCACCACCGCCAGCACCGCCTGGGCTGTGACCAGAGCATCGATGGCGCTGCCGCCGTTCTTCAACGCAGCTAGCGCCGCAGTGCTGGCGAGAGGATTGGCGGTGACAACCACGGCGGATCCGCGGGCGGTGGAGATGCCCTTGTGGCCGGTGTCTGTGGATTCCGGATCGTCCCTGCTGATCGGGGCTGCCGATGCTGGGAGGGTGCTCCAAAGGCTCAGCGCCAGCAGCAACGCTTTGAGCTTGCGGAGCACGGCGTTGGATCGGCTGGTTTCAGTCTTGTGGCTCGTGAGGCCTACTGCTGTCCTTCTGATCAAAAAAAAGAGCCGGCCCCTCAGCCTGCTCCTGCTTGACGCATTGAAGGCACCACAGCCTTCACTCCAAGAGTGGATCAGTGGAGGGCCGTTCGAGGTGCGATTGGAGCGTTTCTCAGGGAATTCTCAGGAGGTGGAATAGGCATTTCAGCTCAATGAGAATCATTCCCGCATGGCCGATGATCGTGCCGGCGCGAGCACCACTGCAAACGCTTCTGGAGGGAATAGGGAGCAGGTTCCCTCGCCTGCTCCTCTTCTCTCGGCTGTTAGCGAGAAGCGGCCGTTCTTTAGGAGGAGATGTATCCGCAGGCCCACCTACGGGATACATCACACACCTGATTGGAACATACTCAAAAAAAGGTTCCCGAAGAGCCCACTCCTCGGGAACGACTCGTGCATGCGAAGAGAACTTAATGCTGCGCAATCTCCCTTAACAATGGGTAATTGTGCTCAGTCCGAGATGGCTGGGTCTCGCTTTGATTGCCCTGGCTCTGAGTCGCTTGGCGCGTCCCAGATATCCAATAAAAAACCCCTGCCTGCTGCAGGGGCTCATAACCGTTTTGTTGTGGAAGATGGGCTCAAAGGCCGAGGAATTTGGCGGGAATTCCATCCAGGCTGTTGTTGCCCATCATCTGGAAGATGACGTTGATCAGCATTCCTCCGATGTGGAAAGCTCCCACCAGAGCCAGGCCTCTCCAGAGTTTTTCGGCTGCTGCTGGGGGCTGATTGTTGGCCCAGGTGCCGGATTCGTTGGTCATCGGTTGATCGCAACTTCAACAACGTTGGCGAGGGAGACCGCAGGGGTCCAGCACTCGTCACCGAGATTCATCAGCTCAAGTCAGGAGGGCTCTGGCGAGTGCCAAGAAAAGTTAGGTATTGCTGCTCTGGAATAGCTCTATCAATCCGTCGTAGGGATCAAATCATCAGCCCAAAGGAGGCTGTCATGTTTGAGGTTCTCAAGGGTCATACCGGCAGCTGCCAGCGCAGAACCTGTCTGAAGTGGGAAATCAACGGTGAGTTGTCAGCTCTTGATCGAAAGAACCTGATGCAGCTGTTGTGCCAAGTGGACAAACAAGCCTGTATCAATGATGTCGGCCTCGATCCCAACGTCGGGATGGGTGGAGATTGATTGAATCTTCTTTCTCCACGCCTGATCGCCCTTTCGTCAATGCGCCATGGCGCTCATGGTTTCCCTCGTACACCTGAGCCACAACTGAGGAGTCCAACGGAAAGGGCTAAGACCAAGCCAATTTTTTCTTTGATTGCGTCATGCCGGTCCCGGGGGGGGATCGGTTTTTAATGCCATCAGCGCACCGGTGGTGAACAGCGCCGCCAGCCCGTTTTGAGCATCGTGTTCCAGGCTTCGATGGCGTTGTGCCGCAGCATCCGTCGCCGGGTCTGGGGAACCGGCGGGCTGGGCGGGATCCAGCTGTAGGTGCGCACCGCCACCCACTGAGCATGAACGGTGGATGCATCCGGCTTGAACTGCACCACCTTCTGCTGCTCGGCGCTCACCAGCCAGCCTTCTCCGCCTGGCTGTTCCGCTGGTTCGTGGGTGGCGCGGTAACGGGGCAAGTGAGTGGGGCGACGACAAACAGAAGACAGCTCTGCAAAGCATCTGCTGCCGAGGCGTCGCCCCGGCAGCACGATGGCGAATTCGCAGCTTGAACGGTGAGCTATATCGAGCAGGACGCTGGTCAGGCCCAAACGACGCTCGCGAGTCCGACGGTCTATGGATGAATGAGTTGTTGTTGTCCTCGAGGAAAAGAAGCTTGTCTCAGTCGAAACGAGGCTTGAGAGAAGCTTCTGGTGGCCTTGGCTTGCGACCACGGTCCAACCAAGGCAGGGAACCTTTGCATGGGTTGATGCATCGATCAAGGCCTTGGGGAAAGATGTTGAACAATTTTTTGTTTCTCCAAGAAAAAATATGAAGTTTTTTTGTTGCTTGATAAGCAAGGATTCGAAGTTCAACGCATTGGCTCAAAAAGTTATTGGGTCTTCATTCTTTTCTCGCATACATTCCGGCAAACCCAGAAAGCGATGCCCTGCCGTCAGGTTGAAGATTTTTCTCAGAAAATTGCCTCAGACTTTGCCTCAGCTTGCAGGACTGATGAGGAGAGTGAGGATTGTTTTGGTACTGCTTACAACTATGGTCGCGACCATGTGACCCGACTGACGCACGAGATCATTCGACTTCAGCGGGAGAGTGGTTTGTCGCGAAAGGAGATCGTTGAATCGATCAAAGATCTGGCTAGTCATATGAATGCTCTCTCCTATGTGTTTCTCGTGGCGGCCGATGTGGCCGAGAAATCCCTGGATCATGATTGATCCTGAGGATGCACCCGCACACAACGAGTCAGCTGAAGATGCTCCTTGTTATGCCCCGCGAGGCGATTTTCTGATCGGTCTTGCTCAGGAAGCGCTTTCCTTCACGAGGAGACGAAAGCTTGAGAAGGAAATCGCCGTGATCAAATCGGCGCTGAAGGGCCATGACGACAAACCCACAACCCGTCGCGCCCAGCAACTCAAGACGCGTCTTGACGAACTCAAGGATGAACTGAACAGCAACCCATAGGTATGACTGCAAAAACTCTAAGGATTCTTTCCGCCAGCTTGTTCAGACCCTGCTGTATCCAAGCTTTGTTTCAAAGATCTTGAGTGGAAGTCCAAACGACTGCATCAGCTGTCGGCAGTCATCGCCCACCGTTCCGTACACCTCAACGCTGAAGCCATCGCCAAGCTCCGCATGCTTCTGCAGATACTCCTGAACGGGAGGGTTGGAGACATGGGCGCTGAATGCCTCGTCGTTGGCGTAGACCTCCGACCACACAAATGCTTGGGGATCGTCCGGGTCTTGATCAAAGGTGTGGTGAATCATGCCTGGCTCAGATGCCTGAACGGCTTTGTCGGTGACGCGAGCCAGTTCCAGGTACTGGTCAACACAACCGGGTTTGACGTGGATTCGCGCCAACAACATGAACGGTGTGGAATTGTCGAAGCTGGCCATTGGATCTCAAGCGGTGCCCAAGTGTTCCATGGATTCAGGCTGAAAAACCCCTGGAGGCGCACTCTCCAGGGGAACCCTGCATGTGTTTAAGTCATGAGCCGATGAAGCTGATCAGGCGGCTAGAGGCTGTTGTTTCAGCGACAAGCGACCGCCAGCCATCGAGTTGTGAACCAGGTCTTCGGCATAGCGGCGGCCCGCTTGTTGCGCTTCTCGAACGCTTTTAAAATTGCCGACAAAGTCGTATTCCTTTCCATCAACCGTTGCCGCAACCGCATAGAGCCTGTCAGCAACTTTGCTCACAGACCAGCGCAAAAAGCAGGCCGGGGAGTTCTTCTGACTGTGCATACTGTCCTCCATGAAATAACGGGACGACTTAAGCACTTGCTTGTTTGCTGCACCTCAAAGCTTTAAATATCGCAAATAGGTAATTATTTTTCTTTCATGATTTCCTCGTCAAGGTCTCATGAAATCGAATGATGCGAGCGGTGTGATCTGCGTTTCCGAGCAGCTCCCTCTGCCGCGATGGCTGACCTTCAACCAAGCTGCGACTTAACGATGTGGAGCCACGGAACCGCGAGGAGAAGCGAGTGCTCCCCGAGCGATGCGGTATCCGCATAAACACGTTCGCTACGTCACACTGATTTGTGCCGGATGCACTGAATGTCTACAGCTTTAAGACACAGAGAGGTTCCCCCATTGATCGCTCTCAACGGGGAAACTCGTCTGCCAGCCCCAGGGTCGCTCTCCCCGTGCTGCTCAGCACCACATCTTGTGTGCGGCCAGCTGAGGGCTCAATGATGAGGCCATTCAGTAGGCTTGTCTGGAAATTTCTGAAGATGTGCTGATCCGCCAAAAATTTCGGTAGATCCCGGCGATGGTTTTGACTGATACGGACTGCCTAAAAGCTCGATTGGCCTCGGGAGAACGGCTGGATTCGCTAGACAAACGGACCCAGCAGTTGCCGCTGACATGGGTCCGCGTCCCGGGCTAGGTGCATGAGACCAGGACGCGATACAGATAAGCCATTGGAGCCAGTTGATTCAGCGAAATCCGCTACTCAAATTGCTCCACATGTCATGCGGGCGCTTTGCGGAAATTGGTTGAATACGGGAACCGGTAGCCAAGCTCCATTTCCTCCAGCTGCTCCTCGGCGAGGTAGAGGCTGCGCGTGAAGAAGCACACGTTCTCGCTGTCGCACACCAGAAATTTGCCGGCTTCGATTTTTTGGATGGATGAGCCGCGTGGAGTCTGTGCGATCAAGTCTGCTTGAGCCATGGAGCGTTCTGGCAACTCTCCCCTGTCATGGCTTTCATCGTTTTCGTTTGGTCGTTACAACGCTCACACTTCGACAATGTCATTCCCTCAAGTTTCTTGGTAACAACAGATACTCGGGTTAAGCGATAAAAAGAATCTTTCCCGCCAGCCCAAAAATGGGCTATTTACGGTCTCGTTTGATAAGGATGTGATGAAGTGGCTGCTCTCGAAACTCGGTTTACTCAAGCAGCCCAAAAAGGCCCAGGATCTCCAGGACGACCTCTCGTTTTTTAAGACCTCGCTTCAGGCCAATGCCATTGCATGTCAATGGCTTCTGAGGAAGCAAACTCGGCTCTTGCTGAGGCAGAGCAAAGGGTCAGCATTAATGATCAGAATTAGGGATGCATCCGGTGATGGCACGGTTGCGAGCAAGTTGGTTGAGCTCAGCCTCAAGGCAACGCAAGCACAGATTGAAGCCCCATCTGCAAACGGTCAGATGCTTCTTGAGCTTGGTTATCGCACGGTTGGTGGTGACTTCATCACGCTTGAGTATTCATTCATTGACCTGGGCCCCAAAAAAGTTGTGCAGCCAGAGTTGACCAATTGGTTCAGCAATGAATCGGACAGTATTCACCAAGACATGTATGAACTGGCGACTAAAGGGAAAGACCTTGGTGGATCTGAAGTTATGCCCTTGGGTCGTTAAGCGGAATTGCTTGAGCATGGGGGAGTGAATGGTGTGAGTGATAAAAAAACCAGCCACTGATCTTTTGATTAAGACGGGAAAACGAACGGATCAGGCCGGTTGTCCCCTATGTATTTCTGTGCGGCACGTCTAGAAAAAGATCAGACGAAGTGAGGCCTAGATGCTTTACACCCTGTTTCTCACGGCAGCTGCCTGCGTGGCAATTGTTGGCGTGATGGTTCTCCTTTACAGCACTGTTCGGTGGATGCAGAACACCTTGTGACGTCCAGCATTTTCTGGGGATCGACGGGTCGGCTCATAAGAACCCTTGCGCATGAGCTGTCTATCTGGGCCTGGGCTTTCATGCCGCATACTTGGACGCCTCAAAACCCGTCAAGAAAAGACCTCTGAAGTTTTTCCTCCTTCAGAGGTCTGCGTCCCTTGTTTGACACTTCCCCCAAGGTGGGGTCGGTTTAACGCCAACCATAGAAATGATTCTCATTCTTTGATGATCGTTCTCAGTAAATACTCATTTGAGTTTGGTTAATTTCGTGTTAGTGGTTTGCTGCACCGTCATAGCTTTTTGATTATTGGAGAAGCTCATGCATTTTCCTCCAGAAGCCCAGCAAAAGCGCTTATCAAAAGCGCAGTTCTTGCATCTAGCGAAGGAAGCAGAAGTCGAGGCAAACAAGCGACGCTGGAGCGTTATCTCCGAGCGTTATCTCCATCAAGTTAAGTAAGCCTGAGATCTATTCCGTTGTCGGCTGTTTCCGTCAGGTGAGTTGGCAGCGCGTTACCGCATCACCAGCGTGATCGCTTGGATTGTGTTGAAACAGCCCCTTGCGTTTTGATCGGAAGCCGATAAACGGGGTCATCTGCGCATGAGCCGGGTGTGATGCCCCGGCTTTTTTGTCCTTCGCTCTTTTCTATGAAGCCTGGGGAGAAATGGAACAGGGTCAAAGGGAGGAGCTGGGAGACATGTGCTGTCGTTCTGCAGCTCGGCACCTACCACAGATCATCAGTGGCTCAGCTGGGTGGATCTGAAAAAACCAGAGCTGGGTGAGGCACGCCATCAACACATTTGCTGGTTTTGCCCCAGAAGGCAATGAGCGTTAACTCGGATAGCCATTAACCGCTGACGGATGGAAAGTATGTCCATCGATATCGGAGGAGCCCATGACGGCCGACACTCCACCTGAGCAAACAGCAGAAGCAGACTGACTTTCTGGCCCCTGCTCCAACAGTTTCCACCCATCCGTGAGGCTGGTCCTTTGACGAGGCGAGCGAAACGCCAATCCAATCGACACTCCAACTTGCACCGTCCCGTAGGCCAAAGCTCATTGCCTCAGGTGCCCCGGAGCTTCATCAGCCACACCCCTGGATCCAATGGCCCCAGGTGCCACCACGCCAGACGCTTCGCCCCTCGCCAGAGATGGCACTACGACTTGACCTCTGCTCTTCATGGGATGGAAGGGACAGTTGGTGTCGGAAGCGAGGAATAAGAGAGGCCACCTCATTCCTGTCGTAGGTGGGCTGGCCTCTCAACACCCGATCACATCACGGGTTCAAGCATGCACAAACGAGCGAGCTAGGCCGTCTCTTCCAGCTGGAAGGGGCGGCCTCCTCTTTTGTTGAAGTGCAGGTGAGAAGTTCCCTAGGACGCTTTGCTGTTTTTGCAGGGGCGTTCACCTCGCTTCAACTTGAGCCACATCGCTTTCTCAAGTGCCGTCAGCTTTGGAGACGTCTCATGCAAGGAAGCTTCGGCACGTCGCCTGGCAGCAATGATGAAGCGGTCTGTCTTGTCGACACCGTCGAAGCCCATGTCCCGGAAGAGGTCGACACACGCAACGTAGACATACGAACCTTGCGTGCATCGAATGCCAGTGAGCCCTCACTTCTAGCGATGGCAAGAGCTGCCTGGGACTCCCATCACTCAACCAAATCTTGGCCGTCGCGAACGATCGCTTTCACATCGTTTGTGATCTGGTCAACAACCCTGTAACTGCATGCCTTGACCCTCGACATGACACGTGCCCGTAGATAGGCCCTCACCTCCGTTTTAAAGCACAAATCCTTAATCCAATGATCAGGAGCGTCCTCTTGTTGGATGCAGTACAAGGCTCGTCCTGACTCACTCCTATCGGTGCTAACACAGCCTGGCGGCCTTATTCGAGGATTGATTAAGCAGCTTTCTCGTCTGCAAGAGCAGTCATCAGCAGCGCACGGCACTGGGCGGGTCGCAAGTTGAATTCATCGATTAGCAGGCGTTGAATCGCCCCATGTTTCCTTCGTTCTCGCGCCAGCTCACGGGCACGTTGGATTTGTTCTGAGGAAAAGGTCATTCCCCCCTCGAAGCAAGTGAGTGGTACTGCGTGAAAAGCTCTCCAGAGCGTGATGGCTTTAATCAGGGGATCTTGGTGACATTCAGTCCAGGTGTCTTCTCAAGAAGTCGACGAACTTCCTCCATTCCCCTGACCACATGACAGACGCCGTCCTGGTCGCAGACCCTGTAGTACTCAAAACCTTCGGGCGCGTTGGTGAGCTTGGTCGGACTCATCTCATTCATCCGGTTTTGGCCTGTGTTTTGTCTTCTGCCTCGGCACGAAGGAAGCGTTTGTGTTGAGGTGACTCAAGACCAGTCATCTGAGTGCTCGGCCTTTCCAGAGGTTTGTCCTCGGCCTTGCGGTCTGGCTTGTCCAACCCCATCAACAGGGGATGCATTCCTCTTCTGCTCATTGTTGAGACCTCCTGTGCAGATCTCGCGTTGTGGTCTTTCGGCCCTTCCGCGTGAAACGAACCTCTCATCCATATGAGAAGCCTGATACCCCCATGCGGGGGTATTGGTACATAGCAAACAGGAGTTGACTGAATAGGCCGGTGGTGTCGTTAGAAACTCCGCTGGTCCTCGAGCAAAAGCCCTGGACCTGAGACGACCAGTGCTTTTCCCTCGTATCCGAAGTAAACCCTGGAGCCGTCACTCCGGGGTTTTTCTCTGGATCGAACGCTCAACACGTCAAGCGTTAGTTGTGTCAACACCAAGATGACAGGAGAGGGCTCGACGTACTAAGTCCGGTGTTGTTCCCATCTGGGGGTAGCTGTTGACGGCCTCGCAGCCGTTGAGTGACAGGGCAAAGAGTTGACATGGAAGCAGCTCTTAGCCGTGCAGACTGATCTGGAAGTGAAGCCGCTTCCAGATTTTTTGTTACCGCCTTCCCCAGCAGTGCAATAACTCCTTGCTCCAGAAGTCAAGATGGGCCTCGGCGGTGGCCATGTCGTCGCAGTAAACACGGCTGCCGTTCAACTCGGCTAGGTAGCGGGGGTTGCTATCACCCACCAGCAACCCCATCGGCATACCCAATCAACTCGTGCTCATGCGTCTCGGCTACCCCCAATTGGGGAGGGTGTTGTTTCCCGCCCCATCCCTGATCACAACGTGGCTAGACCTGGATTAGCCGATAGGAGAGCGATGACAAGCCAATGCTGGACCATCATGGGTGGCGGAAGGATTTGCACCGAGGACATCTCCAAAAAAAAGACCCTGTTTCATCTCTATCTCGCCAAGGTTTTACCGAAAGTGAAGAAGGAGTCTTGATTTTGAGCGGTAACCATCTTCGGAGCATCCAAAGCCCTTCAGCCATTCGCCAATCGGGTACTAATGCTTAGTACGTTCAAGCACTAAAAAACCTAGGCTTGGCCTAGGTCTGTTCAGTGCCTCGTTTTGAAGCTGACCTGATCTGTTGGGGGCCGCCGCCAAGCTCGCCCCCTCCCAACCATCAGGCCTTCGAAGGCTTGCTGCTTAATGCTGCGGACATGGCAGTGGCCAACAGCATGCAGCCTGCGACAGCGAGAAAACCCATGGTTGTGAATTGACTTCAGTAATCATTCCCGTTCACCTGCCCACCTGCCTGTCGCCGTTGCGACAGAACCGCAAGGGCGCTCACCCACGCTCGCCATCCTGAGGCGACGTTCGATCCAGTCGTTCGTTGCGGATGGAAAGAAAGTCTCTTTTCTGTTTTATTCACATGGACAACCAGTAAAAATACTGTGGTAGTTACACCACTTCTCGAAATCGAGCTTGGGGAATAACTTGTCCATAGAGATGAGGAGGAGAGATGGCTTTCCTCAATGTTTGTTTCTACTTGCTCGCCAGTTTTGCGTTGCTTGATTATCTCGGAAAGCTCTTCTATGAGCGATTATCCGAATGGAAGGAAGCGCGCCAGCTTGTTGGTGGTCATCCAGAGATGCGTGGCGTTGATCTTGAGCGAGACGACCTCATTTACTTCAAGGCAGATGAAGCCATCCGCGAGGCCGTTCTCGGCAATGACGAAGCGGGGACCAATGATCCGTTTCTCGGTGATCTCTTCCTTCTTGATGAAGATGGTTTTTGACCAGATGCAAAAAGGTGCCAGTGAATGCGCGCCTTTGCCACCAAAGGGAGAGCTCTTGGTGGATCTGAAGTCATGCCACTTGGCAGGTGATCCTGATTGCAGCAGCTTGGGTGTTGGTGCAGGCCATTGGGTGAGGAAGAGACCGAGATGGCGGTGCTCTTACCGTTTTTCAAGCGCCTCAACATCGCGGCACGTCATTTGTTCCGTCTCAACGTGTCATTGGCGTTCCCTGGTTTGTTTCACCTAAGCCATGGTGGAACCGGGAGGCGCAGACGAAGGCTCCTTCTTTCCAATGGTTGTTCCGTTGGCCATTGGTGAGGCGTTGAGCACGCTCCAAAGCATCGCCCCAGTGCAGGTGAACCCGCTTCGCTGAGGTGTTGCAGTCGATCAGGCTTCAACGTCAGCCTTGTCATCGGTGTTGTGGTGGGCCTCAACTGAGGTGGCTTCAGCTGACTTGCTGCGGGGGCAATCACCAGCGTTAGCGGCGCCAATAAAAACAACCACTGCCATGATCGCGACGATCACAGAGCCGCCTACGAAAGCAAGGTTCGGACCCTTCACGCCAGGTGTGTGCCGGAGATCTGGCAAGACTAGTGCTGGATTCAGATCTGCGGGGCGATGTGGGTGTCACGGTCAGTGTTCACCCACGGGGTGGCCTCTACTGATCCTTGTTTTCTTTGTATCTGGGCAGGTCGGTTGGCTGAGCCAGCACGTAAACGACAGCAGCAGATATCACCACGGTGACCACGATGAGAGCGGTGATGGCTGCTGAGTAGTCGTTCACTAAGGTCTCTCCAAAGGGAAAGGTTAGGCCTGAAGCTTTGCTGGCTGCGTCAATTGCCCGAAAGCGCCTGGCTGTGGATCGTGGTCATCGTGTTGTTCAGATCCCCCACGTCCCGAAGCCCTTCAGCACTGAACCAGGGTGCGTTCTCCCAGCTGAAGCCCTCACCAAAAGTGTTGTCGGGTGCCGTGACGTACCAGTGACAGTTCACATCCGGCGTATCAACGGAGCACTGCGACCAGTCCGGCTGCCACTGAGGCACCTGAACCCACATCACTGCTGCAAACACCAGGGAGAACAAGGCTTTAAGCATCGACCTGGATCTGCTTATTGAAACTTAACACGACTTGGTCTCGGGATTGGACCTGTCTCTGGTGTTGCTGATCGCATCCTCAAGGCTCGCGCAAGAACGGGCTTTCGTAGTCGGTGACTCGTTTTCGGTCCGTTGAGCGGGGATACAACCGAAGTGCCGTGCTGTGCGTTCGAGGGCACACCGGTGGCGGAATCGCATTCCCTCATCGCTCGACGCGATGTGATTCCGTCGTGTGGCTTCAATTTGTGCGTCCCAATCTGATCGACGTTCAAGGCGAAAGAACAACTTTGGAGAGTGTTGGCACCTGGCTTCGCGTCATCAACTGAAGACGTGATCCCGAAGCTGGCCTGTCGATCGAGGCCAAACGGCCGCAGCTTCATCAGGCTGCGTGTCCTCTGTGCGCCAAACGATGTACTGCGTTGAGCGAAGTGATGGGCCCGACCAATGGGTTCAAGAACAGTGTTTCAAGACTGAGTTCAAGGCATTCGTGAATGCACGAGCCAAATCGCTTGCTTTCACGAACGAGTACCGCGTCATCTATCAAAGCCCTGGGCTCTCAGGCGAAGTGGTGAGAGTTGCGAAAGGAAAGGCGCTTTTGAATTCCGATGACCGCCTGGTTGGTTGAGCCGGTCAGCTCCTGCTCAGCGCAGCCAGGGCGATTGCGTCACCTCCAGGGTGTATTCACCCGTGCGGGTGAAACGCAGCGGGATGGAGTTGATGCGGATGTAGGTCTCCCCCTGTTCGGCAGCCAGAAAGCTGAACTCATGTTCAGCACTGTTCACCAGAACGTTGCCGCCGCGCTGCATGAAGTCGCAGCGGAAGGTTTTCACTCTGGTGATGGTGCCGTCGTAGCTGAGCAGCCGGCAGGTTGACGCAACGATCTCAGCGCTTGCCGGAATGGCGGTGGCGATGGCGAGGCCTGCCGCGGCGAGGCTGGTTCGAAACCACATCATCGGAGCACCACGCAGTGCGTTGCGTTCGATTCATACCCTCACTCTGCTGCCTCAATCCCTTCCAGGCCGGCGGCGTTGGGCGACTCGCAAGATTCTCTTAAGCATTGCGGGGCGCGTCTGCAGCTGATCTGCGCGATAGTTGATTTACGCGAAAGGGCCGACAGACCACGACGCGAGATCTGAATAAGAGGAGACTTCAATGAGCAGGAGAGGAATTCATCCCCTGTTGATGGGCTTGGACAAACCTGAGCGCAAGCCTGTTGAGCCATCAAAGGCTAATGATTTGTCTGGTAACGAATCGGCTCAACGCAAGCGTTTCATCCGTTCCGAGGAAGAAGATTCAGGCCACCAGCAGGCTGCTTGATAAATTTGATCAAGTGATCAGAGCGCGGATGAGTCCATCCATCTGCGCGATTCATCAACCGTTCTTCCTCTGGGAAGAGCGGTTTTCTTGTGTAAAGGAATGGGTTAAGTACCTATTGATTCTGGAGGGGAGAGGAGTAGAGATAAGTCAGCGACAAGGAGAGAGATGGTCACGATCTGTTCAGGTTTTTTTGATCTGTGTATCCCGCTCAACGCCTTTGACAAGACGCAGCCAGATCAAGCGGATGAACCCAAGCAAGCGATGAAATCTCAGCACGATCTGTACTGGGAGGAACGTTGCGACAAGTCCCCAACGGCACCGGGTTGCAAGATCTACGACGACTGAGCGCAGCTCACTCGAGTTGAGACGTGCGAGGCAATCCAATGTATTGCCTTCTGGCCAAACAACAACCCTTGTTTGTACTACTTCGGGTTGTTGCTTGCTATCCGGGAGGGCTTTCTTTGCCTCCGTGATAATTGCAAGAGAGGCGAAAAGCCCACCATTGATGTGGCAAAGCACCATGCTGTGGCTTTTTCTTCTCGCTCAGAAGTTCAGGGTTGGCATATCAACGCCAATCAACGTTCTGGTGTGAACTCCAATGAAAGATAAAATTGTCGTTCTCGACACGAATGTTCTGCTCCACGATCCTGAAGCTCCCCATCGTTTTGGTGATCTGCGGGTTGTAATCCCCATGCAGGTGGTCGAGGAGATCGATCGCTTCAAGAAAGATCACTCTGAAAAAGGCCGAAATGCCCGAAGAATTTCAAGGCTCTTGGATTCCTACCGGGCCCGCGGAAGCCTTGCCGATGGCGTTCCGATTGAGGGAACGAACCACGGCATGCTGCAGGTGATTTTCTGTCAGGCCCAAGCCCTTCAAGACTTACCGGCAGAGTTGCAAGGGGGCGGTGGCGACAACAACATCCTCGCGGTGGCCCTCGAGCAGATGCGATGCAGCGGGCTCAAACAGGCGCCCGAGGTCGTGCTGATCAGTAAAGACATCAACCTGCGAATCAAGGCTGATGCGGTGGGCCTGCAGGCCGAGGACTACGTCAACGACAACGTCTCGATCGACGATCTCTACACAGGGTTCCGTGAACTCAGCACCGATGCTGAGACGATTCAGACCCTGCATAACGAGGATCAACTCCCTGTGGAAGCTGTCGCCGATCCCGAGGGGCAGCATCTTCAGGCCAATGAAGGCGTGGTGCTGGTGGATCAGCGCAACGACAGCCACACCCTGCTGGCCAGGCATCAAGGCAACAGCAACACCATCAAGCCGCTGCACTGGTTGAACCGCGCCCATTTGGGGCGGATCAAAGCCAGAAACCGGGAACAGAGCTTCGCGCTGGATTTGCTGCTCGATCCTTCGGTTGCCCTGGTGACCCTGGTGGGCAAGGCCGGCACAGGCAAAACGCTGCTGGCCATCGCCGCGGGTTTGCACCAGGTGGCCGACACCCATGACTACGCCCGCCTGCTGGTGACGCGTCCACCGATCTCCCTCGGCAAAGACATCGGCTATCTGCCCGGCACGCTTGAGGAGAAACTCGGGCCCTGGATGAAGCCGATCATCGACAACATCGACTTCATCACTGGTTCGTCTCCCGGCGAGGACGCTGATCAGTCGAAGAAACAGCGGCACCGCGAACCACGCAACGCCTGGGCCGACCTGCAAGGCATGGGCTTGCTCGAGGTTGAGGCGATCAACACCATTCGGGGCCGATCGATACCCCATCAGTTCCTGGTGGTGGATGAGGCGCAAAACCTCACACCCCTGGAAGTGAAAACGATCGTGACGCGGGTGGGTGAAGGAACCAAGGTTGTCTTCACTGGTGACCCGTATCAAATCGACAATCCCTACGTCGATGCTGAAAGCAATGGGCTCACCTGGCTAGTGGAAAAGCTCAAAGGCCAGCCCCTGGTGGGCCACATGACCCTCACCAAAGGAGAGCGGAGTGAACTGGCTGAACTGGCGGCCAACATCCTCTGACGCAAGACGACCTCGCCGATACCGAGACATCGCTAACACCCATGACTGTTGAACACATGACCCAATTCCCAAGTACTGCATCACCTGAGCAAGCCAACCTGGATGCGATTCTGACGTCCCCCACCTACAGAATTGCCCATGAAGATCAAGACCTTCTGAACAGCAACGACATGCGTGGTGTGCGCATGCTGCTTGAAATCACCAAGCCGGATCTGCATCTGGAAACAGCAGGGATCGAATCGACGATCATTGTTTTTGGTGGCGCCAGGATTGTCGACAAAGACACCGCAGCAGCGAAGCTGGCGCAAGCCGAGCAACGGCTCAGTGAAAATCCAGGCTCATCGGCGTTGCAGAGGCAAGTCGTCCATTCGCAACAGCTCGTGGAGTTGTCTCGTTTTTACGATGCAGCTCGGGAATTCGCCTCATTGGCATCGCAGCACGGGCAGTGCAACAGGGAACAACCCCACGATTGCTCATCCCATGTGATCGTGACCGGTGGCGGCCCGGGAATCATGGAAGCCGCCAACCGGGGCGCCTTTGAGGCCGGCTGTCGCTCGATCGGTCTGAACATCACCCTGCCGTTTGAACAACATCCCAATCCCTACATCACCCCGGATCTTTGCTTCAAGTTCAACTACTTCTCACTGCGCAAATTCCATTTTGTGATGCGCTCGATTGGCGCCATCCTCTTTCCGGGTGGCTTCGGCACGCTGGATGAATTGTTTGAGCTGCTCACCCTGCGGCAAGTGGGCACCAAAGGCAGCATGCCCATTGTTCTGTTTGGCACAGAGTTCTGGCGAAGGCTGGTGGATTTCGACTACCTCGCCGAGACGGGCTTGATTTCAGATGACGACCTCGATCTGATTCATTTCTCAGACTCAGCGGAAGAGGCCTGGGATTTCATCCGCAGCCGAACGCAGGCCGACTCCCAGGCGAGCTGAGCATGCCCAGCTGCCCGATCAAGCGGATGGCTGGTTGTGCTGGCGCAGTTTCTTGAGTTGATCCTCGATCTGAAAGCGCAGCTGCCTCAGGTTTTCAACATTGATCTGGTGTTCGCCAGAACTCCAGTGCTGCGGGTTGGCGACACGGATCTCCAGTTCGCGCAGGCGGGAGCGATCAGATTGCATGGCGAACTCCACGGCAGGATCAAGTCTGTTGCCGCAGCTGCCGCCACTACATGAGTTTTTCTACTGGGTAAGGGAAAACGACTGATTTGCTTCGGAAGTGGGCTCAGATGGAACCTGATTCGAGAAGTTGGTCCATCAAGGCCGCATAGAGCTGGGTCTTCATGTTCAACAGGCAGGCCTGTTCGTTGGCATCACCACCGGGCCAGTTGGCGTAGGCCTCCGATACAGCCCGGTGCAGAAGACGCAAGGCATCCATTTCCACCGAGATGGTGGTGATCATTTGGTTGTCTTCCATCGTTGTTAGTTGTGAGCAACGAAATCAGCTGACTTCAGAGGCCCTGGGACTGCTGGCGCACGATCCAGGCTGAGGCGGCTTGCTGTTGTTTCCAGGCCACCAAGAGGTCTTTGGCAATGCTTTTCAGAGCCGCAAGATCATCCGAGTTGTCGATCTCTCTTGAGAATTTCTCGATTTCAAATTTCTGGCCCAGAGTCAACGCGATGGGTTCCATTGGCTTGTGGCTTTGTGAGCGGAACGTACCCGAGAACTTTTGAGGCTGCAAATGGAAAACGTAGTAGTTGCAACCGATTTGAGGAAAGAATGCTCAACTCAATGCATTGCTTGCATTACAGAACATTTCTGAATGCCGCTGATCACTCGGATCGCAAAGGCTTATGGCCTTAGAAAGCATGTACAGGCCTGGAGCTGATGCATTTCTCCTGGGAAAAACATCTGGAATTGTCCAGGAATGTAGCTGTTGCCTCAGACGAAAATCAGGGCATGGCTCTTGCCCTAATGGGTGTTGCTCTCACCATGTTGGCCACCGATCTTCTGGCCCATGAGTTGCAGGCCTCAGCCTTGCCATCCTCTAGGGCTTGATTCAGAGAAAGTCCATTTCGTCTTCATTGTTGTCGTCTTCCCTCGATTGAATCCAAAGGGCTGAGAGCGGAAAGATGAAGCAACCGGCAATCAGGAATTCCATGGGCTTTGGAATTGGCTGAAGTCACGATCAGCTGAATTCCATCGAGAAGCTGTATCAACCGCTGTAGTGCTCCTTGAATTTGGTTGCCGATCAATCCGTTTAATCGTGTTGAGTGTTTGTGCTTAATCAGCCGATGCTGATCAAGGTGACACCGGCCACAAACAGCAGAACAGACAACACCAGCAAGCCACTGTTCATCGGTTGCTGGCGCGTTTGATTGATTCCATTCCCCGGCGAGCAGCCTGGCGCCCCAGCCCCACCGCTGCTTTGGCGGTGCTTTGGATCAGATCCTTGGCGGTGCTGCGAACACGGCGGGGGCTGCGTTGCATGGCATCGGGCCAGGATCCTTCTGGCCAGCGCGGCACACGGCGGCCAACACGGTCACCGAGTTGAAGCAGGGATCGACGCAGCCGGCTGGCCACAGCTTTGAAGCAACAGCATCAGTGTGCTGGCTCTCTATTGATGCTGTTGTGCCAAATGACACGAAGGGGGTCTGGCGCCTACTTCGTTGCTCTAAAACCCTCAGTTGAGGGATATGGCTACACAGATGGCACTCTCAACTGAGGGATGTGGAATCCATTGGCGTGTTGCTCAATAAAAGAGCGCGCCGCCGGTTTGCATGTCTCCTCTGTATGACCTGATTCTTCAGCGGAAGGGCGAGCTGCAGACTGAAACAGTGCAGGTGGCGGATGCCGCCCAGGCCTGGCGCCTGGGGCGTGAGCGCTATCCCCACTGTATCCGCGGCGTTGTGCGTCGCGAAGGTGGGCGTGATGGCTCCGCAGCTGAGCCATCCAAACGCCGCTAAAAGAGGGGCATCCGAAAGGCGTGGGATGGAGCTGCGGCTTGAGTCGCGCGCGCTAAATGAAGCCGTCGAGGCGACGGCGCAGTTTTTCAAGACCCAGCGGGTGGTGGCCTGCTGTGGTGATGGACTCACCCTCGCTTGCCTTTGTCTCGCCGAGCCGATCCGCCGCGCCGTGGTTGGTGCCGCCACCACTGAAGACGAAGGCTTTGAGCTGGTGCTGCGCCACAAGCCGAGCCTGCTGATCTCCACGTCTGATCTGGAGACCGGCTACGGCATGAACCTGCTGCGGCGGGTGAAGGCGGAGCTGCCCACCTGTCAGCTGTTGATCGTGCTGGTGCGCGAAACCCAGGCCGTGGTGCAGGAGGCGATGCAGGCCTATGCCGATGCGGTGATCTTCAAATCAAGCCTCGGCACCGGTAAGGGTGATTTCGTGCAAGCCCTCCAGACCCTCTCTGAAGGCGGGGTGTATCTCCCCGAAGAGATTCGCTAGCTCGGTGCGGCTGAAGCTCCGAACCCGAACCTGCCGCCGTTGATTGAAGAGCTCACCGAGCGGGAACTGGAGGTGGTGGCAGGCGTCGCTCGCGGCCTCACCAACCAGGGCATCGGCAGCAGCCTCGGCATCTCGGCGGTAACGGTGAAGACCCACGTGGTGAACGCCAAAGACAAGCTGGGTGCCGCTGATCGCACCCAATTGGCGGTGATGGCGTTGCTCTACGGATTGATCGATCCCCTCGGCTGAGTCCTGGGGCTGTTCGATGATTGCCTGTTCGGTGATCACGGTCGTGATCGTGCTTCGGTGGCCAACGCTCGCTCCATAGGGTCTCGGCGTTGCTTGTCTTTGATGTCCGAGGAAACCACCAATCAGCAGTCCTGCGGCAGCAAGAAGCGGGCGATGCTCGCCTATGGCCTGGTTCAGATCTCCGCCCCCGTGGTGTCGGCCGTGTCATTGGCGGCCATTGCCCTTGGCCTCTGTGCCGTGAAGCAGGAGAGCCGTCTGTTCAACGGCTGCGTCGAAACCGTTGTGGCCGAGGGCCGCTCCCAAGCCGAAGCCGTGCGCTACTGCAACGGCGGCTGATTCCGTCAGACCTTCAGTTCTGATCTGGCTTCTCAGTCATTTCAAGTTGTGGCGATCGCGCTGCAGTCAGCGGCTTTGATTGCGCCATGTAACGCTCACTTTGAACTATTTATAAGTTCATCAGCGCGCGTGAAGTCATCGCCATAACTTGAACTGAATTTCATTGGTCTTTCGGATGCCAGCTCTGAAGTACAAGCGGGATTTCACCCACGATCAGCGGGTGTCCTTCGCGTTTGCGAACTCCGCGACTGCCACCAAGAGCGCCAGCTCCAACGCCGGCAAAGCTGCATCCAGCAACGCTGAATACAAGCAGAATCAATGCGCCTCGATGGGCATCGGCATGGGTCCTCGGATCCATGAGGTCTGCCCCTTCGGAGCGGTGAACCACTCCTATGCAGCCACCGGCAGCTCGGCCCTGGAAACCGCCATCGCCGCGGCCTACAAGCAGGTGTTCGGCAACATCGGCATCGCCGACAGCCAGCGTCTCACCTCCCTGGAAGCCTTCCTCTGTGATGGCCGCATCAACGTGCAGGGCTTCATGGGCGGCCTGGTCAAATCCGACCTCTATAAGCAGAAGTTCTTCCACGCCGTGTCGCCCATGCGCGGCATTGAGCTCACCACCAAGCACCTGCTGGGTCGTCCTCCGGTAAGTCAGCAGGAAATCAGCGCTGGCATCCAGCTGATTGCTGACCAGGGCTTCGATGCCTTCGTCGATAGCCTCACCCACTCTGAGGAGTACCTCGAGACCTTCGGCACCGACACGGTTCCCTACCTGCGAGGCTTCAAGTCGGAAGCCCGGGCTGCCTGCTCCACTTTCGTGGGCATGGCTGATATCACCCCGGCCAACGCCAGTGCCGAGCACGTGATGTACACCGGCCCTCTGCTGGTGAAGCGCCTCACCAAAGACCTCAGCGGCTTCACTGCTGGCGGCGGTGCCTTCTCCGGCGATGGCAGCGGCTTCTCCTACACCAACGCCGTTAAGAACGCCCGCAACAGCGCCTACCGCCGCATGTATGGCGGCAAGTTCAACTACGGCAGCTATTGATCCTCTGCCTCAGGCAGCGATCAACAGATCAATGAACGGCAGGAGGGGCAACCTCCTGCTTTTTCATGAGTATTGCTACCCATTGAGAATGATCCCCATTCCCGTATGGTCGTCGCACCCTTTGCTTTGTGAATGCGCTATTTCGGGCTATTGGTGCACGAAAGCGGCCAAGTAACGCCGCTCTTTGCTACCGAAGTCCTCGAAGTTGCCGTCTCTAAATTCTTTCAATGCTGTTTGAGAGCGGGATACAAGCCCACTGATGTTCATCTGCGCCTGATCAAATCGGCTTCGCCAAAATTTCCTTCGGAGATCTGTCTGGATAAAAACCTGTTGGTGTCGGGCTACAACCTGCAGGTGGAGAACTACCAATAAGCCATGACATCTTGGGGATTGCCCCCGCCTGATGCTTCGTGGCCAGCCCCGCCGACGCCGACGCCAATCTCAAGCGGGCCCTCGAGCAGCTCAACGAGAACGAGGCGGCTGTGGCCGAGGCGATCAATGAAGCCCGCGCTGAGTACGCCCGCAATGAACCGCCCCTCACCGGGGCGGCCCTGCTCGAGCGCGTCGATCAGCTGGCCAGCCAGCGGTCCCTCGACAGCCAGGACGCCGCGATTCTCTGCCACTGGCCCGATGCCGCCTCGATCGGCCAGGCCTGGTTTGAGCTCAAGCACCCGGGCAAGAGCGTGCCCAGCCCGATGCTCGTGCTCGACGCTTACCTCGTTGGCGCCCCATCCTTTCTGAGCAAGGCCCAGCGGGATCTGGTGGGCGACTGGTATCGCAGCAAGGTGAGCGCCAACCCCGAGTACACCGATGCCGTCACCGGAGCAGCCAAGGCCTTCGTGCTGATCGGTGATCTCAATGCCAGTGCCGCCGGCATGGCCTGGCAGACGATCATTCCCGATCTGCTCGAGCAGGGGCACGATCTGGAGTTCAAAGTCACCAAGGAACAGGTGACGGCGGCGGCGGCCCGTTGGATTGTTGCGGTGGCCGACACCTTCACGCCACCATCGCTGGATTGACGCGAGCGATCGATGGGGCTGCAGCTGGTTTCCGCCGACTACCTCTACGAGGACGGCATCACTTACCGGATCCGCCGCGACAGCCTCGAGCAGGACTTCACGATTGAGGAGAAGCGCGATGGCGCCTGGGTGGATTGCGGCCTGGATCAGGCGGTGAAGGATGTGAACTTCGCTGAGTTCAAGCGCCTCGGCCTGCTGATCAAGAAGGTGATGGATGCCGATCAGTGGCTGGCCTGAACGACCCTGAATCGCAGCTGCAGTCCGGCCGCGCCAGGATGTAACGAATTCGTTACACGTTTCTCATGACCGTCGGGGAAATCTTCCTGGAGAGCCTTTCCACCGGGGTGATCACCGAGCACGAGGTGGACTGGCTGGCCTCCCACCAGACCAGCTTTGATCGGCCCGAGGAGGCCGCTGCCATCCGGCTTGGACGGCTGATGGACCAGGGCCAGATCAACCTCGGCTGCCGCTTGCCGGAGCCGATGCTGCGTCACCAGGAGGTGCTTGTGGACTGGATCGAACCCCTCGGACGTCGTCGTCGCAGTAACCATCACCGCGCGGTGGCCTGAACCAGTAGCCCGTCCTTGGGTGTGGGGCTGGGGATCAGTTGCAGCGCCAGGTCTTGATCCGGCTGCAGCTGCAGCTCCACCGCCTGCAGCAGCCCCACCGCCATCAGGCGGATCTCCAGTTCCGCCAGGGCCTTGCCCAAGCAGATCCGTTCGCCGCCGCCAAAGGGCAGCAGGGTCTGCTTGAACGAGCCATCCAGGTGGCGTTGCGGCCGGAATGCCGCCAGATCGTCGTCATCGCCATCCGACGTCGGGCTCAGCACCACCTGAATCACGCTCCCTTCAGGAACGGACACCCCCGCCAGCTCGATCGGCGCCAGGCTGCGCCGGAAAAAGCCACCCACTGGTGGCGTCAGCCGCATCACCTCCAGCACCGTTGCGTCCAACCGCGGTGATGCCGCCTCGCTCGCCAACCCATCGCGCAACCAGCTCTCCACCTCGGGGTTGAGCAGCAACGCCCGGAACAGGCAGCTCAGCGATGAGGCTGTTGTCTCGTAGCCGGCGAACAGCAACAGCAGCAGCTGTTCGGCCAGGTCGTCATCGTCCAAAGGAATGCCGGCTTCATCCAGGCCGCCGCTCAGCAGATCAAGTCCGCCCTGGTTGGTGCCCGCCTGGAGCACGGCTTTGATCCGCTTCAGCAGCCGTTGGCGTGCCGCCATCGCCTTGGCGAAGGGGGTGCCGGGAATTGCCAGCGGAATTGAGAACAGGGCCTGGGTCCAGATCTCGAAGTCGGCGAACAGGGCATCACGGCTGGTGCTATCCAGCCCCAGCACCGTGGTGGCGATCACGGCAAAGGCGAAGCGCCGCATCCGTGCCGCCAGCGGCAACGCTGAGGTGGTGGTGATCAGCTCCTGGCTGAGCTCCGCCACCATCTGCTCGATCGACGGGGTGTAGCGCACCAGTGCTGCGCTGGAGAACAGCTGCCCCACCACCCGGCGCCGGGCTTTATGGCCCGGCCCGCTGCGGTTGGCCAGCGATCGACTGCCCAGCAGTTGCCGAACGCTTTCGGGCCACCAGCCCTCCAAGGCATCCCCCTGCCCCAGCAGGTCGCCGATGGCCTGTTCGCCGCGGATGAACACCATCCGCCTGGCCAGCAGCTTGGTTTCGAACACATCGCCGTGGGTCTCAAAGCGCCGCTGGGCGAAATCCGCCTGGGTGAAGAAGGCCAGGGTTTCCCCCAGTCCGCTCACGGCGTCTGTGCTGGGGAGGGGGGTGGTGGCCATCGCAGCTCGGCGTGAGCTGACGTTCTAAGGCTGACAGTGCTGCAGACGCTGGCTATTTCAACGGGTGTGCTGCGCGTTCTCCGTGGAACTCAAGTCTTTGCTGAGCTCATCTGGTCAGCGCTGGCTTCTCGAAAACCGTTGCCGCCCAGAAGGCGCGCAACAGCAAACGCTGGGCTGTTGCGGGTTTTCTGTTCGGGCCGTTGGGTCTGATTGCTGCGGTTGGCATGCCGGACCGTCATCAGATCGTTTATCTGCGCTACCTGGCTGAGCAGCAGGGATACCAACCCCGCCACGCCTGTGGTGGCCAGAAGGGCGAGAGCGACGCCTGAGCCTTCGCCTCAACCGGTTCAGCGGCAGCGCTGAAAACGAACAATGCTGCGGGTGAGGCCTTTCTCGGGCCAGTTGGGCATCACCCGCCAGGGGGTGTGAACCGTGAGCACGTCACCGTCGATCGCGAAATAGCGGGTCTGTTCCGTGCCCACCCATTCCGGATTCCAGGCCACATCCACCTGGGTGATCCAACGGTCATCCTCGAGCCGGTAGGTGCCGGTGTAGGCGATCATGCTGCTCAGCAGGGCCGATCGCTCCTCGGCGTTGCTGCCCGGTTGGCGACCTTCCGCCGAAAGCATGAAGGAGAGACGACCCTCCGCCGTGAAGATCACATAGCCGCTGGGGTTGTCCCCCATCGGTGCGAACCTTTTGCCGTTGGCTTGTTCCTCAACGTCGTAGCTCAACAATTGCCACGCGCCATGAACGCTGGTGGAACTGATCGCATGGGCGGGCTGAACCGAACTGACGCTCACAACTGAATCTGTTCCTGAGCGGCAACCTATCGACCGTGATCTGGCTTTGACAGCCTGAAGCGAGGCATTACTGCGCAATTGATGCCATTGTTTGTTGAACCAGTAGCAACAACAACGAAAGTGATCAGCGGGCCGGAGCGCGGCAGGGTCGCCAGCCCCGTTTCACCATCACGTTCCAGGTGTCGATCGCGTTCTGATCCAGAACGCGGCGATGGCTGAGGGGTTGCGGTGGTTGGGGCGGGTCGTAGTGATACGTCCTGATTGAGACCCAGGCCGTGGTTTCTGAATTCAGTTCCAGCTTGAAATGCACCACCCGCTTTTGGGTTGTGTTCACCAACCATCCCCGTCCACCCTGGTCAGGGTGTGATTGGGATTTTGATTGGTGCTGAGAGTTGGCCATTTGAACGCATTCTCGAGGCCAACTGTTTGACGCCGAGGGCTTTGTCAAACCACCAACACAAGCTGCTCACACATGCTGATTTTTTGTTTTTCCAGCCGATCAACTGAATTCAATCTTTTTTTCCCCTTGTGAGCAGCACAATATTTGTTCTAATAGAGAAGTAACGACCTCACAGACCCATGCTTACCGGAGCTGAATTGCTCAACCGTGTCAAGGAACTTGGCGATTGCGCCAAAACAGATCTGGCCAGGGGTTGTGGTTACGTCGTCAAGAAGAAAGACGGCTCTGAGCAGGTGAAATTCACCGCGTTCTACGAGGCCCTCCTGGAAGCCAAGGGCCTTTCCTTCTCCACCGGTGGATCCGGTGTGGGCAAAGGTGGCCGCAAGCTGTCCTACAAAGCTGTGGTTCAGGGCAACGGGAATCTGTTGATTGGTAAGGCCTACACCGCTCTGCTGGAACTTCAGCCCGGCGATGAATATGAAATCAAGCTTGGTCGCAAGCAGATCCGCCTGATCCCTGTTGGCGGTTCCGAAGAAGAGGATTGATCTCCTGTTCAGCAGCAACACCATTCTCCCCGTGGTTCCCTTAAGTTCCACGGGGACTTTTTTTGGCTCCGATGCCCTACCAACCCACCAAGGAGCATCTGGACCATCAGATTCCAGACGCGTTCAAGAGCATCAATAGTTTGATGCGTCAGCTGAAGCAGGACATCGGCATGGATGACCGCTACATCGCCCTGATGCTTGATGCGCTCTCGCGGGAATACTCCGCCAAGCAGCCGATCCGAGAAGGTTTCGGCTTCCGCTGAAGATCAAGCTGTTGCTATCAACCGGTGGAACGGCGTCTCCCTCCACCCATGAAACGACTCCTGCTCGTCCACAACCTGGTGCACGGTCAGAGCGTTGTGCACGAACTCGATGACAAGGATTTCGCTGTGGAGCTGGTGGAGGGCGATCCGGAGACCGACGATCAGGGCGAGATGGACGTGGAGAGTCGCTTTTTCATCCGCGTCGACAACGAATGAACTCGCTTTGACCTCAGTGCCGAATCACGCCCGGTGCGCAGCTCAGAACAGAAATGATTGATCGGGTTGGATCAGCGCTATCGCGAAGGAACCCGTGGGTGGAAGGTGATGGCAACGCGCTACGTGCTTCGGACGGGGGAGGTGATCCACTCCAACCGCAACCCCGAGGAGCTCGACGTCTACTGCTACCGAACCGGCGCTAACGACCACACCTGCCTGCTGCTTTCCGATCAATCAGAAGCGGATTTCCTGCTCCGCTACGGATCTGAAGAGTTGAACGTGGCCTATTGACGCCGCTCGGATCGTGGCCTGAATGGGTGGGCATCTAGGCAACGCCATGGACGACGTCAGGCTGCAACAGCTGCTTCAGGAGGCCGAAGAGCATCTCCGTGCCCGCAGCTGCCGCCAGCGCTACGAACGCGCCGTGGTCCGTCTGCCCGACAGCCGCCGGGGCATCTGGTTCGGTGATGACAAGCTTGCGGCCTAAGGCGCGCCGTTGACCAGAAGGGCTGGCTCCAGGGGGGCGTGCAGCAACTCAAAAACCGAATCGATGCGCTCAGCCTCCACCTGCGAGATCGAGAGCATCAAGGCCAGCAGATCGAGCCGTCGTCGCTCCTCGGCGGAATAGGGCCCATCCGAGCGCATCAGTTCTGAGGCCATGGCGTAGGCCGTGAGCGCTTGATCGGCCGTGAGTGCCTTGGCGGCCTCCAGCATCAGCGCCTTGGTGCCCCGCTCCAGGCGCATGGCCAGCACCGCATCTATCAGCAGCACCACCTCGTTCTCACTCATCCGGCAGTAGGGCTCGCGGTAATCGAGGGCATGCCGGAATGCCCTGGCCCCAGCCCGGCTGAGGGTGTCATCCCACGACACAGCGGTCAGGCCAACGGCCGCAAAAGCAGTGACGACATTCATCGGGAATGGCGCAAGCGTTGGCCAACTGTCAACGAATGGTCGCGATCCCTGTTGTTAAAAGCGCAACAGCTCTATGCAGATGAGTCGTTGCACCTAGTCGTCCTGACGAATTATTCCGGCAGGCGCTCCACGGCCACGTGCATGAACCGCTTCACCATGGCGATCGGCCAGCCTTCCCGCTGCAGGCCCTCAGCGATCTGATCGATCTGAATGCTGATTTCTTCGGCAACCAGCTCTTCCAGCAGCTGGTTCGAATGTTGCGTGGTGGTCATGGGCCAAGAGCACTGCATCGGGCCTAACCCACCTCGGCTGTGTTTCGCCACATTGATTTGGTCGCGTTCGGTTGCGGGCTTGCGAGGCTCCTGCCAGCTTGAAGGCATGAAACAGGCTTCCCTGCTCCGGCGCATCGGCACCTACCTGCTCGGCTTGGTGGATGAGTACTGGGCGATGCGGCGTCCCTGGCAGTACGGCGCTAAGCAACCCCAATGCGGGCTGCAGTGCGATGGCGACCATTGCGACCCCGTCGACTGAGTCGTCCCTGCAACGCGCACACCAACCATTTTTGATGGTTTGGCTCCCCGCAGCAATGCGCCTTTACACGGGTTGCCGTCGCTGATCGTCCCCACAACAGTGAGGTCAGCACTGGAGATGAGATGGAGTTCAAAAGCCGCATTTTTGCCACCTCGCGTGGGTCCACCATCGACGCCATTGGCGACGGCAAATATCTGGTGTGCAATCCGGCCTATTGCTTCATGGTGCATGGCCTGCGCCAGGCCCATGAGGCCGTGCAACGTCAGGAAAAGCCCGCGCTCTGAGCCATGGCGGAATACCGAATTCACTGCAAGCACTGCGGCTATGAGGGGCAGGCCAACTCCCGTTGGATTCCCTTCGTGCAGGTGCAGAAGCGGGGGCAGGATTGCCCCCATTGCGGTCGCCCCACCCTGCTGGAGCCCTGGTGCAGGCTGCGGGCTGAGGCGTCCATGCCTGATTACTGAAAGGTCTGCCAGCTGCTGGTGAGCCACTGGGGAGCCACGCTCCACCAGATGGCCGTGGCCACAAAAATGGCAGTGAGCCCGATCAGGCTGGTGATCAGCTCCTCCTGCCGGTTGTCGGAGCGAAGTTTCCTGGCTTTGCCCACGGTTGTTCTTGGATGCTTCCCTCGGTGTAAGGCCTCGGCTCGGCATTGGCCATCGGTCAAAACACCCGGCCGCAGCTCTGGCGATGATGGGTTCAGCGTCAGGGTCCGATGAGCACCGCCACGTTTGCTGAGTTCGCCGAACGGGCTGACTATTCCCTGCTGGAAGCCCTCACGCCTGACCCGGAGTCCACAGCGGATGGGGAGGATCACCGTCCCCGCCAGGTGCTCTCCGGCCACTACGTGCCGGTGACGCCCACCCCGATTCCCGAGCCCCAATACTTGGCGCACAGCCGCAGCTTGTTCAGCGAGCTGGGACTCAGCGAAGACCTCGCCCAGGACGATCAGTTCCGCCGCATGTTTTCCGGTGATCTCGGTGTGGCCACCGGTCCGATGCGGCCCTGGGGCTGGGCCACCGGCTACGCCCTCTCGATCTACGGCACTGAACACACCCAGCAGTGCCCCTTTGGTAACGGCAATGGCTACGGCGATGGCCGAGCCATGTCGGTGTTTGAGGGGTTGTTTGAAGGGCGCCGCTGGGAGATGCAGCTCAAAGGTGGTGGTCCCACCCCCTACTGCCGTGGTGCCGACGGGCGCGCCGTGCTGCGCTCCAGCGTCCGTGAATTTCTGGCGCAGGAGTTCATGCATGCCCTCGGTGTGCCCACCTCCCGTTCGTTGACGCTCTACGTCTCCCACGCCGAGACGGTGCGTCGTCCCTGGTATTCCGAGAACTCACGCTCGATGGACCCGGACGTGATGGTCGACAACCCGGCGGCCATCAGCGCCCGGGTGGCGCCATCGTTTCTGCGGGTGGGTCAGCTCGAGTTGTTCGCCCGCCGTGCCCGCAGTGAGGCCCATCCCCGGGCGCATCAGGAATTGCACCAGATCGTGGTGCACCTGATCGAACGCAATTACCGCCAGGAGATCGATCCCGGTCTGCCCTTCAGCGACCAGGTTGTGCTGTTAGCCCGCTTGTTCCGTGATCGGCTCACGGCCCTGGTGGCCAACTGGATCCGTGTGGGGTACTGCCAAGGCAACTTCAACAGCGACAACTGCGCCGCCGGTGGCTTCACCCTCGACTACGGCCCATTCGGCTTCTGCGAGCTGTTCGATCCGCGCTTTCAGCCCTGGACCGGGGGCGGCGCTCACTTCTGCTTCTTCAACCAGCCGGTGGCCGCGGAGGCCAACTACCGCATGTTCTGGAAATCCCTGCGCACGCTGATGGAGGGCCAGGCGGAGGTTCAGGCCCAACTGGATCAGTTGCTGGAGCAGTTCCCCGCTGCCATGCAGGAGGCCATGCAACGGATGTGGAGCAGCAAACTCGGCCTGCCCAGTGCTGACGACGCTCTGGTGCAAGAACTGTTGAAGCTCCTGGTGGAGTCCAGTGCCGATTATTCGATGTTCTTCCGACGCTTGTCGGATCTGCCTGAGCAGATCGATCCGCTGCGCGACTGTTTCTATCTGCCCCTTTCGGAAGCCCTCCAATCCCAGTGGAACGACTGGTTGCTGCGCTGGCGTGCCCAGTGGCCCAGTGGTGTTGATCCGTCGGTGATCTCCGCTGGCATGCGGCGGGTTAACCCAGCGATCACCTGGCGCGAATGGTTGATCGCTCCGGCCTACCAGCAGGCCGCCGGAGGCGACACCTCTTTGATGGCTGAACTGCAGCAGCTGTTCAGCACCCCCTACGAGCCCCCTTCCGCTGAAGTGGCGGCCCGCTACGACCGCTTGAAACCGCGGGAGTTCTTCAGTGCCGGTGGGGTGTCCCACTACAGCTGTTCGTCTTGAGCGCCGACGACGTTCTGGAGTTCTGGTTCCAGCAGTGCCGTCCCTGGCAGTGGTTTCGTCGCCACGACAGCTTCGATGCCCTGGTGCGAGAGCGATTCGGCGAGGCCGTTGAGCGTGCCCTCGCTGGAGAGCTGGACCACTGGAGCTGTGAGCCCAGCAGCGGTCTGGCCCTTGTGCTGCTGCTGGATCAGTTCACCCGTCAGATCTGGCGTGGTGAGGCCAAGGCTTTTGCCGGAGATCCTCAGGCTCTGAAGCTGAGCCTGGATGCGCTGGAGCGGGGATGGATCGCAGCGGAATCGCAACGACCGCGGCGGCAGTTCTGGCTGATGCCTCTCCTGCACAGCGAAGACATCAGCGTGGTGGCCAAGGCCATCCCTTTGCTGGAGCACTTCGCGGACGCTGCCACCGCCGATGTGGCCCGCCGCCATCTCCTCCAGCTGCAGCGCTTTGGCCGGTATCCCCATCGCAATGTCGCTCTTGGACGGGTGAGTTCACCGGAAGAAATGGTGTTGACGCAGCAATCAAAACGTTGAGGGTTCCTCCCCTTCGTCCTTCATCAGACGCAGCGCTGCATTCATCACGGCAGCTTTCACTGCACGGCGCTCCAGTCCCTGGCGTTCGAAGTGCCGAACGATTCGTGATAGGTCCCACCAGACTGCCACTTCCACTTCATCCATCTCATTGGCGACGTGGAGAGTCATGGTTGCGCTGGGTCTTAATTCAGCTGTAGCCCCGTGCCAGCACCGCCTGAGGCGTCTACGGAATGACTGCTGAATTCAGTTGCAATTCAGCCTGAACGGTCGTTCGTGGCTAGGCAGCAAGTAAATGCCTCCTTTCACCGTGCAGCACTACTTGATCGTTTGGACGTTCCCGACCGTTGAGGGGGCGTGGGAGTCATGCCCTGGCTTTGCTGACTACATCAACTCGGGAGCACCGGGAGATGCCTTCGACGGCTTTGCTCTCAAATACCGCGTCTGCGAACCGATCAGCGGTAGTGGTGTCGCCATTGCCGTTGCCAGTGACATCGGCAAGGTGTGGGCGCATCTCGGGCCCTGGATCAAGGACTTCGGCATTCAGTTCGAGGTCACTGCTGTGGTGTCCGATGCTGAATTTGCTGCGATGTGGCCGATGGTGGAAGCTGCAGCATCCGTTAGCTAAGACGGCTGCCCATCACACCATGGCCCGGCCTTGACGCTTGCCCTGCTTGAGCCCCTGCTGTTTCTTGCTGCGGCTGGTTCAGCTGCAGCTGGATTGCTGATCCTTCAGTTGGGGCTGCAACGGGTGTTTTCAGTGGCACCGCGCTTGAAGCCGGGCCAGGACGTTGCTGCTCCGGACACGTCGCTGACCGTGGTGATCCCCGCCTTCAACGAGGCCCACAACATCGAGGCCTGTGTCGCCAGCGTTCTGGCCAATCAGCCCCCCTGCCGGGACTGGTCGGTGCTGGTGGTGGATGACGAGTCCAGCGATGCAACGGTGGACAACGCCCTCCGGGCTGGCTCTGCAGCGCACCACTTCCGGCTGATCCAAGCCGGCCCCAGGCCCGACAACGAACGCTGGGTGGGCAAGAACTGGGCCTGCAGCAGGGCCGTTGAGCAGGTCTCCAGCGATTGGCTGTTGTTCATCGATGCCGATGTTCGGCTCAAGCCCGATGCCCTGAAACGGTCCCTGGCTCAGGCCCTTGATGAGCAGGCCGATCTGCTGAGCCTGGCGCCGCGGTTGAGTTGCGGATGCCTGGCGGAATGGATGGTGCAGCCGATCATGGCCAGCCTGCTGGGCCTCGGCTTTCCCATCCTCGAAACCAACGACCCGGCATCACCGGTGGCGTTCGCAGCGGGGCCGTTCATGTTGTTCAAGGCCTCCACCTATGCGCAGATCGGTGGTCACCGAGCCCTGGCTGGCGAGGTGGTGGAAGATCTGGCCCTCGCCCGCTCCATCAAGGGAGGAGGCCATCGGCTGCGTTATCTCCTGGGGCTTGATGCGGTCGATCTGCGGATGTACAGCGACCTCGCGGCGCTCTGGGAGGGCTGGACCAAGAACTGGTTTCTGGGCCTGGACCGGGACCCCGTCAAAGCCCTTGGCGCCGCTTTGGTGGTGGTGTTGATGTTCACCGTGCCCTGGCTGTTGCTGCCGGCATCGCTCCTGCTGCTCTGGCTCCAACCCCTGCTGGCTTCGGCTTGGTGGTGGGTGTTGGCGCTGGCGAGCTTGGCCATCCTTCAACAGCTGCTGCTGCGGCTGTGGACGCGCAGCAACTTTGATGTGCCCCTCAGCTACTGGTGGCTGATGGGAGCCGGTGGGTTGCTGGTGGGTGCGATTGGCCCCGTCTCGATCTGGCGCACCCGCACGGGACGCGGGTGGACCTGGAAAGGCAGGGCTTTGAATTAGGCGTAGTGTCCCTTTTTGCGGGCATCTTCAGCCCGCCGCCGGATTGCCGCATGCCGGAATGCCTTTTCCAGCTTGGTCAATTTGGGTTGTTTGTCTTGCAGGGCAGCCTCGCCGCGGGCTTTGGCTGCGTTGATGAAATCGTCCGATTTGGTACCGCTGAGTCCACCCATTTCCATGCCTCAACTGAATCAAGCCTGGTTCCGTTGCGGCTTCATTGGGCTCGAAGCAAAGGCTTTCTATCGAATTCAGGTTTGAACGGAATTGTTTGGTATTCCTTGATCCCATTGATGAGCCATCCCTTCTGAAGGCTCGGCATCTGGCCGCTGTGTGCGAAGGTAAGCAGTCTTGATCAATTCTTTTTTTGACGATCTTTATCGGAAATCTCTCCTGGGACGCTGAGCGGGAGGATCTCATTCATCTGTTCGGTCAGTACGGCGAAGTGAGCAAGTGCTCCTTGCCCCTCGACCGGGAGACGGGCCGCAAGCGTGGTTTCGCTTTTGTTGACCTCAGCAGCGAAGCCGATGAGCAGTCGGCAATCGACGACCTGCAGAACGTTGAGTGGATGGGTCGCGCCATCTCCGTTCGCAAGGCCGAACCCCGCCGCTGAGCTTCACAAGAGCTTCGCTTCACCTCACTGTCCAAAACCACGGTCGGTTGTGGATGGTGAGGTTTTGTCGTGCGTTGTGTTGGGCTGTGGCTGTTGAGAGGCCTGGTTGAACCGACTGTCGAGCCAACGCGAAACGATGTAGATCCCAATGAACATCGGGATGTAGATCTGATAGGCACTTTGTTGTTGAATCTCGAGCTGATTGACGACGGTGACGGCAGCGGTGCTGAGCACGAGGTAGATCCCGACGCGCCGAAACAGGGGAGATTTGAACAACGTTGTGAGAGCTCAAGCGTTTGATCATGTTCTCCTGCCGTTGAACTCCCTCAACTGGGGGATGTGCCAGACGCGCTTTGCCTGCTGAATGGGGAGGCACTGCAACGCTCTGATGCCACCCGCCTATGACCTGATCATTGAGCGTGGGGGCTCGATCGTGGTGGAGACCATCGAGGCCTGTGACGAAGATGCTGCCTGGCGCGCTGGCCTGATGTTGCACATCGAGGCGCTGATGGCCGTGGTCTGCAGGGATGAACACGACCCCGAATCGACGCGGGCTTAGGGTTTTCTTAAGAGTTGGAGCGATGTTGTGATCGGTTTGATCGCCTCAGGTTTGTTCCTGGTGTTTCCCTCAATTCCCGGAGCGGATCTGTCCCTGTTCCAACAGCTCAACAGGGAACTCGGTGCCCTCTGCCAGGAGCCACCCGCTCAGGCCATCAGGGTCTGTCGCCTTCATGCCCGTCTGGTGAACGGCTGAGTCAGCGCTCGTCCGGCACTACACCACAGGCAACCCGTGCTCCACCTCCACCGAGGGGGGGCTCGTCCCTGTAAGTGTCGCCGCCTGCATGAACAATCAGGGCTTTCCCCTTCAGGTCAGCTGTGCTGAGCCGTGGCGCCACCACGCTGGTGTTGGTCTTTCCGTATTCATCCACCACCAGCCTGCTGAGATCGCCCCGGTGACCGTTTCCGAAGGGGCCGAGGTGTTGTCCCGTTTCATCAGGGTCCCAGTGCCCACCGGCAGCCAGGCCCGCAACGGGGGTGCCCTCGGCGGTTTGGCCCACCTCACAGCTTCCAATGCTGTGGAGATGGAAGCCGTGTTCCCCAGGGCTCAGCCCCGCCAGATCTGGATAAATCACCAGGCCTTGGTCGGTGTCTTGCGCGGTGACGCTGCCGATCGATTCGCCAATGCCGTTGGCATCAATGCGTTGCAGGGTCACCTCCAGGGCTCCGCACCAGCCCGGTGTGAGCGTGAGCAGGCCGATGAGCAGAACGAGCTGGGCGAGCAGGCGACGCATCACAGAACAGCGTGTTCTTGAATTGTCGCCCCCGGTTGGTGCCGTCTGCGGTGAAGATGGTGCGTCGTTCAGCTGATGCTTGGTGATGCGTTGGGAGTACACCCAGTTGCGCTTCGTGCCCCGGGGGAAGTCGTGGACCGGGGAAATCGAGGAGCTCTGGCTTGATGATCGGCAGCTGATCTCCAGAAGCCATCCGCAGCGTGACGTCACACTGGTGGGCTTGATGAATGAATTGGGTGAACAGGGCTGGGAATTGGTGACCTACGCCCAGCCCTTCACCGGCTACCACGGTGGTTGTTACACCTTCAAGCGAAAGAAGTGATCAGGTGTTTCATAGGGTTCAGAGCGGGCTGGCGCTGATGTGCTGGGCCATGCCCATGAATCCAATCACGAGAAGTGCAACTGCAACGGTTGAGGCAAGGGATGCCAGGCCCATTTGTGTTTGATGGCTCAGGCTTTTCATGCATCAACCTCGTTTTTCAGATGCACGAGAATGCATTGCTCGTAGCAACTGCCATCGTCGAGATTGCAGAGGGTTAGGCATTCGAAATAGGCATTCACTTGTGATTCGGTGACGCAGGCTTGAGCTGCGTTTGGTGATTCCAAATTTGTATTCAGCATTTCATTCTCAATTCGCAGGGAGACACTATGCTGATTTTCTTTTTTAGGCAATGAAATTATTGCGGCGGGTAAATACCTAGATGTAATTACCTATTTCGCTTCGATTGTGATGGTCGATCTTTGCTTTTGTTTGATCCCCTGCTTCTTATGGTGAGCCGATGAGCAAGGGCAACCCCGCTGAACGGCTCGAGGACGAGCTCGATCGTGCCAAGGCTCGTGGCCGTTGGCTCAGTGACGATGAGCAGGCTGCGCTGGATCGTGAAGCTGATGCCGAGGCCCTGCTGGTGGAGGCCAAGCAACAGCGTGATCGCAAGCTGATGGTCCTCACCGGGGTCTGCTTGTTGATTCCGCCGTTGTGGCCTGTGGCCCTCGGGCTGACTCTGTTCCTTCTCTATCCAGACACCATGGCCAGGATCGGGCTGGCCGCCGCAATCACCTTGCTGCTGGGAGGATTGCTGTTGGCCGGCGTGCTCGGTTTGGCGATGGTCTGGCTGATTCAGTTGCTGTTCTGATCAGGTGCTGTTCTGATCAGATCTGTTGGGATCAGTTTCTTGATTTCATCACCGTCATGCCGACGGGGGCCAGGGCAATCAAAGCCAGCTTGATGTGCTGAATGCCAAAGGGAATGCCGATGATCGTGACAAAACAGGCCAGGGCACTGCTGAGGTGACCCAAGGCCAGCCACCAGCCGGCCACAAGAAACCAGATCACATTGCCGAGCGCACCCAGGGGACCCGTCCCCAGATCGCCTCGTCCCCTGAGCTGACGACGGCTCACGGCTTCGGAGCCGAAGGGCCAGAGCGAGAAACAGCCGATCACCCAGCACGACCGTGCCCACGGCAGGCCAACGATGGTGATGGCGCAGATCAACGCGGCCAGCCACCAGGCCAGAGCCATGGGAAGTCCGCCGAGAACAACCCAGAGCAGGTTGAGGATCATCGAGATCATGTCTCCATTGTCACGGCAGGCCCAAAGCACTTTCGTTAAATTCTGTAAAAGGTGTTTGACCGGACATGGCGGCCAGTTTCGGGATTGTGGGTTGTGGATATGTGGGATCCGCTGTCGCCACCCACCTCAGGCGCCAGGGCCATGAGCTTGTCGGCACCACCACCAGCCCCGGACGTTTGGCTGAGCTCTGCGATCTGGTCGATCACCCCCGCCTCTACAGCGCTGGCGATCCGATGGCGGATGCCAGTTTTCTGGATCTGCTCGATGGGGTTCTGATTGCGATGGCCCCCACCACCGCCACCTTTGAAGAAGATCAGTACGAGAAGGTTTACGGCCAGGCGGTACCGGCCCTTGTTGAAGCGCTGCGTCAGCGCCAGGGACGTCGACCACTGCATGTGGCCTACTTGAGCAGTGCAGGGGTGTACGGCGATCAAGCCGGCGCGATCTGCAGTGAGCTGACGCCTCCGGATTGTTCCAACAACGCCAACGCTCTTCTGGCCAGCGCCGAGACGTCTGTTCTTTCCTTGAACGACGCTTCAACCCAGGCCTGTGTGTTGCGGCTGGGTGGTATCTACGGTCCTGGCAAGGACATCCCGTCGTACATCCGCAGTGCTGCTGGGCAGCCGGTTCGCAAGAACGGCAATCACATCAATGCCTGGGTTCATCTTCACGACATCATTCGCGGTGTTGATTTCGCCTTCGGCCGGCGCCTCCAAGGCATCTACAACCTTGTGGATGATCTCCAGTTCACCCGGCGTCAGCTTTCCAACGCCTTGTGTGATGACTTCGGATTGCCCCCTGTGATCTGGGACAACCACGATCGCCCCGGTGCACGCATCTTCAATGCCCGTGTCAGCAACGCCCGGCTGCGTGAAATCGGATTTCAGCCCAGCGTCAGCTCCATGCTGGAACCTGTTGCGGCCTGAGGGGCCAACCCCGCATAGCGAAGATGTTCAACGTTCGCGGCTGATTTGATTTTTCGATACGGATTGCGCATCGATTTCTCATTTTTCGTTGTTGTTGTAAAGCAGGATTGCGGAATCCACGTTCAACTTGCTTCGTTGATTAGACCCTGCACATTCAACGCGGCGGCGCTGTGAAAGACGAATCGTTCTGCATCGAATTTGCGTCCTCCTTGGCCTTGATGTTGCTGGAGCTCAACGCAGAACTTCTTGAGCTTGCAGACGAAGCCTCCAACGTCACAGCAGAGCTTTCTGTAGTTGAGCTTGAGCGTGCCTGCTGATGCTGGATCGCATTCGTGCCGTCTTTGCTGAAGCCCAAGCCGAGGGCATGGATCAGTTGTACGACGTCATCAATGCGGCGCGTGATCTTGCACCGGATTCAGATTTTCAGGCCTGCTACGACCTTGTGATGGCCTCCGGTGGCCCTGAAGTGGAAACCTGGATCAACTTCACGGTGACCACAGCCACCCGCTTCGATCTTGACGATCAACCGGAGCCGGAACAGTTTCTTTCCGTTCTTGAGGAGCGTTGTGATGCCCGTCGGGAAGAGCAGCGTGCTCAGCCTTCGGAATAACGAAGGGCCTTGAGGCCCATCACCAGATGGGTGCGAAAACTTCCCAGCGCCATCACCTGCTTGGGCGATCGCGTGTCGCTTACTGCATCGCCCTGTCCTTCAATCCAGCGCAGCAACTCCTGGGTTTGGTCGGCCCATGCACTCAGTGCTGCGCGGAGCAATTCGTCATCGCTGAGTCGCCCTTCAGGAACGGCGGATGTGTCCATCGCCGCTTTCAGCAAGGCGTTGAGTTGCTGATGGCTCAGCGCGTCAGGAACAAAGGGATCAGGATCGATGCTTAAGAGAATCTTTAGGCGTGCTTCGACCGTAGTTCAGGGGTATCGGTTGCGACCACCCGTGTTTTGGCTCATTGCGTCAGCGTGATCGAGCTTGATCCGGGTCAACGCTCAGCCCGCGGGTGGCAAGGGCCAGGCGCCGAGCAGCCAACAGGGCTGGATAAGCCAGTGCTGAACGTTGGTTGTCACTGAACAGCTTGGCCAGCAGTCCGAGCAGGGGATCGCTGGGGTTCATGCGCCGGCTGAGTTCCGCAATGGCTTCGCTGCCATGCCACGTCTGCTCTCCTTCCATCAGCACGGCGCCATTGCGCAGAGGCAGGCCGAGGGCATTGAGTTCGCGACGGATCGTGTGATCGGCGCGTCCGTCAACAATGCGCAGGTTGGGAACACCCGCCTGGAGCTCACTGCGGAGGGCGAACTCTCGACAGAATGGGCATCCGCCGTCGTAGATGAGGGTCAACAGCATTGATGAATTCTGTCGCGAAGGGCCTGGGCCTGGCGTTGTTGATGCTCTGTCTGCTGTTGGCTCCCCGGCCGTCATGGGCCGATTGGATCTGCGACGGGGATCGGCTCAGTGTTGAGATCACGCGGGGAGCCGTTGATCTCACCGGCCTGGCGGAAGGCATTCCCAACACGTTGGAGGGAACCCTGCCGGGGGACGGAGTTCTGTTGCGCTGGCGTGATGTGGAGTTGCAACTACCGCGCACCAACAATGCAGGTGCCCCCAGTTACACCGATGGCCGTTGGTGGTGGCGGGTCGTTGATCAATCAGCACCGGAATTTTGGGAACGCCGCGGCACGGTGATCCGCCACCAATGTGAACTGATCTGAGCCTTCCTCCAGCTAACGCCGTTTTCGCTTGCGGCGGTTGGCCTTGCGGGTTCCTCCATAGCGATAACCAGCTTGTTCGCGAAAGTTCGGCCAGCAGGTTTCGCACACCAGGATCCAGTCCGCGTGTCGGGCGGTGATCACCCGGAAATGCACGTCTCCCGGCTGTCTGCAGTGATCGCAACAGAATCTTTTGTTTTTCCACAGTTTTTCAACCGACTCCTCTTGCGGATCGGTGCCCTGAAGCTTCTCCTGAGGATTGCTTGCTTCGTTCACAGCAGGGAGCGCTTCGTTGCCAGTTGAAGCGTTTTCGAAATCACTGATGCATTTGTTGCTTGAAAACAATGGCCAGCACAGCATTCTTCACATTGAGCGGCTGGATGTGCCGGGGACTGCCGAGCATCTGAGGCTTGTTTTCCACGCCGATGGCCAAAACCACTGTGCTCGCCAGGATCAGTTGTTTTGGCCCTGTGGAAAAGCTGTGTATAACTCTACGAATCGCTTGGAACTTGGGCGTTGATGGAGGCTTTTAGGGCGGCCATCTCGTGGGCGGTGAGGTGAGCTTCGACGGCCTCAGGGGTGTTGTTCAGATAGTGGATCCATGCCTCGTAGCACTGTTCCCGCGTTGCTGATGGGTTCTGACCTTGGCCAACTCCTGCGCTGAGCAGAAGCTCTTCGATCCTGGCCAGCCGAGCTTCGATCCGGCTCAAGCGGCTGCCGATGGCGTCATCCTGTTGCGTCACCTGCGGATGGGTGTTGGGTCTCGTGATTGTTGCGGAGAGGTCTTGGGTTGACGCTGTAGTACATGCGCACTAAAACAGATGTACTGCTCCGAAACCCATGGCTGCGAGTTCTCCTTACGCCACCTTCCGCGCTGACGAGTGGATGCGTCATTCCTTGATCCGACCCCGCAAGGCGTTTCCGGCGGCAGCCTCGGCGGTGGCGACAACTCGTGCCAGGCCCACCGCTGCTGTTCGAGCCTGTGATGCCGTGCAGGGCGAGCTTTTTCTCTTTCCCGTCGTGATCTGCTGAACCTTGGTCTCTGCGACAAACATTTGCAGGAGTCGCTGTTTGCCCCCTGTTCTGCCAGGGTGATCATTGGTTTTTATTGCCAGACCATGCTGTTGTTCGCCTCCCAGACAGCTCCAGGCGGTCCGACTGTCATTCTTCCGGCCCTGTTGATCACCGGACTTCTCGTTGCAGCATCCCAGGCGTTCGTTCCCAAGGGCGGCGACAAGAACTGAGCCCTGCCGTTCGCCTTATCGAAGGGCAGAGAGAACATCAGCCCCGAAAGCATTGGCATCAAATCCCGGCTTTTTGGGTGTCTGTCCCAGTCGCACGATCACCGCGCGCTGGGATGGAGCCATCAGAAGAAGTTGTCCCTGATAGCCCTCAGCTGAAAAGCTGTCATAGTGCAGATCCGGCCTTGATTTGCGGCGGCTGAGTCACCAGTGCGCGCCATAGGCCTGTTTTGATCCCCGCGACGCCGTCCGTGCCTGTCGAACCCAGGTTGCGGGCAGAAGTTGCTTGCCATCCCAGTGGCCATGATCCAGGTACAACTGGCCAAACCGGGCCCAATCGCGGCCGCTGGCCCACGCCAGGGATGAGCCCACCAAGGTTCCCCTGTTGTCGTTTTCGAGAACGGCAGTTGCCATCCCGAGAGGCGCGAACAATGCCTGCCTGGGAAAGCTCCAGTAGCGCTGATCGTCATCGATGGCGTGTCTCAGGATCCGGCTGAGGATGTTGGTGGTTCCGGATGAATAGCTCCACTTTTTTTCCGGTTTTTTGCTGAGGGGTTGGCTGGCGGCGAACCCGGCCATGTCGGCTTCCTGGGTCAGCATCCGCACCAGGTCCGAGTTCAGTGTTCCCGTCGATTCCTCGAACGCCAGTCCGCTGTTCATGCGGAGCAGCTGATCCAGGCTGATCCTTTGGCGTGGATCCTGCGGATCACTCCATTCGGGCACCTTCGGTGGCTTGCCTGGATCCAGAAGCCCTTCTTGGATGGCCCGTCCGATCAGGGCATGGGTGATGCTTTTGCTCATCGACCAGCCAATCATTGGCATGTCGGGCTGGATGCCTTCGGCGTAGCGCTCGGCGATCACCCAGCCGTTCTGCACTACCACAATGGCGCGGGTGCGTTTGGGTGTGAGCGGCTCGTTCTCCTCAAAGGCGCGATCGAGAGCGTCCTTAAGTGCCTGCTTATCGATCTCCGGCGGTTCTGCGGCGGCTGTGGCGATCAGGGGCCAGGCGGCGCCAATGGGCTGGGACGTCTCGGAGTCAGGCTGGTTTGGCTTGGGCAGTCGGGGTTTTGGATGCCCATCGATCTGCCAGGTGCAGCCCCGTTCGCCGTTCTGAATCGCTTCAGCGCGAATCAGCCCGAACAGGGCGCTGGCTTCAACGCGTCCAGCGTTTGGTTTGATCCTGGTGTGGATCATCCCCTGGCCGGCGGCCAGGTCTTCCTTGAGCACCTGCTCTGGATCCATTCCAGCCATCAGCACGCTGCTGCAGAGCTGTTTGGCGCTGAAACTCGCACCCGCTCTGGCGAATGTGATCAGGTTCCGCAGCGGAGGCTCTAGGCCTGCTGTGGCACTGAAGGCCACGGCCGCCATCGAGATCACCACAGTGCGCCACTGCTGCTTTGTCACCCTCAACGGCCATGAAAAAAGCGGGGGTGTCCCCGCTTCAATCATGGATGGAACGTTGGCTTCAGTACACGTCGTAGCTGACGCCGCGGTAACGCAGTTCTCGCCCACCGCTTGGGTGTTGTTGTGGGTCGATTTGTTCGTAGGCGACGCCGCGATAGCGCAGCACCTTGGTTTTGCTCCCCACCGGGGTGTGCACCCGGTCGGTGTGGCCCTGGTGGCGGTAGGCCCGTGCCATCTGTGTTCTGGCCGTTTCGATGGCCTGATTGCGCACAGTCCGTGCCTTGATCAGTTGAAGGGTGTTCATCTCTCTCTTGCGCGGTGCCCACGCCCCCGTTGCCTGGCGCGGATCTGACTGCGGCCTGTTGATGAGGCTCAACGTGACCACACCCTAGCTGCAATCTGTATCAACGGCTACTGTTTTTTTCTGCTTCTTTTGGGAGGCGTTGTCAGCGTGGTTCTGGATGAAGGCAGCGCTTGTCTGGGGCAGTTCCTCTGGTGTGCATCTGCGGGCCGTCTGCGGCCGGCAAGACCACCCTGGCCGCCCGTCTGGCCGAGCAGCTGCGTGCCACGGGGCGTCATCCCCTGCTGATCGCCTGCGACGACTACTACCGCTGTGGTTGGACGCCCAGCTCGCGCTATGGCTTCGACACAGTGGATGCCATTGACGCGGATCAGCTGAGGTTGCAGCTCAGCGCTGTTCGCTACCGCCAGTTGAACGCGCTGCGCAGCTACGACATGCGCAGCCGCAGGGTTAGCTCCAGGTTGTTGCAGCAGCCCTATGACCTGGTTCTGGTGGAAGGCTCCTACGGGCCGCAGCATCTGTTGGAGGCTGTGCCCATCTCGCTGGTTGTGTACGTCGAAACCCCACTGCTTCAGAGGTTGATCAAGCGCCTCTGGCGTGATGTTCGCGAAAGGCAGAGGCCGGCTTCCTATGTGATTCGCCAGATGCTGCGCGAAATGCTCCCGGGTGAGCGTCGCTTCATTCACCCTTTGAAGCGTCGCGCAGATCTTGTTGTTCGGGGCTACAACTTCGATCTGGAGCCGATTCTCAGCAGAATTGGATAGCTGCTTAAGCCTTGATCAGTCTCAGTGGCTTGTTTCTGCGTAGGCCTGTGTGTATCGAGGCTGATTCGATCAGCGGGTCTGCTTTTTAGGGCGAGACAAAAGGCGCGAGATTTTGGTCATCCATCGACCCGGTGCAGCTTGTTGCGTCGAAACAACCGCTGCTCTTTGCTTGGCTGACGCAGGGTTAGGGCCTGAAGGTTCTGATAGCGCCCAGCGGAAATCCATCAAGGATCGGGGCTTGCCGGCCGGGGACTGAGCCAGCACCTGCTGGCGAAGCTGACGTTGAGTGCGCAACAGCCTTCAAAGGCACCTTCTTGCACCATGGCTCAAGCAGGTCCTGTTCCGCCAGCAGGGGCCTCTCGTTCATCAGAGGCCTCCGGCAGCGCCCCGCCCAGGGGCGACAGGTTCAGACCTTGTTTCCTTCGTCGTCCCAGTACTCGATTCTGTTCACTTCAAGGTCGTCTTGTTTGAGTTTGGCGGAGATCTCCTTGGCCCTCGCCCTGAGATACAGCTCATCGGTCACCAGGCTTTGGTAGACGATCTCCTCCAGGGTTTCTGCGGGAGCTTCTGAGACGATCTGCTTCACGTCGTCCTTGCTCAGCTTCACGTCAGTTCGGATGCTGACGGTCTGCTCGAAGTTGAACTCGATTTCGTTGATGACCGATTCCATGGGCTCCCTGGCAGACAAAAAGAAACCCCCGCCAAAGGCAGGGGTTCAAAAAGGCTCGCAGAAGTGTGTCCTTGTTTCCACCCTGTGAGGCCTTTTTCCTCACAGATCCAACATGCCAATCCGATGCGTTTGCTGGGATTGCTGATGGACAGCCTCGCGGTTGGCCCCAGCGACCTGTCTCAAAGTTCAACCGCGTCGCCCCAGGCCGGAGATGCGAGGCGCTTCCATCCCTGGGTCTGTAAGGACGCCCAGAGTTGTTCTGCTTCGGCCTTTCGCAGGTGTCGGCGTTCCTTCAGCAGGGGAGGGCCTTCAGGCAGGCGCCGGTCTCTGTCGATGAAGACCTTCGGCTCATGGATCCATCCCTTCTGATCGCGATGGAATCGCCAGATCCAGCGGTCGTCGCTGTCAATCAGCCAGCCCTCTCCCATGACCATGCTGTAAGCACATAAGTACTAGCAATGGTGGGCTTGGTTGGTCACGTGGTCTCGTGGTTCAGGTCCAGGCCAAAAAAAGGAGCAGGCCCCTCAGCCCACCCCCTCCGTGACGCATTGAAAGCACCACTGCTTTCGGGATGCACTGTCCAAGACGATGGCGCTTTGGTGGGTATCGATCCGCACGCTTTTAGGCATTGCTGCTTAGTAAGAACTGTTCTCATTCGCGGGATGATTCCGGAGGCGCGAGCATCACTGCCAACGCTTCGGGGAGTTGAACGAGCGCAGGTTCCCTCGCCTGCGCCTCCCCCAAACATTCATGGGAGCAGGGTGCAGATCGAGCTGGTTTGGCGCCGATGGGCTGATCCAGCTACCAACCCTTCAGGATCTTCCGCGTCATGGCCTCTTTCAACATCAGCATCGAGGGTGGTGCCAGCTTTTCGTGCCCTGATGACACGTACATCCTCGATGCAGCCGAGGAGGCCGGAGTTGATCTGCCCTATTCCTGCCGGGCCGGCGCCTGTTCCACCTGCGCCGGCCGTTTGGTGAGTGGTTCGGTGGATCAGACCGATCAGAGCTTTCTCGATGATGATCAGATCGGCCAGGGGTTTGCCCTCCTTTGTGTGAGCTACCCCACCGCTGATTGCGTGATCAAGGCCAACGCTGAAGAGCTGCTGTCTTGATCAGGGCTTGCGGGTGATCACAGGGCGGCGCCGTTTCGGATAGAGCTCACGGCACATGGGGCAGACGGTTCCGTCGCAGCCCCGTGCTGTGCAGAACTCACGGCCCCAGAAAATGATCTGCAGGTGCAGGCGGTTCCAGTGCTCCTTGGGGAACAGGCGCTTGAGGTCCTGTTCCGTGCGCGCCACACTGCTGCCATCGCTCAATCCCCAGCGCTGGGCCAGCCGGTGGATGTGGGTGTCGACGGGGAAGGCGGGCACGCCGAAGGCCTGGGCCATCACCACGCTGGCTGTCTTGTGGCCCACGCCGGGTAAGGCTTCGAGTTCCTCAAAGCTCTGGGGAACGTCGCCGTCGTAGGCCGTCACCAGAATCTGGGCAAGGCGGCGCACGTTTCTGGCCTTGGTTTTGGCCAGCCCGAGCTGCCGGATGAACGCCAGGATCTGCTCCTCCTCGAGTTCTGCCATGGCGGCGGGTGTTGGCCCAGCGGCAAACAGCGCCGGCGTCACCTCATTCACCTTCTTGTCTGTGCACTGGGCACTCAGCAGAACAGCGATCAGCAGGGTGAACGGATCACTGTGATCCAGGGGGATCGGTGTTTCCGGGTACTGCTCGTGGAGGCGCTGCAGAATCACCTCCACCCGCTCAGACCTGCGCACGGGTGTTCAGTGGGTGAGGTGATCTTGGCGCTTCAGTGATTGCATCGCTTCGTTGCAGCCTTCCCCTGCCATTGCCGAGATTGTTTTAGGACCAACTGATGCGATCCTCGATCAGGCCGCGTCGGCACGCATTGCCCCTGTTGAACTGGAACCGTTCGGTTGGAGTGCTGCTGGTTGTGGTGGCCGTGATGCTGGCCTCCTGCCGCAGCCGAGATCAGGACGTCACCGCGGATTCACGCCCCCAGGTGCTCACCACCTTCACGGTTTTGGCCGATCTGGCCCGCAACGTGGCGGGTGATCGGTTGCAGGTGGCTTCGATCGTCAAGCCCGGTGCCGAGATCCACGGCTACCAACCCACCCCCAGTGACATCGAGCGCGCCAGCAAGGCGGATCTGATTGTTGAGAACGGGTTGGGTCTGGAGTTGTGGGCCCAGCGTTTCACGGCTGCAGCGGGGGATGTGCCCACCATCACCCTTTCGGAAGGGATGGAGCCTCTGCTGATCACAGAGGACGCCTATTCCGGCAAGCCCAATCCCCATGCCTGGATGTCCCCCCAGCGCACGATGGGCTACGTGGACCATCTCGAGCGGGCCTTCGGTCAACTCGATCCAGCCGGGGCCGAAGACTTTGCCGCTAACGCGTCGGCCTACAAAGCCAAGCTCCAAGGCCTCGATCAGGAGCTGCGCAAGGCGATTGCAGGGCTGCCGGCCCAGCAACGGCTGCTGGTGAGTTGCGAGGGAGCCTTCTCCTATCTGGCAGCCGATTACGGACTTGAGGAGGCCTATCTCTGGCCGGTGAATGCCGAAAGCGAGATCACACCCAAACGCATGGCTCGGTTGATCGACACGGTGCGAGAGCGCGAGGTGCCAGCCGTTTTCTGTGAAAGCACCGTGAGCGATAAAGCCCAACGGGAGGTGGCAGCGGCGGCAGGGGCGCTATTCGGTGGAACCTTTTACGTGGATTCCCTCTCGCCTCCGGACGGGCCTGCCTCCACCCTGTTGGAATTGCAGCGGCACAATGTGGGTCTGATCCGCAAGGGCCTGGACCTGTCCGAGAGCAACCGCTGATGCGCATTCAGGCCGACCAGCTCTGTGTGGACTACAACGGCACCGTTGCCCTGTACGACGCCAGCCTGCACCTGCCAGCCGGTTGCATCTGCGGTTTGGTGGGCATGAACGGTGCCGGTAAATCGACGTTCTTCAAGGCTCTCACTGGGTTTGTTCGCCCTTCGCGCGGCAGAATCCGAATCAACGGCAGCAGCGTTGCCGAAGCCCAGCGTCATCAAGCGGTGGCCTATGTGCCCCAGAGCGAAGGGGTGGATGCCCAGTTCCCCGTGTCGGTGTGGGATGTGGTGATGATGGGTCGCTACGGCGCGATGAATGCGTTGCGGATTCCCCGCAGCTCCGATCGTGTGGCTGTGCGGGACGCCTTGACGCGGGTTGATCTGCTGGAGCTGGCCGAGCGTCCCCTTGGCACCCTCTCCGGTGGTCAGCGCAAGCGCACGTTCCTGGCCCGAGCCATCGCCCAGCGCGCTGATGTGCTGCTGCTGGATGAGCCCTTCAATGGGGTTGATGTGCGCACGGAGCAGCTGATGGCCCAGCTGTTTCTTCAGTTCCGCGACGAGGGCCGCACGATCCTGATCTCCACCCACGACCTGGGCCACGTTCGTGATTTTTGCGATCTGGTGGTTTTGATCAACAAGACCGTGCTCGCCTACGGGGAAACCTCAGAGGTGTTCACCCCCGAGAACCTCGCCATGACTTTCGGTGGCGTGCCGCCCGATCTGCTGACGGGCAACAGCTCCCCGGAGGAGACGTTCTAATCAGAGCTCTTCCGCGTCAGTCGTCGTTGCCCGAGAGGCGTCGGGCATCAGGGCCACGAGAGCCTGCTCCAGGTCTTGCATGAACACCTGCATCGCCTCGCGACGGTTGCTGCGGTACTGATTCAGGCGAGGCCGCACGGGCAAGGCTCGTCCGAGCTGCACCTCCACCCGTTGTGGGCCGAGGCTGGGCTGACCCTTCCAGGGCTTGTCTTCGATCCAGCTGATCGCTTCCTCCACCAGCAGCAATATCTCGGCAAAGCGGTCAAAGTCGGGTCGATCACTGATGTAATGACCACTCACGCTGGTGAAATGCTCCACCAGTCTCATGCGGGTGAGTTGGAGGTCGGCTTCCCGTGCCTCCCAGTCCGCCAGGCTCCGCTCCAGCGGCGGGAGCTGATCAACACCTTCCCTGTAGATCCGATCCCAGGCGGCCTGCTCGATCCGGCGGCAGCGCTCCTGAAGATTGCCGACGGCACGCAGGCCGAAATGGGTCTCGGCTTTGGCCAGGCCATGCCGGCGGTAGGCATCAATCCGCTCGTTGAAGGTCTGAGCTGGATCGGGCTTCAGCCGTTCGAGCTGCTCAAGGGCTTTGAGCAGATTCATGCCGATCTGGATCAGCCGGTCGCGACTGCTGGTCTCGGGATTGTCTTGGCCGGCGTCGGGGGAGGGGATGCCGAGATGGCGTTCAAGGGACGCCAACCGCGCTTCGAGGGCGATCCAGTTGGGGTGCCTCCAGCTGTAGTGAATGCCGATGGGCAACACCACCAGTGGCCGCTCGTCGTTGGCTTTCTCCAGATCCTCAGCGGCCCAGAATGCCAGCTGGGCCACCCCCGGCTCCAAGGGCGCCATCTCGCCGGAGAGGTTGTTGGTGGCTCCTTCCGGTGCCACCACCAGCGGGTAGCGCCCCTGGGCCAGAGCTCCGCGGGCCTGGGCCAGCGCTGGGCGATCCAAGCGGCCGCGGTGGATGGCTATGCCGCCACTGCGTTGCAACAGCCAGCCGATCACCGGGCCAGCCCAGATCGGAATGCCGCGGTCGTAGAGAAACCGCAGCTGGATGGGTCGTGGCAGCTGCAGCTTGAGCCGCCGTGCGGCACGGGGAATGCCGTTCCAGAACATATCCGCCATTACCACCGGATCACGGGTGCTGGGGTGCCGAAAGGCGATCAGCAGATTGCAGCCCCCCGACTGCTGGGCTGCAAAGGCCTTGGCCAGGGCTTCTGCCGCATCACGATGGCTCAGCTCAAGGCCCTGACTGCGGAAGAGCAGCGGAAGCAGGCGGCTGACCACGGCCTGAACCATCCGGCTGGGACGGGTGGGCAGCCGGCGCAGTGCGGGACGAGCGTTCTGGGTGGAGGCGCGGGGCATCGAACCGACTGCAGCGCGCCCATACTGATCTGATGGAGCTTTTGCTGGAACCCCTCAGTCACGCCTTTATGGTGAAGGCGTTGATGATCAGTGCCCTGGTTGGGGGTGTTTGCGGGCTGTTGTCCTGCTTCATGACCTTGAAGGGATGGGCGTTGATGGGTGATGCCGTCTCCCATGCGGTCCTCCCTGGCGTGGTGGTTGCCTATGCCCTGGGCCTTCCCTTCTCTCTGGGGGCGTTCGTCTTCGGTGTGGGCTCCGTTGCCGCCATCGGCTTTGTGAAGCAGAAGTCGAGGGTGAAGGAAGACACCGTCATCGGGCTTGTCTTCACCGGTTTCTTCGCTCTGGGGCTCGTGCTCGTCTCCAAGACGCGCAGCAACATCGATCTCACCCACATCCTGTTCGGCAATGTGCTGGGGATCTCAGCGGGGGACGTGCAGCAGACCCTGGTGATTTCGGTGCTGGTGCTGCTGCTGCTGCTGCTGTTCCGGCGGGACCTGATGCTCTTCTGTTTCGATCCCACCCACGCCCGATCGATCGGGATCAACACCGGACTCCTGCACTACATGCTGTTGGGACTTCTCTCCCTGGCCGCCGTTGCCGGTCTGCAGACCGTGGGAATCATCCTGGTGGTGTCGATGCTCGTCACCCCCGGTGCCACGGCCTATCTGCTCACCGATCGGTTCGACCGGATGACGCTGCTGGCTGTCACCAGCAGCGTGCTCTCCAGTGTGCTGGGGGTGTTCATCAGTTACTGGACCGACAGCTCCACCGCCGGTTGCATCGTGCTGGCACAAACCGCGCAATTCGTGCTCGCCTTCCTTCTTGCACCTGGGCAGGGGGTGCTGCGGCGTCTCTGATCAGTTGATGAGTGGATGAGTGGATCAGCGCTCGTTGTCGTCCCAGTCGTAGGTGTCGTTAAAGCGCTGAACGCCTGCTTCTCGAAAGTGAAAGTCCTTGGCGGAACGACCCTGATCAGATGCCGTTTGCTTGGAACCGTCCTGGTCCCACGGCTCGCGGTAATCAAGATCGTCCCGCATGTTCTGCAACGCCTTAGGAGGCTTCGCTGTCATCCCACTTGGCTTTGCCATCCAGCAGTTCGATCAGCTCCTGGAGCTTGCCCATGGTGACGCGCACATCGGCACCGTCGGGCAGAACACCATCAGCCACCACGTTGTAGTGGTCACGGCACTGGTTGCGCAGCTCCTGCAGGCGCTTCTTGGTGATGGTCTTTTTCTGTTCTGCCGTTGCCATGGCGATTGCGTGGTCTGGCCCTCATCCCTAGCAGAGCAGGGTGCTGCCTACCGATCTACCCCGGAAGAACCTGGCGAAAGCCATGGGCTTCCACCACGTTGAGCGGGGTGTTGAACAGTTCACTCAGTTCGGCGGGCCGCAGCATCTCCCGTGGGCTTCCATCCCCAACAAGACGTCCCTCTGCCAGAAACAGCACCCGTTCCATCTCCGGAACGATCGTGTCCACCCGATGGGTGACCTGCACCACGGTGGTTCCCGCTTGGATCAAGCGCCGCAGGATCGCCAGCAACTGATGGCAGGCCTGGAGGTCGAGGGCACGGCTCGGCTCATCCAGCACCAGCACCTCCGGTTGGTGAACCAGGGCGCGAGCGATCAACAGGCGGCGCCGCTGTCCGTCAGATAGCTCTCCGCAGCAGCGTTCACGGATGCCGTGGAGGTGCAGTTGATCGAGCAGATCCCGCGCCTGCTCCCATTGCCGCGCAGTGGGCTTCTGATCCCGGCCCAGCCGGGTGGCCCCAAAAAAATTGCTCACCACCGCCTCTTCAACAGCTGTTTTGGGGTGAAGCCGCTGTTCCATGTCGCTCGACACAACCCCCAGGCGGCTGCGCAGCGCCCAGAGGTTCACCGTCTCGCTGCCAAACAACCGCAAATGAGCGTCGGGGCGAACGATGGGATACAGGCTGCGGTCGATCAGTTTCACCAGGCTGCTTTTGCCTGCGCCATTGGGACCCAACACCGTTGTGGACTGCCGCAGTTTCAATTGCAGGTTGAGTTCGTGCAGCACCGGGCGATCGCCCAGCCATGCCACCACATTGCGGAGATCGAGCCAGGTTTCAGTGGTCATGGCCCTCCTGCAGCAACCGATCGATAACGATCGACAGGCGCGGAGCGACGGGCCGGAGCTCCTGCTGCCGCTCACTCCAGATGGCGTCACGCACCAGATCACTGAGGGGCACCAACTTCATCTCCTGGCCCTCCTTCAACTGCAGTTGGCTCACGGGCACGCTGAGCGTTCCGCGGAACACGTGGGCCACCCGGTTGCCGCTGTCATCGCTGAACCATGGTTCGAGCGGCACGCTGGGTGACCAATCGATCTCCTCCTGCAATTCGCGGTGCACGGCTTCGCTGGCTGTTTCTCCCGGATCGAGATGGCCGCCAAACAACCCCCAGTGGCCCGGATAAATGATCGAGTCGATGTCGTCGCGCAGTTGGAGCAGCCATCGGCCTTCCTGCTCGAGCATGGCCAGGGCGACGGCGGGCTTCATGACGCCTCCGGTGTCTTGCGGGACCACTGGGCCAGTCCACCGCCCCGCCCCCGCGCTGTGAGTGTTCCCTGCTGCTCGTTCAGTTCAATCAGGGCAAAGAAGGGCAAGCATTGGGGTTCCGGTGACGGCAGGCTTCGCTGCAGCAGCACCTGATCGGACCAGCTCAGCTCCAAGGACGTGAAGCTGAACATCAGCAGTGGTCTGGAACCCTTCAGCTGGGCCTGGCCGCTGAACCGCAACCGGAAACCGGCCAGGCAGACCTGATTCACGATGCTCAGGCCCTGGTCGCCGTGGCTCAAGGTCAGGCTGGCCTGCAGCCAACGCAGCAGCGTTGCGGTGCCGGGCGCCGGTGGATCCCCGCTGCGCGTCCAGGTCTGCTGCAACATCCAGCAGCCCGGCAGCTGCTCGATCTGAATGCCGCTGCCCTCACGGCGGCTCTGGTCCTCCCTCGCCAGAAGATCTGCGGCAGGAGAACCAGGCAAGGCTGAGATCATGGGGCTCTGCAACATCCCCATCTTTTCGGAGTCCGCCCATGCAGCGCGACAAGCGCCGGACACCTCCCATAACGGACCTGCTTCTACGGGGACTGCGCATCGGGGCCAGCACCGTTGCCCTGGTGGAACTGCTGCGCAGTGATTGGATCGGAGGGGGGCTCGCCAGCTTGGCCTGGCTGGTCTTCGTTCAGGTGGAGCGTCGCCGGGCGCCGCTCAAGCCTCCGTCCTGAGGATCGAATCGATGCAGTTCGGGTGCTGTCGGATATAAGCGTTGAATTCCATAGCCAGCAGACGGGCCTCAAAGGCATCGGTGGCGTAGAAGCAGGATTCCAGCTTTTCTCCGTTGGATGTCTTGTGTCGGACGGTGTAGGCAGCCCGTCCCTGAGCAATGCTGGCCATGGACTGATGAAGCAGTGGTTTCAAGCTGGCACTCCTGCCCTGAAGAATTCCATAACCATTCATTCATGTTTGCGTTTCAACGCTTCGTAAAGCTGTTTGAAGCGACCGACAGTCCGTCTCACCTCTCTGCCCGCATCCCGCTGCCCATGGCCTCCCCTGCTCTGGCCTTCAACGTTGCTCTCGCGTCATTCCTGTCCCTCATCGCAGGGCCTGTTCAGGCGGAATGGCAGCCGATGCAGGAGCCGGCGGTTTGGCAATCCCGTCGCGGCGATCTGCTGCCGGGCGACGGCTGGATCTTCATGGAAGCCCTCGACACCCCCGCGATCAAGGCGGCTGAATACATCCGGGCCCCCCAGATCGTGGACGGTTCCGTTGAGGTGGAAGCAGGCCTGCTGATTCAGCGCGCTGGCCAGGAGCGGTGGACCCAACGGGTTCTGCCGATGCGTGCCAACTGTGCCAAAGCTCAGCTGGAGCAACGCCAGGCCGATGGTGCCTGGACCGTCTACCCCGGCCGCGATGGAACCGTGGTTAAGGTCCGCTGGATCTGCGCATTGCGATGAGTCGGCCTGCTTTTCGTTACGAGGAACCGGAACGCTTCGGCGAGTCGCTCACCACAGCACGCCCCTGGAACCGGTCTGCCCTGAGCGATGTGGAGCGGCTCAATGGACGGGTGGCCATGCTCGGTTTCTTGGCTGCCGTGGTTCTTGAAAAGGCCACGGGCTTGGGAATCGCGGGTCAGCTCGGTGCAGCTCTGCGCTGGTACTTGCAGCTGGGTTGATTGATGACGGTTGTTCCTGTTCTGAAGGACTCCCAACGCTTCAAGTTGGATGCCACCGACGACGCGATCTTCTACAGCGAGCCTCGTTTCGTTCACCATCTGGATGCGGGTTTTCGTGCTCGGCTGACCGCCCTCTACCGCGAGCGCATTCCTCCCTGTGCCCAGGTGCTGGATCTGATGAGCAGTTGGGTGAGCCACCTGCCTGACGACGTCAGTTACGACAACGTCATCGGCCATGGCCTCAATGCTGAGGAGCTGAGTGCCAACCCCCGATTGGATCGGCACTGGGTTCAGAACCTCAACCGCGACCAGACCCTCCCGGTTGAGGATGCTTCGATCGATGCCACCTTGATCGTGGCCGGTTGGCAATACCTGCAACAGCCCGAGCCGATTGCCGCTGAGCTGTGGCGGATCACCCGCCCCCGGGGCCAGGTGATCGTGGCGTTTTCCAATCGAATGTTCTTCACCAAGGCTCCCCAGGTCTGGACCGACGGTGATGACGGTGATCACCTGCGTTATGTCGCTGAGGTGTTGATGGCTCAGGGCTGGCCCCAGCCGGATATCGTTGCCGAAGACACCCGCGCCGAGGGTGTGATGGGCTTGTTCGGCGGTAAGGGAGATCCTTTCTTTGCCGTCGTGGCCGAGAAACCTCTCTACTGATTCCTCGACTTTCCTTTGCCTTGCAGGGATGGACGTTGTTCTGAATTGCGGCAGCGTGAGGCGAGAACCAGGATCTCCATGAGCTTCACCCTTCCGGGTCTTCTCCCCTGGCGCTTCAGGATTGTGCTGATCGGTCAGCAGGTGGTTCTTGAGGCTTCGTCTGAGGATCAGCAGCTGAGCACGGTTCTTGAACCTGGTGGAAGTCGCATTCGGCGTGGCTACGACCTGATCAAGGCTCCGCAATGTGCGTTGATCCGGTGAGCAACACGTCTCGCCTCACCCAGCCCGTCGTCATCTTCGGTGGTTTTCTGATCACGCAGGAGGCCTATCGCCCCCTCGCTGATTGGATTGATCAGGCAACCGGCGCTGCGGTGCGCATCGTGCCTGCGTCCAAATTGGATTGGCTGGCCACCAGCTGGGGCTTCGGTTGGCGTCGCCTGCTTGATCGCGTTGATGCCGCTGTACGTGAACTTCAAAGCCAGTCGCCCACAGGGCGCGTCACGTTGATTGGTCACAGCTCCGGCGGAGTGATGTTGCGGCCCTATCTGGCTGATCAGACCTTTTTGGGACGCCGTTTCAACGGTGCAGCCCGATGCAATCGCCTGATCACGCTCGGCAGTCCCCATCAGGCTCTGCGTGCCACACCATTGCGGGCTCGTGTGGATCGTGAGTTTCCGGGTTGCCCTGAAGCCGATCGGGTGGACTACGTAGCGGTTGCGGGTCGGCTTGATCCGCTGGGAGCGAATGCATCCAATTTTTCGCGCCGCAGCGCTGCCCGCAGCTATCGCCAGATCATGGGCGACCCGGATCTGCAGGGGGACGGTCTGGTTCCCCTTCCATCAGCCCTGCTGCGGGATGCCCGTTCGATTGAGCTGGCTGATACGGCCCACGGCGGATTGTTCGGCCAAAGCTGGTACGGCTCCACCGATCGCATCGATCGCTGGTGGTCGCAGCTCGGAGACTGAACCAGGCGATCAGGCATTGTGGCCTGCTTCGGCGATCAGCTTGTGCAGGAATCGAAAGGGTTTGGGGGTCAGGCCAGGTCGGCCAAACGCAAATCCAGCAAGAAGCGCAAGCCGGGAACGTCAAACCATCGCCGTGATCAATGTCCGATGGGGCGCGACCCCGGCCTCGAGGCGATTCAGGCCAGGCAGTGCCTTGGCCTGCCGCTCACCGGACGATTAACCGTTGCCCAGGTGAAGCGGGCTCACAAGCTTCTGGCTGTTCAACACCATCCCGACAAAGGGGGCGACCCTGAGGTCATGACACGGTTCAACACCGCCCGCGATGTGCTGCTTGAGCCCGAGATGGAGATGCTTGCTGCCTGACGCCCTTGACGTGTGTCCCAGTCCCAGGGCGTCAGCTGCCGCTGCTGCGGCCCAGCACCAGCCAGGTAATCAGCATCAAGCCACTCAGGCTGACCACGGTGTAGATCCAATCGGCGTATGGCGTCCAGAACAGTCCCGCAACCGGGGCTGTCATCGGTCCCAGACCAGCAGGAGCACCACAAACAAGGCCCCGAACACTAGGAAGGGTGTGAGCAGCGTCAGCAGAGACTGTGTTTCGATCATTCCGGTTGCAGCAAGCGGATCATCCGGCGGTCTGTTTTGATCTGTCAAATCTCCGTTATTCACTGAGATTGAGGCCAGAGCTCGCGGCCAATCAACCTTCATCGGGATCGAGCAGTGGGATGAACAACCGTCAGCGTCAAATTCTTGTTGCTTTTTCGGCCTCGATGGGGCTTGGTTTGCTTGGCGGGTTAGCGTTCAACGTCACGTCCCAACTGATACGGCCCGGCAAGATTGAATTGGGCCCGGCATCGCCGGGAGGACCTGGCCGATCTCCTGCGCTGCCTGAGCAGAACACAGGCTCATCCGATCCAAGCTGTGTTGTGCCTCCTGGAGGTGGTCCGCCTGTCACGACGAATTACCAGCCCTGTTAATTGCATCGTGAGAACGGGTTCTTGGGCCAAAGTTTCAGAAGAAAAGATAAAAAAGTGCTCCTGCGATACCCAGAATTGTTTCGGCTGTTCGCTCTGATACCGAAATTCAAGACTGGCTGAGGTGATTGTTTAACTCTCTTCCAGTCCACGCATGAACAGCGATCAGCGTCTCAGCTATCTGCACTTGATGAACAAAGCTGCTGAGTCGGAAGACAGACAGAGCTATTTCTATTACTTGAAGCTCGCTGAACAAACCCTGCAACGCCAGGATCCCGAGGTGCTCTGGAAGCCTGCTGGTTGATTCAACGGATGATGTTGGCCTTGAAAAAACCGAATCCGAGGCCAAAAGATGAGGATTGATCGCGATGCAGCGTGACTGAAACATCGAAATCGAGAAGATCGGATTGTTCGATGTCTTCACGCTTCAAGTTGTGAGCGTTCTCTGCTTCGAAGCCATCGATGATTTCATCGCGATTTCTTTCCAGGTAATCCACCACCTGTTTCAGCACATGGTCGCGCCAGGCCTCGCTGGCGTTTTTGTTGATTCGATCAGACATGGTGGATGACGCGGTGTCTAGAGATGGAACCCGTGCCCAACGTTGACGCGGGTGCCGTGGTGATGCGGTTGAATCGGAACCATCCAGGGTGTTGGGGCGACGATGACGCGCCGGGGCATCGGTGAAACCATGGGGCCGTACAGCGGGGAATAGCTGCGGTAGTGCCTTCGGTAGTGGGGGCGGTAGCTGTTTTCGATGGCCCTTCTGTAGCCATGCATGTAGCCCCTGTTGTAGGCCTTCTTTTTTTTGTTTTTGCGGGGGTGGTGGTGATGGTGGTGATGAGCACTATGGGCTTCCACCGCAGGGCTCAGGCCGACACCAGTGATGACCACCACGAACGCAGCGATGCCAAGACGTTGAACAAGCGATATGGGGCGTCGATGGACTGATGAGAACGTATTCCGGCTCTGCCTGCTGAACGTGACAGCACCTCGGCCAGATGTGACTGGATGCGTCTTGAGGTCGTGATTCCCTATTCGGTGTCTGTGCGTTGTTCGAGCACGAAACGCAGGGCCCAGAGTCCGGCGTAGGAGCCCGTCAGCACGAGGAGGATCAGGATCAGCACGACACATCCTCAACGTGGTGGTTTGTTGTAGCTGAGCCGTGTTGGTTCTGTGGTCAGATCTTCCAGTAGCCGTACCAATCGGGATGGGCTGGATTGTCGTCAACTTGGCCAATCGCGATCAGTTTCAAGTGCCACTGGCCATTGCCGTGAATCGGCAGCAGATCATCGAGCGCGCTGTCCATTTCGACAGGGTGAAGATCGTCCTTGTGCACCTGCTCCTGTCCTTTCAGCCAACGCTGCCGTGCCCGCGCCTTGGCGGAGGCTGAAGAACGGGCCACGATCACCCCGAAGGCATGCTGTTCTGCCATCGAGGTGGGGTCATAGGCGCCAAGGTTGACGAACCACAGCTGCGGACCGTCAACACTGGATGGATCCTGCGCTTGCTCAACAACCTCAACGCGATAGCCATCGACATGGTCGATGCAGCGGTAGCTGTCGATGTGCAAGCCGCGGCGGAGGCCGATCCATTCCTGCCGCAGCGCCGGCAGCGTTGCGTCGATGGTCTCGCCCACGACCCAGCGAACATCGTGCTGCTCCACATGGCAGCCCTTGCAACGGCCCCCCAGCACCACCAGGAACAGCTTCTTGGCGCTGCTCATCGCTGGGCCGGTGATGACGCGTTGGCATGGGCGACGACGGCACGGCAGTGGGCGATGAACTCCTCGCCGTTCCTCTCCCCTTTGGCTTTCTTGGTCTGCAGGCTGAGAATCTCAAAGGTTGCGGTGGTGCTACTGCTCACCGGGGAGACGGTCGGACTGCGGCTTCCATCATGAAGGCGATTGTCCAGCGGCAGTCCGTCGTAGGGATCGGTGCCGTCACAACGCTGAAAGGCTGCATGGATGGCATCGATGGCCTCCCTCACCTGATACGTCGCCCCTCGCTTCCTGGCGCGCTTGGTGATCGTCACCGCCGTGCGGTTCAGCAGCCGCTTGTAGCTGTCGGGGTCGATGTCCAGCCAGCTGGGGGGCGTGACCGACAACGGATTGCGTTCCATGCACCCCTTTGGTGGCTCCAGGTGTTCAGACTTTTTCGAGCCAGGCCAAGAACAACCGGCGGATTTCCTCTTCGTTGGTCACCCGTTCGCTCAGGGATGCCGTGACTGCGCCGGGGTGCTCGCGCTGCACGATTTGCTCAGCCTCGCAGGCATCCGCCGCTTCGACAGGCTTGAAGCCAGCGTCAACGGCCGCTGGAGCGCAATAGAAGACGGGGTAACGGCTCATCGGGTTGCTGCAACCTCCAACCGATAGCAACGATTCTGCGATCGAGGGAATGGCTGTGGGGAGCTTGCACCCACATCTGTTGAGTTCAGGCATCTTTCTTAAGTCCTGAGCCTCAACAGGTGCTGATCCATACCTTTGGTGGTTCTTGCTGAGGAACCGTGGCTTTTGATTCTGGAGATAAAACAGATCGCTTCATTGCCGCAGCCAAGACACGGGCGGAAGCTGCATTGAACGAGCCGGCACCAAAACTGACGGCCTTGGGAATGTTGGAGTCGCTGCGACGAGGTGGAAGGCCCGTGCGTCATGGCTGAGCTCAGCGCATAAGCAGCCAAACGGCCAAAGCACCGCAACCAAACCCCTTGATGAACTGGGCCCAGGTGAGGCCGTAGGTATCGAGGGAAAGCGTTCTCATCATCAGATTCAGAACCTCTTTGTGTTTCCGAATCAACGGAGAGCTGTTGGCCGTGTTCAGTTGCGGTATCTGTTTGAGCTTGATCTCCCCGAGCTTGGCCAACGTTGTTCATACCTTCCGCTGTTGAACCTTAAGGGCACTGCAGTGGACAGTGATCTCAACTTTCTTTGCGGATGGCCTCGTTCTTCATCGGCGCCCATCCTGTTGTTGAGCCGTTCCTGCAGAGAGGATGGGGTCCAGCTGTTTTGAACGGCCCTTGTCTTCCGCCTTAGCTCTGCCGCCTCTGCGCCTGGCCGTTGTGGGTCACGTCGAATGGGTGGAATTTCTGGCGGTGGATCAGTTGCCCCGTCCCGGAGCTATTGGTCATGCCTTGCGGACGCTGCAGGAGCCTGCTGGTGGTGGAGCCGTCGTTGCGGTGCAGATGGCACGGTTGCAGCAGCAACCCGTCCAGTTCTTTACGGCTCTAGGTCGCGATTCGGTTGGAGAAGCCTGCGTCAAGCGACTCGAGGATCTGGGCCTCGAGGTTCATGTCGCCTGGAGGGAGACGCCAACCCGTCGGGGCGTGAGCATGGTTGATGGTGAGGGGGATCGGGCGATCACGGTGATCGGCGAGCGGCTGACCCCATCCCTGGATGATGATCTGCCCTGGGAGGCCCTCGGCGAATGCAACGGCCTGTTCGTCACGGCAGCTGATGCTCCTCTGTTGAAAGCCTGCCGTTCTGCTGCAGTTTTGGCGGCGACCCCGCGCGTTCGTTTGCCCGTGCTTCAGCAGGCCGGGGTGCCCCTCGATGCCTTGATTGGCAGTGGCCTTGATCCGGGTGAACGGGTGGAGTCGGGGCAGTTGAACCCAGCTCCCCACACAATGATTCGCACGGAAGGTGCTGCAGGTGGTTTGAGTCTTCCGGGCGGTCGCTACGACCCTTCGCCCCTTCCTGGGCCCTTGGTCGAGAGTTATGGCTGTGGTGACAGCTTTGCGGCGGGAGTGGTCACAGGTCTTGCGGCGCGCTGGCCTTTGGCGAAGGCCATCGCGTTGGGTGCCCAGTGTGGTGCCGCCTGTGCGACGCGATTTGGACCCTATGGCTAGGTGCCCGCCACGCGCGATGGCTCGCGATATCGACAAAAATGCACTGAAACACCAGTTGTTATGGCGCCCACCAAAAGAGAGATCATTGCCGCATCGGCAGGCTGGGTTGCCGTCACGTTGAACGTGGTTCCGGGCTTGGGTGCCGGGTACCTCTACCAGCGCCGCTGGAAGGCGTACTGGATCACGTCTGCTTTGGCGACGACCTGGTTTGTCCTGGGTGGAGTGCTGGGACAGGGGGCTGAGGCTGCCGAAGAAATCCAAAACCAATGGATTGGCTTGCTTGGGCTCGTTGCTCTCGCGGCTGGAACAGCAGTTGAAGCCGGGCTCGCAGCGAAGCTATCTCGTCAACAGAACTGAGGCGGGTTGAGGCCAGAACACTCAGCGCCCGGGTTTATGGCCCCAGCGTCACCCGCTCTTGGTGGGGCTTGGGGTGATCGCTACCTCTCGCGCCTGATCGCCTCGTCCTTCATCCGTTGAACTCGCTCCAAAACGGATTCATTGCTCATCCTGTTGTTCAGCCGTTCCACCAACAGTGGAAAGGCCAATGGGCTGGGCCGCGGAGTTTCAACATGCAGCCATTCCTGGCTTGCAGCGCGCTCCAAGGCCGCCTCCAGGCGTGAGATCTCCAACTGGTCATCGAGCACCTCCTGCTGCGCCTGCAGCAGCAAGCGATTGTTGGGCTCATGGCGGTTGAACACATCGAACAGCAGCGATGCACTGATCTGAAGCTGACCGGTGCTTTTGCTCGATCCAGGGAAGCCTCGGTTCATCAGGCCTGCGATCTGGGCGATGGCGCGGAAGCGTCGCCGTTGCAGCTCGGAAAGATTCAGTGCGTTCTTCAGATCCCGCTCCAGCTTTTGGCGATCGAGCAGCAGATCGATGTGGTCTTCCAGCAACTCCGCCATGGGGTAGCTCTTCGGCGCCAACAGCTCAAAGCCGTAGTCGTTCACCGACACCGTGATCGTGCCCCGCTCCAGACGGGTGAGCCGCGACGCCCAGAGGAAGCCGATGCCCTCATGCACGAACCGCCCTTCAAAGGGGTAGGCATACAGATGTGTGCCTTCCCGGGTGCGACAGGTCTCAATCAGCAGCTGTCCCACCGTCGGCAACACCGAGATGTCCTGTTGCCGATCAAACAGGGGCTTCAGAGCCTGCAGTTCAGCGTTGTCGAGATCACCACGGCTGGCGCGGTCCACCTCAAGACGCAGGTGATGAGTCAGCAGATCGGAGAGGGCCATCTGCCCCCCAGCCCAGGCAGGCACGGTGCGCGTTTTCTTGGTGCTCACCTTCACGTAAGCGGTCATGTCGCGCAGCCGCACGAATTCCAGCTGGCGGCCGGAGAAGAAGAACACATCCTTCGGCTTCAGCTGGCTGATGAAGGTCTCCTCCACATGGCCGAGCACAGCACCACGAACAAAGCGCACGGTGATCGCCGGTGCGGCCGTGATCGTTCCAACGTTGAGACGGTGCAGCCGGGCGATGGCCTTTTCGCGAACCCGGTAGCGCTGGCTTGTCTCCTCCCACTCGAGCTTGCGGTAGCGGGGGTAGGCCCCGAGGCACTCTCCGCCCTGCTCCAGAAACAGCATGCACCAGTCCCAATCCTCCTGGCTCAGCTCGGCGTAGGCCGCACAGCTGCGCACGGCCTGCAAGGTCTGCTCTGGATGGAAGCCAGGGCCGCAGGCCAACCCCGTGAGGTGCTGTAGCAGCACATCCAGAGGGGCTTTCGGCGGCTTGCGTTGTTCCACCAGCCCCTCCGCCAGTCCCCGACGCACAGCACTGAGCTCGAGCAGTTCAAGCGCATTGGTGGGCATGAACAGCACCTGGGATGTTCCGCCGGGCAAGTGCGCTGACCGCCCCGCCCGCTGCAGCAGCCGCGCCAGATTTTTCGGACTGCCGATCTGCACCACCTGTTCCACGGGTTGGAAGTCCACCCCGAGGTCCAGGGAGCTGGTGCAGACCACCCAGCGAATGCCGCCGGCCTTCATGGAGGCTTCGATCGCTTCCCGCTCGCTGCGATCAATAGCGCTGTGGTGCAGGGCCAATCCCTCTTCCATTTCCGGGCAGGCGAAGCGCAGACACTGGTGCCACCGCTCCGACTGATTGCGGGTGTTGGTGAACAGCAAGGTGCTGGTCCCGGGATTGAGGCGGGCCACCAGCTCCTCGTACATCCGCAACCCGAGGTGTCCGGCCCAGGGGAAGCCATCGATCGTCTCCGGAAGGATGCTCTGAATCTCCGTGCTGCGGGCAGGAGCGCCCCCGATTAGCTGTGGCTCCCTTGCCGTTCCCAGGGCATGGCGCGCTGCCTGCTCGAGGTTCCCGATGGTGGCACTGATGGCCCAGGTCTGGAGCTGGGGGCGCAGCTGACGCAACCAGCTCAGGCACAGCTCCGTCTGGCTGCCCCGTTTGCTGCCCATCAACTCGTGCCATTCATCGAGGATCACCGTCTCGAGTTGGCCAAACAGCTCTTCGGCCTTGGCGTTGCTCAGCAGCAGGGCGAGGGACTCCGGAGTCGTGACCAGAATCTGTGGTGGTGCCTTGAGCTGTTTGGTGCGTTCGCTGCTGCTGCTGTCGCCATTGCGGATGCCCACCCGAATCGGCCAGTTCATCGCCTCGATCGGTTCGCGGATCGCCAGCGACAAGTCGCGGCTGAGGGCCCGCAAGGGCGTGATGTAGAGCAGTCGTATTCCCTTCAACGGCTGCTCTTCCGCCAACATCCGCGCGATCGGTCCCATCACGGCGGCGAAGGTTTTGCCGGACCCTGTGGGCACTTGGATCAAGCCATTCCGCCCCGCCAGATAGGCGCTCCAGGTCTCCTGCTGAAACGGCAGCGGTGTCCAGTTCCTTTGCACGAACCAGTCATGAATCGGCTCCAAGCGCGGGTCGTCGGTTGATGGTTTGGCCTTGGCCTTCGCTTTTGACGTCTTTTCTGAAGCTGCCATCAGCGGTTCTCGATCAATGCCATCGCGGTCTGGAGTGAATCCGCTTCATCGGCGGGTTTGTCGCGTCGCCAGCGCAGGATCCGCGGGAAACGCACGGCGATGCCGGATTTATGGCGTTTTGAGGGGTGGATGCCTTCAAAGCCGATTTCAAACACCAGCTCGGTTTTCAGGGACCGTGCCGGCCCGAAACGCTGCAGGGTGTTGCGTCGGATCCAGCGGTCCAGCTCGAGGATTTCGGCATCATTGAGGCCGGAATAGGCCTTGGCGAAGGTCACCAACTGCGGCTCTTCAGCGTTGGTCCAGAGGCCGAAGGTGTAGTCGGTGAAGAGGTTGGCGCGACGCCCACTGCCGGCCTGGGCATAGAGGAGCACCGCATCGAGGGTCATCGGCTCCAGCTTGTGTTTCCACCAGTTGCCCCGTTTGCGGCCGCTCAGGTAGGGCGATTCCGCCTGTTTGAGCATTAACCCTTCGGCGTTGTGCTGACGGGCCTGGTTGCGCTGTGTCTCCAGGTCCTCCCAGGAGTCGATCGACCAGGACGGGCTCTGCTTCAGCCGCCACGACTCTGGATGCTCGATGCTGCCCAGCAGCGCAGCCAGCTGCTGCTGGCGCTGCCGTAATCCCTGCTGGCGAATGTCCACGCCTTGATGTTCCAGCAGGTCGTAGGCGATGAACCGCATCGGGCAATCCCGTTTCAACGTTGCTCCAACGCTTTTGCGGCCCAGCCGTCGTTGCAGCTGATCAAAGCCAAGCGGCGCGGCGGCGTCCTGTTGCCAGCAGATCAGCTCGCCGTCCAGAACGCTTCCGGATGGCAAGGCCTTGGCCACCTCCACAAGCTCAGGGAAGCTCTCGTTGACCAGCTCTTCTCCACGGCTCCAGAGGTAGACGCCGGAGCCGCGATGAATCAGCTGACCGCGGATTCCATCCCATTTCCATTCCAGTTGCCAATCCCTCGCCGATGTCTCCAGCAGTCGGTCGGGTTCCAGGGGACTGGCGAGATAGAAGGGGTAGGGGGTGCCGCTGGAACGGTGTTCATCCGCCGTCGCGCAGGCGGTGAGTTGCCTGAAGCGCTCTGCGGAGGGCTCAAAGCCGCCCATCAGCCGTTGCACCACAAGGCTTTCTTCGAGATCAAACGCTTCGGCGATGGCCCGGCTGATCAGTCCTGTCGACACGCCGACACGGAATCCCCCCGTGAGCAACTTGTTGACGATGAAGTGCTGGTCGAGCGCGGTTCGATGCCAGAGCCAGATCACGGCATTGGCCTGATCGTCGTCGCTTCTGGTGCTGATGGCCGGCAGCAGGGTGTCCATCCACCAGCTCAGGGGCATGTCTCCATCAGCGCTGGGCAGATCCGGATCGCTTGCTTCGACGCGCTCTTGCACGGCGGGCCAGAGCAGGCTGATGGTTTCAGCTGAGTCGCCCACCTGGCCGTAGCAGTCGTCGATCAGCCAATCCGGAAGACCACCGCGGTCCCGCAGGATGTCGCGGAGTCGGCGACCGGTGATCAGGCGCCTGCGGCGCTTGCCCAGCAGCAGCGTCAACGCCCAGGCCGCCTCCCCTGCTTCGACCCCCTGAAAGTGATCCACCAGCGCTTGCACCTTGGCCTTGGTGCCCGTGACCTGATCCAACTGATTGAACAGGTTCTGAAAGGCACGCATGCGCGCTGGAACGGGATGGATGGAAAGCCCCGCCATCCTGACAAGACATTTTGTGAGCAGTGCTGGAAATCCGGCGGAGACCTGTGTTGATCTGAGCCACAGATTCCTGAATCAGCCGGATGGCACTCCTCTGGGACAACCTCGCGCAACAACTCAGCAGCGTGCGCGCTACCGCCTCAGCCACGGCCGTCGTCACCCCCGTGGCTGGCTCCGGCACATCGGATGATCCATCCGACCGTCGTCGTCGTCTTCAGAAGGCGCTCGAGGCCGTGAAAGACAGCGGCAACGCCATGATGATCGAATCGCTCACAGCCGCGATCGAAGGTCGCGAAGCAAACCTCAACCTCCCCGAGCTGCCGGACGGCATCGCCAAGTTCTAGTCCGACTCCCCATCGAACAGGGTGTCCAGCGGCTCCGCATCCACACCCTCCACCTCCCGCAGGTAACGGGCCAGAACGTCACTCTGTCCATGGGTGACGTACACCTTGCGGGCGCCGCTGTCGCGAACGGTCTGGATCAGTCCAGGCCAGTCGGCATGATCACTGAGCACGAATCCCCGCTCGTAGCCCCGCCGTCGACGGGCTCCGCGCACGGCCATCCAGCCGGAGGCAAAGGCTGTTTGGGGTGACTTGAAGCGGCGCATCCAGCTGGAGCGATGGGCCGACGGTGGCGCCAGGATCAACCGCCCTTCGAGCGGATCCTTGCGGGGCAGTTCGCTGACGGGACGACTGGGGGTCATCGGAACCCCTGCCTCGCGGTAGCAGCGGGTCACAGTTTCAACGGCGCCGTGCAGCAGCACCTCCTCCTCCACGCCGATGGCCTTCAGTTCAGCCAGCAAGCGTTGGGCTTTGCCGAAGGCGTAGCAGAACAGCAGGGATGGTCTGCTGCGATCACGGCTCCACCAGGCATGGATCTCCTTGGCTACCTGTTCACCGCTTTGCCAGCGATAGATCGGCATTCCGAAGGTGGCTTCGGTGATCAACACATCGCAGCGCACCGGTTCAAAGGGGTCGCAGCTGGGGTCGTCATCCCGTTTGTAATCACCACTGACCACCCACACCTGACCCTCTGATTCCAGACGGATCTGCGCCGAACCGAGCACGTGTCCGGCGCTGTGAAATGACACCTTGCATTGCCCCAACCAGTGTTCTTCGCCGTAGGCCACTGGGTGAAGGGTGATGTCCTGGCCGAGCCTCTGGCGCAGAACCCCTTCACTGGAGGCCACAGCCCAGTACTCCCCGCATCCGGGGCGGGCGTGGTCGGCATGGGCGTGGGTGATCAGGGCCCGGGGAACCGGACGCCATGGGTCGACCCAGGCCTTCGCGGCACGGCAATACAACCCCTCCGGTGTGCGTTCGATCAAGCTCCGCCACCGATCGCTACAGACAGTCTGAAAGGCCCATGCCTTGAGCGCGTTCGACCCGCTTGCCATGAAGCTGCTCGCTGCCGCTCTGTTTGTTTCAGCCCTGGCTGTGCCCAGTTCCGCTTTGGCTTAGAAAAAGATTCCCAAGGCCCAAGGCCACAACCAATGCCCCCTGGGTTACGTCAACACCCTGGGCACCACCTGTGTGTCTCCGATCTACTACGAGATGAAGCCCACCAACGGTGAAGCCTGCCCCTCCGGTTGGATGAATGTTGGCGCTGGCTATTGCCATAAGAAGTAATCAATTCAGTGGCTGAGGCCTCAGCCCACTCCAGCGCTCCAGGGTGTTGATCGATTGAACACCCTGGAGCCGCGTTGATCCGGGCCGTGTCCAGGTGGGGATGGACCGAATGTTTTCATCCCTGCACTGTCTGAGCTGGTCGGGGTACTTGTCGGGCAGACCGCATTCCACGTAGTTCAGGTTGGCTCCGGCCTGTTTGCCGAAGAGCTTCATCTGTTCTTTGCAGGCGGGGCACCAATGGGCTCCAAAAAACCTGGCGCCCACCGTGTTGAGTTGCTCGGTCAGCTTGATCGTTTGTGCTGTGGACTCCGTTGCGGGCTCAGGAATCGGTTGGTCCCACGGTTGTGCAGCCGCTGCGGTGCACAACGTCCCTGCCATCGCTGCCATCAAGGTCAGAACCCTGATGCCCTGGGGCTGGATGACGGGGGCCATGAATCGCAGGGGTTGGATTGTCGAAAATTTATTCGCGTACCGCGTCGTTCTTTGATCTGTTGGCGCGTCACCGGCTCATTTCGAGCATGCGCTGCATGGGTTTCATGGCCTTCAGACGCATCGATTCATCCATCTCGATCGCAGGCGTGAGGGTCTCCAGGCATGCCTTCAGTTTTTCAAGGGTGTTGAGCCGCATGTAGGGGCAGGCATTGCAGCTACATCCATCGATCCCTGGCACGTCGAGCAGGGTTTTTTCAGGAACCCGTTGCTGCATCTGATGGAGGATCCCCGGTTCCGTCAGAACGATGAAGCTGTTGCAGGAGCTTTGTTCGGCGTAATTCAACAGCTTGCTGGTGGATCCAATGAAATCCGCCAGGTCCAGCAGATTCTGCTGGCATTCGGGGTGGGCGATCACTTCAGCCCCGGGGTGCTCGTGCTTGAGGGCCAGCACAGCTTCTTCGCTGAAGGTCTCATGAACGATGCAGCGTCCCGGCCAGAGGGTCAGCTCGCGACCGCTCTGTTGCTGAACCCAGCGCCCCAGGTTCTGATCGGGGGCGAACAGCACGGGCTGATCGGCAGGCAGCTGATTCACCAGATCAACGGCATTGCTGCTGGTGCAGATCAGATCGCTTTGCGCCTTCACTGCGGCCGTGCAGTTGATGTAGCTCACCACGAAATGGTCGGGGTGTTCTGCACGAAAGCGGGCGAACTCATCGGCGGGGCAGTCGTCCGCCAGGGAGCATCCGGCCTCGAGATCCGGCAGCACCACCGTCTTTTCCGGGCTGAGAATCTTGGCGGTCTCCGCCATGAAGTGCACGCCGCAGAACACGATCACGTCTGCATCGGTGCTGGCGGCCTTGCGCGAAAGCTCCAGGGAGTCACCAACGAAATCGGCGATGTCCTGAATCTCCGGCTCCTGGTAGTAGTGCGCCAGGATCACGGCATTGCGGTCCTGGCGAAGCCGGTTGATCGCCGCAACAAGGGCGGTGTCAGCGCTCATCAGGACCGGTTCGGGGCAGGATGGCCACAGCCTAGGCATTCGCTCTGAAGCACCTGCGACTTGCCATTGCCGGTGATCTGCACGGCGCCTGGGGCGACGCGGATGAGCAGCTGCTGCAGCGGCTCAAGCCCGACGCTGTTCTTTTCGTTGGTGATCTTGCTGATGGGGATCTGCGCCTGACGCGCCGGATCACGCGGCTTCCCTTCCCCGTGGCCGTGATCCTCGGGAACCACGACCGCGGGCGTGATCGCAGTGGCGGCATCCTCGAGCAACAACGCGCTGTGCTCGGCGATCTCCATTGCGCCTGGCGCTCAATCCAATGGCCGGAGCTCCCGTTGACGGTTGTCGGTGCGCGTCCCTGCAGTGCTGGTGGTGGTTTTCACCTGTCGAAAGCGGTGGAGGCGGTGTATGGACCGGTGTCGCTTGAGGCTTCAGCCGAGCGGATCGTGCAGGCCGCAGCTGATGTACCCACTGATCAGCCCCTGATCGTCATGGCCCACTGCGGTCCCTCAGGCTTGGGATCCGAGGCCGCCAGTCCCTGCGGACGCGACTGGAAGACGCCGGCGGTGGACTGGGGGGATCAGGATCTGGCCCTTGCCCTGGACCGCATGGCCAAAGACCGACCTGCCAATCTGGTGATTTTTGGGCACATGCACCATGCCCTCAAGCGGGGCTCTGGTTTCCGCCAGACCCTGTTGCGTCATCGCCATGGAACCGCGCTGATCAATGCCGCCTGTGTGCCCCGTTCAGGTGTGGATGGGCAAGGTCGAACGCTGCTGCATTTCTCCTGGGCTGAATTCCAGGGGGCCCGCCTCACGCAGCTAGCCCATCGCTGGTACACCCCCGATGCTGAGTTGATCCATCAGGAGCAGTTGCCGATCGATGCTCCGTTGCCTTGCTGATTTATTTCTGCAGCAGCAGCCATGGCTTCGGCCATGCGGCTCGCGATGCTGCGGTGCTCCAGCAACTGCGCCGTCTGCGTCCTGAATGGACCTTGGTGATGAGCTCGGGTCTGCCCTCCCCCGTACTCAACCTGCTGTTGGGGGATGCAGCGATTGAGCAGCGGTCCTGTCAATGGGATGTGGGCATGGTGCAGGCCGACGCGCTCGGTGTGGATTGCGCCACCACCCTCAGGGCCCTGGATGAGCTGGAGCAACGGCTGCCGGCCCTGATCGAGGCTGAGGCTCTCTGGCTTGCGTCGCAGGGGCAGCCGGTGTTGATCATCGGGGACATTCCCCCGGCCGCAGCCGCCCTGGCCCAGCGCCTCGATGCACCTCTGGTATGGATGGGCAATTTCGGATGGGATGACATCTATAGCCCCTTGGGCTCTGCCTTCCAACGCTGGGCCGATGCTGCTGCTGAGGCCTACCGCTGCGGTGATCTGTTGCTGCGCTGCCCGTTTGACCTCGCCATGCACTGGGGGTTGCCTGAACAGAGGCTCGGTTTGGTTTGCGCCAGCCCGCGGCCCATTCCGGCGGATCTTGAGGCTTGCCTTGATGCCCAGGATGCTCCCCTGGTGTTGGTGGGGTTTGGAGGCCTGGGCTTGTCCCTTTCGCGGGATCTGTTTCAGCTCTGGCCCAACCACCATTTCCTGCTTCCGGCGTCAGCAGATGCCTCGCAAGCGCCTGAGTTGGCGGCGCTCCCCAACCTCACGTTTCTGCCGGATGGGCTGCGCCCCGTCGATGTGCTCGGCCGTTGCTCCCGTTTTCTGGGCAAGCCGGGTTTCAGCAGCTTCTGCGAGGCGATGGCCCAAGGGGTTGGGATGCACGTCGTGGAGCGCAGCGGATTTGCCGAAGCTTCGGCGCTGATGGATGGTTTGCGTCGCCACGGCCAGCACCGTTGCCTCAGCCGTCAGGAGCTGGACACCGGCGCATGGCAGCTGGACCAGCCGTTGTTGGCGCCAAGCGAAGCCCCTCTTTCTGCATCAGGGGCTGAAGAAGCCGCTCTGGCACTGGTGGGTTGGGTTGCAAGTCGTTTTTAATTTTTGGTCTTTTTCATCACCTTTTTTGGGCTGATTTGCCTGCCTGATAGTGGTCTGGCCGATTATTTGACTGGCATATATACCTATTGATTTGAGTCTTTAATTCGAGAAAGTCACGCGTGTGGAAATTTTTTCCGCTCGAGCATTTCATCCGCTTCTGATCTGCTCATCGTCCTCTTTCGAGGGCATGCTCCTTGAACGCTCTTTATGGCTATCTCTGCATTCATCGGTCGTCAGACGCTTCATGCGGCCGTGATCGTCGGAGTTCTGCCTGCCCTCAGTTCCCTTCTTCCTGCCCAGGCGAGCCTGCTCCCCCCCGCCTCTCGGGCGCAGCTGATCCATACCTCTGACTTCCAGCCCACCCGGGCCATTCCCTACGTGATCACGCCCGAACGTCGGGCGATGCTCAACACGATTCGTTTTGCGGAAGGCACCTGGAAAGGTGGTCTGGATGTGGGCTATCGGGTGATGTTCGGCGGTGGCTTGATGCCTTCGCTCGACCGGCATCCCAACCGGGTGATCTACAGCTCCCGCTACGCCAGTGCAGCTGCGGGGGCTTACCAGTTCATGCCCTTCACCTGGAATCTGGTTCAGCGCAGCATCGGCGTGCGCGGTTTCGGCCCTGAGGCTCAGGACCAGGGCGCGTTGTTTCTGATTCAGCGGCGCAAAGCCCTGGGTCTGACCGACACCGGTGTTCTCAGCCCGCTGCTCGCCGCCATGCTGGCTCCGGAATGGGCGTCGTTTCCCACCCTCGCCGGTCGCAGCTACTACGGCCAACCCGTCAAGAAATACGCACGTCTGCGTTCCTTCTATGACGTGAACCTTGCAGAGTTGCGTCGTCTGCGTGATGTCAAGCGCCAGGCGCTCGTCACTCCCCCCCCGGCCCTTTGCACCGGGTCGCGCATTGAATGCGCCACCCGGCTCTGATGGCATTCACGTTTGTCGACGTTCCTCAGCCTTCGGCGTCGTTCTGAAGCTTTCGACCAACCGTGGCCTGGGCGATCAGATACGCGGCGATGCCTCCCGCCAGGAAGCCGACTCCATTACGCAGCAGGGGCATCACTTCAGACGTGCGTGTGATTACAGGGGCAACGCCGAAGACGCCGAACAGCATCACCCACAGCGGTGAGAGCAGCAGCAACCAGGCCCAGGCGATGGTTTCGCCCTCCTTGCGGGGATAGGCCGCAAAGCCAGCAATCAAGCCTCCAAAGATTGAGGTGGTCAGCGTCCAAAGCCACTGTTCCTGGGGAAGGCCAGGAACCACCTGACAGCCACCACGGTCCAGACAGATTTCCACCGCATTGAGGGCATCCAGCACGGCTCCGTCTTCGCCGTGATCCTTCACGTAGTACTGGTTGCCGTAGCGGGTCTGCAGCTCCACCCAGTAAGTGCGCGGCATCATCGCGAAGTAGGCATCGCCAACGTTGAAGTTCAGCAGGTTCCCGCCGCGGGGGTCGGCCACCAGCAGCAGGCTGCTTTCATCCAGCCCCCAGAACTCGCGAATGGCCAGACCTGGTGTGCGTTCGTACTGGGTCAACACCCGCATCTTCCAGCCTGTGCGTTCCTCCACATCCGCCAGGGATGCTTCGAGCTGGGCTCGCTGGGTGTCACTGAACACCTTGGCGAGGTCGATCACCGGGGTGGGGTGATCCGGCAGCAGCTCCGGGTTGTCGTAGGCCTCAGCCGGGGTCACCAGAACACCCAGGCTGACCAGAGCCACCACGACGAGGCTCCACAGATGTCGGATGTGATGTGTTCCCATGGAACTGCTGCAGCGACCGGCATTCTCTCCAATGGAACCGATGGCTGCGTCCTGTCCCGACTGGTTGACAACGCATCTGCATCAGGCGGGGGGTGCCGTTCCGTTTTCGCGGTTCATGGATCTGGCTCTGAATGAGCCGGAGCACGGGTATTACGGCTCAGGCCGCGCACGCATCGGAGCCCAGGGTGATTTCGTCACCTCCCCCTCGCTGGGCAGTGATTTCGCAGCCCTTCTGACTCCTCAGATCCTGGCCTGGCTGACGTCGATCTCCCGAAGTGATCCGGGTCAACGTCTGTCGATCGTGGAAATCGGCCCTGGCGAGGGCCATTTGGCCCGGGATCTCGTTGCTGCGTTGCGTGGTGCTGATCCAGAGCTGTTGGCTCGGATTGAATTGGTGTTGGTGGAGGCCAATCCCGGCATGCGGCGGCGGCAACAGGCTCTGCTGCAGGAGGCGGATGATTTGCCGCTGCGCTGGTGTTCCCTGGACTCGTTGGGCAGCGCTCCAGTTCATGGGGTGGTGATCGCCCATGAGTTGCTGGATGCCCTCCCGGTGGAGCGCTTGATCTGGCGGCAGGGATCCCTCCAGCAGCAGTGGGTGGAGCTCAACCAAAACGGTGAGCTGCAAACGACGCATCGGCCTCTCCCCGATGGTTTGCACCAGGAGATAAGGCGTGTGTGCAGCCAAGGCGGCATTCAGTTGCCGCCCCCCGATGCCGAAGAGGGGTGGACCACGGAGTGGAACAGTGCACTGCCCGACTGGTTCGCTGCTGCTGCGGCCGCCGTGGATGCGGGCGTGCTGCTGGTGATTGATTACGCCCTGGAGGCCCAGCGTTATTTCACAGCCCTGCGCTCCGATGGCACCTTGATGGCTGTCTGTGCTCAGCAGGCGTGCCTGTCGCCCTTGGATCAGCCCGGCGAGCAGGACCTCACGGCTCATCTCTGTATTGAGCTTGTGGATGAGGCGGCTCAGCGCAACGGTTGGATGGTGGGTGATCAGGCGAAGCAGGGCGAGGCCCTGCTGGCCTTGGGGCTTGCAGAGCGTCTGCATGGGCTGCAGCAGCTACCGGGCCAACAGCTGGCAGAAGCCCTGCAACGGCGTGAAGCCCTGCTTCGCCTGGTGGACCCCGCGGGGCTCGGTGCGTTCCGCTGGCTCACCTACCGGCGCGGGTTGCCGGAAGACGGCTTCAGCCTTTCAGGCGCTCAAGGCAGCTGAGGATCTCGTCACGACTGACGTCATCGCGAATCTCAACGGTTCCGATGCTGGTGGGCATCACGAAGCGCAGGCGACCGTCGCGCACCTTTTTGTCCCCCTGCAAGCTGTCCAGAACCGCATCAGCGGCGAGATCGGGCCAGGCGGTGGGGAGTCCAGCGCTGTCGATCAGTCGGCGTTGGCGCTCAGCGTCGTCGCGACTCCAGCTGCCCCGCAGCACGGCGAGTTCACCCACGGCCACCATGCCAATGGCAACCGCCTCGCCATGCAGCCAGGTGCCATAGCCGCAGAGGGTCTCCACCACATGGCCGAAGGTATGGCCGTAGTTGAGGATCGCTCGCAAGCCTCCTTCCTTTTCATCGGCGGCCACCACCCGGGCCTTGGCCGCGGCCGATCGCTGCAGGATCGAGCTCAGGCGTTTCGATCCAAGCCCAGCGGGCGTGCTCGGGTCGGGGCAGGCCTCCAGTTCCTCGAACAGCGCCGTGTCACCGAGGATTCCGTATTTGATCACCTCAGCCATGCCGGCCCGGAACTCTCGTTCGGGCAGGCTGTTCAGGGTGGAGGGATCGATCAACACCAGCCGCGGCTGGTGAAAGGCGCCGATCAGGTTTTTGCCGCGGGGATGGTTGACCCCGGTCTTGCCACCGATCGACGCGTCCACCATGGCCAGCAGGGTTGTGGGCACCTGCACCACCTGGATGCCCCTCAGCCATGTGGCTGCCGCAAAGCCGGTCATGTCCCCCACAACGCCGCCGCCGAGGGCCACCATCAAGGAGCTGCGCTCGAGCTTGGCGTTGTAAGCCGCATCGTGGATCTCCGCCACCGTGGCGGGTGTCTTCTGGGTTTCGCCGGCGTCAATCACCAACAGCTCCACGTTGAAACCTGCCGCTCTGAGACTGTTCAGGCAGGCATCGCCGTAGGGGCCGGCGACATCCGGATTGCTGACCACCAGCACACGCCGACCCGCCTGCACTCCAGCGTCCAGCATCTGCTGACCAAGTCTGGCCAGGCCGCCGTCTCCAATCACCACGTCGTAGGGGTTGCGCTCCAGCGCAACGCGGATGTGATGCAACGGGGTGATTGTGGTCATGAAACCGTTGGAACCCACCTACTCTCGCAACAGTGTCGCTGGTCCTGTGCGCGAAAGATCAGTGCGCAACTCCCTTTCGGCCTGGGCGTTCCTGTTGCCGGCTGTGGTGCTGATCAGTTTGTCGGTGCTGGTGCCGGCCCTGATGGCTCTGGTGATGAGTTTCACCGCCACGGGGCTGGACGTCAGTGAACCCCTGCGTTTTGTCGGTTTGGCCAACCTGGAGCGCCTGCTGTCGGATCCGATGGCGCGTCAGGTGCTGGTCACCACCTTCCTTTATCTGGTTGGCGTGGTGCCTCCCATCGTTCTGGGGGCGCTGGCGCTGGCGGTGCTGGTCAACCAGGGGCTGCCCGGTCGGTCTTTTTTGCGGGGCGCTTTTTACACGCCGGTGCTGGTGTCGATCGTTGTTGCAGCCATCGCCTTTCGCTGGCTCTATGCCGAGAACGGACTGATCAATGGATGGTTGAGTGCCCTGCTCGGTGATGCCTTCAGCCCGATTGGTTTCCTCACCACACCGCAGCTGGCCCTGCCCGCCGTGATGTTGGTGACCCTCTGGAAGGGACTTGGTTATTACATGGTGATTTTTCTGGCGGGTTTGCAGGGCATTCCCCAGGAGCTCTACGAGGCAGCGGAGCTGGATGGCAGTGAGGGCTGGAGAAAGCATCTCGACATCACCCTGCCCTTGATGAGTCCCTACGTGACCCTCGTCGCTGTGGTGTCGTCGATCGCGGCCACGAAGGTGTTCGAGGAAGTGTTCCTGATGACCCAGGGAGGTCCTGCGGATGCCACGCGAACCATCGTTTATTACATGTACGACCAGGCCTTTGCCGAATTGGAGATCAGCTACGCCTGCACCCTGGGCCTGGCGCTGTTCCTGTTGGTGTTCCTGTTCACCATGATCCGGTTGGCCTTTGCCGGCGATCGCCCCCTGATCTGACGCTGTCAGCGACCCTGCAAAGTGGCAAGCTGCGGACATCAGCTCGGACACGATGATCGGCGTTGTGGGAGGTGGTCAGCTGGCACGGATGCTTGTGCAGGCCGCCGCGCAACGCGATGTTCCCATCGCTGTTCAAACGTCCGATGCAGCTGATCCCGCGGCTGGTTTGGCCTCGCGCCTCGTGGCAGCGGATCCCCGGGATGTGGCAGGAACCCGGGAGCTGGTGGTGGGTTGTGACGGCATCACCTTCGAGAACGAGTGGGTCAATATCGATGCCCTTCTGCCGCTGGAGCAGCAGGGGGTTCGTTTCCAGCCATCGCTGGCTGCGCTTTCGCCCCTGGTCGACAAGTTGTCCCAGCGCCAGCTGCTCGACGACCTGGCGATCCCGAGCCCGCCCTGGTGTCCGCTGAGTTTGATTTCACCGGCCCAGCCCGCGCTTCCTCAGGGCTGGACCTTCCCTGTCATGGCCAAGGCCTCCCGTGGTGGTTACGACGGCAAGGGCACGGTGGTGTTGCGCGATATCGATGGCCTGGCGCAGTTGTTGCGGGCGGTTCCTGCCGACGACTGGCTGTTGGAATCCTGGGTGGACTACGAGCTGGAGTTGGCTCTCGTGGTCAGCCGCGATCAGCGCGGCCGCATTCGCCATTTTCCGCTGGTGCAAACCCACCAACATCAACAAGTCTGTGACTGGGTTCTGGCCCCTGCTCCCGTGGATCCTTCGGTGGCTGCGCTGGCTTACAACGTGGCGGCCTCTCTGATGACGAAGCTCGGCTATGTGGGGGTGCTGGCTCTGGAGTTTTTCTATGGGCCCGCTGGCCTGCAGGTGAATGAAATTGCTCCACGCACCCACAATTCCGGGCATTTCTCGATCGAGGCCTGCACCAGCAGTCAGTTCGATCAGCAGCTCTGCATCGCGGCTGGTCTTCCCGTGCCTGATCCCGAGCTCAAAAGCCGTGGTGCCTTGATGGTCAACCTGCTTGGCCTCGACCCTGAGCGTCATCCTCCTTTGGATCAGCGGCTTGAGGCCCTGGAGGCCGTGCCGGGGCTTCACCTGCACTGGTACGGCAAGTCACCGGAAACACCGGGCCGCAAGTTGGGGCACGTGACGCTGCTGCTTGAGGGTGACACGCTCCTCAAGCGGCGCGATGAGGCTGAGTCAGCACTTGCCGCCATTCGCCGGATCTGGCCCCTCGAGAGCGAGAGTCAGGACTAGGGTTGGTAGCGAACTGCTGTGTTGGTGACGGCCTTTTTCTAGTGCTCTGATCTGACTCTCTTTCGACTTGGGGAGACTGTCGTGACGGTGACGTAGACCGGCCATGCAGCCGGAAACGAAACCCCACTTTGTCGCCCCTTCTGGTTCTTCCAGGTCGACCACTGGGGCTCGCACGGCATGGCGGTTCACCCCCTTCGCTTGATGAATGTGGTGGGTGCCTTGGACTTCGCCAAGCCATCACACAATCAATAGCTCCAAGTTTCTGCGTCAATATTCAAAAAGTTTGTTTTTTGGGCCTGGTTTACCGGATGACCTTTTACCTTCTCTCTAGGTTCTGCTTCAAAAGGTTTCAGTTTTATTAGTGGGGCAGGCCCCTAATCAGCCAAGACTCGACCACAAAAAACAGAAGAAAGAATGAGCCGATGCCGATTACCAGTAGTTTTCCATTCATGCTGAAATTTTGCTTTTATTGCACTCTAGATACGTTCGTCTGGGTTGGAGTGGAGATTTTTGGTGGAGCTAGTTTTCGGAGTGGTTGAACTCCTGTAGCGCGTACTGGGCGAGGCATTTGTTTTTATCGGTGTCGGTCAGCGAGATGGTGGTCACGCTCTGATGCCAGTTTCGACGGTTGATCAATTCGTTGAATTCGGTCAAAGCGTCTTCGAGGTCGTCGAAACTGCCCATGCTCTCCATCGTTTGTTGCCCTTGTTTGACGGCAATTTCGAGGGGCATGGATCGATCGCTGCATCCTTTAAGGCTACCCCTGTGCTGTTGTGTAGTCGATGATGCTTACGGCAGTGTGAACAAAGCTTGTCAGCGCTTTTCCTGTCCTTAGCGTTTGTTTGGTTGCAGTGCTGAGATGCGTGATCCACGCCTGGACGAATTGATCCAAATGGAAACCTGGGATTGGTGGAAAGCTCAGGTCTTTTATTTGCGCGAAAAGAAAGATTATGCTGATGCGGAAGCGCTGTTCATGGAATTCAAGATTCCTGCATCTGACTCCAAGGATTGATGCCGTTGGTTGATGTCGCTTGTTGATGCAACTTCTTGATGTCAATGTGCATGGATTGAGGGAACCCATTTCGTTCTCCCATTGAGTTGGTTGGCTGTCGGTGTTGTTGAGAATCACTTTTCCGCATCGCTTCACTGTTCATCCTTCCGTGCTGGTTTCTTTCTTCGCATCTGTTTTCGGCCTGGTGGCAAGCGCACTGCTTGTGGGTTGTTTCGGCAACCCCGCCGCTGACGCTGTCACCTTTTTGCCGGATGACGCTGAAGTCGCATGCCGGGCCATCCTTCCCCAATGTTTCCGCCGATCCGATTGGGCTGAACTCTGTGCCCGAGATCCCAGCGTTGCCGATGGTCATCCTGAGGCCTGTCGTGCTGCCGGGTTCGAGTCAGGCCAACCCCTTCAGGGGCGGTGATGCAGGACGGCCTGTTCCAGGTCTGGCCGACTCATCGACGTCACCACAAAGACTTCCTGGGCGGATGTCCCCTTGCGAGCCACCAGCTTGTATCCCCCTGTGATCGGGGTGGACACCCTCAGCTGCAGTTCAGGACTGCGGCCACGCACCCGGCTGATCACGGCAGGGGTGATCGTTTGGATCTCCGTCTCGTGGGATAGGGCCTTCAGCCATGGGATCAAGCCGTCCACATAGGTGCTGTGGGTAATGACGACCCGGCCCAAAGCTGAACGAAAACCCGAGAACTGGTGAAAGTTAGCCACTTTGGCTATGCCAGAGAGAGCGCTCCGGGGCTGTGATGCTGAAATCAGTAGACGCTCTCCGCCACGTGATCAGCGGACCGCTGCAGGACGCCTGCGGCCCCCAGGCCCGCATGCTCACCGCTGAGGTGCACGGAACGGAGGTTCGGGGCTTGGCCTTGTGCCCTGGCCGTGTGGTGCGTTTCGTGATGGACGAGCAGCGGCAGCGTTTGCAGGTGGCTGATCTGCTGCGCCTCACCAAAGCCAGCCGTAAGCCGGCGGCCTGACTCAGCAGCGTTCCAGAGGGGCCATCGTTAAGCCCTCGGCCTGAAGCTGCTGGTGGTACAGCTCGGCCTGCTCCAGGGGGCCGCACCAAACTTCAGCCGCACCCTGCCCATCAATCCTGTTGGCGAGGTTCCAGGCCTTGTCCTCACTCATGCCGGGAATGATCTTGCGCAGGCAATCCACCACGTGCTGGAACGTGTTCACATCGTCGTCCAGAACGATCACGCGAGCCTGGGGGTAGCGCTGTGTTGTTCCCTGACGCTCCAGCACTGCTGATGAACCTGGGCTGGAGCTGGTCATGACAGATGCCTTCGGGCGGACGAAAAGGTGTCGAACCCTAGGTAGGATCCCGACAGTCAAGTGGTCAAGCGCATGTTGTTCACTCTGGGTTGGGCGTCCTTGGCCGCCATGTTCAGTTTCTCCATCGCCATGGTCGTCTGGGGACGCAATGGTGACGGCACCCTGAACTTCTGATCGAATCTGTGCTTCAAGACGCACCCCTTCTCAGCCAGACCCTGGCGGTCACGGCAGCTGTGCTTCTTGTCTTCGTCAGCGTTGCTGTGATCTATCTCTCAACGATCGAATGGAGAGACCGTCGACGCCGTCAAGGTTCAACCAAGTCATCCTCCTGATTCCGTCCGTCCGACGTCAACTTGGACTTCACCCCTGCACAGCCCTTCTCCTGGGGTTGTGCTTTTTTTTACCCGCCCTGCTGCTGGGCACCTCCAGCCTGAAGACGCCTTCCCTGAATCGCCGTGGAACAGCAGAGCTGTTTGAGATCAGTCGGCGGGCACGGTTGGTTCAGAGTTTTGAGGTGGACCCCGCAGCACCGGTGCCGAAGCTCTGGCAGCAGCGGCTTGGTGCTTCGAAAGCTCCTGATCGCTGGGCCCGTCATGGTCGCGGCACCTGGTGGCTGATCTGGCTGGACGACGGTGAACCCCTTCTGGCTCTTCCGTCCGCACCGCATTCGTCTGCTCTGGATCTGCTGTTCGCTGATGAACTGCACCGCAGTAGTTTTGATCAACTTCCGTCGCTGAAGCGACGGGAGCCCTCGGCTCTGGAACAGCGCTGCTGACGGCTGCTGACCAGCGGATCGGCCGTTCAGTGGCAACCCTCAGGCTTGGCTTCGATCAGCGGTTCCCTTTTTCCCGCCTTGGCGAGCGTGTCGCATGGCTGTCTGCGTGTTGCGCTCCGCGGCGAACGTCTGATGGCTGAAGGGCCTGTGGCCTCCAGCCCTTTCGCGGCCCTGCAGGTTCACCACCCGGAACGCCAAGCCAATTTCGTTCGCTTCGATCCGCCGTCGGCTTACCTGGAGCTCAACAGCGTTTCCCTGCAGCCGCTGCTGGGATCCTTGTTAAACAATTCACTGTTCGCCCAACAACTCGACAGCCGCTACGGATTGCCGAAGCAGTTGCGCGACGTTCTGCTCAAGGCACCTGTCCTTGTGCGGTTGGATGCGCTGGAGGGTGTTCGTTTCCAGGCTGCGAATCAAGCCAGGTTGATGCTGGCTGCTGGTGAAATCGACATGACCAAGCGAAGTCTTGATGCCGTTGCCACCGCCTTGTTGAAGCGCGGGTTTCAACGGGTTGAACGTCCCCTGTTGTCTCCCGATGGTCTGCCCTCAAACCATGGGGACGTTGTTTGGTTGAATCCCCAGGGTCATCCGCAAGGTGGTTGGTCACTGGGTCCTGCACTCCGAGGTCAGGTGGAGTTGCTGCTGGCCCTGGGGGATGCCCCGAACCTCCGCAGCAATCCGCTGAAACGGATGGGCCAACAGCAGCTTCGCCTTCGTGCACGACCGGATCAATTGGCTCGGTTGGGGTGGCACGGACCGGGCTGGCCGCGGGTGGTTGGCAAGGCACCTCAACTGGAGCTTGAGATGACGGCACTGCCGAAGCAGCAACAGCCCGGATGGCTTCGGCTTCAGCTGGACTTGCGTTGAGCCTGCTCTTCCAAGCGACGTTCCTTCTTGCGCTTCTCGGCAGCGATGGTCTCTTCCACCAGTTCAACGGCCTGATCCATCCGTTCACTGTTGGAGCCAAACAGCGTTAGATCCTTCTCAACGCGATCGGTGGGCAAACCGAGTCCCTCAGCAAGTTCCTTGCTCTGTTTGACGATGGCCTCGGTGTCCGTACCGGTGGCATCCGCTGTCGCCGCCTTGAGCAGGCTCATCAGTCCAACGGCCATCAAACGGGAGTAGTGGCTGCCCTCGTTGAGGCTGTGGGATGACAGCAAGCTTTTGAGGCTTTCGAGATCCTTCCCTTTGGCCTGGTCCACCAGAGAGGCGTTGGTTTTGCGCAGCTTCGCTGCGTCGAAGCCATTGCTGCTGCACAGGGCACTGAACAGTGCCTCGGTTTGCGCTTCAGGCCGATAGCCCTTGGTGAAGGTGTCGAACACTGTGCAGAGCCCAACGCTGAACAGCCCGTTGGCTTCAAAACGACTTTGATGGCTCAGCAGATGCAGCTCCACCAGCAGCTCATCAGCAAGGCGGCGGTACAGCGGCGCAATGACGTGGGGAAAGGCCTGATGAAACGCGCGTTTGCTGTCGGCGATGGTCTGACTTGCGGCCAACGTGCAGTCCAGGAATGAATGGCCGGAACCTTAGCGCCGCAGACATCGCCGTTAGGATTGCTCGACCCTGCTGATGCTCAGATGATCCCCATTGTGATTGAGGAGTCCGGCCGGGGAGAAAGGGCCTTTGACATTTATTCCCGGCTTCTGCGCGAGCGAATCATCTTCCTTGGTGAGGCTGTCACCAGTGACTCCGCCAACCGGATCGTGGCCCAGATGTTGTTCCTCGAAGCTGAGGATCCCGAGAAAGATATCTACCTCTACATCAACTCTCCCGGCGGTTCGGTTTACGACGGCCTCGGCATCTTCGACACGATGCAGCACATCAAACCGGATGTGCACACTGTGTGTGTCGGCCTCGCTGCAAGCATGGGAGCTTTCCTGCTCTGTGCCGGCACCAAGGGCAAGCGGAGCAGCCTGCAGCACTCCCGGATCATGATTCACCAGCCGTTGGGTGGTGCCCAGGGCCAAGCCAGCGACATCCGCATTCAGGCGGACGAAATCCTTTTCCTCAAGGATCGCCTCAACAAGGAACTGTCCGATCGCACCGGCCAACCCCTTGATCGGATCCAGCAGGACACCGACCGTGACTTTTTCATGTCACCCACCGAAGCGGTGAACTACGGCTTGATTGATTCGGTGATCGACAAGCGTCCCGTTCAGGCTGTTGCTTGAAGAAGGGAAGTTCTAAAAACAACCGTCCCAGCAAGATCTGTCCGGTCTGCGAGCGCCCCTTTGAGTGGCGCAAAGCCTGGAGAAATTGCTGGGATGAAGTTGTGTACTGCTCCGAACGTTGTCGACGACGCAAGAACAAATCCAATCCATAAAAAAGCCCCCGTCTGAATAAGGCGGGGGCTTTTTATTGCTGGACCCAGAATCAGTCGAGGGTGACGACGGTGCGGTCTTTCTCTGGAACAGCGGTGAATTCAGCCAGAACAGCCTTGAACTCATCACCATCCATGGTTTCCTTGTCGATCAGCAGTTCCACCAGGCGATCCATGGCTTCGCGGTTGGCAGCCACGATCTCCACAGTCTCGTCATAACAGCGCTTCACCATGTTGCGCACTTGAACATCGATCTGTTGGGAGATCGATTCCGACACGTCACTGCGTGACATCAGGTCGCGCCCCAGGAACACTTCCTGACTGCCGCCCTCGAGGGCAACAGGGCCGAGATCACTCATGCCGAGTCGGGTCACCATGTTGCGGGCCATCGACGCCACCTGCTGAATGTCGCCACCGGCTCCGGTGGTAACTTCCTGGTGTCCGAACACCACGTCCTCTGCGGCACGACCACCAAGGGCTCCCATGATGCGTGCCTTGAGCTGGGCACGGGTGACCAGGGTTTGCTCCTCATCCGGGGAGAACCAGGTCAGGCCCTGGGCCTGGCCACGGGGAATCAAGGTGACCTTCTGAACAGGGTCGTGGTCTTTGACCAATGTGCCGATCAGGGCATGACCGACTTCGTGATAAGCGATCAGACGCTTGCTGCGACCGTCTGTGAGGGGACGACCCTCCATACCGGCGATGATCCGATCCACAGCGTCGTCGATCTCGCTCAAGCCGATGGCTTCCTTGCGGCGGCGGGCGGTGAGGATGGCCGCCTCGTTCATCAGGTTGGCCAGGTCTGCACCAGTGAAGCCAGGGGTGCGGCGGGCGATACTTTCGAGGGACAGCTCCTCTTCGAGCTTCTTGTTGCGGCAGTGCACATCGAGGATGGCCAGGCGACCCTTGATGTCGGGGGCGTCCACGGTGACCTGACGGTCAAAACGGCCGGGACGCATCAGAGCTGAGTCCAGAACGTCGGGGCGGTTGGTGGCGGCAATGATGATGATGCCGCTGTTGCCTTCGAAGCCATCCATCTCCGTCAGGAGCTGGTTAAGCGTCTGTTCGCGTTCGTCGTTGCCTCCACCGATGCCGGCACCGCGCTGGCGGCCGACGGCATCAATTTCGTCGATGAAGATCAAGCAAGGGCTGTTTTCCTTGGCCTTCTTGAACAGATCGCGGACGCGGCTGGCACCCACGCCAACGAACATCTCAACGAACTCAGACCCAGAAAGGGAGAAGAAGGGAACGCCCGCTTCACCGGCAATGGCCTTGGCCAGAAGGGTTTTGCCGGTGCCGGGAGGGCCGACCAGCAGAAGGCCGCGGGGAATCTGAGCACCCACTGAGGTGAATCGCTCGGGCTGTTTCAGGAAGGTGACCACTTCCTGGAGTTCCTGCTTGGCCTCGGTGACGCCGGCCACGTCATCGAACATGACACCGGTCTCCGCTTCCATCATGAAGCGGGCTTTACTCTTGCCGAATTGCATGGCCTGGCCAGGGCCGCCAGGCATGTTGCTGTTGCGGCGGGCCAGGAAGATCAGGGCACCGATCAGCAGCAGCGGAAAGGCCAGATTGCCCAGCACGCCGAGGGCCGGAGGTGCTGTGCGGGGCGGATGAATATCAAAGCTGATGCCTTCGGTCTTCAGTGTGTTGATCAGCTCAGGGGCCAGACCAGGAAGGTCAACGCGCAGGCGTTGAACGCGGTTGTCGAGGTCGGGATCGACGGCTTCGATCACAGCGTTGCGGCCACCGTCGTAAATATCAACGGCTGTCACGCGACCGGCCTCGACGTAATCGAGGAAGCGGCCGTAGCTCATCCTTGCCACCGCAGCATTGCGGGGAGCGACGGTGGTGCCATTGCTGTCCTGGCTAAGGCCGTTGATGCCTCCGTTGCTCACCACCTGCCAGCCGATCAGCAACACGACGCCGATTGGCAACAGCCAGAGGGCAAGAAGGCGCCAGCGCTGATTCATGAGCTGAAGAAATTCGTTAACTAGTGTAAAGGAGTTGGACTGATTTCTGAGGCCTGATCAAAGGCTTCTCAGTGCAACAATCGGGTCGAGCTTTGCGGCGCGTCGGGCTGGAACAACTCCGAAGAACAGCCCGATGGATCCTGAGAGTCCAACGGTGACCACCACCATCGTTGCGCCGATCGTTGCTGGCAGGGGCGTGACCGCCGCCACGAGGCTCACTGTTCCAAGACCCGCCAGCGTGCCGATGGCGCCGCCAAGGCTGGCAAGTACCAGGGATTCCACCAGAAACTGCTGCAGAACATCACCGCTGCGGGCCCCCAGGGCTTTGCGCAGACCGATTTCCTCGGTGCGTTCGCTGACGGACACCAACATGATGTTCATGATGCCGATGCCTCCCACCAGCAGGGAGATCCCACCAATGGCCCCGAGCATCAGGGTGAGTCCTCCGGTGATGGTGCCCACGATGGTGAGAGCGTCCTTCTGGGATCGCACCACGAAATCGTCGTCTCGGAGAATCCGGTGCCGCTGCCTCAGCAGGTTGTTGATCTGAAAGCTGGCTGCGTTGATGCTGTTTTCATCCCTGGCTTCAACACTGATGGAGTTGAGGCTGACGCCATAAATCGGATCCCGACCGGTGATCCGGTTCACCATCGTGGTGATGGGGATATATGTGTTTTCGTCCTGGTTGCTGCCGAACACGGCCCCTTTGGGGGCCATCACACCGACCACCTCAAAGCTTTGATTGCCGATGCGCACCTGCTGGCCAATCGCTGAGCCAGTGGGAAACAACTTGGTGCGTAGATCCGAGCCGAGCACGGCGATGGCTTTCGCACCGGCCACGTCCTTGGCGTTGATGAAACGGCCCTTGGCCACATCGAATCCGCGCACAGGGGGGAACTCCGATGTCGCGCCGAAGACCGCACCCGTGGAGCTGCGGGCTCCGGCCTGCACCACCTGATTGGTGTTGATCACGGGCGCCACGCGCTTGACGCTGGGAACCTGGGTGGCGATGGCTTCGGCATCGTCCAGCACGAGCGTTTTCGGTCGCGTAACCCCTTGGCGTCTGGCGTTTGTGTTGCCCGGAACCACAAACAGCACATTGGCTCCGAGGTTGTTCAACTGGCCTTCAGCCAGCAATTGCGCTCCCCGTCCAACCCCAACAAGGGTGATCACCGAGGCGTTGCCGATTACGATGCCCACCATCGTGAGCAGGCTGCGCAGGCGGTTGCTGCGCAGGGTGGACAGGGCCATCCGCACCGTTTCCGTTGCGGGCATGCGCCGGTTCATGGTGTGGGCGTCGCTCAGATCAGTGTCGCTTCAGCATCGTTGCCGACGATGCTCACCTTGACCAGATCTGTGGATCCGGAAACGCCGGTATGCGTGCCTGCGGATTGCACCACGAGATCACCCTCCTTCAGAAGATCGAGCTCCTTGGCTTTGACCATCGCCGCCTGGAAGGTCTGCGTGGTGCGTTCGCCCTGGGGAATCACCAGCGGTGTCACGCCCCACACCAGTTGCAGACGACAGGCAACCGTGCGATCAGGAGTGATGGCAAGGATCGGTGCCGCAGGCCGGAACTTGCTCACGTTGCGAGCTGTGGCCCCACTTCGGGTGAGGGGAAGAATCGCGGAAGCATTGAGCTGGCTGGCGATGGTGCTGACCGCACCGCTCAAGGCGTTGGGAATGGTGCTGGGCAGGTGGCTGTCGATCGAGCGTTGGGGGTAGTCCTTCTCGATCCGTCGGGCAATGGTGGCCATGGTTTGAACGGCCTCCACTGGGAAATCCCCCACCGCGGTCTCGTTGGAGAGCATCACAGCGTCTGTTCCATCAAGGATGGCGTTGGCCACGTCGCTGACTTCGGCTCGTGTGGGCCGGGGGCTGGAGGCCATGGAATCCAGCATCTGGGTGGCCGTGATGATCGGGATGCCCAGGCTGTTGGCCTTGCGGATCAGTTCCTTCTGCAGCAACGGCACTTCCTCGGCCGGCATCTCCACACCAAGGTCACCGCGGGCCACCATCACGCCGTCACAGAGCGGCAGGATCGAATCGATCTGATCGATGGCCTCGAACTTTTCGATCTTCGCCACCACAGGGGTCTCGTGGCCCTGTTCGCGGATCAGTCCGCGAATCTCCTCCATGTCGGAGGGATTGCGCACGAAGCTGAGGGCCACCCAGTCCACCCCCTGGCTGAGGCCAAAGGCCAAGTCGGTCTTGTCCTTGTCCGTGAGGGCGCGAACGGACAACTGAACGTCCGGGAAGTTGACGCCCTTGTTGTTGGAAAGAACACCGCCCACGGTGACGGTGCAATGCAAGGTCTGCTGCGCTTTGTCGACGGTGTCGACCTTCATCTCAACGCGGCCGTCGTCGAGCAGGATCCGGCTTCCTGCGGTGACTTCGTCTGCCAGCTTGTCGTAGGTGACCGTTGCGATCGTCTTGTCGCAGCTCACCGGCCGTGAGGTGAGTGTGAACGGATCACCGTTGGCCAGGGTGATCGGACCCTCAGCGAACCGCCCTAGCCGGATCTTCGGGCCCTGAAGGTCCTGGAGGATGCCGATGGTCTGCCCCAATTCCTCAGACACCTGACGAATCGTGGCGATGCGAGCGGCGTGTTCGCTGTGGTCCCCGTGGGAAAAGTTCAGCCTGAAGGTGGTGGCACCAGCCTTCACCAGCTCCTTGATCCGCTCCGGGCTCTCGGTGGCAGGGCCGATGGTGGCCACGATCTTGGTCCGTCGGTTCAGGTCGAACTGGCCCATATCGCGGCTGAAAATCCCTGCGGAAACTACCATCCGGGCGTTTCCCAACCGGCCCCATGGAGATGAATTCCTATCAGGACGCCGCCCGAAAGACGGCTGCCTACCCGGATGTGGGCCGTAATCCCATCTATCCGACCCTCGGTTTGACCGGTGAAGCCGGCGAGGTGGCCGACAAGGTGAAAAAGGTGATTCGCGACCGTGGCGGTGTGTTTGACGCCGACACCCGCGAAGCGATCAAGTTGGAGCTGGGAGATGTGCTCTGGTACGTGGCTCAGCTGGCCAGCGAACTGGGTTATGACCTGAATCAGGTGGCTGACGCCAACCTGCAGAAACTGTCGAGCCGGGCTGCCCGTGGGCGCATCGGAGGCAGTGGTGACCAACGTTGATCTCCTGATGCTCCGTCGATTTGTTTCCGTCTTGTGCAGCCTGCCCCTGCTGCTGGGGCTGGCACTTCCCTGTGACGCCGCTGAACTGCAGCTCAGTGAGGTTCGCCTGGATCCCTGCGGAGAGCTGGATGCCGGCAATCAACCTGAATTAAGCCGCCCGGTTGGTGCCAGTTGTTATGTGCTGACGGGAGACGTTGAGAACCGCAGCAAGAACAGCGTCATCGACACCGATGTGTATGCACGGATCCTGGATGCCAGCGGTGAACCGGTTCTTCCCAACAGAACCCGGGTGGGATCCATTGGGGATGTGAACCCTGGTCACTCCCCGTTCGCCCTGCGAATCTCAGTTCCGGCCGGAACCCCAGGCCCGCTTGTGATCAAAAATCCCCGTGCCCGTGGATTTAATGCTCCGGTCCGCAGCCGCGTTGATGTTGACGAGGATGACCTACTGCCGTTGGAACGGGGAATCAACCTGCAGTGATTACCCAGACGTGATCACCAGCTGGAACCCGACATGTAGAAGGCGCTGATCGACTGCCCCACAAGGCTCTGCAACAGGTTCAGGGCCAGGAAGGCCAGGATGGCGGAGAGGTCAATGCCCCCCAGCGGTGGGATCAAACCCCTGAAGGCGTTCAGGTAAGGGTCGGTGATCGCACTCACGCTGCTGAGCACCGGATTGCCCCAGTCCAGATTCGGGAACCAGCTCAGTACAACCCGCACGATCAGCACCAAGGAATAGATCTGCAGGGTCTGGGACAGCACCTGCAGCAAGGTGACGGGTAGAGATTCCATGACGGGAGCTGATCTGCTCCGACTTTATGCAGCTTCCGTCAGATCGGTTGCCCCAAGATCAGGAAGCACGGAGAAGGTGCGGTGAAATTTTTCGGTGAGGGTGAGCCAGTAGGACCGCCCCTCGCTCTGACGACGCCGTTCGATGAAGTCCTGCGCCAGAAGTTCCTTGATGTGGTCGTAGGCCCCCGAGCCCCGCAGATCCACAAGATCCGATTGAAGAATGCGTTTCTTCAGGGCAATGGTGGCGAGGGTTCGCAGGGTTGCTGTGGAGAGGTTCACCGGCAGCAGGTCTTTGACCAGATCGCCCATGCCGGCCCGCAGCTGCAGCCCGTAGCGACCGCTCTGTTCAACGACCTCCAGGGCACTGTCCCGCTGGGCGTAGGAGGCCGTCAGGGCGACGAGGGCTTCTTCAACGCTTCGTCGGTCGGCGTCGGCCAGCTCGGCCAGTTCGCCGATGCTGACGGGCCGACCCTTGAGATAAAGAATCGCCTCGAGCCGGGTGGGCAGGGATGGAGACGTCATCACAACCCCTCGAGAGCACTCAAGTTACCGCTCTGAAACTCAGAGGAACAGGCCATAGGCCGGGTTGTTGGTTTCATCCCAGTGGCGATAGCCCAGGGCATTGAGGAATTCGGTCCAGCCCTGCATGTCCTGTTCCGGCACCAGCACGCCAACAACGATGCGCCCCACATCAGCGCCGTGGTTTCTGTAGTGGAAGATGCTGATGCTCCAGCCGGGGTGGAGAGCATCCACGAAGCTCATCAAGGCACCCGGGCGTTCGGGAAATTCGAAGCGATACAGCAGTTCTTTGCATTCGCCGGCACAGGCCGTTCGGGCTGAAGCCGGCAGACGGCCGCCCACCATGTGGCGCAGGTGGACCTTGGCAAATTCGTTGTCGCTGAGATCGAGGCAGGGGAAGCTCCCACGCTCCAGCTGGCCCAGCAGTGATGCACGGTCGTTGTCGTCGCTCACCTGCACACCGATGAAGATCTGCGCCGAGGCGCCATCAGTCATGCGGTAACTGAACTCCGTGAGGCTGCGCTCCCGCAGCAGTTCGCAAAGCCGCCTCAGGCTGCCGGGTGATTCGGGAATCTCCACGGCCAGCATTGCTTCGCGCTCTTCCCCGAGCTCAGCCCGTTCGGCGATGAAACGCAGCCGGTCGAAATTCATGTTGGCCCCGCAGGCCACCGCCACCAGATTGCGCCCCGCCAGCTGGCGCTCGGCCACGTCCTGTTTGAGTCCTGCCACCGCCAGGGCACCGGCGGGCTCCAGGATTGATCGGGTGTCTTCAAAGACGTCCTTGATCGCGGCACAGATGGCATCGGTGTCGACCCGCACCATGCGATCGACGAACTGCTGGGCCAGCGCAAAGGTGTGTTCCCCCACCTTTCTCACGGCGACGCCATCGGCAAACAGCCCCACCTGTTCCAGTTCCACCCGCTGCCCTCGCTCGAGGGAGCGGCTCAGGGCATCGGCATCCACCGGCTCCACACCGATCACCTCCGTTTCCGGCCACAGCCGTTTGACGTAGGCGGCGATGCCCGCGATCAGGCCACCACCACCCACGGCCACATAGATCGCGTTGGGGGCCTGCTCGGCCTGGCGCATGATCTCCATGCCGATCGTTCCCTGGCCTGCGATCACTTCCGGATCGTCGAAGGGGTGAATGAAGGTGAGCCCCTCGGCCTTGCAGCGTCGCTGTGCCTCCGCGGAGCACTCGTCGTAGGTCTCGCCATGGAGAACCACGTCACCACCCAGGGCACGCACGGCCCGCACTTTCACCTCGGGTGTGGTGCTTGGCATCACGATCACGGCCCGACAGCCAAGCCGCTGGGCACTCAGGGCGACGCCCTGGGCATGGTTCCCGGCACTGGAGGCAATCACACCGCGCTTGAGCTCGTCTCTGCTGAGCTGCGCCATGCGGTTGTAGGCGCCGCGCAGCTTGAACGAGAACACCGGTTGGAGATCCTCACGCTTCAGCCAAACCGTGTTATTCAGCCGGCGGCTCAGATTGGGTGCGGGATCCAAAGGGGTTTCCCGCGCCACGTCGTAGACGCGGGCACGCAGGATCCGCTGCAGGTAGTCGGTCATCTCACCATTCTTCCAAGGGTTCGATCCAGACAGGATCCGGGTTGGTTCCCGTAGATTGCACGGATTGGAGTTGGCAGTGCATGCATCTCGGAGATCTGAAGCATCCGAATGAACTGCACGGACTCAGCCCGGCCCAGCTTGAGGACGTGGCTCGGCAGATTCGCGAGCGGCATCTGCAGGTGGTGTCCACCAGCGGTGGTCACCTGGGACCTGGCCTGGGGGTTGTGGAGCTGACCCTGGCGCTGTACCAGACGCTGGATCTCGACCATGACCGTGTGATCTGGGATGTGGGCCATCAGGCCTACCCCCACAAATTGATCACCGGCCGGTTCAACGATTTCGACTCCCTGCGCCAGCAGCACGGGGTGGCGGGTTACCTCAAGCGCACAGAGAGCGATTTCGACCACTTCGGAGCGGGTCATGCCAGCACCTCCATCTCAGCGGCGCTGGGCATGGCCATGGCGCGGGACAACCGGGGCGAGTCGTTCAAATGCGTTGCCGTCATCGGTGATGGAGCCCTGACAGGCGGCATGGCTCTGGAGGCCATCAACCACGCCGGACACCTTCCCAACACCCCGCTCCTGGTGGTGCTGAACGACAACGACATGTCGATCTCTCCGCCGGTTGGTGCGCTCTCAAACGTGCTGAACCGTGCGCGGCTCAGCCCACCGATGCAGTTCCTCTCAGGGAGTGTTGAGGAAAGCGTTCGGCATCTGCCCTTCATGGGTGGTGAGATTCCTGCGGAACTCAACCGCCTCAAGGGCAGCATGCGTCGCCTCGCGGTTCCCAAGGTGGGTGCCGTGTTCGAGGAACTTGGCTTCACCTACATGGGGCCGATCGACGGCCACGACATCGGTGAAATGGTGCGCACCTTCCAGGCGGCTCACCGTGAGGGTGGCCCTGTGCTGGTGCATGTGGTCACTAAAAAGGGCAAGGGCTATCCCTACGCCGAGGCCGATCAGGTGGGCTACCACGCCCAATCAGCTTTTGATCTCGGCACCGGCAAGGCGATTCCGTCTTCCAAACCCAAGCCCCCCAGCTACAGCAAGGTGTTTGGGCAGACCCTGGTCAAGCTCTGTGAGCAGAACAGTCGGGTGATCGGCATCACTGCGGCCATGGCCACTGGTACCGGTCTCGATCTGCTTCAGAAGGCCGTTCCGGACCAGTACGTGGACGTGGGCATCGCTGAGCAACATGCCGTCACCCTGGCGGCAGGCATGGCCTGCGAGGGTTTGCGTCCTGTCGTTGCCATTTACAGCACCTTCCTTCAGCGCGCCTACGACCAGTTGATCCACGACGTGGGCATCCAGAAGCTGCCGGTCACCTTCGTGCTCGATCGTGCCGGCATCGTTGGTGCCGACGGGCCGACCCACCAGGGTCAGTACGACATCAGCTACATGCGGGCCATTCCCAACTTCACGGTGATGGCACCGAAGGATGAGGCTGAGCTGCAGCGCATGCTGGTGACCTGCCTGCAGCACGACGGGCCCACGGCGCTGCGGATTCCGCGGGGCTCCGGGGAAGGCGTGCCCTTGATGGAAGAGGGTTGGGAGTCTCTGCCTATCGGCCGCGGTGAACTGCTGCGGGAAGGCGACGATCTGATGATCGTGGCCTACGGCTCGATGGTGGCTCCGGCCCTCGCCACAGCAACGCTTCTGGAGGAAGCCGGTCTCTCCACCACCGTGATCAACGCCCGCTTCCTGAGGCCCCTGGATCAGGCTCTGATCCATCCCCTGGCACGTCGCATCCCCCGCGTGGTCACCATGGAAGAGGGAGCCCTGCCCGGTGGTTTTGGCGCAGCGGTTCTGGAGTCGTTGATCGATCAGGACATCACCGTGTCGATGTTGCGCATCGGCATCCCCGACCAGCTGGTTGATCACGCCACGCCGCAGCAGAGCAAGGAAGCTCTTGGCCTTACTCCTGCGCAGATGGCTGAACGCATCCTTGAGCGCTTCAGCAACACCTCTGGTGATCTGCCAGCCACTGCTTCGATCAAGGCCCTCCAGGCCTGAAGCTGAGGGCTCGGTGTCCGTTCTGATCGTTGGCGCGGGACCGTCCGGTGCCCGTCTGGCGATTCAACTGGCGCGGGCGGGTGCTGAGGTGACCCTGGTGGATCGCCTGGCTGATCCCCATCGCCATGCCTATTCCAGTGGCGCCCTGCCTCTGGAGGCTGTTCGTCGCTTGGGTCTGCCGGATGACGCCATTGCCGCCACCTGGCAGGGCTGGCAGCTGCACGATCCCTCGGGTCTGGTTCATCAGTGGTGGTCGTCCGGCGATCTGGGGGTGGTGCTCGACTTCGGCCGGCTTCGGTCCTGGCTCTGGGAGGAAGCGCGCCGCCATGGGGTCGAGTTGATCCAGGGCTGCCGGGCCGCGCTGAGCACGCTCACGGCCGATCAAGCCAGCGTGCGGTTGCAGACACGTGATGGGCGTTTGTCATTGCGCTCAGCGCGCTGGCTGATTGATGCCACCGGTGCACGCCGAGATCTGCTGCAGCAGGCCGGCCTCAGCCCTAATCCTGAGGATCCTCTGCTGCAGGGCATCGGCGTTGAGTGGTTGCTGCAGACCGATGACCGTCAGGCGGCTGCCTGGCGGGATCGGATCAGTTTCTTTCTGGGCACCGCCTGGATCCCCCATGGATACGGCTGGATCTTTCCCATGCAGGGGCAACGGCTGAAGGTGGGGGTCTGTCACCTTCCACCGGAGGATCGTCCGAGTCCCGGCAGCCTGGCTGGACCCCTTCAGCGCTTGATTCAACGCTGTGGCTTGAGCGCCTGCCCGGTGCTGGATCGCCATGGCGGGCCGGTCTCCAGCAGCATCGCCCGCTCCGAACCTTTGGTGGCCGGTGCCCTGCTGGCGGTGGGGGATGCGGCCAGTTCCGCCAATCTGCTTGGGGGAGAAGGGATCCGCTATGCGATGGACAGCGCGGATCAACTGGCCGAACTGCTACTCGCTGAAGGGATGTCTGGGGACTCCACGGCTATTGCCCTTCGCTACCAAGAGCAAATCAAGGCCCAACGGAGTTGGCGTTGGTTGGTGTCGGGCCGGCTGGCGCGGCGCACCTGGTGGGGCCTCGACAATCCAAGGGCGGACCGCCGTTTGGAACGTTTGATCCATGGGCTGTCTGCGACCGCAGAAGCCCCCGCTCTCTCAGAGCTGTTGTTCAACTACAACTTCGAGCGTTACGGCCTGCGTCTGCTGCCGTATCTGCTCTGAGCCCAGGGTTGTTTCAGGGAGGAGACTGGCTCCTCCCTCAAGAGATGTGCTTCAGAGCACGCCGCGGGCGGCCAGGCCCTGGATGGCGCCAATGCCGATGATGTGGCCAAGGCTGGTGGTGCCGAGCAGGGCTGCATGACCCATGCCGCCGAAGAAGGAAGCGTTGGGGAGTGCCGCGCCAACGTTGGGGTGCTTGATCGTGGCCTTGCCGACCATGATGGCAACCACATTGCAGAGGATCATCACCAGGGCGACCTTGGGAGACCAGGACACGGAGGCGGGAGCGATCGCGAAAAGGTGGGTCAGCATTCGAGCCAATGAGCGACACCTCATCTTCCGGCGCTAGCGACGCCTTGCCTGCCTCTCTTAAGAGTTGTTCACCCTTTTTTGGGGGTTGGGTACAACAAACCGATCACCAAAACCGTATTGCTGAGGGTGAGAAAGGCTTCTGCCCCACCGTGCAACCAGTCAATCTCCACCAGTTCCGCTGAGCAGCAGCGCAGGGCGGCAATGGCAGCACCAATCGTGACGGCCACAAACAGCAGGGTGAGCTGAAAGCCCCGCTCCGCCATCAGCGGAAGCGCCTCACTTTTCCGCAGCCAGTGCAGAAACAGGAGATAGGGGATCAGCGAGGCGGCGAACAGCGGTGCGGGATCGAAGTTCATGGAGCACTGACTCCGTCCACCTGCCGGCGACGTTGGAGCTGCCAGGCCGCCAAGGCCAGGGTGCAGTTGCCGATCACGGTGAACAGGGCCTGAAGGGTGACCAGCCCCCGCAGCGCTTCGCTGTTGTCAAACAGATGCCAGGTGCAGGCAGCCATGGCACTGACGAGGGCCGGAAGCATGGCCCAGGCCAGGCCCTGCAGCCCACGCCGATGCATCAACACGATCGCCACGCACCACTCCACCACGGAGGCGACATGGATCCACCAGGTTCCGAGCGACAACGCGTGCATGCCCTGAATCCTAGGAATCGGTTGATAATGCCCGGAGTGAACAGGCTGCTGCCCGTGGTCCGCCCCACTGCGCCTGTATTGCTGCTTTGCGGCTACTACGGAGAGCACAACCTCGGCGACGATGCCCTGCTTCAGGTGCTGGTGTCGTCTCTTCCTCAGCCGCAGCAGCTGTTGATCACAGCCCGCGATCCAGCTCCCGTTCTGGCCTTGGCTCCGTCGGCGCAGACGGTGAACCGCCGTTCCCTGCGGCTCTGTCTTCGTGCGGCCCTGAGAGCTGATGTTCTGGTGCTTGGTGGCGGGAGCCTGCTGCAGGACAGCACCAGCTTCAGTAGCCTCGTTTATTACCTGCTGCTGATGACGGTTGCCCGCCTCGGTGGCGCCGAGGTGGTTCTCTGGGGGCAGGGCCTTGGACCCCTGAAGCGTCGGATCAGTCGTCTGCTGGTTCGCACGGTGTTGCCCCTCTGCAAGGCAGCAAGTTGGAGGGATCAGCGCTCCTTTGATTGGGCCCAGCGTTGGGCCCCCAAGCTTCCGATGGTGCTGGCCGCCGATCCGGTCTGGCAGATGCCGGCGCGCCCTTGGCTTGGTGGCGACGCCATCGTGCTCAGCTGGCGTCCCACACCTTTGCTGGATTCCGCGGGCTGGCGTTGCTTGACGGAGGCTTTGGATCGGCTCAGTGCCGACTTGGATGCGCCGGTGATCTGGCTGGCCTTCCACCACCATCAAGATGCACCCCTGTTGCAGCACCTGAGTGATCAAGGTCTGCTGCCGGCGCGATTGAAGGTGCGCAGCTCAACCCTGGTGCCCCAGACCCTGGAGGCTGTGTCCGATCTGGTGCAGCGGGCGCGCCTGGTGCTGCCGATGCGGTTGCATGCCCTGATCCTGGCTCGACTGGCCAACAGCCCCATGGCTGCCCTCAGCTACGACCCGAAGGTGGAGGCTGCAGCGGCCATGGCCACGGTGCCCTGCATCCCTTTGCGGTCGCTTCCCTCTGTGGATGATCTGCTGACGCTTTGGCGGGCCGAAGTGGACCGTCCAGCCAATCCTGATCAGACTGAAGCCCTACGCCGCCAGGCGTCAGCGCACAGCGAGCTTCTCAATCGGATGGCAGCCGATTTGACGGCAGACGACGGCCGCTGACGGCATCGAAGCAATGCTCACAAGTGCTGGGCCAACTGATGCGTGGCTCAGCCCCGATCGCTGTTTCTCCGGGGCAGACCAGCCGCAGGTCGCCGCGATCGCAGCGCACCAGCAGCATCTGGTTGGCTCCAAACCATTCACGGCTGAGGATCGTGCAGGGTGAGCCTGCGGGATCGAGCCTTAGATCGTCCGGTCGGATGCCGGTGATCACTCCATCTCTGGCTGGCAGCAGATTCATCTGCGGGCGGCCGATGAACTGAGCGACGTAGGTGCTGGCCGGTTGCAGGTACAGCTCGCGGGGTGTTCCGATCTGTTCAATCCTTCCCTCGCGCATCACAGCGATGCGATCCGCCAGCGCCATCGCCTCCTGCTGGTCATGGGTGACGTAAACCACAGGCTGCTCACCGCCGATCATCAGGCGGCGCAATTGAGGCCGCAGGTCTTCACGCAACTGGGCATCCAGATTGCTCATCGGCTCATCGAGCAGATAAACGAGGGGGTCCCGCAACAGCGCTCGGGCCAGGGCGACGCGCTGGCGCTGGCCGCCGGACAGTTGTGACGGCCGTTGCCGGGCTTGCCCGCTGAGCTGCAACACCTCCAGCACGCCGCGGATCCGTTCATCGCGGTTGGCGGCGCTGCCGCCCCGCATGCGCAGCCCCAGTTCGAGGTTGTCCCACACATTCAGATGCGGGAACAGGGCATAGCTTTGAAACACCATCCCCACCCTGCGTCGTTCAGCGGGCACGTCGACCATCTCCGCACCATTGATGCGAATCGACCCTTGATCAGGGTGATCGAGCCCGGCGATCAGACGCAGGGCCGTGCTTTTCCCACAGCCGCTGGCCCCAAGCAGAGCGACGCATTCGCCGTTGGCCACATCGAGGTCGAGCTGGTGGAGAACCTGTCGCTCGCCGAAGCGCTTGTTGATGGCCTGAAGTTGCAGTGTCATCCCTTGATGGCTCCGTTGGTGAGTCCACTGACGATCTGGCGCTGAAACACCAGCACCAGCACCAGAAGAGGAATGGCACCGAGCACGGTGGCTGCCGCGTAGGTGCCGTAGGGGACGGAATAGGTGGATGATCCCGCAATGCGGGCCATCGCCACCGGCAATGTGAGCAGATCGCTGCGGCTCAGCCAGGTGAGCGCCACGGGATATTCGTTCCAGGCGAACAGGAACACCAGGATTGCCGTGCTGGCGGAGGCCGGGGCAATCAAGGGGAGCAGCACCCAGCGCAGCCGCTGCCACAACGACAGCCCCTCCAGCTTGGCTGCGTCTTCGAGGTCGTTGGGCAGTGCTTCAAAGGCCGCGGTGAGCAGCAGCAGGGCCAGAGGCATCGACAGAGCGCTGTAGGGAATGGCGATGGCGATCAGGTTGTTGCCGAGGGCAAAGGTGCGGGCCAGTTCGAGCAGCGCCAGAAACAGCAGCACGTAAGGGAACAGAGCGGCGCCCACCACGGCAGTGCGGAGGATTCCTTTCAACCGCTGAGGCAGCTTTGCCAGTCCGTACGCGGCGGGGATGGTCAGCATCAAGGTGAGCAGTGTGGTGAGGGAAGCCACCAAGCTGCTGTTGAGCAGGTAACGCCAGAAGGGCGGATCGGTGCTGAGCAGATCCCGGTAGTTGTTCAGCGTCCAACGGCTCCAGAAGCTCAAATGGTCATTGACCAGAGCATCTGCGGTGGTGAAGGAACTCAGCAGCTGCCACAGCATCGGAGCGAGAGACCAGACCAGCAGCAGAGCAATCCAGAGGGAACGTCGTGTCATCAGTCCACTTGTCATCGATCCACGTGTCATCGATTCACGTGTCATCGGTCGAGGGACCTCAACAGACCGAAGCTCCTCAGCAGCAACGTGCCCCCAAGAATCAGCGCGGTCAGCAACAGAAATCCCGCGAGCATCACCGTGGCGCTGTAGCCGAAATCGAGGAAACGCATGCCGTTGAGGTAGGCATAGAGGGCGATGCTTTCTGTGCTGCCGGCGGGACCGCCACCGGTGAGCACCTGCACCAGATCAAACACCCCGAAAGCCTGGGCCAGACGGAACAGAAGGCTCAGCAGGATGTAGGGGAGCAGCAGCGGCAGGGTGACCCTGCGAAGCGCCTGAAGGGGCGTTCCCCCTTCCAGGCGAAAGGCGCTGTATAGGTCGTCGGGAATGCTCTGTAGTCCCGCCAGAAGAATCAGCGTGATGAAGGGGGTTGTTTTCCAGACATCCGCAAACACGGTCACCAGCCAGGTGATCGATGGGGTGGACAGCAGATCCAGGGAGTTGAGGCCAAGGCTTCGTGCCAGCACCTCAATCGGGCCGTAGGGGGTGTTGAAGATCCAGCGCCAGCCCAGGGCCATCATTGTTGTGGGCAGGGCCCAGGGCAGCAGGGTCAGGGCGCGAACAGCTCCCCTGCCGCGCCAGCGTTGATGCAGCAGCAGCGCAATGGCCAGGGCCAACAGCAACTCCAAACCCACTGAGATCAGGGCGAATCGCGCGGTTTGTCCGGCATCCAGCCAGAAGCGCTGATCGGCCGCCAGTCGCCACCAGTTGGCTCCGCCGTTGGCCACCGGTTCGAGGCCAGTGAGAACGGAATCAGCATGGAAGCTCAGCCAGGCGTAGCGAAGCATCGGCCAGCCGAACACCACCGCGATCAACAGCAGAGCAGGTGCAGCCAGGAGCATCGTCATGGCGTGGCTCCCGCAGCGCGCAACAGAGTCTGGCTCCGCTGCTGACTGGTGGCCATGGCCTCATCGGCGGACCCGGCCGCGGTGAACAAGCCGTTGAGTTCCCGCTGCACCACATCGCTCAGCTGGGCATACAGCGGGGTAGGCGGACGAACCACCGCATGGTTCAAGGCCACCAGCAGATCCGGCAGCACGGGAGAGGCCTTCAGCATCTCGGGGTCGTTGAACAGATCCGCCTGGATCGGGGTGTAGCCGTTGTTGAGAAAACGCTGCCGCTGGGCGTCTTCGCTGGTGAGGTAGCGAATCGCTTCCACCGCTGCTTCCTTGTGCTGCGATTGGTGCATCAGGCTCAGCCCCCAGCTGCCGAGGGTGGCTCCGGGGCGTTCACCCGGTTGGGCCACCATCAGGCTGATGCCGACGTTGCCCTTCACCGCGCTGTCGTCCTTCTGGAGTTCAGCCCAGGCGTAGGGCCAGTTGCGCATCAGAGCGGCATCACCGGCCTTGAAGGCCTGAAGCGACTCCGCCTCGGCGTAATTGGTCACGGCGTAGGGGCTGACGCCTTCGCTGATCAGACCGTTCAACCAGGCTGCTGCCGCCGTTGCCTCAGGCGTATCGAGCTCCATGGCGTTGGTGGTGGTGTCCATCCAGTCACCGCCGAAGCCCTGCAGCACTTCAAGGAAGTCGCAGCTCAATCCTTCGTACTGACGCCCCTGCCAGACAAAACCGTTGGCAACGGCCTGGCTTTCAACGAGGTTTCCGGCAACCTCCACCAGCGCATCAGGCGTTGTTGGTGGCTGCTCCATCAGATCCGTGCGCCAGTAGAGCAGTCCCACATCGGCCACCAGCGGCCAGCGGTAGAGATGGCCGTCGTAGTCATTGCCGAGCCGAGCACCTTGCACCAGCTGCTCCTGGTCGCTCTGACCAAACCAAGGATCCAGGGCTTCCAGCCAGCCGGCGGCGGCATATTTCGGCAACCAGGTGACATCCATCAACAGCGCGTCGAACGGCGCATCACCGAGCAGAAGACTGCTGATCGCCAGGTCTGAAATCGATTCCGTGTTCAACGGACCGCGAATCAACTTGAGATGAATCCGGCCGCGATGCACGCGGTTGAAGGCTTTCACCAGATCGGAACTGGCATCGGTGAAGGAGGAGGGCATGAGGATGCTCACCTCCTCCGCGCGCGAGGAGGCTGACCCAACCAGAACACCCAGGGCCATCACCAGCGCCAAGGCACCGCCCACGAGCCAACGGCGCAGTTTCATTGCGGGGTGGAGGGCGACAGGCCAGACATCTGCTCCTCGGCCCAGTCGCTCACCGTGTAGTTCTCCACGGCATCGGTCATGCGGCTCATGCGGTCGCGCTGCTCGTCTTCATCCATTTCCAGTGCCGATTCGATGGCCTCATCCATGCGGCGATTGGAATAGGGATTGGTGAGCACGGCGCCATCCAGCACAACCGAGGCTCCGGTGAATTCCGAGAGCACAAGAACGCCGCCACGGTTGCGTCGAGCAGCGGCGTACTCCTTGGCCACCAGATTCAGGCCATCCCGCAGCGGTGTGATCCAGCAGACATCGGCATGGCAGAACCAGGCGATCATTTCGTCGTAGGGGATCCGGCGGGTGGAAAAGCGGATGGGCACCCAATCGATTTGGCTGAAGCGGCCGTTGATGCGTCCGGCCATCTCCTCGATTGAGCGTTGGGTGTCTTCGTAGATCTTCATTCCGCTGGCAGCGGCCACACAGGCCAGCATCAGCACAACCTGGCCGTGCAGATCCTTGCGTCGTTCCAACAGCCGTTCAAACGCCAGCAGCAACTCTTCGTTGCCCTTGGTGTAATCCACCCGACTGGCAGAGAGGATTAGTTTTCGGCCTTTTTTGGTGTCTTGAACGATCAATTCGCCATGGCTTTCAACCGACGGGCTCCAGCACAATTCCTGAATCAGATCCGGTGAGGTGCCCACCGGAGAGCTGAGCAGCTGAATGGTGCGACCGTTGTGCTCGAGGTGACTGGTGACCGTGCCTTCCGAAAGGGCGGTTCCCACCTCAATGAATTTCTTGTCCACCGGCACTTTGGGCCCACGTTTGGCCCCCACCAGGGTTGTGGCGGCACGAGCAAAGTTTTCGGTGTAGCGGGGAATATGGAAGCCGACGACATCACAACAGAGCAAACTTTCCAGAATCTGCTCACGCCAGGGAAGGATGGCGAAAACATCATTCCCCGGGAAAGGCGTGTGATGGAAAAAGGCAATCTTCAGGTCTGGACGCTCGGCTCGGATGTATCCGGGAGCCAGCCAAAGGTTGTAGTCATGCACCCACACCGTTGCCCCCTCGGCGGCTTCAGCGCATGCCGCCATGGCAAAACGTTTGTTGACCTCTTCAAAGATCTTCCAGTTCGCGTTGTTGACATTGAAATACGTTGGAAACGTATGAAGAATTGGCCAGAAGCATTCTTTGGATGTGATGTGATAAAAACTGGAGATCTGTTCATCTTCCAGGGGGATTCGGCACAGAGTGAACGGCGAAGGGTGTTCCATCTCAAACCGTTCTGTACCTTCATTCGACTGATCGTCGACCCGTCTCCAGGCAATCCAAGTGCCCTTTTCGCAGCTACGGAAGAGGTTGCGAAGGGTTGGAATAATTCCGTTAGGGCTTTTCTGATCGACCCATATTCTTTTCCCGTTCTTGTCTTTTGATTCGTCGAACGGCGTGCGGTGATAGAGGATTACAAATGAACTCTGACCCGCACCCATTTATTCGAACAACGCTTCGTTCGGTCCACCATTCAGCAAAAGCCCTCTTTTGTCAAACGGCGGCTTTGGTCTGAAAAGACACCAACGAATCCAGCACCTCGCGGGCGTGACCGTTGGGTCGAACCGCCACCCAGCGTTCACGCAAGACCCCGTCCGGATCGATCAGAAAGGTGTGGCGCAGCGAGTACGGCGCCATCCACGACCCGTAGGCCTTGCTCACGGTCCCGTCGGGATCAGACAAAAGGGGGAAGCTCAATCCTTCGCTCTCACAGAAGGATTCATGGTCGTCAACGCTGTCGGCGCTGATGCCGATCACTTCCGCACCGGCCTGAAGGAAGTCGTTGTGAAGGCTTTCGAAGCCCCGGGCTTCGATCGTGCATCCGCCGGTGAAATCCCTTGGATAGAAGTAAACCGCGAGCCAGCGGCCGCGCAGATCACGGCTGCTCCATTGCTTCCGATCGGGTTCGGACTGGCTGGATCCAGGCAGATCGAAATCAGGCACGGTTGTACCCGTTTCCAAAACAACACCCCCGAGGGCCGAAGCCCGCGAGGGTGTGAGCGTCAGAGCTGCAAGGAAAAGGCCGGACTTGACTAGTAATTCCCGCCGATTCACCCGTTCAAGATCTCAGATCTTGGCCAGGTTAATGCCCAGAGACTTGGCGTAGGCTCCCAGACCTTTCTTCTGGATGGTTTTGAGGGCGCGGGTGGTGACACGCAGCTTCACCCAGCGGTTGCCTTCCGCCCACCAGAGACGACGCTGCTGCAGGTTGGCCTGCTGCAGCTTCTTGGTGCGGATGTGGGAATGGCTCACGGCCATGCCGTTGTTGGCGCGAGTACCGGTGAGCTGACACACCCGTGACATGACGATGTCCTTCTACTGAGAGGTTGTTTGGAGCTGAAAAGCCAGTTCCAAACAATCAATTTAGCAAAAGGTCTTCAGGTCAAAGTCCTCTCTGCATCAAGGCACCCATCAATTCAGCGCTGCGGGTCTGGAAACCGGCCAGCTCATTGGGCTCCAGACCCCCGACGCCCAGGCGCGCCATGTCATACAAATGGCGGGCCACATCCTCGGCCAGGCTTGCGGTCGGCGATATGTCCGCCGCTCCCACCAGCACGCCACCGGCACGCAACTTCAGCATCCCCTCCACAAGGGGGTGGCGCCTGTTCACCAGCAGCACGTGATGCTCGGGAAGGCCCGGCAGGCGTTGTTCCATCAAGGCGCCCATGTCGTTCAGCCGGCGCATCTGTTCCGGCAGAAGAATCATGGCCGGCGGTGCCCCCTCGGCTTTCAGGGCCTGCACCTGAACGGTCACCTTGTCGTTGGCGAGGGCCGCTTTGATCAGATCACGCAGTCGGTCTGACTCGGTGGTGCCGTCCTGATCGGTGAGTTCGGCATCGTTGTCCTTCAGGCTTTCGTCCAGTTCCGAGTCGACGCGCTGGAATGTGAGTTCCTCATGGCGATGTTCCAGCCAGGGAATGAACTGGGTGTCGATCACTGTCTCCAGCTTCAGCACTTCCGCGCCCTGGGAGGTCCAGAGGTTGAGCGCACCGGCCTGGGCAACGTCATCGGTGCTGTAGAGCACACGCTTGTTTTGATCCGCGGCCAGTCGGCTGCGGTACCCCTCCAGGGTGGTGAAGGCACGGCCATCGCAGGCGATCGGGTCAGCATCGTCTCCTTCCCCTGCTGCAGCAGTGGTGGCGAACAGGATCAGTTCAGACACCTGTTCGGCGAACTTCTCGTCCTCCATGGCGCCGATCTTCACGAAGGGTGCCAGGGCATCCCAGGCTTCGGCGTAACCCTTGGGATCCTCCTTTTTCAGGTTCCGCAGCCGGTCGGACACTTTCTTGGCGACGAAGTTGCCGATGGAGCGAACGCGTCGGTCGGTTTGCAGAGCACTGCGGCTCACGTTCAGGGGGATATCGGGTGAATCGATCACCCCCCGCAGGGGCAACAGGTAGCGCGGAACGACCTCCTTGATCGAATCGCTGACGAACACCTGGTTGCAGTACAGCTTGATTTCCCCCTTCTCCCAGTCGGCACGTCCGGTCTGCTTGGGGAAGAAAAGAATGCCCTGGAGGTTGTAGGGATAGTCAGTGTTGAGGTGAACCCAGAGCAGGGGATCGCCCTGGAAGGGATAGAGGTAGTGGTACAGGTCGATGTAGTCCTGATCATTCAGATCTCTGGCGCTTTTGCGCCAGGGGGCATCCATCTTGTTGATGGTTTCCCCTTCCAGCTGCACCGGCACTGCCATGAAGTCGCAGTAGGTGTTGATCAGGGTGCGGATCCGAGCCGGTTCGAGATATTCGAGCTCGTCCTCCATCAGATGAAGGATCACATCCGTGCCGGGCTGGTCTTTCTCGGCGGCAGTGAGGCTGAAGTTCGGGGAGCCATCACAGCTCCAGCGCACGGCCTCAGCCTCGGGCCGGGCTGAACGGGTCAGCAGCTCAACCCGATCGGCCACCATGAAGCTGGAATAGAAGCCCAGGCCGAAGTGGCCAATGATGGCGTCGTTTTCCTGCTTGTACTTCTCCAGGAAATCCTCGGCGCTGGAGAAGGCCACCTGGTTGATGTAGCGCTTCACCTCATCGGCGGTCATGCCGATGCCGTTGTCGCTGATGGTGAGCGTTTTGGCTTCGCGATCCACACTGATCCGAATCGCCCCGTCATCCCCTTCACTGCAATCGCCGGCCATCGCCGCCATGCGGCGCTTGCTGATGGCGTCAACGCCATTGCTCACGAGCTCCCGCAGAAACACCTCATGGCCGGAATAAACGGCCTTCTTGATGATCGGGAAAATGTTTTCGGTGTGGATCTGAATCTGACCCTGTTCCTCCAGCACCGTCATTCCTTTGCTGCGAAAAACCAGACATTAGAGACAGGTTTTACCCGGGCTCAACGGCTGTTTCAGGGGGTTCCCCGAACCTTCTTGCCTATGTCCTTTGGTCCAGCTCAGGGCGTCTTCTGCAGGTCGGGGCGCTCTTCAGCGACGATGGCCCCCTCAACGGGACACACCTGCAGGCAGATACCACAATCGATGCAGGTGTCGAAATTGATCCAGTAGAAGTCAGTGCCCTTCTTGTTCTTTCCTTTGCCTTGGTCGATACAGGCCACAGGGCAGGCATCAACGCAATCAGCGATTCCCTCGCAAACGTCAGTGACGATGGAATGAGCCATTGAGGTCCTGCTGCACAGCGGGATCCTAAGGATCGACCCAATCCAGCTGCAGACCACCCTGGGCCTTTGCCTGCTGCTCAGCCTCCTGCTTGGACACCAGGGGTTCCAGGGCCATCACAGCGGTGCGTCCCTGCTCGTGCCAGCCGCGCTGACGCTCCATCGCGGATTCCAGATTCGAAGCCGTCGAAAAAGCAACGAGAACATCGGACTGCTCCTGTTTGGCAGCATCCAGGTCTGAAATCAGTTCGCGGATCGGATCGATCGCGAGGCTGAATCCAGCGCCAAAGGCCCGGTCATCCGTTGCGCCGCAACGGCGCACCAGATCGTCGTAGCGGCCGCCACGGGCAATCACCACCGGTGAACTGCGGCCATCACAGACCAGCTGGAACACCAGGCCGGTGTAGAGCTCGAAATGGGGTTGAAAGGTTGGATCCAGCTGGATCGTCACCGCCTGGGCCTGAGCTGCCGAGGCGAGATGGGCACAGAGGCGCCGCAGCTCATCGAAGACCGGCTGTTCCCCGCGGAGACTGCCGAGCTGCGTCAGCACCTTGTCGGGGGTGCCACGGCAGTCCAACAAGGAGAGCAGCCTGGTCTTCTCATCGTCGGCCAGATCGAAGCCCTCGATGGCCAACCGGTCGAAATCGATCAATGCCGTGCGGATCTGATCACGCAACGCACCGCTGAACGGACGGAGCACCAGATCCATCAGAGCGGTGTGCCCCAGCAACAGCCTTGGTTTCTGGCTGGCCTGCAGCCCCAGGGTCTGAACTGAGGCCATCAGCAGGCTGAGCAGCTCCATCTCCGCTTCGCTGCCACTGACACCGAACAGTTCAACGCCGCTCTGAAGGTTTTCCTCAATGCACTGACCACCCTCATCGGCGGAACGGGTGCGGAACACCGTGCCAGAGGCCCAGAGCCGCAGCGGTCTCTGGCGATCCGCAAATCGGGTGCAGGCGGCTCTGGCGATGGATGCCGTCATCTCCGGGCGCAGCCCGAGGGGGTCATCAGCCACCAGACGAACAATGTCTGAGCTGTCGATGGCACCGCCGGCCATCAGTGTGGCCAGGCGTTCCACCCGTGGTGGTGAGACCTCGTCGTAGCCCCAGAGGCGGTAGACCGACGCCAGACGTTCCGTCAGCTGTCGGTTGGTCTCCACCTGACGTGGATTCAGATCCTTTGCGCCAGCTGCAGGTTGCAGCGCCATCTCACGTCCTCTCGGCCACGCCTCAGGATCCCATGGCCGTGACCTCGGGCGCTCCGAAGGCGGCTCCAGGCAGTGGTTGCACCTGAGACAGCCCCTCGGTGATTGCCGCATGCAGGCTGGCGCCAGCGGCAACGACCCGGCCTTTGGAGAGGTCGAAGGGTCGGTTGCCGTAGCCGGTGACGGTTCCACCGGCCAGATCCACCAACGCCACGCCAGCGGCCAGATCCCAGGGAGACAGGCCCCGTTCCCAATAGCCGTCCTGGCGGCCAGCGGCCACAAAGGCCAGGTCCACCGCTGCAGCACCGCCCCGGCGCACGCCGTGGGTGCGATGGGTGAACCAGCAGAACTCGGCGTAGTTGTTGTCGAGTCGGGTGTGCCGGTCGTAGGCAAACCCGGTGACCAGCAGGGAGTCTTCGAGCCGATCGCAACTGCTGACTTGTAGTGGGCTGTCGTTGCAGAACGCTCCGACCCCCGGTGCCCCCCAATACATCTCTTTCAGAAAGGGCACAGCGATGGCCCCGAGGATGGGCTGCTGGCCCAGGGTGAGTCCGATCGAGGTGGCAAAAAAGGGGTAGCCGTGGGCGAAGTTTGTGGTCCCATCGAGGGGGTCAACACACCACCTCAGGCCGTCCTGCTGACCGGTTGCCCCGCTTTCCTCCGCCAGCACAGCAATCTCAGGGGTTTGCTCCGCCAGCAGCTCCAAGACGATGCGTTCGGCAGCAAGGTCGGCATTGGTGACCAGGTCGCCGATGCGGCCTTTGCTTTCGATGGACGACAGGCGCCCGTAGTGGCGCATCAGTTCCTGACCACCGGCATCGGCCGCTGAGCGGGCCACGCCGACAAGACGCTCCAGATCGCTTGGGCTGAGACCGGCTTCGTGGAAGGCACGGGTGCAGATCGATTCCGGCATGTTCACTCCTCCTCGAGGGGGATGCGAGCAGTAACGCGCCCTTTGCCGAAGTGGCGACCGAACTGGAGCTCGTACACCTCATCCTCATCCTGGGTTTCAGCCTCCAGGGGCCCAATGGCGCGGGCCACGCAGAGCAGGCCATAGCCTTTGTCCCTCAGCTCTCGCGACAGACCCATGGCTTCGCGCTGGTCGAGGCTGCCGCTCTGCACGCGAACGGCGCACTCTGTGCAGCATCCGTTTCTGCAGGAGAAAGGAAGTGGGTCACCCTGCTCTTCGAAGCTGTGAAGGATGTAGTCCCCTTCAGGCACGTCGTGGGTGATGGTGCGACCCTCCTGGCGCCAGTGAATCGTGATCCTGTGGCTGGGACGCATCAAGGTCTGCTGGCAGTGCCCTGCTACATTCTCACCTGCCCCATTTAGCCGGTGGAGAGCTGGCCGAGTGGTCGAAGGCGCAGCACTGGAAATGCTGTATAGGGGCAACTCTATCGAGGGTTCGAATCCCTCGCTCTCCGCTTCTCCGGTCCGTCAGGACCGGATTTTTTTTGCCCATCTCGGGGCTTAAGGCCCAATCACGGCCCTGCTCGGGCCGGCTCGGCGATCAGCCGAAACGACCGGAGACGTAGTCCTGGGTGGCCTGCTGTTGGGGGGCGTTGAAGATCTTGTCGGTCTCGTTGAATTCCACGAGGTAACCCACCTTTCCGGTTCCGCCTTCAACGGCCTCTGCGTTGTAGAAGGCGGTCATGTCGCTGACGCGAACGGCCTGCTGCATGTTGTGGGTGACGATCACGATGGTGAAGCTCTTCTTGAGCTCATGCATCGTCTCCTCGATCTTCAGCGTTGAGATGGGATCAAGAGCTGAGCAGGGCTCATCCATGAGGATGACCTCTGGCTGAATCGCGATCGTGCGCGCGATGCAGAGGCGCTGCTGCTGTCCGCCGGAGAGCGAATACCCGCTTTCATTCAGCTTGTCTTTGCACTCATCCCAAACCGCCGCCTGGCGGAGGGAACGCTCAACAAGCTCATCCATGTCTCCGGTGTAGCCATTGATGCGAGCGCCAAAGGCGATGTTTTCGTAGATGCTTTTCGGGAATGGGTTGGGTTGTTGGAACACCATTCCGATCCGGCGGCGCACCTCCACGGGATCAATCCTGGGCCCGTAGAGGTCTACTCCTCCAAACAGGATGCTTCCCTTCAGTGAGCAGCCTTCGATCAGATCGTTCATCCGATTCAATGAACGAAGCACCGTGGACTTTCCACAGCCGGATGGGCCAATGAAGGCTGTCACCTTGCCGCGGGGAATCTCGCAGTACACGTTTTTGACGGCTTCGAAATTGCCGTAGCTGATCGTGACGTTCTGCAGGGACAGGGCGACGTCTGAGTTGTGGGACTCGGTGGCTTGAGGCTGTTGAAGAGTCGTCATTGTTTTATGTAGAAAAAGGTTTATTTGGCAGCAAATTGCGCCAGCCAGCGAGAGAAGAGATTCAGGGCCAGGATCATCACCACGAGCACAAACGATGCGGCCCACGCCAGCTCGTTGTGAAATTCGTAGGGCATGATCGCGAAGTTGTAGATCATCACCGAGAGGGTCGCGATTGGAGCGAAGATCCCTTCCGGCGTGAGCAGATCTGACCAGAACGGTGAGAACAGAGCGGTGAAAATCAAGGGAGCTGTTTCCCCTGCTGCTCGGGCGATGCCCAGCACAACTCCTGTGGCTATCGGGGTTAATGCGGCAGGCAGAGTGATTCGAACAACGGTGACGAACCGGGATGCCCCCACGCCGAGGGCGCCACGCCGGAGATCGTCGGGCACCAGCTTCAGACCTTCATCAGTGGTTTTGATCACTGTTGGAAGCATCAGCACCGCCAGTGCCATGCCACCGGCCACGGCGCTGTAGGCGTTTCCGAAAAGGATTCGACTGGTAACGATCGTGCCGTAGATGAAAACGCCGGCGATGATCGATGGCACCCCGGCCAGCACATTGGTGCCGAAGCGGATGAACTGAGCGAACCATCCCGAACGGGAGTATTCAGCCAGAAAAACTCCGCCGCCGACGCCCACCGGAACGGCGATCAGTGCAGCGATGGCCGTCACCACCAGCGTTCCAACGATTGCATTGGCGATGCCGCCGTCTTCGAGGCCTGGCGGTGGTGGGAGTTGCGTCAGCAGGGCCAGGCTGATCTTGCTGCCCCCCTGCACGAGCACGTAGCCCAGCACAAGGATCAGGGGCAGAACAGCAATCGCGGCAAACAGGGCTGCCAGAAACGAGAGCGCCCTGCTGCTGATGTTTCTGCGTTGAAAGGGTTTGTAGCTGAGGTCAGAAGCTGACTCAACCTTGTTGTTGGTGAGCGTCTGTGTCATGTCAGTACTTCAGGCTCAAACGCTTCACGATCCACTGGGCAAAAATATTCACGCACAGGGTGAGAACAATCAGCACGAACGCTGCGTACATCAGTGATGACACCTGGGAGCCATCCGCCTCACCAAATTGATTGGCCAGCATCGCTGCGATGGTGTTGCCAGGGGCCAGCAGCGAAACGCTGAAGTTGTTGGAATTTCCGATGATCATGGTCACGGCCATGGTTTCGCCCATGGCTCGGCCCAAGGCCAACATCACACCACCAATGATTCCGGAAATCGCTGCCGGGAGAATCACATTGATGATGGCTCCCCAGCGGGTTGTGCCCACCCCATAGGCCGCCTGTCGCAGTTGCGGCGGAACCTGATTTAGGCAATCACGGGAGATCGCCGTGATGATCGGCAGGATCATCACCACCAGGATCAATACTGCGGGAATGGTGCCAGGACCCATCGGTGGGGTGCTGAACAGGGGGAACCAATTGAACAGCTGATAAAGAAGTTCCAGCCCAGGCCTGATGAACGGTTCCATCACAAAAATGGCCCAGAGGCCAAGCACCACCGATGGAATCGCCGCGAGCAGTTCCACCATCAGGCCGATCACTTCCCTGATCCGCTTGGGAATGATGTTTTCGGTGATGAAAATGGCTGTGCCAACACCGAGGGGCACCGCGATCATCAACGCGAGCAGTGACGTGATCAAGGTGCCGTAGATCGCGGCTCCGGCCCCGTACTGATCGTCCACGGGATTCCAGTCTGAGGTGACCAGAAATTGCCATCCGTAGCGGGCCATGGAATCCAGGCTCCCCTGGAAAACCACCACAAGGATTGAGAACAGAATGATCGCCACAACGGAGGCCATGGCGATGGCGAGATTTCTGAAACTGATGTCCACCAGCTTTTCCGCTGGTGGACGGCTTCGGAGCAAGTAACGACTGTCCGGGTCGGACATGCATCCAATGGCGCGCCCTTACAACGTATGACCCGAACCGTTTGGGGGCATTAACAACCGCTTAAGGGAGGGACTGGAGCCGGTTTGAACCTGCCGTTAGCGTGGGGATCAAGTTTTCAGGGATATGGGGCGGATCGTCGGAATCGATCTGGGGACCACCAATTCGGTTGTCGCTGTGCTGGAGGCAGGTCGTCCCCACGTGATCGCCAATGCCGAGGGCGGCCGAACCACCCCATCCGTTGTCGGATACACCAAGGATCAGGAACTGTTGGTGGGTCAGCTGGCCCGGCGCCAGCTGGTTCTCAGCCCCCGCAACACCTTCTCGAACCTGAAGCGGTTCGTCGGCCGGGACTGGGACGAGCTGGAGGACAGCAGCCTGTCGGTTCCCTACACGGTGCGTGCCAACGACCAGGGGCAGGTTCGGGTGCCCTGTCCGGTGACCGAGCGGGAATACGCGCCCGAAGAACTGGTGGCCAGCATCATTCGCAAGCTTGTCGATGACGCGTCCACCTATTTGGGTGAACCGGTGGAAGCGGCGGTGGTGACCGTGCCCGCTTACTTCAACGACGCACAGCGCCAGGCCACCCGTGACGCCGGACGGCTGGCGGGAATCTCGGTGGAGCGCATCCTCAATGAGCCCACCGCAGCTGCTCTGGCCTATGGCTTTGACCGCAGCGCCGTCAAACGGGTCCTGGTCTTCGACCTTGGTGGCGGCACCTTTGACGTGTCGCTGCTGCGCATCGCCAACGGCGTTTTTGATGTCAAGGCGACGAACGGCGACACGCAACTCGGCGGCAACGATTTTGATCAACGCATCGTCAACTGGCTTGCCGATGCCTTTGAAGAGGAGCACAAGGTTGATCTGCGCCGCGATCGCCAGGCCCTGCAGCGGTTGACGGAAGCGGCTGAGAAGGCGAAGCAGGAACTCTCCGGCGTGCTGAGCACCCCGATTTCGCTTCCCTTCATTGCCACCGGCAGCGATGGTCCGCTGCACATCGAAACCCGCCTGGACCGCGCCACCTTCGAAGGGCTCTGCCCCGATCTGCTGGATCGTCTGCTGAGTCCTGTCCAGGCAGCGCTGCGCGACTCAGGCTGGTCAGCTGACGACATCGATGACGTCGTTCTGGTGGGTGGTGCCACGCGGATGCCGATGGTTCAGCAATTGGTGCGCACCCTCGTGCCGATCGATCCCTGCCAATCGGTGAATCCCGATGAGGTGGTGGCCATCGGTGCTGCGGTTCAAGCCGGAATCCTCACCGGTGAACTCAGGGATCTGCTGCTGAACGACGTCACCCCCCTGTCGTTGGGATTGGAGACCATCGGCGGATTGATGAAGGTGCTGATTCCCCGCAACACACCGATCCCCGTGCGTCAGTCCGATGTGTTCAGCACCTCGGAAGCCAATCAGTCGTCCGTGGAAATTCATGTCTGGCAAGGGGAGCGCCAGATGGCGACGGATAACAAATCCCTCGGTCGTTTCCGTCTCTCCGGCATTCCACCCGCCCCGCGGGGGGTGCCCCAGGTGCAGGTGGCCTTCGACATCGATGCCAATGGCCTGCTGCAGGTCAGTGCCACCGACCGCACCACCGGCCGCAAGCAGTCGGTGTCGATTCAGGGCGGCTCGAACCTCAATGAGGAGGATGTGACCGCTCTGCTGGCGGAAGCGGAGGCGAGGGCTGATGAGGACAGGCGCAAACGCAACCAGATCGAGCGCCGTAACCGGGCTCAGACACTGCTTGCCCAGGCGGAACGGCGGCTGCGGGATGCCTCGCTTGAGCTGGGGCCCTATGGCGCTGAACGGCAGCAACGGGCCGTTGAAATGGCCATGCGGGACGTGCAGGACTGCCTCGCCAATGACGACCTCCAGGAGCTTGATCTCTGCGTGAGTGGTCTCGAGGAGGCGTTGTTCGGGCTGAACCGCCGGCTGTCGGCGGAACGTCAGGCCGATGGCAGCCCGCTTCAGGGGATCCGCAACACCCTGGGCTCCCTCAAGGATGAGCTGTTTGCCGATGACTGGGATGACGACCCCTGGGGTCCCCCCAGCCGTCCGGGTGACCGTGGCCGTGGTCTGAGCCGGCGTGACCCTGCACCTTGGGACGATGACATCTACCGCTGAGCCTGATTACTGGTCTCTGCTGGGGGTTGATTCCGACTGCACGGATCAGCAACTAAAACGGGCCTTTCGCCGGGAGGCGCGCCGCTGGCACCCCGATCTCAACAGCAACGATCCCGTTGCTGAGGAGCGCTTCAAGTTGGTCAATGAGGCCTATGCGGTCCTCAGCGATCCCCGCCGCCGTGAGGCCTGGCAGAGAGGGGGTGGCTCCCGTGCGGATGTTGCCGACCCCTTTGCCCAGGGCTTCCCTGATTTTGAGGATTATCTCGACGTGATCTTCGGCGGTGGAACAGGACGTTCCTCCGTTGAGGTTGAAGACGAGCCCGATCCCCCCTTCCGCGGTGATGTCGCCAGTGGTGATAACGCCAGCCGGGAAGCCAGAGGCCATGAACCTCCGGTGTCGGCACCGCCGCCGCCGCCGCCGGTGCGTGCCGTGGAAGATCTCGAGTCGGTGGTTCATCTCACTCCGGATCAGGCTCTCCAAGGAACCGTTGTGGAACTGACGCTCGACGACGGCACGGTCATCGAGCTGAACACGCCCCCCTTTGCTGGGGATGGCTGGCGTCTGCGGCTTGAGGGCGTTGCCCCTGGCGGCCGTGATCATTTCCTGCAGCTCCGGGTCGTGACCGATGACGGCCTGCGGATTGATGGTCTGCGGGTGCTCTACAAGCTGATGCTGTTCCCACCGGATGCAGCCCTCGGTTGCGCTGTGGATGTGCCGACCTTGGATGGCCCTGTGACGCTGCAAGTTCCTCCAGGCTCATCCAGTGGACGTTTGCTGCGGCTGCGGGGGCGCGGGCTGCAGCTGGATGACGAGCGGGGTGACCAGTTGGTGGAGATCGTTGTGGTGATTCCGTCGGATCTGGGTGATGCGGAACGGGCCCTCTACCGACGTCTTCAGGAACTGGCGAGCGAATCCAAGCAGGGTGGTTGACGATGGGTGAGACTCCGGTCCGGTTGATCTGACGGTTTTCCCGATGCGCGTCCACGTCCTGCTCTTTGATGCCGGTACGGATAGCGAAGGCATCCACTCGCTTGAAATCGCCGGACGAACCGTTGTTCTGCTGTTTGAGAACCCCGACGATGCCGAGCGTTATGCCGGTCTTCTGGAGGCCCAGGACTTTCCGGTTCCGACGGTGGAGGCCCTCGATCGGGAAGATGTGGATCTGTTCTGCCGTGAGGCTGGCTACGAGGCTCGGCTGATCGAGTCGGGTTTTGTGCCCAGCAATGACGAGGAGCGTCTTTTCATGGCGCCGCCCCAGAGCAACCGCGATGTGAGCAACTGGAAGGACGACACGCTTTCGAACGACCCGGTTTCGAACGAGGCTGTTTCTGACGGCGGTGTGGCAGAGCAGCAAGGCGTTGAGCCCGCGCGCCAGGGATTGGAGACCGAACCGGAATCGAATCCTGAACTGGATGAGCTGCGTCGGCGCCTGGAAGGTCTGCTCTGAGCCGTGGCCGTGTTCCACCCCGATCTGCAGCCCTCCAGCGACCGCGGCCACCTGCTCACCGAGCAGAGCAACCGGCGCAGTTCATGCCTGGATCAGCTCGACACCCTGGCGCTGGTGGAGTTGTTTGCAGACGAGGATCGTCGCCCCCAGGAAGCTGTCGCCGCGGTGGCCCCGGCGCTAGCCCAGGCGGTTGATGCCGTTGCCGAGCGCCTCCGTGCCGGAGGCCGGCTCTTTTATCTGGGTGCTGGCACCTCCGGACGGCTGGGGGTGTTGGATGCCGCGGAATGTCCGCCCACCTTCTGCAGTGATCCCAAACAGGTTCAGGGGGTTCTCGCTGGTGGCTCCGCAGCGTTGCTGCGCAGCTCGGAAGGGCTTGAGGACATTGAGGCCGCCGGACGTGCGGATCTCGAGGAGAGGGGCTTCTGCGCCAAGGATTGCCTGGTGGGCATCGCCGCAGGCGGCACCACCCCCTACGTGCGCGGTGGGCTGGCGTTCGCCAAAAGCATCGGAGCCCTCGCCATCGCCATGGCCTGTGTTCCGAAGGGGCAGGCTCCCCTGCCCTGCGACATCGACATCCGCCTGCTCACGGGCCCTGAGCTGCTGACGGGATCCACCCGGATGAAGGCTGGAACCGCCACAAAACTGGCCTTAAACACCCTCTCCACCGCCGTGATGGTGAAGCTGGGCAAGGTCTACGGCAACCGCATGGTGGATGTGGCCGCCAGCAACAGCAAGCTGGTGGACCGGTCATTGCGGATCCTGCGGGATCTTGCCGGTGTGGAGCGGGAGCGGGGGCTGACGCTGCTGGAGGAGGCCGGCGGATCGGTGAAACTCGCCCTGTTGATGGCCGCTGCAGCCTTGTCGGTGGACCAGGCCAAGGCTCTTCTGCAGCAGCACAACCAACAGCTGCGGCCTGCCTTGGCCGCCTGCGGCGCTCAGCTGGCGGAAGCCTGATCGAACGGTCCCCAGTAGGGGGCGGTGAACAGATCAAGGTTGGACCGGGTCTGTTCCGGGACTTGATCTTTGGGGGTGATCAGGGCATTGGCGAGGGCTGTGTGGGCTGGCGAGGCGGGAGGGTCCTGTTTGAGCCGCTGCATCAATCCACTCAGGATCGGTTCGGTGGCTGAGGCATTGGCCTGAAGGTTGCCGATCACCATCTCCACTGAGACGGCGTCGTGATCCTCATGCCAGCAGTCGAAGTCGGTGACCATGCTCAGGGAGGCATAGGCCAGTTCGGCTTCCCGGGCCAGACGGGCTTCGGTGTGATTGGTCATACCGATCACCGAACAATCCCAGGAGCGGTAGAGCTTGCTTTCGGCGCGGGTGGAGAAGACGGGGCCCTCCATGCAGAGATAGGTGCCACCGCGGTGCAGCCGTCGACCCTCCGGCAACCCCTGTTCAGCGGCATCGGCCAACAGGGCACTCAAATTGGGGCAGAAGGGGTCCGCAAGGCTGACGTGGGCCACGCAGCCGTTGCCGAAGAAACTGGCGGGCCGGTCACGGGTGCGGTCGATGAACTGATCGGGCACGACCATGTCGCGCGGCTGCAGATCCTCCTGCAGTGACCCCACCGCCGAGAGCGAGATCAGCCAGCGCACTCCCAGTGAACGCATGGCCCAGATGTTGGCCCGGTAGGGCACTTCACTGGGAAGCAGATGGTGATGGCGGCCGTGGCGGGCCAGGAAGACGGTTTTGACGCCCTCGAGCTCTCCCAGGCGCAGTTGATCGGATGGTGCCCCGAAGGGTGTGTCGACCGTGCGTTCCTCCACCTGGCGCAAGCCGGGGATCGAATAGAGGCCGCTGCCGCCGATCACACCGACGCGGGCTTGGGAGAGGTCGGGCATGGTCGGCGTCTCTTTACACTCCAATTTTGCTCGCGCCACCATGACCAAGGCCTTGATGGACACTGAAGCAGGCCTGATCGAGCTCGAGCTGTTCGAAGCCGATGCCCCGAACACCGTGGCCAACTTCGTAAAGCTGGCCAAGGATGGCTTCTACGACGGTCTGGCCTTTCACCGCGTCATCCCCGGCTTCATGGCCCAGGGGGGATGCCCCAACAGCCGTGAAGGCGCCCGCGGCATGGCCGGTACCGGCGGTCCCGGCTACCAGATCGATTGCGAGATCAACCAGCAGAAGCACCAGGCCGGCACCCTGGCCATGGCCCATGCCGGTCGCAACACCGGCGGCTCGCAGTTCTACATCTGCCATGAGGCCCAGCCTCACCTCGATGGCGTGCACACCGTGTTCGGCCACACCGGCAACATGGACGTGGTGCTGAAGCTGGCCAACGGCTCCAAGATCAACAAAGTGACGATCCAGGAAGGCTGATCAGCTCCGGGTCCAATGCAGCAGTGACGGGCCGTTTTCGAGCAGTCCGTCACTGCCCAGGTTGATCAACTCGTTGAGTTGATGCTCCACCCGTTCCAGGGTCTGTGGCGGGTGCAATGCCATCCGCTCCGTGGGAACCCGCATCAGACCCACGCGCTCGGTGGCCGCCAGGGCCGCCAGGCTCTTGAGCAGGGGGGTTGAATCGGCGCCGTCGGGAATCAGTTTCCAGACGAATTGCGGTCGATCCCACAGCGCTAACAAGCGGGGTTCATGCAGGGCCTCAAGGCTGAAGCCATGGCGCTGAGCGATGGCTTCCACTTCCTGGCGAATTGTGGGCCAGCTTTCGGGGCCCACGTTCACCGCTAGGGCCAGCACCACACATGGACTCTCAGATTCGAACAAATGCCCGAGCTTCTCCCGCTTGGCCGCCAGGTAGTCGGCGTTGTGGGCACCGGGGTCCATCACCAGCGGCACCCGCTCCTCCACCTGCAGGCCATAGCCGCCGAGGCCGGCGATTTTGCGGGGGTTGTTGGTGAGCAACCGCAGCCGATGGATGCCGAGGTCGGAGAGGATCTGTGCGCCGACGCCGTAGTTGCGCAGATCCGCCGGGAAGCCAAGCCGCTCGTTGGCTTCAACGGTGTCGAGCCCGGCTTCCTGGAGGCTGTAGGCCTTCAATTTGTTGATCAGGCCGATGCCCCGCCCTTCCTGGCGCAGATAAACAACCACTCCCTCGCCTTCCGCTTCGATCTGGCGCAGGGCCGCCTCCAGCTGGGGCCGGCAGTCGCAGCGCAGTGAGCCGAAGGCATCGCCGGTGAGGCATTCGGAATGCATGCGCACCAGCACGGGTTCGCTCAGGGCATTGGGCTCACCCTTGATCAGGGCAACGTGTTCAGAGCCATCCAGTTCGTTGCGGTAGCCCACCGCCTGAAAGCTGCCGAAGCGGCTGGGCATCTGGGCCTGGGCCATGCGGCGAACGAAGCGCTCGTTCTCCAGCCGGTAGCGGATCAGGTCAGCAATGCTGATCAGCTTCAGCCCCCAGCGATCGGCGTAACTGCGCAGCTCCGGCAAGCGGGCCATGGAGCCATCGCTGTTCTGGATTTCACAGATCACTCCGGAGGGGCTGAGGCCCGCCAGCTGAGACAGATCCACAGCGGCTTCGGTGTGACCGGCCCGTTTGAGCACGCCGCCGGGACGGGCGCGAAGGGGAAAGATGTGCCCAGGGCGGCGCAGTTCCGCTGGCCGTGTGGCTGGGTTGAGCGCCACCTGAATCGTGGCGGCCCGGTCTTCGGCGGAGATGCCGGTGGTCACCCCATGCTCGATGCCGGCATCGATGCTCACGGTGAAGGCCGTCTCGTTGGCATCGGTGTTGCGGTCCACCATCAGCGGCAGATCCAGTTCGTCCAGCCGCTGTCCCTCCATGGCCAGACAGATCAGGCCCCGTGCCTCGGTGGCCATGAAGTTGATCGCTTCCGGGGTGGCGAACTGGGCCGCGCAGATCAGATCGCCTTCGTTCTCCCGTTGTTCGTCGTCCACCACGACAACGCATTCCCCATTGCGGATCGCCGCCAGGGCGTCGCTGATGGCATCAAACGCGATCGGTTCATTCGCGGGGTCAAGGGAACTGGGGTTCAGGAGCCTGGTCGCCGGGAGATGACTTCATTATTGATCTCTGTACGATCGACCGTTGGCTGGTTGGTTCAATGGCAGGCAGGACAACGTCGGCGGTTGAAGCGATGGCAACGGTGAAGGGCGGACGGGTTGCTGTGATCGGCGCCTCCGGCTACGGGGGCCTGCAGACCATTCGTCTGCTCCAGGGCCACCCCGGCCTGTCTGTGAGTTTTCTTGGCGGTGAACGCAGTGCTGGCCAACGCTGGAGCTCCGTCTGCTCCTTCCTGCCCCTGCCGGATGACCCAACGGTGGAATCAGCGGATCCGGATCGGATTGCGGCCTGTTCCGATTTCGCTGTTCTGAGCCTCCCCAACGGCCTGGCCTGTCAGTTGGCACCTCAACTGCTGGAGCGGGGTGTGCGGGTGGTGGACCTCTCTGCCGACTTCCGCTACCGCTCCCTAGAGCAGTGGCTGCATGTGTACGCCAAGGAGGCCGGCTCCCTCAACCGTCAGGACGCGGAGCTCTGCAGCAGTGCCGTTTACGGCCTGCCGGAATGGAACGGCCCTGCCATCGCTGACGCGAAGCTTGTTGCCGCTCCGGGTTGCTTCCCCACCGCCAGCCTGCTGCCCCTGCTGCCGTTCCTCAAGCAGGGCCTGATCGAGACCAGCGGCATCATCATTGATGCCAAGACGGGCACCTCCGGCGGAGGGCGCGTGCCGAAGGAGGCGATGCTGCTGGCGGAGGCCTCGGAATCCATCGCGCCCTACGGCGTGATCGGCCATCGCCACACCTCTGAGATCGAGCAGATGGCGATGGAGGTGGCTGGCCAGGAGGTGCGGCTTCAGTTCACGCCGCATTTGGTGCCGATGGTGCGTGGTCTGCTGTCCACGGTGTATGCCCGCCTGCGCGACCCCGGTCTCACCGCCGAGGATTGCACCACGGTGCTGGAGGCGATCTACCGCCACCACCCCTGCGTTCAGGTTCTGCCGGTGGGCACCTATCCCGCCACCAAGTGGGCGCGCCACACCAACCGCGCCCTGCTGTCGGTTCAGGTGGACACCCGCACCGGCCAGCTGGTGTTGATGAGTGCCATCGACAACCTGATCAAGGGTCAGGCCGGGCAGGGCGTGCAGTGCCTCAACCTGATGGCGGGCCTCGCTCCGGAGACGGGGCTGCCCTTGCAGTCCTTCTATCCCTGACGCCAGGTTGGCTTGAGCTCAGCCAGTGCCCTGGGCAGGAGCAGGTGTTCCTGCTCCTGAATCCGTTTGGCGAGCCTGGCGTGGTCATCCCCATCGAGAACAGGAACAGCGGCCTGGGCCAGGATCGGACCGGCATCCAGTTCTTCGGTGACGATGTGCACCGTGCAGCCGGTGACCTTCACCCCGGCCTCCAGGGCCTTCCCGATGGCATCCAGGCCACGGAAGCTGGGCAGCAGTGAGGGGTGGATGTTGATCAGGCGATCGGAATAGCCGCTGACCAGCACTTCGGTAACGATCCGCATCCACCCCGCCATCACCACCAGTTCCACCTGGTCGGCGCGGAACAGGCGCACCAGTTCGCCGTCCAGCTCGCGCCGATTCTTGATCAGGCGATGGTCAAGCACCGACACCGGAATGCCGAGACGCTCCGCCCGCTGCTGGGCACCACAGCCCGGATTGTTCACCACCAGCCGCTGGATCCGCGCGTTGAGATTCCCCGTCTGAATGGCCTGGGCCAGGGCCTCGAAGTTGCTGCCGCTTCCGGATGCCATCACCCCCAGCTGCAGCGGGGCCTGGTCAGCTCGATTGTTGTGGCTAGGGTCTGTCAAAGCGGGGTTCGGTCCATGTCACATCTCTCCATCCTGCCGACTGTCTTCACCGACCTCGAGCGTCTGGTTCAGGCCCTTTGTGATGAGGGCTTCACGGTGGAACGATCGACAAAATTGCAGGGATTCGCGGACGACTCCCATGCCGTGGATGTGCTCGCGTTTCAGGGCTCAGCCATGCCCCTGGGCTGGACCAAGCGGGAGAACGGAACAATCGTGATGCATGGCGACATCCAACGCATCAGCCGCCAGCCCGGGCTTGAACAGCTCTTGCAACGGGTGACGCGCCGCTACGCCCTGCTCCACGCCATGGACGAGGTGCGCCTTGGTGGCATGGGTTCTGCTGAGCTGATCCTGCAGACCAACTGACGTGTTCGAACCGGTTCAGATCCGGCTCGATCTGAGCCATCCCGAAACACAGACCATCGCGGTGTCCATCGAGTGGACACCGCAGACACTACGCCAGACGTTCCAACTGCCGGTGTGGACACCGGGGTCGTACACGGTTCGTGATCACGCCCAGCACCTGCACAGCCTGCAGCTGTTGGCCAATGGTGAGGAGCTTCCGGTGCGTCGCATGGCGCCGCACCAGTGGCTCAGTGATCTGCCGGATTTGAGCCCGCTCACGCTCAACTATCAGCTTGAAGCCCGGGATCTCACCGTCCGCACCGGGTTGCTGGATCCTGATTTCGCATCGCTCTGCCTCGCTGCTGTGGCGATGGACATCGACGGCTGCCGCTGGTCACCACACCACGTTGCCGTCACGGCTCCGGAGCACTGGAGTGTGCATCTGCCGCTGGAGCCCAGCGCTGAGGGCTGGGTTGCTGCCGATTTCGATGCCCTCGTGGACAGCCCGCTGCATGCGGGGCCGTTTCAGGCAGAACCCTTCATGGTGGAGGGCAAGACCCATGAGCTGTTGCTGATCGGAACGCCACCGATGGGTTGGCCGCCGAACTTCATCAGCGACATCGAAAAGGTGTGCAGTGCCACCTGTCGCTTGCTGGGAACCCCTCCCCCGTCGGGGGACCGCTACCAGCTTGTGTTGCAACTGGTTGATCAGGGTTACGGCGGCCTCGAACACGACCACAGTGCTGTGCTGCAGTTCAGCTGGTCGGCTCTGGCCAAGCCCAAGGGGTACCGGCAGCTGTTGCAGCTGATCGGCCATGAATACCTGCACCAGTGGAATGTGCGGCGGCTGCGGCCCGTTGAGCTTCGCCCCTACGACTACGGGCAGGCGGTGATCACCGAAGGCCTCTGGTTTGCCGAGGGAATCACCAGCTACTTCGACCTCAGCCTCCCCCTTTTGGCGGGCTGTTCGGATCGACCGACTCTGCTGAAGGATCTGGGGGAGGAGCTGTCCAGCGTGCTGATGTCACCCGGTTGCTCGATCCAGTCGTTGGCGGCCAGTGCCCGTGAGGCGTGGATCAAGCTCTACAAAGCCACGCCAGCCTCACGGGACAGCCAGATCAGCTACTACCGCCTCGGTGCAGCGGTGGCCTTCTGCCTCGATGTGCGCCTGCGGCAGCGCGGCCACTCCATGGCCGCGATCCTGCGTGAGTTGTGGCATGGCCCTGGCCGTCAGGCCCGTGGCTACAGCCGTGATCACATCAAGGCGGCAGTGGCTCGACGGGATGGCGATCTTGCCTCGGATCTGGATCAATGGCTGGACCAGCCCGAAGCCCTGCCCTTGCTTGATTGCGTAGAAGCTCTGGGGCTGCGCATGGACCCTGTGCCGCTCAAGCATTCCGATCATGGACTCACCCTCAAGGATGCTGAGGGCGCCGCTTCGATTCAGCGGGTGAGGCGCGACAGCCCCGGGCAGCGGGCCGGGCTTGTGGTGGGTGATGAGCTGTTGGCGATCAATGGCTACCGGGTGCGTCGCAGCAGTGACATCGCAGTTCTTCTTGAGAAGCAGGAGTGTGTGCGCGTCACCTATTCACGACGCAGCTTGCTCAAGGAGACCCAGCTCTTCCCTGCTGCGGGTGTGGACCATTGGACGTTGGATTGGGATCCTGGGTGCACAACGGAACAACGGCAGTTGCGGGATCGATGGTTCGAGATCGTCTAAGCCGTTTCTTCACCGGTGTGTGGAACCGCGTTGAGCAGCACCGGCCGCTCGCCATCAGCCTTGCTGCAGCAGGAACGTTGGCTTTGGGGCTAACCAGCTGGTCGTTGATGGAGCAAGGGAAGCTCTCTCCTGTGGGGATGGAGCGTGGTCGCCAACGGGAAGACAACCCCTCCGCTTCAGCGCCGTTACCGCCGCAGTCTCGCTCCTGGCGATCGCCCCTGGCCCGGCAGTGTTCGGGTGTGGACAGGGCGTTGCGGTCGCGTTTGAACAAGCTCGATGCCCGTTCGGCTTCCTGGCGGACCTTCGTGAAGATCGATCCCACCAATTTTGGCGATCGCTACGACAAGGACGCCTACGGCCGTGTGATCGACGCTACGCCGAGGGTGGTGGTGCTTCACGAAACCGTCTACTCCTTGAGCTCCGCTCTGAACACCTTCATGACGCCCCACCCCCGCGATGAGGATCAGGTGAGTTATCACACCCTGGTGGGCCAGGACGGACGCGTTCTGGATCTGGTGGATCCCTTGAGCCGGGCCTATGGCGCAGGTTTTTCAGCGTTTCTGGGGGAGTGGGCGATCACCAACAAGAAGCTCAAGGGCTCCATCAACAACTTTGCTCTGCATCTGAGCTTGGAGACACCACCATCAGGCGCGAATGCCAACCGTTCCCACGTTGGTTACACCTCCCAGCAATACGACGCTCTGGCCCTGGTGTTGTCGGGTTGGATCCGCTCCTTTAATCTGCCGCCAGCGGCGATCACCACCCATCGCCATGTGGATCTGGGCCGAGAACGGGATGATCCCCGCAGTTTTGACTGGTCGAAACTTCAGACGCGGCTGGCGGCCCTCGGCGACCTCTGCGTCAGCTGATGCGTCGTTAGCGTTCGCATTCCTGTGTACTGCGTCGGTGAAAACGCTCCCCAGCGAGGATCTTGATCGCATTATCGAAATGGCCTGGGAAGACCGAACGCCCTTCGAGGCGATCGAGTTTCAATTCGGACTCTCCGAGCCGCAGGTGATCGCAGTGATGCGGCAAGAGATGAAAGCGTCATCGTTCAAGCTTTGGCGCAAGCGGGTCAGCGGTCGCAAAACCAAACACGCCGCCACCAGCCGCTCCGATCGATTCCGGGCGAGCTGCCACAAGTGAATGGAGCCCGATTGGGTTCAGCGCAGGACGCCCCGCAGGATCCCTTCAACAAGACCAGCCGTAATAATGCCCCGGGGGAAATTTTGGGGGTGCGTTGCGGTAGCCCTGGCCTGAGATCAGGCCTGCAGCCACCTGCCCCATCACGCCGGCATAAGGGTCAATGTCATCGGAACGCCGGACCGGAGTGGTGAAGGACCTGACGCAGCCATAGAAATCCCTGGCGTCTCTGCACTGTGCCGCCACTTCGGCGTCCACCTGAGCGAGTGCGGTTGATGGGACAAGCAGGCCAAATGCCAGCTATGGAAGGAGCTGTTTCATCGGTCTGCCCTGCTGGATCGATGCTTCAGCAGAAAGTGGGGCGTCCACATCCCCCATATGGGGGAGAGGCAGAGCTGACGAACTCCCTAAACTGAGGGATAAGGAGACGAGGGTTTGGGTTGGGCTGCTCATGCAGCCAAGTGCTCGTCGTAGATCCCTAAACCGTGATCTCTGGATTCGGTTGGCGACCGCCGTAAATCAACCCGTGCAGTTCAGGGTCCTGCATGTAGCCCAACACCCGTGCTGGGTAATCCAATTTTCCGTTGTGGAGATAGGTGAGGGTGGCGATCGCCTTGGCATCCAGGTAGGAGCGACTCGCCTGCAGCATCAAGCTCTCCGGCAGACCAAGGGCCAGCTTCAGCCGTTGAAACTTGGCCGCCAGCAGGGTGATGTTCATCTCGGGGTTCAGCAATTGATTGCGGGCCCAGGTGATCTCCTCCTGTGTTGGGTTCGCCGGCAGCCGGTTCTGATGGATCAGTTCCGAGACGCTGATCTGGGCCGGTCCGTGGGTCTTCACAAGACCGGAATGGGCGATGAAAGGGAGGCTCTCCCCCGGCTTGGAGTGCTGAATTTCGTCGAAAAGAACGGCGGTGATCAGCATTGGATTCACCTGATGCGCCGCTGCTTGGCGAAGGATCACCGGCTTCAGCTCGCGAAGACGATCCAGGGTGGATGCGCGCAATGTTTGGAGCTGATCCATCCCGCTGGTGAACAGCTGGGCCAGCTGCACCTGGGGGCCGTGCACCCCGAAGCGCCGTTGCAGCAGCTTCAGTTCTTCGGGCGAGAAATCTGTGGGCTCGAGTCTGTCCTGCACCACAACAGGCGCCTGATCCCCAACCTCAGCAACCGGGTGTGACCACTGACCTACCAGGCACAGGCTCGCTGCCGTCGCAAAGAGAGCTGTTGTCCATCGCAATGGCTTAGCCATGAGGGATGGAAATGGGGTCTGCGGAAGATGACATGAAACTAGCTGTGGTGTCCTTTTATGCGGGCATCCCGTCAGATTCTGGATACGTTCGGCAGGAATGCACCGTCCGCCCGGCATGAGCTTTCCGGATTTCAACGCTTCCGACGCTCATATTCAGTGGCAGAGGTTCTGCGATCTCAGCTGGTATCACGATGATCTCGGCGTCTGGCTCGACATCAGCCGGATGCATGTGAACGCGACCGATCTGCAGCAGCTGCAGCCGCGAATGGACAAGGCGTTCGCAGCGATGCAGGAGTTAGAAGCCGGCGCCATCGCCAATCCCGATGAGCAGCGCCAGGTGGGGCATTACTGGCTGCGCACCCCTGAACTCGCTCCCTCATCAGAGCTTCAACAGCACATCTCCAGGGAAATCGATCTGATCGCAGGCTTTGGGCGCGATGTGATCAACGGCACGATCAAGGCCCCCAACGGCGAAGCCTTCACCGATGTGCTCTGGATCGGCATCGGCGGCAGTGGCCTGGGCCCCGCCTTGATGATCAAGGCGCTGCAGAACCCGGGCGAGGGGCTTCCGTTTCATTTCTTCGACAACGTCGATCCCAATGGGATGAGCAACGTCCTGGCGGGGTTGGAGGGTCGTCTCGACCGCACCCTGGTGGTGACGGTGAGCAAGTCGGGGGGAACGCCCGAACCCCACCTCGGCATGGAGCAGGCTCGCCACCGCCTCGAGGCCGCTGGGGGCCAGTGGGCCGGCCAGGCCGTTGCCGTGACAATGCTCGACAGCAAGCTGGATCAGCAGGCCCAGAAGGAAGCTTGGCTCAAGCGCTTCGACATGTTCGATTGGGTGGGGGGGCGCACTAGCATCACCAGTGCCGTCGGCCTGCTGCCCGGTGCCTTGATTGGCTGTGACATCCGCGATTTCCTCACCGGCGCCTCTCAGATGGATGCCGCCACTCGCGCCGCGGATCTGCGCCGCAATCCAGCCGCCCTGATGGCCGCTTCCTGGTTCGTGGCCGGTGGTGGTCGCGGTCAGCGCGACATGGTTGTTCTGCCCTACCGCGATCGTCTGGAGGTGTTCAGCCGTTACCTCCAGCAGCTAGTGATGGAATCCCTGGGCAAGCGCCTGGATCGCAACGGTGACGTGGTGCATCAGGGCATCGCTGTTTACGGCAACAAAGGCTCCACCGACCAGCACGCCTACGTGCAACAACTGCGCGACGGTGTCGACAATTTCTTCGCCACCTTCATCGAGGTGCTCGAAGACGTGAGCGACATCCCCACGCTTGGCGGGGAATGCCCCGGCGACTTCCTCGATGGTTTCCTGCAGGGCACCCGCTCAGCCCTTACCGAGGGTGGCCGCCAGAGCATGACGATCAGCATGCGCCGCTTTGATGCCCGCCGTCTTGGCGCCTTGATCGCTCTGTTCGAGCGTGCCGTCGGTCTCTACGGCGAACTGGTGAACATCAACGCCTACCACCAGCCCGGCGTGGAAGCCGGCAAGAAGGCGGCGGCTGCGATTCTCGACCTTCAAGGTCGTGTAGAAGCGATCTTGGCCGACGGTGTGGCCCGCTCCGCTGATGAAATTCGCCTGGCCCTCGGGGATGGCACCGATGAATCCATCTTTTGGATTCTGCGTCACCTCACCGGCAACCTGCGCGGCTTCAGTGCCCAGGGCGACTGGAGCCAGCCCGCTTCGATGCGTTTCAGCAAAGGCTGATCCGCCTGGGTTCAGGGCACCAGGTTCACCAGTTTTCCGGGGACCACAATCACCCGACGGGGGGCTGTGCCCTCCAACCATTTTTCGGCCACATCACTGGCCAGGGCGAGCCGTTCCAGCTCTTCCTTGTCTGCGGAGGCCGGAACCTGCAGCTTGCCCCGCACCTTGCCCTTCACCTGGATCACCACTTCAACGCTGTCCTGCACCAGTGCCGTTGGATCCAGAACCGGCCAGCTTTGACGGTGCACGCTGCCGCCTCCCCCCAGACGGCTCCAGAACTCCTCCGCCAAATGAGGCGCGAACGGAGCCAGCAGGCGAACCAGTCCGGAAAGAGCTTCCTGCAACACAGGTGCACTCAAGGCCTCGATGCCCGTGGAGCTGATCGCATTGGAGAGCTTCATCAGCTCGGAGATGGCCGTGTTCAGTTGGATCTCGTCGCTGAGGTCCTCGCTGACGGCTTCGATGGCCAGGTGCAGCGCCCGACGTACGTTGCTGTCTGCATCGCTCAGATCGGCTGGCCGTTGCATCGGCTCGAGTGAGTCGATGCGGGCAGCACCCGCCTCAACAAGGCGCCAAAGCCGTTGCAGGAAGCGGAACTGGCCCTCCACGTCGGCGTCATCCCACTCCAAATCCTTCTCCGGCGGAGCCTTGAACAGGATGAACATGCGGGCTGTGTCTGCGCCGTAGCGGTCGATCACCTCCGCGGGGTCAACGCCGTTGTACTTCGACTTCGACATCTTCTCGAACAACACCTCAAGCTTGTCGCCGGTGTTGGGGTCCCGGGGATTTTCGGGATCTGCCACGTCCGCTGGAGCGATGTACTTGCCGGTTGTCGCATTGCGGTAGGTGATTCCCTGCACCATGCCCTGGGTGAGGAGCCGTTCAAACGGTTCGTTTATTTCGACTAGGCCGCGATCCTTCAGCGCCTTGGTGAAGAAACGGGCGTAGAGCAGGTGCAGGATCGCGTGTTCGATGCCGCCCACGTATTGCTTCACCGGCAACCAACGGTTCACCGCCTCCTTGCTGAAAGGTTTCTCGGTGTTGTGGGGATCGGCGAAGCGCAGGAAATACCAGGAGGAACACATGAAGGTGTCCATGGTGTCTGTTTCCCGCTTGGCCGGCTTGCCGCAGCAGGGGCAGGCCACATTCACCCAGTCGCTCTGCTGGCTCAGGGGCGAACCGCCCTTTCCAGAGAGATCAATGCCCCGGGGCAGCTCCACCGGAAGGTCCTCGCGGGGCACCGGAACAACACCGCAGTCATCGCAGTGGATGACGGGAATGGGGCAGCCCCAGTAGCGCTGGCGTGAGATCAGCCAGTCGCGAAGGCGATAGGTGACCTTGCTCCGTGCCCAGCCCTTATCGGCGCCGTGGCCGGTGATGGCGCCTTTGGCTTCGCTGGAGGCCGTGCAATCGAAGCTGCCGGAGTTGACCAGTGTTCCTGCATCCGTCCAGGCCTGACCGGCCGCGATGGCTTCAGCAGCTCCCTCGGCGTCGATCACCTGCTGGATCGGTAGACCGTTCGATTGGGCAAACGCGATGTCGCGTTGGTCGTGGGCCGGTACGCCCATCACGGCGCCCGTGCCGTACTCGGCCAGCACGTAGTCGGCGATCCACACCGGCAGCACCGCCCCCGTCAGGGGGTTGATCACATGACTGCCGATGGGCACCCCCCGTTTGGGCCTGTCATCACTGGTGCGTTCGATCGTGCTCAGACGAGCAACCTCCTTACGGAAGGTCTCCACCGTGTCCTTCTGATCAGCGCTGGTGAGGCTGTCCACAAGCTCGTTTTCCGGTGCCAGCACCACGTAGCTCGCCCCCGCGAGGGTGTCGGGCCGAGTTGTGAACACCGTGATCGTCTGATCCTGTGCTCCCTCAACGCTGAAGCTGATCTCCGCCCCTTCCGAGCGACCGATCCAGTTGGCCTGCATGGTGCGCACCCGTTCCGGCCAGCCCTTGAGGGCGTCCAGGTCGTTGAGCAGCGGCTCTGCGTAATCAGTGATGCGCAAGAACCACTGGTTCAGCTGGCGTTGTTCCACCAGAGCTCCGGAGCGCCAGGAGCGGCCATCACCATCCACCTGCTCATTGGCCAGCACGGTCTGGTCGACGGGATCCCAGTTGACGGTGGCGTTTTTGCGATAGGCCAGACCCCCTTCGAGCAGTTCAAGGAACAGCCACTGGGTCCAGCGGTAGTAGTCGCTGTGGCAGGTCGCCTGTTCGCGGCTCCAATCGATCGAAAGGCCAAGGCGATCCAGCTGCGCCCGCATCTGATCGATGTTGCGGTCGGTCCACTCGCCGGGGTCCACATTGCGTTCGATTGCCGCGTTTTCAGCGGGAAGTCCGAAGGCATCCCAGCCCATCGGATGCAGCACGGCATGGCCCCGCATGCGTTGCACCCGGGCGATCACATCGGTGATCACGTAGTTGCGCACATGGCCCATGTGCAGGCTTCCCGAGGGGTACGGGAACATCGACAGGGCAAAGAATCCAGGCTTCTCACCACCTTCTTCTGTGGTGTCCACCCCATCCTCCTTCCAACTCTCCTGCCAGCGCTGCTCCAGCGCAGTGGGGTCATAACGACCGGTCTGGGCACTGGCGTCGACGGCAGGGTTGGCAGCGTTCACGGAACCAGCGCTCGGCAAGGTTGCGATCGTGCCACATGCCTGGTGTTCAGCCGAGGGAGCGGATCACGCTGATCTGCCGACGGTTGATCAACACGGGCCGGCTCGCACCTCCCGTTCGATGGCCAGAAATTCAGGGTCCTGCCAGATCAGACGCCCCTCGATAGGCTCCTGTCCCACCACAGCAATGCTGAGGGGGAGCTGTTCACGAATCCAGCTCTGCAGCAACCGACCCCCCTGAAGGCTTGGATCGAGTGGAGATGTCTCCATAGGATTCGGGGGCAATACCGGCCACGCATGCTGCAGTTCAGCAAATATCAGGGACTTGGCAACGACTTCCTGATCGTTGAAGGCCGGCAGGGACAACTGCCTGATGCCATCAGCAATCCCGATCCCGCCTGGGTGCGGCGCATCTGTGATCGGCGCTTCGGCGTTGGTGGCGATGGCCTGATTCTGGCGCTGCCTCCTCAGGCGGAGGGAGAACTGCGGATGCGGATTCTCAATGCCGATGGCAGTGAGGCCGAAATGTGTGGCAACGGCATTCGCTGCCTGGCCCGCTACCTGGCTGACACCGACGGTGATGCCCCAGGCCGTCGATGGGAAATCGAAACCCTGGCGGGAATGATTCGCCCCGAACTGATGGCCAATGGCCAGTTGCGGGTGGACATGGGTCCTCCTTTCCTCACCTCCGAGGGCATCCCCACAACCCTGATGCCCGAAGACGGCCTGCCGCAGGGGGTGCTGCTGCTGGAGGGAGAACAACTGAAGGTGGCGGCCGTTGGCATGGGCAATCCCCATGTGGTGGTGCCCGTCGACGACCTGGCCAGCATTCCCTTTGATGCCTGGGGTGCTGCCCTGGAGGTCCATCCGGCCTTCCCGGCCAAGACCAACGTTCATTTCCTCCAGGTGCACAGCCGTGAGCGGCTGGAGATCCGGGTCTGGGAACGGGGTGCAGGCCCGACATTGGCCTGCGGCACCGGTGCCTGCGCCACCCTGGTGGCGGCGGTGCTGCTGGGCCTCGCCGATGACTGCGCCGAGGTGGTGCTGCCCGGCGGTCCGCTGATGATTGAGTGGCGTGATCGCACCGGTTCCGTGCTGATGACGGGACCCGCCGAAGCGGTGTTTGACGGCGTGCTGACGCCCGATCTGGTGCCGGCAGGCTCCCCGCTGGTGTCGACCAACGAAGCCCCTGCCGCTTCACCTGCGCCGACGGTCGCAACCGACTTCGATTGCTCCAAGGATTGCGCTGAGCAGTGTCAGCGCCCCGACCGCTGCCTCCGCGATGAGGCGCAGCAGAAGGTGCAGGCGTTCCTCAGCAGTACGTCCCTCGACTCGATGCTCAATCTCGCCAGTGAGTCCCTGGAGCAGCGCACCAAGGCACGGTTTGAGCGTGGAACCCCCTGAGCTCTACCTTGATGCTGCTGCCACGACACCGCCCCTGCCGGCGGTGATCGCGGTAATGCAGCAGCTCCAGCAGACGGCCTGGGCCAACCCCAGCAGCCTCCATGGGGCTGGGTTGGTTGCAGCGGAAGCTCTGGAGCGAGCGCGCTGGCGCATCGCCGAGCGTTTCGCTGTCAATCCTGACCAGTTGATCGTCACCTCAGGGGCGACGGAATCCGTGCACCTTGCCTTGCTCGGCAGTGCCGCCGGTCTTGTCCCGGGCCGGTTGGTGATCTCTGCGGTGGAACATCCGGCGGTGGTCGCTGCGGCGCACCAACTGGACGCCCTGGGCTGGAGCATTGCCGAATGGCCCGTTGATGGGCAGGGCGTACTGCGGCTCGATCAGCTCGATCGGTTGTTGTCCGCTCCAACCCGATTGGTTTCCCTGATTGCAGCCCAGGGCGAGGTGGGTGCACTACAACCGATCAGCACGATCGCTCGGGCCTGCCGCGAGCGCGGCATCGTCATCCACAGCGATGTTACCCAGCTTGTGCCCCAGGGTTGCTTCGCCTTCGAGCGGCTCGGGGTTGATCTGCTGACCCTCTCCGCCCACAAGTTCCGCGGCCCCCGGGGCGTGGGGCTGTTGATTCGGGCCCCGGGTGTGGACCTTTCACCGCTCCAGGGCGGCGGTGGCCAGGAGCACGGCCTGCGCTCCGGTACCGAACCTGTTGCGTTGGTGGGTGGCATGGCCGAAGCCCTGATGGCCCTCCCCAGCTTTGACCCTGTCAGCCAGCACGTTCCACCGGGCAGCTCAACCCAGATCCGTCGCCAACGGGATCAACTGCTCGAACGCCTGCTGGAGCTACCCCAGCTTCAGCTCTGCGGCCCTTCTCCCGATCAGCGTCTGCCCCATCACATCGCGCTGTTGGCCAAAACCGTTGGTGGACAGCCGCTGCCCGGACGCGATCTGGTGCGACGGCTGGCGGCGGCGGGGGTGGCCTGCAGCAGCGGCAGTGCCTGCAGCAGTGGCAGCAGTGCCGACAGTGCTGTGCTCACGGCCATGGGCATTCCCGGGCCTGAACGTCAGTCGGGCCTGCGGCTGACCCTTGGCCCCTGGTTGTCGGATCAGGATCTCAACGCCGTTCCCAGCCGTTTTGCATCCGTGCTCGAGGCATTTTCCTGACATGCTTTGGCGATGACTCAATCCGACGCTTCCTGTCTCGCTCTCCCCGCGGATCTGCTCGCCGCCGAGGACGCCATGCTGCAAGCCGCCCTGGCGGCCGTTGGATCCGGCGACGGTCAACGCTGGGCTGCAAGCCTCCGTTTTGAAGGTCTTCGCCTGCTTCCGGTGGCGGTGCGGCTGGCCCGAGCACTGATTGCCGCCGGTCAGGACCTGTTGATGGTTTGGCCCGATGCCGGTGCTGCCGCCCTGGCCCGGCGCGATGCGGAGGATCTCAAGGAGGTGATCCTTGATTTCAATCAGCTCAAACGGGCGGAGAGCGATGTTCCCGACACCCGCCTTCTGCTTGCGGTGAACCCCTCCCCTGCGGATTACGAGGAGTTCCAGGCCTTGTGTGAGAACCACGCAGGAGTGGTTCTGATGCTGAATGGACGTCTCGAAGACGCCGCCGTCGGCATCGGCAGCGTGGCGCGGGAGCGCCGAAAGGGTTTCGTGGCCAGCTGGCAGCAGGCCTACTGGCTCCAGCCCCTGGAGGGAGGAGCGTTGATGCGCTGCTTCCCCGATGACTGGCGTCTCTATCGCCAGGATCCCGATGGTTACCGGCAACTGGAGGTGCTTCCCGAACGTCCGGATCCCGACACCACAGCAGCGCTTCTGGCCGGTGAAGATCCCGATAGCATCAAGCAACAGCTGTCCGGGGTCGACCGCTTCCTTGATGGTCTGCGCAATTGAGCCGCCTCTGGCTTGATCCAGACTCACACCCTCCTTAAGGTTCAAGCCCAGGCTCCCCTTCGATGGTGCTCGACAGGCTTCGATCCCTTTCACCCATCGATGCCGTGGCTGGAGTCGTCGCCTTGGCCGCTCTGGCGGGGGTTGTCTGGTCCCCCAAGCTCTCGAATGCGGTCGCCAAGGCCACCGGTGCCGTGAAGCCTGTGCAGGTGAGCGTTGATGTGGTGGGGCTGTACAGCGCTGATCCCGAGCAGCTGCTGAATTCAGTGCGGGAGGAAGCAGCCCTCAACATCGTGATTCGCAATCAACCCGCCGGAAGGGTGAGCCTGGTGTCGGTGGATGACGTCACCAATTCCCTGACGGCGGTGCAGCCCGATGGTTCGGTGGTGCTCGCCAATGCCCCCGCCACGGCTCTACCCCGCCATGCCCGGTTTGTGATGGAGGCCCAGGCCGAGATCAAACCCTCTGGTGTTGTCATCGGTGGCACCAAGCTCAAGGTGGGTGTGCCCGTTGAGCTGGAGGGACGCCTCTACCGCTTGAACGGTGTCGTGAGCGGAGTGATGCCTCTGTGATTCGCTCCGCCCTGGTCTCCCTGCTGGTGCTGGCGCCTCAGTTGCCCGTCAGGGCAGCGCCACCACTTTTGGCACCACCTCCGGTGGTGCAGCGTCAGGGCCAGGCCATGCTCAGCGGAGGGGCACTATGCCCGGCCCTTCAGACTGCCCTGGAATCAGCGGTGGGCACGGAAGAGCGGCTTTGGAGCGTCAGCGTTGTAGATCAACGGGGTCAGCTGCTGGCTGATCTCAACGGGGGGATCCCCCGGATTCCTGCATCGAATCAGAAACTGGTCAGCACGGCCTTTGCCCTGGATCGCCTCGGCCCCGACTTCCGTCTGAAGACGCAGCTTTTGCGTCATCCCGATGGATCACTGGAGATCGTGGGAGAGGGCGATCCCGACCTCAGCATTGCCGAGATCCAGAAGTTCGCCATGGTGGCCCTCGGCCAGGGCGGCTCCAGCAGCACCTCCAGCTCCGCCTCTGCGCCGGTTCAGCTGATGGTTCGGGAGGAGCCCCGTCAACTCTGGTGGCCTGCCGATTGGGATCCTGCGGATCGCTCCTACGCCTACGGCGCACCGATCACCCGCCTTGCTCTGACCAGCAACGCCCTGCACATGGCGGTGATGGATCCAGCGGCACGGCTGCAGCGGATCCTCAACTCCACCGTGCAACAGCAAGGGGGACAGATCCGCCTGCAGATGGTTGATCAGCGGACCCGAGAGGCGGCCCTTGCGCGGAACTGGCGGGCGAGTTTCGTCCTGCACAGCGAGGATTCCGCGCCGATGCACGCCCTGCTCAGCCTGGCCAACACGGAGAGCCACAATTTCACCGCTGAGGTGCTGATGCGTGAGGCGGCGGACGTCTGGGATGTGAACCGTGCGTCCATCGCCACCACCCGCTGGTTGCAAGCCCAGGGAATCCCGATGACGGGACTTCGGCTGCGGGATGGCAGCGGACTCTCACGGGGCAACCGTCTCACCAGCCGTTCCCTGTCTGTGCTGCTGTGGCGCATGGCGCAACACCCCCTGGCGGCTTACTACCAGGCCTCGATGGCGATTGCAGGCCAGAGGGGAACGCTGCGCAACTACTTCTGGGGCACACCGCTTGTGGGTCGCTTCTGGGGAAAGACCGGCACCCTCAGCGGAGTTCGTTCGATCTCCGGCATTCTTGAAACCACCGATGGACCGCGTTACGTGAGCATGATTTCCAACGGGTCCTATGCACCCAACTCCGTGATGAGCCAGATCCTGCTGGCCAGCCAGCGGATCAGCCGTTGCCCTGCATGGACCGCAGCCGTGACGCTGCCCGCTGAGCCCGACTGAACGGAACGGTTTTGCTGTCGTCACCAGCGTTGGGGCCAGGGGCCGCGGAGCGGATCGTCTGAATCTTGGAGAGCTCCTGACGGCCGGCCATCACCACCTGGGCCATTTCCTTGAGGCGAACCTCCAGCTCTCCCAGGGTCTGCTCGGCGTAACGGTTGGCCCCGTCCTGAACGCCGGCTGCTTCCTGGCGGCTGCGTTGGATCAGCGACTCGCACTGCTGTTGGGTCTGCTGGCGGAACTGCAGCGCGTCGTTGTGAATTCGCTCGGCCTCATCGCGGCCTTCCTTCTGCAGGCGCAGGGCTTCACGGCGAATCGTCTCCAGATCCTGCAGCGCCTGCTGTCGGTTGGCTTCATGCTGCTCAGCGTGATGGCGCTTGAGTTCCGCTGCGTTGGCCTCGATCTGTTGGATTTGCTGCTGGGCCTGTTGGCGGCTGGCGTCGAGTCGCTCAGCGTGTTGACGCTTCAGCTCAATTGCTTCTTGATCCAGTTGCTGGCGACGCTCCAGTCCCTCCTGCTCCAGCTGCTGCCGGCGTGAGGCGAACTGCTGTTCCAGCTGGGCCAGCTTGCTTTGCATCTCCTGCTCCAACTTCGCCCCCTGCTCGCGCGTTTTCTGGAGCAACTGCTCACACTGCTGGCGGGCTTGCTCACGCATCTCATTCACCTGCCGTTCCGCTTCCTGGCGGATCGCGGCGTTGTTCACCAGCTGCTCGCGCTGACGCTGGGCCTGTTCAACGATCTCCTCGGCGTTCCTGCGGGCAGTGTTGATGAACTCGTCCCGGCGATCCAGCAGTTTGGCGGCCCGCTCCAGCTCCTTCGGCAATTCATCGCGGACGGCATCCAGCAGCTCGACTGCATCCGTTTCGTTGACCAGACGTCCGCCGGTGAAGGGCAGTCGACTGCCCTCCAGCACAACTTCCTCCAGCTGATCGAGTTGATCGAGAACGGAGAACTGGACGTCGTTCATATCAGCTGGCATGGAAAGTTGAATTAAAGAGCCTGTTGAGGTCCTTCGCCACCTCTGGTGGAACCATGTGGTCGATCGATCCACCGAAGCGGGCCACTTCCTTCACCACCGAGCTGCTGAGGAAGCTGTGGCGGGCTGTGGTGGCCATGAACACCGTTTCCAGATCGTCTGCCAAGGAGCGGTTGGTGTGGGCGATCTGCAGTTCGTATTCGAAATCACTCATCGCTCGCAGGCCCCTCAGGATCAGGTCGGCGCGGTGGGTGACGGCACAGTTCACGGTGAGCCCATCGAAACTGATCACCTCAACGCCGGAGAGGTGGCGTGTCGCCGTGCGGATCTGTTCGATCCGCTCTTCGACACTGAACGCAGGCTGTTTGCTCGGATTGCTGAGCACCGCGACAACCACCTCACCAAAGAGGCTCACCGCCCGCTCGATCAGGTCCATATGACCATTTGTGAGAGGGTCGAAACTGCCGGGGTAGAGCGCCCGCATCGGGAATCAGCGATGGGCGGATCCTATGCAGCGGATCGCTGTTTAGATTTCAGCCAACGCATCCGTGCCATGAGCCTCGACGCCGACGCCAAGAAGGTCCTGCTTCGCAAGATCCCCCATGGGCTCTTCATCTGCGGCGTTCGCAACGGCGATGAGGTCAACGGATTTACGGCCAGCTGGGTGACCCAGGGATCGTTCGAACCGCCCTTGGTGGTGATGGGTGTTCGGGCTGACAGCAGCAGTCACGCCATCATCGAGGCCACCGGCAAGTTCTCACTCAACGTGCTGCGGGCCGATCAGAAAGATCTGGCAGCCGTGTTCTTCAAGCCCCAGAAGGCACTTGGTGGTCGCTTTGAAGCGGCACCCTTTGAGGAGGGCGAACTTGGTCTCCCCCTGCTCACCGATGCCGTCGGTGGTGTGGAGTGCGAACTCGTGGGCTCGATCAAGCATGGTGACCACACCGTTTTTGTGGGCGAAGTGAAAACGGCGAGCCTGATCGCTGATGGCGAGGCCCTGAACCTGGCCAGCACCGGCTGGAATTACGGCGGCTGAGCTGGCCTGGTGGATGCCGCCTCCGGTGCACCGCTGCTGACGCAGCCCGAGCGTCTTGAACGCCGCCTGAAGGAGATCCCCGCTGAGCCGGGTTGCTATCTGATGCGGGACGGCGACGACCGGATCCTCTACGTCGGTAAGTCGAAGGCATTGCGCAGCCGCGTGCGCAGTTATTTCCGCAGTCGGCATGATCTGTCGCCACGGATCCGGCTGATGACACGCCAGGTCTGTGAGATTGAGTTCATCGTCACCGACAGCGAGGCGGAGGCCCTCGTTCTCGAGTCGAACCTGATCAAGAACCATCAGCCGCACTTCAACGTGTTGCTGAAGGACGACAAGAAATACCCCTACCTCTGCATCACCTGGAGTGAGGCCTACCCAAGGATTTTCATCACCCGTCGCCGTCGCTTCCGAAGCCCCCTGGATCGCTTTTACGGGCCCTATGTCGATGTGGGGCTGCTGCGCCGCACCCTGTTCCTGGTGAAGCGGGTTTTCCCGCTGCGGCAACGACCCCGGCCGATGTACCCCGACCGCACCTGCCTCAACTACAGCATCGGGCGCTGTCCGGGGGTCTGCCAGGAAAAAATCAGCTCGGAGGACTATCACCGCACCCTGCGCAAGGTGGCAATGGTGTTCCAGGGCCGCAGCGATGAACTGCAGCAGCTGCTTCAGGAGCAGATGGAGCGGTATGCCGAGCGAATGGACTACGAGTCGGCGGCCCGGGTTCGCGATCAATTGCAGGGGCTGGATCAGCTCACCGCTGATCAGAAGATGAGCCTGCCGGATTCCTCCGTGAGTCGCGATGTGCTGGCCCTTGCCTTCGATGAACGCTTGGCGGCCGTGCAGCTGTTTCAGATGCGCGCCGGGAAGTTGGTGGGACGTCTCGGCTACACCGCTGACGCCTCAGGTCTGGAACCTGGATTGATCCTGCAACGGGTGATTGAAGAGCACTACAGCCAGGTGGATTCCGTTGAGGTGCCCCCCGAGTTGTTGGTGCAGCACGCTCTGCCCCAGCAGAAACTGATGGAGGATTGGCTCTCGGAACAGCGCGAGCGTCGGGTGCAGATCCACTGCCCGCAGCGCCAGCAGAAAGCCGATCTGATCGAACTGGTGCAGCGCAACGCGGAGTTTGAGTTGCTCCGTGCCAAGCAGGGTCAGGAGAAGCAGTCGTTGGCCACGGAGGATCTGGCGCAACTGCTGGAGTTGCCCACCCCGCCGCGACGGATCGAGGGCTACGACATCAGTCACATCCAGGGCAGCGATGCCGTGGCCTCCCAGGTGGTGTTCATCGACGGACTGCCCGCCAAGCAGCACTACCGCAAGTACAAGATCCGCAGCAGCAGCATCCGCGCTGGCCATAGCGACGACTTCATGGCGATGGCGGAAATCATGCGCCGTCGTTTTCGGCGCTGGGCTCGGGCCAAGGCAGAGGGGGTGGATGTGGGTGCCCTGCGTCACAAAGGCGGCAGCGCCCTGCAGACCGACGGACTCAACGACTGGCCCGATGTGGTGATGATTGACGGCGGCAAGGGCCAGCTCTCTGCCGTGATGGAGGCCCTGCGCGAGCTTGACCTGCACGAGGATCTCAACGTCTGCTCCCTCGCCAAGCAGCGCGAGGAGGTGTTTCTCCCCGGTGAAAGCCAGCCGCTGGAGAGTGAACCGGATCAGCTCGGGGTTGTGCTCCTCCGCCGCCTTCGCGACGAAGCCCACCGCTTCGCCGTCAGCTTCCACCGCCAGCAGCGTGGTGAGCGGATGAAGCGCTCACGCCTCTCGGACATCCCCGGGGTTGGGCCCAAGCGGGTCAAGGATCTCTTGGCTCATTTCCATTCGATTGATGCCATCCAGCTGGCATCGATTGAGACCCTGTCCAAGGCCCCTGGCGTCGGCCCGGCCCTGGCCCGCGACATCCACGATTTCTTCCATCCGTCCGACGACGCAAACGACGCTGATGCCAGGGCTGCTTTAGAAGAGCAGTCTCAGGAACTCTCCGCATGATCCGTCATCTCTGCATGGCTCTGGCAGGAGTGCTTCTGCTCGCCACTCCGGTCTGGGCGTCTCCCGGGCTGTGCACGGGGCCTGTGTGTGCTGATGGCATCACCCGCAGCGCCAAGAACCACTGGCAGTTGGTGCTGCGGCTCAACGATCAGCAGGGCCATCGCGAAAAAGTGGTGATGAATTGCCGTGCCGGCCAGCTGAGCCCCATGGAAGGCCCCGTGGATCGCGCCTATGCCACCGCCCTGGGGCGACGCGCCTGCCGTCTTGCTGGTGAGGACAGCTGACGGTGGATCTCAGTCTCGTTTTTCCTCATCAGCTGTTTGAGCACCATCCCGCGCTTCGGGCGGGACGGGCTGTGGCCCTGATCGAAGATCCGCTGCTGTTCGGCACTGATCCCCGCTGGCCGATCCAGGTGCATCGGCAGCGCCTGCTCCTGCATCGGGCGTCGATGAATGCCTATGCCGAGATGCTTCAGGCCAAGGGCTTCACCGTGTTGCGGGTGCTCCAGGGGCAGGCGGCCAGCACCGCTGAGATCCTCGGAGATCTGCTCGATCAGGGCTACCGGTCTTTTCATCTGGCTGATCCGGTGGACGATGTTCTGCGCCAACGGATCTCCGCCTTCGCTTCCCGCCACGGCTGCGGTCTGGAGATCGTTGCCACCCCGATGCTGCTCACCCCAGAGGCCCTCATCGAGGACCATTTCGCCTCCGGCAAGAAGCTCCTGATGGGTCGCTTCTACGAGATGCAGCGCAAGCGACTGGATCTTCTGATCGATTCTGATGGTGGCCCTGTCGGTGGCCGCTGGAGTTTCGATGCCGACAACCGCAAGAAGCTTCCCAAGGGAATCCTGGTTCCAGAGCCCCCGGCCGAACGCTCGAGCGGTTCGGTGGCCCTCGTCGAGGCTGCCCGGCAGCAGCTCATCGGGGAGGGGGTGGCCGGCATCGGCAGTTGGGATGGGTTCCATTACCCCGTTACCCATGGCGATGCAGCCCGTTGGTTGGATCAATTCCTCGAACAACGCCTGCGCCAGTTCGGGGCTTACGAGGATGCGATCAGCACCCAGCACCAGGTGATGTGGCACAGCGTGCTCACGCCAATGCTCAACATCGGTCTGCTCACGCCCCAGCAGGTGCTGGATCGAACGCTGGAGCGGGCTGAAGCCGGTGACATCCCCCTCAATTCATTGGAGGGATTTTTGCGTCAGATCGTTGGCTGGCGGGAGTTCATGGCGGCGATGTACCGGCGCCATGGGGTGGAGATGCGCAACGGCAATTTCTGGGGCTTCGACGATCGGCCGATTCCCTCCTCCTTTTACACCGCATCCACGGGTCTGCCCCCGATTGATGACGCCATCCGCCATGCCCTGGAGACCGGGTATTGCCATCACATCGAACGCTTGATGCTCCTGGGCAATGTGATGCTCCTCTGCGGATTCCATCCAACCCGGATCTACACCTGGTTCATGGAGCTGTTTGTGGATGCCTATGACTGGGTGATGGTGCCCAACGTCTATGGCATGAGTCAGTTCGCTGATGGTGGCATTTTCACCACCAAGCCCTATCTCTCTGGCTCGAACTACGTGCGCAAGATGTCGGATTACCGCAAAGGGGAGTGGTGTGACACCTGGGATGCCCTGTTCTGGACGTTCATCCATCGCCATCAAGATTTCTTCCGGCGCCAATACCGGCTAGCGATGATGGCCCGCAACCTGGATCGCATGGCTCCTGAGGTGCTGTTGACCCATCAGCGTCGAGCCAGCGATTTTCTTGACGCGCTCACCTGAACCCTGCGTAAGGTCGCTCCAGATCAGTTGTGTTGATGACGTTTTCGCCCGAGGCCTACCTCTGGTTCAAGACCCTGCACATCGTTGGGGTTGTTGTGTGGTTTGCGGGCCTCTTCTATCTGGTGCGCCTGTTCATCTATCACGTTGAAACCGAGGAACTGGCGCCGGAACTGCAACAGCCGTTCCGCGATCAGTACACCTTGATGGAGAAAAGGCTCGCCAACATCATCACCACGCCGGGGATGGCAGTGGCGGTATCGATGGCCATTGGATTGCTTCTGGCCCAGCCCTCCTGGCTTCAGCAGGGTTGGATGCACGCCAAGCTCGGTTTTGTGGCAGCCCTTTTGGCTTACCACGTGTTCTGTTACCGGCTGATGGGCCAACTCCACGCCGGCACCTGTGCCTGGTCAGGCAAGCAGCTGCGTGCCCTGAATGAGCTGCCCACGCTGCTGCTGGTGATCGTGGTGATGCTGGTGGTGTTTAAAACGCAGTTCCCCACCAGCGCAGCAACCTGGTTCATCGTCGCCCTGGTGGTGTTCATGGCAGCGTCGATTCAGTTCTATGCCCGTTGGCGCCGCCTGCGGGCCGAAGCCTCCGCCAAAGCCTGAGATGAGGGTTGAGATGACCCACCCCCTCAAAGCCGTGCTCGAACAGGTGGGACCGTCGAGCTGTCCCACCACGCACAACTTTCATTGCCACACCATCTGCAGTGACGGCAGCCTCGAACCGCTTGACCTGATTCGGCAGGCAACCGAGCAGGGTCTCAAGCACCTGGCAGTGACGGATCACCACAGCAGCCATGCCCACCGGGAGATCGAGGCTTGGCTGATTCAGCAGCGCGCCAGCGGTGTTGAGGTCCCCACGCTCTGGAGCGGCATGGAAATCAGTGCACTGCTGAAGGGGTGCCTCGTTCATGTGCTCGCCCTTGGCTTCGAGCTCAACCACCCTGCGCTTCAGCCTTACAACCGTGGTGATGCCGTCGTCGGTGAACCGTTAAGGGCTGAGGCGGTGGTTAAAGCCATCCATGCCGCCGGTGGATTGGCGGTGTTGGCCCATCCAGCCCGTTACCGCCTGGGCCATGACGTGCTGATTGATGAGGCTGCCCGGCTCGGCTTCGATGGTGGTGAGGCCTGGTACGACTACGAGATGCAACCAACCTGGTCCGCCAGCCCTTTGATCTGCGAGGCCATCGATCGTCAGCTGAGCAACCTTGGCCTTTTGCGTACGTGTGGCACCGATACCCATGGAATTGACCTTTGCGGCCGCTAAGTTCTTTACATCTCAGTTCCGGTCGACATGGGCTTCTTGGATCGTCTGCTGAAAAAGGATTCCGCAGAGTCCGACTCCACGATTCGGCCGCGCAAGCCAGCGAAGGAGAAGCCGGCCGAGTTTTTCCTTGATGCCGACGCTTCCTCCTCCTTAGGGGATGTGAATTACATGCGCGAGTCGAAGACGATTCGCCGCACCTTCCCAGGCACCGTCGACAACCCCGGCACCAAGGAGCAGATCATGGAGGTGGCTGCTGAAACCGAGAAGCTAGAAAAACGCAGCGATGGCCTTGGTGGCGTCGTCAAGAAGGAAGAATCAATCAGCCTCAACGCGGGCATCCCCACACCGGTGAAGAAAACCTTCGCTGAGCAGGTGAGCACCGAGGAGATGAGCAAGCGTCTTAAGGGCACGGCCATCACGGGTGTGAACACCCCTGCTCCTGCAGATGCTGCTCCCGTCGGCCGCAAGGCAGAGCTGAAAGCCAAGGAGGAACCGGTGGCCAAGGCGGGGGCCGCTGCACAGTCCTCGAAGCCTGGATCGATTGATCCGTTCCGTCAGATGGTTCGCGACCTCAACAAATAGGGCTTCCCCGTTCAATCTGGGCTTCGCTGCTGTTCACCAGTTGTCGCAGATGAAGCAGCTGGTCTTTTGTTGCTGAAGTCCAAAGGCCTCGATTCGAGGCCTCCAGCAGCCGTTCGGCCATGTCCCTGAGAACCCAGGGGTTTCTTCCCTTCAGGAAATCGAGGATTTTCGTTTGGCTGAGCCACTGTTCACACAGAGCGCTGTAACACCAATCGGGAACGCGATCGGTGGAGGCGTCGTAGGCAAAGAGGTAGTCAAGGCTGGCCCCCATCTCGAAGGCACCCTTGTAGCCGTGCTGCATCATTCCCTCGATCCAGCGGGGGTTGAGCATCCGGCTGCGCATCACCTTGTCCAATTCCTTTTCAAGCCGGTGCAGGCGAGGCCGTTCGGGGCGGGAATGGTCTCCGAACCACAGCTGTGGCCGTGCTCCTGACACCTCTTCCACCGCTGCACTAAGGCCCCCCTGGAACTGGTAGTAGTCGTCGGAATCGAGCAGGTCGTGCTCGCGGTTGTCCTGGTTATGGAGCACCACCTGCACCCTGCCCAGGGCTTGCTCGAGGCCGGAACGATCAAGGCTGGGGGCAGCGGCACCGTCGTACGACCATTGGCTCCAACTGAGAAAGGCCTGGCCAAGGTCTGCTCGGGAATCCCAGGCGCCACTGTCGATCAGGGCTTGCAGACCGGCTCCGTAGGCACCGGGGGCGGATCCATAAATGCGGCCCTGGGGCCCGCCTTGACGGGTGAGCTCAGCCAGGGGATTCAGTTCATCCGGTTCATCAAGGGCCGCTACCATCGACTGGGCCTGATGCACCCAGCCAACCAACTGGGGGAAGGCGTCGCGAAACAGTCCGGAGATGCGAAGCACCACATCCACCCGCGGTCGACCCAGCAAACGGGCTGGGATCACCTCCAGGTCCACCATCCTTCGGGTGGGGCCGTCCCAAACCGGTCGAACACCGATCAGGGCCAGCAGCTGAGCGATGTCTTCTCCGCCATTGCGCATCGTTGCTGTTCCCCAGACCGATAACGCCAGATGGCGCAGCGGTTCCCCCTGCTCCAGCAAATGGAGATCCAGCAACTGCTCCGCCGAGCGTCGCCCCAGATCCCAGGCGGCTTCCGTGGGCAAGCCCCGCAGATCGACGGAATAAAAATTGCGGCCGGTGGGCAACACATCGGGGCGACCACGACTCGGTGCTCCTGAGGGTCCCGCAGCGATGCGCTGCCCCTGAATGCCCCGCAGGAAGGCCTCTTTTTCAGCTGAGGCACAACCGTTCAAGCGGGGCCAGAGGTTGTCGTGCAGGTTCTGGAGGCAGGGATCCTTTCGGCTCCAGGTCTGGAACGGTTCCGCCAGTCCGTCGCCCTGTACTCCATGGATGATCCATCGGATCAACAACTGGGCCTGCTGTTCCAGCCAGGCGCAACCATCCCCCACCCGTCGGCAGTTCGCGCCACCCAGCAAGCTCAGTCGGGCCTGATCCGCCTCCGAGAGCTTGTCGCCTTCGTCCTGCTGCCAGGGGTCAAAGCCCAGTTCTGCCTGCACGGCCATGGCCTGCAGCAAGCCGGGCTGCCCCTGCCGGGGCGGACGAGCCAGGGCGACCAGCAGCTCATCGGCGGCTTCTGACGATGGCGCCACACCAAACCGATGCAAGCCGGTGCGGATCTGCGATTCCTTCAGCTCGCAGAGATAGGTCTCGGCCTGATCCAGGCAGGTCTCCAGCAGCTCAGGTTGGCGGCGAATCTCCGCTTGGCTGGGGATTCCGGGCCAGTTGAGGGACAGCAGGCTGGAATGCACCGCCTGTTCAAGCACCCGGGCCCGCTGGCCGCCCAGTTGCCGCACTTCCACCAGTTCATCCAGCAGCCCCTCCAACCGTTGCAGTGGTCCGTGCAATCCAGCACGCCCCAAGGGCGGTGTGAGGTGGTCAAGCACCACGGCATGACCCCGTCGCTTGGCCTGAGATCCTTCGCCGGGGTCGTTGACAATGAAGGGGTAAAGGTGAGGGATCGGTCCCAGGGCCAGCTCGGGGCCGCAGGCATCGCTCAGCCCCACCGACTTGCCTGGCAGCCATTCCGCACTGCCGTGTTTGCCCACATGCAGCATCACCTGGGTCTGATGCACGCAGCGCAGCCAGAGGTACTGAGCCAGATAACGGTGCGGTGGCGGCAGATCCGGTGAGTGGAGATCGGCGATCTGATCGGCGTCATAGCCGCGATCCGGCTGGATCAGCACCACCACATGGCTGAAGCGCAGGCCATGAATGGCAAACCCCCTGTTTGGATCCAGATCGCAGGCGGCTTCTGGAGGTCCCCAACGGGATTCGATCAAGCGTCGAGCCGAGTCCGGAACGCTGGTCCACCACTTCTGATAGGTGGTGAGGGGCAGATAATCCAGCGCTGGGCGGTGCTGTCCTTCCGGTGCATTGGTGCGACCGGACAACAGCTGTTGCATCAGGCCATCGCCTGAATCCGGTAAGGCTCCCGAACCGAGGTCATGGCCGGCGTCAGCCAGCCAGCGGAGCATCCGCGCCGTGCTGTCTGGCGTATCAAGGCCCACGCCATTGGCCACACGACCGTCGCGAACGGGATAGTTGGCCAGCACCATCGCGATGCGCCTCTGGGCACAGGGGGTCTGTCGCAGCTCCACCCAGCGACGGCTGTGCTCGGCCAGCCATGCGAGTCCAGATGGATCCGGCTGCAGGCAGGGAATGGCCGTGCCCAGGGGGCCGGTGGTCTGCAGGTGGTCACGAAAACCGCAGGGCCGCGTGGTGATCCGAGCATCCAGCTCCGGCATCACCACCTGCAACGACAGATCCATCGGATTCAGCCCCTGGCTGCTCTCCAGCCACTGGGCCCGGCTGCGGCTGCTGCTGAGCAGTTGCAACACCGGTCGATCGAGCCGATCCCAGAGAGGGCTGCCAAGGCCGGCCTGTTCGGTCTGCACCGAGGCAAAGGACGTGCCCGCAATCACCAGCTGAGCGTTTTGCTGATTCAACAGGTCGTGGACGCCGGCCTGCACCGCCGGGTTTCTCAGGCTGCTGACCCAGAGCAGACAGGGCCGCAGTCCCTCCTTCCGAAGTGCGGCCATGAGGGCATCCGCCAGGGCAAGGTCTCCGGCTTGAAACTGAGCCCGATAGAGAACAACGCCCACCGCAGGCCCGGCTTCGTCGCGCCAATCCCAGGGCATCGGATCGGGGCAAGGCACCACCGCAACGTTGTCGGGTGATGGGGGGGTGCCCTCCAGCAGAGCCTCGAGAGCTCCAAGGAACCGCCCCATGTTGACGATGCCCCCTTCCCGCAACAGTGCCGACAGCTGATCGGCCAGTTCAGCGCTGCAGGAGCCCAACCCATGCAGCTCGTTGTTCTGATCAGCAGTTCCGGCAAGGACGATCAGTTGTCGCTGCTTCGCTTCGCTGCACCAGCGCTGCAGTTGCTCCAGGCCGTAGCTCCAGTGCCCACGGCTGCCGAGCAGGCGCACCACGATCAAGTGCGCCGCCTGGGCGGTGGTGTTGAGGTAGTGGTCCAGCTGCGCTGGGTGGTCCAGGCAGCTCAGGGGCAACGCCCGGATCCGCTCGTTCCAGGCCGGGTTGCTCGACAAGCTTGCGTCCAGGCAGCTGATGTCTGTGCCTGCGCTTGTGAGGAACAGCACATCCGCGGCCGGCTGCTCCACGAGCACCACATCTTCCGGTGGGTCCAGACCCGGACAGGTGGCAAGGCGATGCATGACCCCATTCTCCGTGTTGCGGTGCGCGGTGGTGAGAAGATTCAGCGATCGGATCCATCACGGTGATGCATCAGTTCCTGCCCTATGCCTGGTTCCAGGGCCAGTGCGTCCCCTTCGAGGAGGCCAGGATCTCCATTGCCACCCATGCCCTGCACTACGGCACCGGTGCCTTCGGCGGCATGCGCGCCATTCCCGATCCCCAGAACAGCAACAACATGCTGCTGTTCCGTGCTGATCGGCACGCCCGGCGTCTCAGCCAGAGCGCCAGGTTGCTGCTCACGGATTTGAGTGAGGACACGATCCTCTCGGCTCTCACGGCAATGTTGCAGGCCAACAAGCCTGATCAGCCGATCTATCTGCGGCCCTTTGTGTACACCAGCGATCTGGGCATCGCCCCGCGCCTGCACAACATCGAGACCGACTTCCTGATTTACGGACTCCCCCTGGGGGATTACCTGTCTCCGGAGGGGGTGAGCTGCAGGATCAGCAGCTGGACCCGCCAGGAGGACCGCTCCCTGCCGCTGCGCGGCAAGATCTCCGGCGCCTACATCACCAGTTCCCTGGCCAAGACGGAAGCCGTGCAGAGCGGTTTCGACGAAGCCTTGCTGTTGAACAGTCGCGGCAAGATCAGTGAAGCCAGCGGCATGAACCTGTTTCTGGTGCGTGATGGCCAGCTGATCACGCCTGGAGTTGATCAGGACATCCTTGAGGGCATCACCCGCGCCAGCGTGATTGAGCTGGCCAAAGCGATGGACATCCCTGTGATTGAACGTCCGGTGGACAAAACCGAGTTGTTCATCGCCGACGAAGTGTTCCTGTCCGGCACAGCCGCCAAGGTGACGCCGATCCGTCAGATCGAATCAACGGTGCTGAATGCCAAGCGTCCTGTGATGGATGCCCTGAAGGCCAAGCTCGTGGCGATCACCGAAGGACGTGATCCCGCCTATGAGCACTGGGTGACCCGTATTCCGATCTCCTAAATCAACAGCCTGAAGTTCGCCCTGAGCTTTTCTTAAGATTGGTGCCTCTAAGAGGGTGCATCGATGGTGGTGACGCAGGCAGATCGGCAAGCCACCACCTCTGCATTCCTCGAGTACCTGCATGGGCCACAGCGTCCTGTGCTTGTGTTCGACGGTGCCACTGGCACCAGCCTTCAGGGGCTTGGGCTCACGGCGGATGATTTCGGTGGTCCTGACCTGGAGGGTTGCAACGAGAACCTGGCGGTCACCAAGCCGGATGCAGTCAAGGCAGTGCATCGCCAGTTCCTCGAGGTGGGCTGCGATGTCATCGAAACCGATACCTTCGGCGCTGCATCGATTGTGCTGGCGGAATACGGCCTGGAAGACAAGGCCTTTGAGCTGAACAAGCGTGCAGCCGAGCTGGCCCGGGAAATGGCTGATGAATTCAGCACTCCTGAGAAGCCACGTTTCGTGGCGGGCTCCATGGGGCCCACCACCAAGCTGCCCACCCTTGGCCACATCGATTTCGACACGATGCGGGATTCGTTCCGCGAGCAGGCTGAGGGACTGATCGCTGGCAACGTCGACCTGTTCATCGTCGAAACCTGTCAGGACGTGCTGCAGATCAAGGCAGCACTCCAGGGCATCGAAGCGGCCTTTGCCGCCACCGGTGAGCGGCGGGCCCTGATGGTCTCCGTCACGATGGAAACCACGGGCACCATGCTCGTCGGCACGGACATCGCCGCTGTGGTGTCGATCCTTGAGCCATTCCCGATCGACATCCTCGGCCTGAACTGCGCCACCGGTCCGGAGCAGATGAAGGAGCACATTCGCTACCTCTCTGAGCATTCCCCCTTCACCGTCAGCTGCATTCCCAACGCCGGACTGCCGGAAAACGTTGGCGGGGTGGCCCATTACCGCCTCACCCCGGTGGAGCTGAAGATGCAGCTGATGCACTTCGTTGAAGACCTCGGCGTGCAGGTGATCGGTGGATGCTGCGGCACCACTCCCGCCCACATCGGCAGCCTTGCGGAACTGGCGCAGGAGCTCAAGCCGGCTGAACGCCCCTCCCGCTGGGATCGTGCCAGCGCGGAGGATGTGCGCCCCAGCCTCAATTACGAGCCCGCAGCCTCATCGATCTATGGCGTCACGCCCTACCACCAGGACAATTCTTTCCTGATCATTGGTGAGCGGCTCAATGCCAGTGGCAGTCGCAAGGTCCGCGAACTGCTGGCGGAGGAAGACTGGGACGGGCTGGTGTCGGTGGCACGCGGCCAGGTGAAGGAAAACGCCCACGTGCTCGACGTGAACGTCGACTACGTCGGTCGCGATGGCGAACGGGACATGCACGAGCTGGTGAGCCGTCTGGTCACCAACGTCAACCTGCCCCTGATGCTCGATTCCACCGAGTGGCAGAAGATGGAGGCGGGCTTGAAGGTGGCTGGGGGGAAATGCATTCTCAACTCCACCAACTACGAAGACGGTGACGAGCGCTTCTTCAAGGTTCTGGAGCTGGCCCGCCGCTACGGCGCCGCTGTGGTGGTCGGCACGATCGATGAGGACGGGATGGCCAGAACGGCCGAGAAGAAGTTCGCCATCGCCCAGCGGGCCTATCGCGATGCCCTCGAGTTCGGCATCCCTGCTCACGAGATCTTCTACGACCCCCTGGCCCTTCCCATCTCCACTGGCATTGAGGAAGACCGGCTGAATGGTCGCGCCACCGTGGATGCCATTCGGATGATCCGGGAGAACCTGCCCGGCGTGCACGTGGTGCTCGGGGTCAGCAATGTGAGTTTCGGCCTGTCACCGGCGGCCCGGATCACCCTCAATTCGGTTTTCCTTCACGACTGCTGTGAAGCCGGCATGGATTCGGCCATCGTCAGCCCCGCCAAGATCCTCCCGCTGATCAAGATCAGCGACGACCACCAGAAGGTGTGTCGTGATCTGATCAATGACAACCGCCGTTTCGAGGACGGCATCTGCGTCTACGACCCGCTCACCGAACTCACCAAGCTGTTTGAGGGAGTGAGCACCAAGGAAGCCCGTGCTTCAGGCCCCTCGCTGGCGGATCTGCCGATTGAGAAACGGCTCAAGCAGCACATCATTGATGGTGAGCGCATCGGCCTGGAGCCCTCCCTGGATGAGGCGTTGCAGACCTACCCCCCTCTGCAGATCATCAACACCTTCCTTCTGGATGGCATGAAGGTGGTGGGTGAATTGTTCGGTAGTGGCCAGATGCAGCTCCCCTTCGTGCTGCAAAGCGCCGAGACGATGAAATCCGCCGTGGCTCACCTCGAGCCGCATATGGAGAAAAGCGAGGGCGAGAGCACAAGCAAGGGCAAGTTCCTGATCGCCACGGTGAAGGGCGATGTCCACGACATCGGTAAGAACCTGGTGGACATCATCCTCACCAACAACGGTTATGAGGTGATCAATCTGGGCATCAAGCAGAGCTGTGAAGCCATCGTTGAGGCCCAACGTGAACATCAGGCCGATTGCATCGCCATGAGCGGTCTGCTGGTGAAGTCCACGGCCTTTATGAAGGACAACCTTCAGGCCTTCAACGATGCGGGCATTGATGTTCCTGTGATCCTCGGCGGTGCGGCACTGACCCCACGCTTCGTTCAGAAGGATTGCCGTGAGGTTTACGACGGCAAGGTGATCTACGGCCGTGATGCTTTCGCTGATCTGCGCTTCATGGATGCGTTGATGGATGCGAAGCGCAGCGACAACTGGACCAACACCAAGGGTTTTCTGGCTGATGCTCCCCAGGGGGTTGGCCTGGATGAAGAGTCGACAACCTCCGAGAACGCTGAGGAGACATCCACCTCCGCATCGGATGCTCCGGCTGCGGATCTGCCGCCGGTGAGCTCAGATCGATCCGACGCCGTCCCCGCTGAAACCGCAGCGGTGCCGCCCTTCCTCGGCTCTGCGGTGATCACTGAGGCCGACATCGACATCGCCGAGGTCTTCCACTACCTCGACCGCAATGCCCTCTTCGCTGGCCAGTGGATGCTCCGCAAAACCAAGGAGCAGAGTCGGGACGACTACGAGGCGATGCTTCAGGAGAAGGCAGAGCCGGTGTTGCAGGAGTGGATGCAGCGCTGCATCAACGAGTCACTGTTGACCCCCCGGGCGGTGTACGGCTACTTCCCTGCGGGACGCGATGGCAACACCCTTCGGGTGTTTGATGCCGATGGCACGCTGGAACTCGGCTCTTTTGAGCTTCCCCGTCAACGGTCTGGCAACCGCTACTGCATTGCCGATTTCTTCAACGATCTGGACGTTGAGGGACGCCCAACCGACGTGCTGCCGATGCAGGCCGTTACCATGGGCCAGAAGGCCTCTGTGGTGGCGCAGGAGCTGTTCAAGGGCGATCGCTACAGCGATTACCTGTACTTCCATGGCCTGGCGGTTCAGATGGCCGAAGCGATGGCCGAATGGGTGCACGCACGGATTCGCTCGGAACTCGGTTTCGCAGATCCAGCTGGGATGCCACTGCGGGATGTGCTGGCGCAGCGGTACCGCGGCAGCCGTTACTCCTTCGGCTACCCCGCCTGCCCGAATGTGGCCGACTCCAGGCAGCAGCTGGACTGGCTCGGGGCTGAGCGGATCGGTTTGAGCATGGACGCCAGCGACCAGCTCGAACCGGAGCAGAGCACCACAGCATTGGTGGCGCTGCACTCCCAAGCCCGTTACTTCAGCGCCTGAGCCCTGAGGGGCGTCCCATAGCCTGAGGCGCCCTGTTTGTGTTCACCATGGCCATTGCCGGACCGGATGGTGTTGATGCCGCCATCAAAGCTGGTGTGGATCTTGATGGAAGTCCAATCCCTGAAGCGATGCTCGCCCTTTACAACCAGGTGATGGATCTGGAAAGTCAGCGCGCCCGCAGTGGTGTTCTGAAATCGATGCGCAACCGGGTGGTCAAGACCGGAGCCAAGCATTTCGACCAGGAAACGCTCAATCAAAGGCTTCTTGAGGCCGGATGGGACGGTCTGAAGGACAAGGAGATCGCTTTCTTCTACGGATGATCTCCTGCTGACGGAGAAGCACCCTCTGCCGGGCTCAGTCCTGGCAGAGCTTCTCCATCGTGTCGATCACCTCTTGCTGGAACGATTCCAGGGCACTGGACTCGCTCAGATCAAGGCCTTCGCCAGCGGCGTTCTGGGCCAGGTCCTGGAAATGAAAGGCTCCCTCTCCATTGGCAAGGAACTCGATCGCCGAGCTTTCACCGCTCTCGCGAAACGCATCGCAGAGCGCCAGAAAAGCAGCGTCTTCAGTGAACTCCCAATCCATCGAGTGGACATGACTGAATGACCTTTAACCCGCTCCCCCAGGGGTTCGTCAACCGTCTGAAGTCAAAATGTGCCAGTCCTTGGGCAGACTCCCCCTCAAACGAGCGCTCAGATGTCCAGCAGCAGCCCCGAATTTCCGCCGGCCAGGAACGTTCTTGGCGACCCACTGGAGAGTTGCAGTTGTGAACCGATGACGGGTTGGTATCGCAATGGTCTCTGCCAAACCGATCCATCGGATCTCGGCCAGCACAGCATCTGCTGCGTGATGACCGAGCAATTTCTCAGTTACAGCAAGGCCCAGGGCAATGACCTGAGCACACCGATGCCCGCGTTTCAGTTCCCGGGCTTGAAACCAGGGGACCACTGGTGCGTCTGTGCACCGCGCTGGAAACAGGCCTACGACGATGGCGTCGCACCGATGGTGCGCCTGGAGGCCACGGAAGACACAGCCCTGACGGTTGTCAGCCTTGACCAGCTGAAGCAGCACGCTCACCAATCGATCGACTGACCGTCCCAGGCGAGAAAGGCTCCTGATTGTTCCGGGGTCTGTTGCAGCAACACCTCAACCAACTGACGCGCAGCCCGTTCTGGAGTGAAAAGTTTGTCTGGTGCCACGAAGCTCTGGAACGGACGAGACAGGGCTGTGTCGGTCGTACCGGGATGCAACAGGCTCACGGTGGCCAATGGCCAGCGGCGGGCCCATTCGATGCTCAGGCAGCGCAGCAGCTGGTTCTGAGCCGCCTTGGCCGCCCTGTAGCCGTACCAGCCCCCAGTGCGGTTGTCGCCGATGCTTCCCACGCGAGCACTGAGGCTGGCGAAATGAAAGGGTTGATCCCGCTGCAGCAAGGGCTCGATCGCCTTGGCCAGAAGGATCGGTGCCATGGCGTTGATGTCGAATTGCTCCTCCAACTGACAACGATCGATCTGTTGAAGACGTTTTTCCGGTTGAAGCCCAGGACCATGCAAACGGCCGCTGCAGTTGAACACCAAACGCAGGGGGAGCCCCTGGGCTCGCAGGCTTGAGCTCAGACCATCCAGATCACTGTCGTTTTGGAGGTCCAGTTGCAGTGAGGAGGCCGGAGGTCCATGACGTCCAGCGGTGAGCACCTTCAGATCAGGGCAGGTGCGCTTCAGTTCTGCTGCCACCGCCGCTCCGATGCCGCCGGGGCCAACCACCAGAGCCAAGCCAGCCCAAGTGGTCGGAGCTTCTTCGACCATGTGAACTTGCTGCTAAGAGGAGACCGTCTAGCGGAAATCAGGCATCATCGGCTGGTGGCTCTGACAGCAGTTCTGGTGCCGATGCGCTGTCATTTCTGGCTCCCGGCCGCGATCGGAAGTCTTTTCATGGCCGCTTTGATCGGCTGGTTGGCTCGGCCGCTCTCACAGCGGCCTGATCAGCTCAGATCTAGCTTGGCTGATCTGCTCGATCACGATTCAACCGTTGGTTCGAGTGTGGTTTCAAAGGTGCCGCCTGGTGCTGACCATGTGCCCCTGGAGATCCGCGTCGGTTTGGTCAGCCAGAGCCCTATCACCGCATTCCGACCAGGACCCAACGTGCTCTGTCGCTACCAGCACGGCGATGTGATCCCTGCCCAAGAGCTGATGAAGAGGATCGCTTCCTCACCTCAGCATGTGATTCATTGCTCCGGTGGACCTGTTCAGATCAACCATCAGCATTGTCAAGGCGATGTATCACTGCTGAAAGGCCAAGGTGATTGGCTACCGGTGGTCTCGCTTGATCTGGAGACCTACGTGGCCTCAGTGGTTGGCGCCGAAATGCCCAGCAGTTGGCATGGGGAAGCCCTCAAGGCGCAAGCCGTTGCAGCCCGCTCTTATGCGATGGCTCATCTCTCCCGACCGGCAACGACGGCGTATCACCTGGGGGATACAACCCGTTGGCAGGTATTTGCAGGGGAGCAAAGCACCACCCCGGCCAGTCGTTCAGCAACACGGGAAACCCGCGGGATCATCCTGAGTTACAGCGGCGGCATTGTGGAAAGCCTTTATGCGTCAAATGCGCAGGTGAGTGCTGAAGCCCATGGCCATCTCGGCGCCAGCATGAGTCAATCAGGGGCACAGCAACTTGCCCATCAGGGACTTCCCTTCAATGCCATTCTCGGCAGGTACTACGTAGGAGCCTCGCTGGCACGGTTGACATGGCATGACCAGTGAACTGCTTCGAAAAGCGATGGAGGTCACGGTTGCATCGACCGCATCCGGAGCTCTTGTTCCGCTCGACACCTCATTGAGCCATCTGGTCGGGGAAAGAGGCTGTCGCTTTGAGTTGCGCCACCTCCTCAGCGCCACACCAAAACACCTTCGAGCATCGGGTCCAAAGCCAAATCCGTTTCTTCCCTGGGACGAACGTCTGGAGGTTGACCGGATCGGTGAATCCCACGTCGTAATCCTGAACAAATATCCCGTTCAGACCTCCCACATGTTGCTCATCACCCAGGACTGGCAACCCCAGACCGGTTGGTTGTCCTTGGAGGATTGGCACTCCCTCGCCAGGATTGATGCCACGACGACGGGGCTGTGGTTCTTCAACAGCGGGCCTGATGCCGGCGCCAGTCAGCCCCATCGACATCTGCAGTTGTTACCGCGGTTAGAAGGGGAGCGGATCTGTGCACGGGACGATTGGTTCCGTTGCTGTGCGGCTGGCACAACCACTTCTGCTCAGGATCCTCTATTGCGCAGTGCACGGGTCGCAGCGATCAGTTCAACCCTGACGGGTGAAATGCTTCAAGCGTTGTATCTCGCCCTAGCTGAAGACCTCGGTCTGGGGCACCCCAGCACCGATGAATGTCCTCGAGGGGCTTACAACCTGCTGATCACACGGCAGTGGATGGCCATGGTTCGCCGTAGCAGGGAGGGAATTCGCGGCTTCAGTGTCAACGCCCTCGGCTTCGCCGGATCCTTGTTGAGCACCGAAGTCTCCGATCGAGAGTGGATTCATCGTTCTGGACCGGAGGCCCTGCTTCAAGCTGTTGTTGACACGCAGGACTTAAAAGTTCGGTGATGGCACGGATGTCTTGACTTGCTTCTCTCTGCCAAGGCTGGAGATGCAACTCACAACCATCCATTGGACAAGACCTGCCTCAAGCGTCGGAACCGTCAAATTCAGGACAACCTGCATCTGGTTCAACCCATTGCCCGTCATTACGCCCAAAAGACAGGCCTAGAAAGCGACGATCTCCTGCAAGTGGGATGTCTTGGCCTGATCAAGGCCTACAACCGCTACGACGCCCAGCGGGGGGCTCCCTTTCCAAGCTTCGCCAAACCGCACATTCGCGGAGCGATTCTCCACTTCCTTCGCGACAGAGTCGGATTGATACGACTCCCCAGGGCCGTTGAAGAACGGGCCATGCAGATGATGCGCAGTTCGGAGGGCTCTGCTCTGAGCCCAGCCGATGCCCTCGTGGTTGACCACTACCGCAGCAAGCAGCACTGGGTGGAATTCAACGACGACGTTCTCGACGACACAGCGCAAGGGATGGATCTGGTCGAACGCTCAGCGGGCCTGGAGCAGGGTGAACAAGCTCTTCCGCAACCTTGAAAACGACGACCAATGTGCGCTGCAGATGGTCGTCATTGATGGGATGAGTCTGAGGCAGACAGCACGACTGCTTGGGGTTTCAGCGATAACAGTTGAGAGGCGCGTGAAACGCGGCCTCAACACCATCGCGAAGAGGTTGAACGCTGCTCAGCCTGACGCCTGAGCATCGCGATCCATCTGTTCCTGAAGAGTTTTGATGGCGGCATTCAGGGCTGACAGCTGCCGTTCAGCACCATCACGCCAGAACCGCAGCATCGACAACTTCCGTTCCTGATGCTGGCGACGCAGGCTTGTGTGATCGGTGCTGGGGCTACAGCAGAACGGAGGAAGCACTTCAGCGTCGACGCTGAGGGCATTTTGACCGATTTTCAGGCACGGTGTGACTCATCAATCTGTTGGCTCTCTCAGAAGGTGGAACTACGGTGTGAATTGAGAGCATCTACATCGTGGTGTCGACGTTGCTCCGAACACCACAACAGCAAGCCGCATGAGTCTCAGGCAAATCCCAATCTTGGTCTTGACCTGCGTCTCGCTTGCGGGTTTTGAGTGCGTGCCTCGGCGCAACGCTGAGGCCTACGTCGCGCTCATGGCAGGTCAAAAGGCACGACCTCTCAACGGCACCTTCAACAACGTTCCGGTTCTTCATTCCAATCAACCGGAGATTGTCACCGGTCCAGGAATCCTGGTAAACACGGCTGCGGGCTCAGCCATCGCTGCGGAGTCGAACCAGCCGCTTCGCAATGCCGCCCACACCTTCAACGGTGAGTTCGGCGTTCATATGCATCACAAGTATTACCCCCAAGACCAAGCCAAGTTGGGGGGCCGTCGATCCAGAGGCTTGATGACCCTGGCACTGATCGCGACGAATTCCGGGTCAAGCCCGATCACACTGAAGTTCGATCGAGGCTCCGTCAAAAACAGTTTTGAAGCGCCTTATCACCCGAATCGTTTGATGGGGGTCAAACCTCTTGGGAAGCGTCCTTGGAACACAGGGCCAGGAGATGCCACCGCCGTTCAACTGCTGCGCGGTGAACTGGACCGGAAATTACCCGAACAGGTCGTGATTCCGGCAGGAGGACAGAGGGTTGTGGTGCGCACTGTGCTCCCTGCCCGTGGCATAGCCAACGGGCTGCTGAGGGGACGCAGCAACGGTCCTTTCACGATGGCTGTCGTTGCCGCCGAGCAATCAGCACAGGATGCCGATCTGTTCGCGGTGCTGCAGTCGGGGCGACTGGCACCGGGAAGGATTTATCTCAACCGGATTCGCGAGATCCAGCTGGGTCGTGTTTTTTCAAGGGTGGCGGGCGTTGCTCTGGGCGATGCCTACAAAGCTGAGATCAGCCATGATCTCAACCAGGGGCCACTCCACGTGCCCCTGACCAGCACGAAGCGGCATCACTTCGGCACCAGCGATGTTCAGGTCAATCCGTTGACCACACGGATGGTTGATTCCGCTCTGAACAACGTCGGAACCTATGGGGTTCGCTATGACGTGACCCTCAATGTTTCTGGTGCAGGGCCCCATCAACTGGTGCTCAGTCACCCGGTTGTGTCGGGCAAGAAGACGTTTACAGCTTTCCGTGGATCGCTGCAGATTCGTCACGATCGAACCCTTCAAGAGGTTCACGTGGGCATGCGCTCAGGGGAGAGCCTGGCCCTGGCTGATCTCAACCTGTTGCCTGGCACACGAAAGGCGGTGAAGGTGAGCTTGGTTTATCCGGCTGATGCCACCCCAGGCCATCTCCTCAGTGTGGTTCCCGTTCAGCAGCTGGCCATGCTTCATCGCCGCAAGCAACAACAGCGAGACGCCCAGGTCAAGATCGCGGACAGTAAATCCCGCATGGTGGGGCCGGAGACCGCTCCTCCTTCTCCTGAAGCCAAGCCTGTTGTTGTGAACCCTGCAGCTGTGAAGCCTGCATCTGTAAGGCCGGCTCCTGTGATTCCTGCTGTGGTGCCTGTCGCCCGACCCGTTTACGGCGATGTGATTCGATCTCAGCAGCAGTGGTTGCTCCAGCTTCAGGGTCGATAACCTGCCCAAAGGTGGATTGAACTTTTGAGCGGCGAGGACTCAAAACGTCAACGCATCTCTGTGGAGATGTCAGAGCCCATGGTCGCGTTGATTGACCAGCTCAAGGGTGAATACGGAGCCCGTTCCCGGGGCCGGGTGCTCGAAATGCTCCTCCAGGATCTGCTCGACCCTGGGGATGCAGCATCGGATCCTGAGGTCGATCCTCTCAAGGACGATGCTGAACCAGCGGTCGCCACTGGGCCCGATGAGGTCACCAGTCTCGTTCTGATCTCAACGGGGAAGCAACAGCAAGGGGGTGAAGACGCTCCAACCTCGGCCTCTGGACTTCCTTCGGGAGGTGGCTCCTCAGGCATCGACCTGCCGGGGTTCGTCAGCAAGCGCACCAGTGAGCTGAAAGCGACGCTTCGCTCTCCGCAGCAACGCGATTCCCCTCAGAACGACCCCCTTGTCTCAACGGTGGACCTCACCGATCTAAGAGAGGCCAGTGCTGCCGCAGAAGAGCACTGGAGGTCCCTCTATGGCCAACCACCGGGCCCAACAGTGATTGAAGCGGCCATGACCTGGCTGGCCCGAGATGTCTGGTCCAGCACCGATGCCAGTGATGGACGTCCATTCACCTGGTCGGCTGCCAATGCAGCCGTTGAGACACTCTGTGCCAGCTGGGAGTCAAGCGACCCATCGCTGGGTCGGGTGATGGTCGTGGCTGGCGCTCTTGAGGACCCCTTTGCCACGTCTTCGTTGGCGGAACGCATGCCGACCCTGATCCGCCGCTTTGTGAACCGTTTCCGCCGCAGCAGACAGGTCACCTCCTTCGAAACCCTTGAGTCGACCATGACGGTGCATGGGGCTCTCAAGTTGTTGGGTTTATCAACCCAAGCAGGAACTTCGGTCACTCTCAGTTCCATTAGGGATGCTTACAAGCAACGGGCGCTTGAAGAACATCCTGATGCGGGTGGTTCCACCGATGCGATGCGCCGACTCAATGAGGCCTATCGGCTGCTGCGTGAGCTGTACAGAAACCGTTGACCGCTTATCTCTACTTAGACACAAGACAAGTCTAAATTCGTGTTTTGCTTGAGACAGCTGAGTTTTTAATCATTACCAGCTCCGTGGCTTCGAACAATCAACCAAGCACTGAGGGCCAACATGGCCACGGAACCACACAGTGCTACTAGATCAGTGGCGTTGTTCACCTCGAAGCCAATGGTTTTTTTGAACACCGCATCAATCAGGCCCACAACAATTACATTGGACAGATTGTTCTTCAGGCTTTGGAGGCTGTTCACCGAGAGAATGTTGGTGTACTGCTCTTCGCCACCTCAAGGCATGGATCAAGGTCTGAAATCACCAGCTTGTAGATGCCATAGCCAAAGATCAGCAGTGCGATGCTGATTACGAAGTAATCAACCCCTCCCACCATCTGGGCGATGGTTTTGGCCGCAACGCTCTTGGTCGTGAAGGGAAGGTGCATGATCACAAGGAAAGCGTTGAAGACCTCAACCGCTCCAATGACGAAGCAGCCAACGCTTCCGAGCAGGCTCAGCACCACCGGAACGATGCTGATCAGCCGGAATTTCCAGATCAATCGTTCAAGCCGACGTTCAATCCATCGCGACGCCATGGTTCAATCCGATCATCCGTTCGCAGCCTGATCAACAGAATCTCAGGTCTTGGCTACGACACGTTTCAGGACCCAATAAAAGTCTTATCTGCAACGAGCGCTAATTCTCAAGATTCAAAAAATGGTGGTTTTTATTTGCCGCGCACCCGAGATTGTCACAGCGCCCTTTCTTCTGCAAAAACCATTGTCTTGATAGCTTTATCTGTAGTCCACGGCCAGTCCAGAGGTGGCCTGTGACCGGCAAAACCGTTTGAAAGCTTGGGTTTTCATTCTTGCGTACCTGCTGTAGACACAGGTACGCAATAAAGGCTCACTATTTTGGACCTTGAAGCCTCGAATCCGGACCAGTGTCCGGCTGTTGATGCGGGGATCGCTTCACAGCTTCCATTACACATCTCTCCATAATCATGAAGCCAGAGACAAGTACCAAGCAGCGCAGTATGGACTTGGAATGAGTCTTGGTTGATGTCTCACCCGGGACGAATTGACATTACGAGGGCTCGGCCAGGGCTGTTCAAGAATGTCGACCTCTGGACTAGGCAGAGACCTGACGCCCTCGAGTAGCCGATCGAATCATCGAGAGGATGGCTTGCACGACTTCAGCAGATGATTGGCAGAAAAAAGCAGATTTTTATCTCTTAGGTCTCAACTGAGGCGCATTTCAGGTCTTGAAAGCTGTCTCAGTCAAGACAAGTGGACAATAAAAACCGGGCTCGAGGGCCCGGCTCTTTTGAAAACGTTCAACGTTGAATCAGGTGGACGTCTGCATGCCCTGAATCAAGAAGTCGAAATAAGGAGACGTGAGCTTCACCTGCTGTTCCGACAACAACGACAGGGACGCTTCCTTCATGCACTTCATGGCTTCAACCATTCCGGGCATCGGAACACCAAGGCTGTTGTACATCTCGCGAGCACCAACCAGACCGATCTCCTGGATCATTTCGGTGCTGCCGGCCAGAACTCCGTAGGTGATCAGACGGAGGTACCAGCTGTAGTCGCGAAGGCACTGGGCCCGCTGGCGCTGACCGTAGGCATTGCCGCCAGGGGCGACGTACTCAGGTTTGCGACCAAACAGTTGCTTGGCGGATTCGTCGACGATCTTTTTTTCGTTCTCGGTCAGAACCTTGACCACAGAAACGCGCATGGCGCCTTGGTCGAGGAAATCCACCATGGTGCGGAGTTCTCCGCTGGTGGGATACCGCAGATCGTCATCGGCCTGGAGGATGAGATCCCGGACAACGCTCATGGAACTGGGCAGGCTTCGTGGAGTTTAGTGGTCTCGACCCGTTCACCTGACCCATCACCGCCCGGGTGTTACGCCATTGCAATGGCAGGGAATCGAGAGCATGACCAAAGTCGACAGCCCGAACAGCAGTGAACCGCGGCCCGGGCTCACAATCGAGCTCGAGGCTGTTGACCTGGATCGCGATGGCAAGGGTCTGGCCCGTTGGAACAACTGGGTGATCGTCGTTCCTGATCTCTTGCCGGGGGAACGTGCCACGGTCCAGCTGCAGCAACGTCAGAAGTCGCGCTGGTTGAGCCGTCGGGTGGATCAGATCACGTTCTCCGAAGATCGGCGCCGCCCTCCCTGCATCCTTTCCGATGACTGCGGTGGTTGCACCTTGCAACGCCTTGATGACCCCGCCCAAACCCGGTGGAAAGCCCAGCAGATACAACAGACCATGCAGCGCATCGGGGGAATTGACGTTGCCCCTGAGCCCACGCTTGTTGATGCGGAACGCTGCTTCGGTTACCGCAACAGGGCCTTGATCCCGCTGAAGCGAGACCAGAATGGACGCTTGAAGGCCGGCTACTTCCGACCGAAGACCCACAAGATCGTCAATCTGAACCACTGCCCGGTGCTCGATCCACGCCTGGACGCGTTGGTGGAGCCTCTCAAGCAGGACCTGGATGCAGGGGGGTGGCCGGCCGACCATGACCTGCTTCAAGCCCAGGGGCTGCGCCATCTCGGGCTTCGTCTTGCCAGCGCCACTGGAGACGTTTTGATCACGCTGATCAGCAGCCATGCTCAGCTTCGAGGCCTTGACGCCCTCGCACAGAGCTGGGTGGAGCGTTGGCCCGCGGTGAAAGGGGTCTGCCTCAACCTTCAACCGAAGGCCAACAACCTGGTGCTCGGTCGCACCACCCATTGCCTCGCCGGTGTTCCCACCATTGAGGAACAGTTCTGCGGAATCAAGCTCGCCCTCAGCAGCACCACCTTTGTTCAGGTGAATACGCCGCAGGCGGAACGGATCGTTCAGCGCCTCACAGACTGGCTTTTGACTCAGTGCGCCGGCGCACGGGTTGTCGACGCCTATTGCGGCGTCGGAACCATTTCCCTGCCCCTGGCCAAGGCCGGTTTTGATGTTCAAGGTCTGGAACTCAACCCCGACTCGGTGGAGCAGGCCCGGCTGAATGCCATGCACAACGGCCTTTCCTCCCGCTGTGCCTTTGATGCGGGCGATGTGGCCGACCTTCTCGCTGCTCAGCTGGACGACTGTCAGGCGCTGGTGTTGGATCCCCCGCGCAGGGGGCTCGATCGACGCGTGGTGGACAGCATCCTTGAGCGGGCACCTGCCGTGCTGGCTTATCTCAGCTGTGACCCCGCCACGCAAGCTCGGGATCTCAAAGCACTGCTCGCCCCATCAGGCCCCTACGAGCTGGAGATGCTCCAGCCCGTGGACTTCTTCCCCCAGACAACGCACCTCGAATCGTTGGCGCTGCTGAAACGGTTCAGCTCCTGAGCTCAGCCTGAAACTGCTTGCTCAAAGCGGCACGCACCTTGTCGTGAACAGGCTGAATTTTGTCGTCGGTGAGGGTCTCGTTCTTGCCGCGGTAGCGCAGACGGAATGCCTGGCTCACTTTGTTGTCGCCCAGCTGTTCGCCCTCAAAGCGATCCACAAGTTCCACCTGCTCCAGAAGGGGTTTGCCCGCCTTGCGAATGGCTTGGATCAGATCAGCAGCTGCACTGGATCGGTCGACGATGACGGCAAGATCCCGCTCGCTGAAAGGCACGGTTGGGTAGGGCTTGAAGGCCGGCGTCCAACGGTTGCTGCGGGTTGCAGCATCCACCAGTCGTGTCAGATCCAGTTCAAACAGGTATGTGGCTTCTGGGAGATCCAGCTCCTCAGCCATGGCTGGATGAAGCTGACCGAAACAACCCAAGGGGCGCCCTTCCAACACCAGGGTGGCGGCACGACCCGGATGCAGTCGTGCGTCATCCGTGAGGCGACGGTCAGACAGCTCCAGCTGCAAGGCCTCCATCACCCGGGTGAGAACGCCACGGGCCTGGAAATAGTCGGGCGCCTGCGGCTTGCCGCTGGTGGCCCAGGTGGAGAGGCGTCGATCTCCGCAGATCACGCCACCAAGAATGGCGGTCTGGCTGACGGCTTCCGGTGAACCGCTATAGGTGTTGCCGATCTCGAAAACAGAGCAACCGCGCTGTGATGCCTTCAGATTGCGAACACAGATCTGCAGGTGCTCCTCCCAGAGGTTCGTGCGCAGATGGCTTGTGTCGGCCAACAACGGATTGCTGATGGCGATGCGCTGTTCCTGCTCCGAAGCCGGGACGAGAGACAGGGTGGTGACCTCCTGCAACCCTGTGGAACAGAACAGCTGCCGCAGGCGCCGTTCCGCCTGTTGGCGCGGGGTGAGGGCACCGGGCTCCAGCGGATCCGGCAGGTGAGCCTCAAACCGATCGAAGCCCACAAGACGCGCCACCTCCTCGATCAGATCAACTTCACGCTGAAGGTCTTGCCGTCTTGAGGGCGGTGCAATCACCTGCCATCCCTGCTCATGGGCTGAGAGCTGGCAACCGAGGGCTGTCAGGCAGTTTTCGATGCTGGTGTCATCGAGATCCTTCGGGCCATCGGCAGCATCGAGGGGGCCAAGCAGTTGATGGAGGGCACTGCGCCTCAACAGCACCGGTTCCGCTTCTGCGGGACCGTTACCGCCCACCCAGCGGCCGCTCTCAGAGCAGGAAAACTCCTGACTCAACAAGGCCAAAGCACGGGCCGAACAGGGCAGGGTCATTTCCACAGGCAACCCTTTTTCGAAACGGCTGCTGGCATCCGTACGCAAGCCCAGGGCCCGGGCCGACTGACGAACCCGCGGCGGAGCAAACAGAGCGGATTCGAGCCAGATGTTCCTGGTACCGGCAGTCACCCCACTCTCGAGACTCCCCATCACACCAGCGACGGCGACAGGCCGGTCTTGGCAGGTGACGACCTGAACACGGCTGTCGAGGGTGCGCTTCTGATCATCCAGACCCACGAAAATTTCCCCATCGCGAGCGGAACGGACGGCAAAACTCTTGGCGTCTACCGGTTGCCCGGTCAGTCGTTCCAGCGCATCGGCATCAAAGGCGTGGAGGGGCTGCCCCTGCTCCAGCATCACCAGGTTGGTGACGTCAACCACCGCATTGACGCTGTTCACGCCACCACGCTCAAGGCGCTGCTGCAACCAGGTGGGTGAGGGCTTGGACCCGTCCACACCCTCGATCCTGGTGATCGAGTAGAAGCAGCCATCCAGTTCTGCGTTAAGCGGAGTGGTGCTGGGATCCAGATCCAGCTCGGGCAGGCTCAAACTGCCACCGGTCAGGGCTGCCACCTCGCGTGCAATACCCACCATCGAGAGGCCGTCGGGGCGATTGGCGGTGATGGCCAGCTCCAGAACGGTGTCGTCGAGACCCAGCAGGGGCGCCACGGGCGTCCCGTTGGCCGGCAGTGACTCCCCAAGCTCATCCAAGATGGCGATGCCGTCGGACTGCTCCGTCAGGCCCAGCTCCGTCAGGGAGCAGATCATTCCGTTGCTGGCCACACCCCGCAATTCACCGGCTTTGATCGTCAAGCCAACTGCGGGGAGGGTGGCACCGACCATGGCCACCGGAACATGGATCCCGGCACGCACGTTGCTGGCACCACACACGATCTGGATGGGGTCCTGAGCTCCCACATCCACCGTGCAGACGCTGAGCTTGTCGGCATTGGGGTGTTTCTCCCGTTCCAGCACATGGCCAACCACCACGCCGTGGGCCCGGGCGCTGAGGTCATCAACGTCGTCCACCTCAAAGCCCGCCATCGAGAGGCGCTCGGAGAGATCGTCAACGGACTCATTCACCTGGACCAGCTGCTTCAGCCAGGAGATCGATACCCGCATTGGATCTAAGCCAGACAGCGCGCGATCTTAGGAAGTCCCCTCTGGGGGAGCTGCTCTGAACCTGTCGGGTCAGGGGGTAAGCTCGATGTTTGTCAATTCGCTTCGCACCTGCGGCGCAACGTCCTTTATGGCCAAGAACAAGGGCGTCCGGATCGTGATCACTCTCGAGTGCACCGAATGCCGGTCCAATCCCGCCAAGCGTTCACCCGGCGTGTCTCGTTACACGACGGAAAAGAACCGCCGGAACACCACCGAACGGCTGGAGATCAAAAAGTTCTGTCCCCACTGCAACAAGTCCACGCTCCACAAGGAGATCAAGTGACCTTGCAGGTCCGTCTTTCCTCCATCCGTTCCTGAATCATGTCCAGCTCCTTCTTCAAGAAGCGTCTTTCGCCGATCAAGCCCGGTGATCCCATCGATTACAAGGATGTGGATCTCCTCAAGAAGTTCATCACCGAACGCGGCAAGATTCTTCCCCGTCGCCTCACCGGCCTCACCGCCAAGCAGCAGCGCGATCTCACCAACGCCGTCAAGCGTGCCCGCATCGTTGCCCTTCTGCCGTTTGTGAACCCCGAAGGTTGATCCACGGGCGTTGAACAATTCAATCCAACCCGGAGACACCGTCGCGGTTGTTCTCAAGGGTTCTCCTCTCTTCGGCCGTCTTCTGTCCATCAAGGGCAGCAAGGCGGTTCTTTCTTTTGGTGGTCAACGTCGTGACCAGGGCCTGCCCATGCGCGATCTGATTGCCATCGATCCCGAGCATCTGTTCGATGGCAGTGAACTACCTGCCCCTGAGCAGGTGCAGGACAGCGCTCCATCAGCGCGGGCCGTTGTGGAGGCCTGGCAGCTGTTGGAAACGGATCAACCGGGGGGATTGGCTCGGCTGAGCCTCTGCGAGCTGGGCGAGTTGGTGTTGACCCCGCTCAACCTCGCTGGTCTGGCAGCGCTGTGGGCCTGGCTGCATGGAAACCAACAGTTGTTCCGCTGGCGTCGTGACCGTTTGATCCAGCCACTCTCCCGCGAAGAGAGGGCCAGCCTGCGGCGCCAACGCCGAGCTGAGAGGCAGGCGCAACAACATGAACAACGGCAGCTCGCATTGCTGCGCGCGGAGCGAGGCCTCAGCGACGATGAACGCCTGGAGCTGGACCCGGTTTGGGACGAGCGCTTCAGCCACTGGATTCAGTTGCTGAAGAACAATCCCGCTGCGGTGGGTTCCGACCTGGATCTCCAGCAGTGGTCGGCAGCGTTGTCGATTGGATCAGATGCCGCCGATCTTCGGCAGTGGTTGATCGTGCGTGGGTTGCTCGATACCAATGAGCCCATTGGCCTGAGGGGCAGCGTCTGGTCCCGCTGTTTTCCCTCTGATCTGGTGGAGGAAGCGAATCGTCTTGTTGCTCTTTCGAATGAAGAGCGACCTGGGGATGAGCAACGCATCGACCTCACTCACCTGGCCACCTACAGCCTGGACGATGCGGGCACTCGAGAAATTGATGACGCGCTCTCGCTGGAGCGTCGTGATGGCGTCGATTGGATCTGGATCCACATCGCTGATCCCAGCCGTCTGATCGACATTGACTCCCCCCTTGATCAGGAAGCCAGACGTCGAGCCACCAGTTTGTATCTGGCGGAGGGTGTAATGCCCATGCTGCCTCTGGAGCTGGCGGCCGGTCCCCTCAGTCTTCGGGCTGGACAGCGCTGTGCAGCCCTCAGTGTGGCCGTTCGCCTCGATGAGGATGGTGCTGTTGCGCAGCAACGGATTGCGCGCAGCTGGATCCGACCCCGCTATGGCCTCACCTACACCGATGGTGATGAGCTGATCGAGTTGGCACCCCCAGGGGATGAAGCCCTCTCGGATCTCTCGGGACTTCTGATGTTGCGCATGCGCTGGCGCCGTTCCAAAGGAGCCGTGATGTTTGACCGGCCTGAAGGACGCTTCCGCCGCAGCGATGGAGCCTTGGCGCTGCAGGTGATTGACCCTTCACCCTCCCGCCTGATGGTGAGTGAAGCGATGCTGCTGATGGGAGCTGTTGTGGCCGGCTTTGGTCAAGAGCACAGCCTGCCGTTGCCCTTCCGTAGTCAGCCTGCGGCGGAGCTGCCCTCCAGCGATGAACTCGATCGAATCCCCGAGGGACCAGCCCGTGACGCGGCGATCAAGCGCTGCTTGAGCCGAGGCGTGCAGGGCACTCGAGCCATGCCCCATTTCAGCCTCGGGCTTGAGGCCTATGTGCAGGCAACCTCACCGATCCGACGCTACGCCGATCTCGTCGCCCACCGGCAGATCATTGCCCAGCTTTCGGCGCTTGCACCGTTGGATGAAGAGCGTCTGCTGGAAGTGATCGATGACCTCGATGATCCATTGCGCCAATCCATTCAGATCAGCCGTGAGGATCAGCGCCACTGGCAGCAGGTGTGGTTCGCCGAGCATCAGAACACCGTTTGGTCGGCCGTGTTCCTGCGCTGGCTGCGCCCGCAGGATCGCTTAGCCCTGGTTCATGTGAGCGAGCTGGCCATGGATCTGGTCGGTTGTGTGTCTGCAGACAACCCTGCTCCTGGTGATGCTCTTGAACTCAGGGTGGGGCGTGCTGACCCGGTACGCGGTGAGCTGCAGCTTCAGTTGGCTTGATCCAGAACCCCGGTGATCCGCACCCAGGGCCCCCAGGGATTCTTAATGCCGCGGAGATTCAGTGTTCGGCCCGAATGATCCTCGTTGGATAGCCAGCGATGGATTGCGGGTTCTAGGGTGATCAGAGGCCAGATCCTTTCAGCGGTTTCCAAGTGGTAGCCCTCATGGAGGTTGCCGGTGAGCACGCCACTGAGGCCAACCTCATGAGGCTGATTTGGCGCCTGGTTCACGCCAGGGGGAAGCAGCATGCTGGCCCTTGGGCCTGAAAGGCAGCCATTCGCATTCAGGTGTTCAGGTCGAGCCAAGCTCTGCTCCTGTGCCTTGACCCAGTGCGGATGCCAGAACGGCCAGTCCCAGATCGGGAGGACTGCTGCAGGGGCCTGCGGCTCATGGATCAGGGCTGACTGGATGGCCTCAACTTGCAGATCAGCAAGGTCACACCCCTGGCGAACCGCCATCGCCGCCGCCAGACCCGCCACCTGGCCCAGGTTGAGGATCAAAGGCTGCAGGCGCGTGGCCCCATTGGCCATGTGGCTGACGCTGAAGCCTTTCTCTGCCATCACAAGGTTGGGGATTGAGTCTGTGATCAGGGCATCGAAAGGAATGCAGAAAGGCGTACCGCTCCAACGTCCTCCCCAGCGCACACTTTTCGGCGCGAGAGGCCAGTCCTCGCCTGGGTAGTGATGGTCATTGGCATAGGTGCCCACAGCGATGCTGGTGCAGCGACCCTTGGCATCGATCGGGAGCGGTCCCCGTCGGGCTCCTGTGGAGATCGGCAAGAGGTCGCGTTCCGTGACCGTTGTGCGACCCGTCAGCCGCCGGCTTTCTCGCCAGTACGGCATCAACGCCAGGCTGGGATCGGCTCCAGGGAAGGCGTTGCCGGCAGAGATCCAACCACCGCTGCATTCCTCCAGGGCCGCCAGGAAATCCTTGCTGTGCCGTTGCATCTCCTGGGCCAGCTGCGCACGAACCTCGCCATCAGCACTGAGGGCTCGATCGAGGCTGTGGTGCCAGTCGTTGCCCTCCAGGGGCCAATTGAGCATGACCAGGCCGCTGGCCAGACGGCCATAGGTGATGGTTTTCTCGAGACCGAAGCTGGCGGTGCTCCGATCGAACGGAATCCGCGGGATCGCTGCGGCATGGCGCGGAGCGAGTTCCCCATGCAATTGGCCCATCACCACCCAGGTGGGTGACTGAATCGGTTGCTCTTGAAAAAATGCTTCGCTCTCAAGCCGGGACTGCTCGGGGGCGCTGGGTTCATCCCAGATCTCCTTGCCTTCCCACCCCCAGCGGAAGGGGGCGGACGATAGGGCAAGCAGATCACCCAGATCGCTGCCATCCACAAACACGTCGGCGGAAAAGCTTTCGACGCCATTGGCGCTGTGGATCTCCACAGACTGGAGGCGACCCTGCTGGCCGTGAACCTGTTCTAGCCTGCAGTGGGGACGCCACTCCAGCCTGGGCTCAGCCGCCACCCAGCGTTGCAGGATCCGTTCGGCTGTTTGCGGCCTGTATCCGAAACAACTCACCCAGTTGTGGTCGAGCCCGCTCGGCTCCTCCAACTCCAACTGCCGTAGAAAGGCGCCCCAGATCCCGGTTTGCCAACAGGTGAGTTCATGGCCATCCGGGGCACAGACTCCTGCTGAACTCACCATGCCCCCCAGCCAGGGGCCAGGGGTGAACAGTGTCGTGTCTGCTCCTGATCTTGCGCTCTGCAGCGCAGCAGCAACGCCGCCGCAGCCACCACCCCAGACCACCACTTCGCGGTGCGTCATGAGGAGGGCTGTTTGGCGTGGAGCGAGATGGGCATGCTCGTTAAAGTCTGTCATCGCTGCGGTGCAGCGGAGTTCGAACTTTTCTGATGCCTTACACCCTTACGACTCCGCTCTATTACGTCAACGATCGTCCCCATCTGGGCAGCACCTACACGACCCTGGCCTGTGATGCCTTGGCTCGCTTTGAGCGGCTGCAGCTGGAGAAGGTGACCTTCGTGACTGGTGTTGATGAGCACGGCCAGAAGATTCAGCGCACGGCAGAACGTCAGCAGCTGAGCCCCCAGGACCACTGCGACAAGGTCAGCAGCCGGTACCGCGATCTCTGGAATCAGTGGGGGATTTCTGACGATCGCTTTGTGCGCACCACCAACCCGCGCCACCTGGAATTGGTGGAACAGTTCTACGAACGGGTCAAGGCATCCGGCGACATCGTTGTCGGCAAGCAGACCGGCTGGTACTGCGTCGATTGCGAGGAATACAAGGATGATCCGGCCGAAGCGGAGTCGCCCTCCTGTTCGATCCACCGCAAGCCTCTCGAGTGGCGCGATGAGGAGAACCTGTTCTTTCGGCTCTCCCGCTATCAATCCGCCATTGAGGAGTTGGTGGCGCGCGATGACTTCGTCGCCCCAGCCAGCCGACGACAGGAAGTGCGCAACTTCGTCGCTCAAGGTCTGCGCGACTTCTCCATTTCGCGGGTGAATGTGTCCTGGGGACTTCCGGTCCCTGACCATCCAGGCCACACCTTCTACGTCTGGTTTGATGCTCTGCTGGGTTATCTCACAGCGCTTCTTGATGATGGAGAAGCGGTATCGCTCGATCGGCTCGCCTCCTGCGGTTGGCCCGCCTCCGTGCACGTGATCGGCAAGGACATCCTTCGCTTCCACGCTGTGTTCTGGCCCGCCATGTGCATGTCTGCAGGACTGCCGGTGCCGCAAAAGGTTTTCGGCCATGGCTTCCTCACCCGTGAGGGCCAGAAGATGGGCAAATCCCTCGGCAATGTGCTGGACCCCGAACTGTTGCTTGAGCGATGCGGCAGTGATGCCGTTCGTTGGTACCTCCTGCGCGACATCCAATTCGGAGACGACGGCGATTTCCAACAGCAACGCTTTGTTGATCTGGTCAACAACGATCTGGCCAACACCATCGGCAACCTGCTGAATCGCACCTCGTCGATGGCGCGCAAATGGTTCGATGACGGCGTTCCCCCGGCAGGAGCAGCCTCAAGTGCTGACCATCCCCTGGCCCTCAAGGCTGCGGAAACCGTCAGCATGGTGATGGAGGCGATGCCGCAGCTCGCGTTCAAGACCGCGTCCGAGTCGATCCTTCAGTTGGCCATTGCCGCGAACGGTCATCTCAATGACACGGCTCCCTGGAGTCGCATGAAGGAGCCCGGTCAAGAGCAGAGCGTGGCAGAGGATTTGTTTGCTGTGCTGGAAACCACCCGCATCGTTGGACTCCTGCTTGCCCCGCTCTTGCCCGACCTCAGCGAGCGGATCCTGTCTCAACTTGGGGAACGCTTGGATCCAGACAACTGGTCGAAACAGCTGAATTGGGGCAGGCTGTGCAGCGGTTCCGCGCTGCCGAAGCCAACACCGGTGATGCAGCGGTTGGAACTGGATGAACCGCTCTGAACAAAGCATGCTGGGTCGCTTGTCACGTTGTGGTCTGGCAGCAGCCCTTGTGGCGAGTGCATGGCTCACCGGTTGCACAACGCGGCGACCGATTGCGCTTGAACCAACGCCGTCCTTTGTCTTCCGGTCGCTGGATTTGAGCCAGCGGGCCGACGATGGCAACCGTGGCTGGGATCTCACCAGCCCCGAGGCGCGTTACGACCTGAGCAGTCGAACCATCCGTGCACGACGTCCCGAGGGCGTTCTCTATCGGAATGATCAACCGCACTACAGGATCACCGCAGATCTCGCCACGGTGTTGCGAGATGGAGAGCTCGTTGTTCTTGAAGGATCGGTGCAGCTGCGGCAGTTGAACCAACGGGGGCTGACGATTGAGGGAGACAATCTGATTTGGACGCCATCGCAGGCGCGAATGGTGATCAATCAACGGCCCAAGGCCAATGATGGCAAGGCGCAAATCCGCTCACGCGAGCTCGTGTTCCAGCAGGACACCGAGGTGCTGGAGTTCAAGGGCCCAACCCAGCTGAACCGTGTTGATGGCACCAATGCTGCTTCCACAGTGGTGCGGGGTGGACGTGGAACCTGGAATCTGAAGAGTGGTTTGTTTCAGGCGCCTGGTCCGGTGCAGGCCATCCGCAGCGATGGCCGCACGCTCAGTGCTTCAGGACTGGATGGCAACACCCGCCAGGGTTACCTCGACCTACAACAACCGGTCACGCTGGTGCTGGAAAGCGACCGCGGTCGGATCACTACCGGCCAGACGCGTTGGCTGTTTTCGGCGGAGCAACTTGAATCCGATCAACCCATTCAGGCTGAGTTGAAAAACAGCAAGGTGCAGGGGATTGGGTTCAAGCTTGATCAGCGCACTGGCTCCGTGATCATTTCCAACTCATGTCGCGTTGAGCAGACGTTGGAAACATTGACGGCCCAACGCTGCGCTTGGAACTGGCGGAGTGAACGGGTTGTTGCTGATGGCGATGTGGTTCTGCAGCGGACCGAACCGGAGCAGATCACGCGGGCTTCGCGCATGGAGGCCAAGATTTCGGACGATGGTGCGATCCGCTTCGGACAAGCCGGAGCGAGGGTTGAATCGACGATCAAGCTGAGTCCGGCTGCACAGGAGAAGCCTCGCCGGCCGCAAGTGTCGTTCTGAGCCGCTGGGTCCAGCCTTCAATCCATCGCTCATCGGAGCGGGTGAAACAACGGGGCGACCATCCCCCCACGATCACGGCCCCCTCCTTCCCCATCGGGCAAACAACGATGGCGGGAAGTGACGGCAGCATCGCGTCGAATTCCGCTCGGCCTGGAAAGAGCGTTGTGTTGACCAAGGAGATGGTTTGCTCACGCTCCATGGCCCGTTGTGTGATCGCTCCTGGCTCGAAAGCCTCCTGAGTGATCAGGCCCCGACGCAGCACAACCTGATGGCGCCAGAACACGAGCACGGATGCCGCTGGCGTCGCCGTCAACAGCATGTGGCTGCCCCAGGCCAGCTCCTGTTGTTGGTTTTCGCTGAACTGATCCGCCATCAAAAGTCCCTGTTCCCCCTGCAACGGAACTTTCTCTGCTGACTTGGGGTTCGCCCGTGTCCACAGCACAGCCACCAGCATCAGGCCCACCGCTGCCATCCCCGCCAGAACTTCGGCCCGTTGAAATTCCGGTGTCACGGTCTGCGCTACCCCTGCATTGGTCACGGTCAGACCCAGCAACAGAAGCGCACAGATCAGTACAGCTCGGGCGGGACCTGGCATCAATAGAGGGTGCTGTCAGAACGCAATCATCCTGCTCAAATACGGACATGTGCGTCTCTGCCATGACGACTCCCGAGGCTTTTGCTGCTGTTGCCCTTGCCGCTGTTGCCTGTGATGGAAGGCTTGGACGGGATGAGGCCCATGCCCTGCGCCGTCAGCTGGAGAACCGATCGCTGTACAGCGACAGCTCTGAAGCGGCCATGGGTGAATTGTTTGACCGCCTGCTGTTGCTGTTGCGGGAGCAGGGCGTTCAGGGCTTGATCACGCCCGCCTTGCTTCAGCTCAATCGAATTCAGCAGCAGTCCGCCCTGGCTGTGGCAGCGCATCTGGTGCATGCCGACCGCAAGATCACAGCGGAGGAAACCGATCTCCTCGACCAGCTCACCCGTCAAATGACTCTGCCCGACAACGAAGCCCGCATGGTTGTTGAGGCAATTGCAGCTTTGAACCGCGACATGCTGGACAGCTAACGGCAGACTGAGGCATTCATGACGCTTGAAGGGATGCCCCGTTCCGCCCGACGCCTATTGGCCAGCCTGCTCAGTTTCGGGGTCTGTCTTCTCTTCTGGGCCCCAGCCAGTCTGGCGATCTCACCTGCTGCCCTGGGTAAAAGCCTGCCGGATGCATTGGTGATCGACGATGCCGATGTGTTCAGCCGCGCCAGCCGTGGTGAATTGGAAACGAAATTACGCAGCTTTGAAGATCAACGGGTCGATGCCCGCCTGATCACGCTTCGGCGTTTGGATTACGGCATAACCTTGAACAGCTTCGGTGAGGAACTCCTCGAGACGTGGAGCTCACCCAGCGGCAATCCCTTGTTGCTGATGTTGATCGAAGCCTCGAACAAGCGTTCCGCTGTGGTGGCCAATCAGGAGCTTGAGGCACAGCTTCCTCCCAGCCTGCTGAAGAGCACCGCCCGTACAACGATGACTGTGCCCCTGCGAGAGGGCGATCGTTATCGCCAGGCATCCGTTGATGGACTCACCCGACTTTCAACCGTTCTCTCGGGTGGCGAGGATCCAGGTCCTCCGAAGGAGATCGAACGGGTCACCCTGCCCACCAACATTCCCACCAAGGCGGAAACCGCCGAAAGCGATGCCACCAAGTGGGTGATCATCCTGTTGGTGCTTGGAACCATCATTCCGATGGCCACCTGGTGGGTGTTCTCGCGCTGATGACCCGACTGCGATGAGCTGACTGCAATGAGCCGCCGTAACTGGATCAACCTGTTCAGCAACAGCCAAGCGATCGAGCTCTCCAGTGATCTTGAGCGTGGCTACGAGGCGGCTCTGCTCATCCAAAGCCTGGAGTTGGAGTACTACGGCGATCGGCAGATTCGGCCGGAGCTCAAGCTCTCCGTGCCGCGCTCTGTTCAGGCCACGATTCTTCGCCGCTTCAAAACCGCGCTGGCCATCTGCCGCAATACAGCAGCAACTCTTTCCAAACAACAGGGCCAACTGGATTCCCAGGAGTTGCGTCAACTTCAACTGATTGAATTCGTCGTGAGCCGCTATGGATCGCGACGATCCAGCAGTTCGCCGTCGATCAGCCGCTCACCGGATGCCCTCCCCCGATCGCTTCTGGGTGTCTTCGACAGTATTCGCCTCCAGTTGGATCCCTCAACGGAAGACAGCGTCGTGGCGGGGTATCGACGCCGGCGGGACAGCACGCTGATTTCCCTGAGGGTTCTTCTTCTTCTCGTTCTGGTTCCTCTTCTTGTTCAGCAGATTGCTGGCACCTATCTGATCTCGCCTGCGGTGAACAAGTTTTCTCCCGAACTCCCTTTCCTGAGCTACCCGAAGCCTCAGCTGGAAGAGAAGGCGGCTGAAAAACTTCGGCTCTACAAGCAAGAACTTGAATTCGATGCGTTCCTCAAGGGCGTGCAGCCCCTTGATGATGGTGCGCTGCGCGACAAGCTCACCGAAAAAGCGACTGAGCTCAAACACGATGCCGATGAGGAAAGTCTCAAGGCGATTAAGAATGTGTTTGCGGATCTGGCGGGTCTGATCGCCTTCGCCGTGGTGTGTTTTCTGAGCCGCGATGAACTGCGTGTTCTGCGTGGATTTGTTGATGAGGCGGTTTACGGGTTGAGTGATTCCGCCAAGGCCTTCGCCATCATCCTGTTCACCGATATCTTTGTTGGTTACCACAGCCCGGAAGGTTGGCAGGTCTTGCTGGAAGGGATTGCCGAGCATTTCGGTCTTCCCTCCAGCCAAAGTTTCGTCAACCTCTTCATCGCGACATTCCCGGTGGTGTTGGCGACGATCTTCAAGTATTGGATTTTCAGGTACCTCAACCGTGTGTCTCCGTCTTCTGTCGCGACGCTGAAGGGAATGAATGGCAGTGGTTGACCCCTCCTCCTCAGTGGAGCCCCCCGTTGCCGGCAAGACCAGCCGGCTGATCCTGGTGAGTGGGCCAACCCGCAGTGGCAAGAGCCGCTGGGCTGAGCACTTGTTGAAACACCACCCTGTTGTCACCTACATCGCCACGGCGGCCGCCAGGCCGGATGACCGTGATTGGCAAAAGCGTTTGGAGGCCCACCGGCAGCGTCGGCCCGACCATTGGAGCGTTTCTGAATGTGGGGCAGAGCTGGTAAGCGTGATCAACGGCCTGGCTCCTGGGCAATCTGTTCTGATTGATGCCCTCGGTGGCTTTGTTGCCCACCACCTGGACCTCACTGCCCAGGATTGGGATCACCTCTGTGAACAGCTGATCGCCTCGATCAGGGCATCGCACTGCACGTTTGTTCTGGTGATCGAAGAGACAGGCTGGGGCATCGTTCCCCCAACACGCATCGGAGGCTTGTTCCGTGATCGTCTCGGAACTCTCGCGCAGGCACTTGACCCCGTTGCTGACGCTGCCTGGCTCGTTCTCCAGGGTCGTGCACTTGATCTTCATGCTCTTGGCCAGGTGGTGCCATGAGTGAGATCGCCCCCCTGCGGATTGCCCTGTTCGAACCTCAGATCCCTCCGAACACCGGCAACATCGCCCGTACCTCGGCGGCCTTCAGGGTGCCGTTGACCCTGATTGAACCCCTCGGCTTCAAGGTGGATGATCGGAGCGTTCGTCGTGCCGGACTTGATTACTGGCCCCACGTTCAGCTTTCCATCGCTTCGAACTTTGCCGAGTTCCAAGCTGAGCTTCGTCCTGAGCAGAGGTTGATCGGCTGCAGTCGTTGTGGTGGTTCATCGCTCTCCTCGTTCACGTTTCAACGGGGAGATGTTCTGCTCTTCGGACGGGAAGATACGGGGCTACCGGAACCGGTTCGCGAAGCCTGCGACAGCATCCTCACGATCCCCATGCCTGGAGCTGCTGATGATGCAGGCCAGGGAGGTGTTCGCAGCCTCAATCTTTCCGTGGCCTGCGCCCTGGTGACCTACGTGGCTGGACAACAGTTGCGGTTGTGGTGATCCCACCACTGCTCCAAACCCCCTTGCGCGGGGATGTTCGGCTCGTTACTTTCAACGCGTCTCAGTGGTTTCATGCGCGCAACGCTTGCTCTGGCAGCTGCTGTAACCCCTGTTCTGTCCCTGGGTTTGTGGAGTTCTCTGCCCGGGATTGCCGATAACGCCACTTTTGATCTTGCCGAGCTGCCCCCTCTGCCAGCTCTCTCCCCGAACAATCCCGTTGCTGTTGTCAGCAAAGTCGATTCCAGCAGTCAGGTCTGGTTCCAAGTTGTTCGTGCCACGTCCCTGCGGCGTTATGCCGAGCTGTTGAAGCTTGATCGTGAGCAGCTGGCCTCGTTGAACAACGTGCCAAGCTCCCACGTTTTTGAAAAAGAGAGTTGGCTTTCCCTACCGGACTCTGTACGGCTTGTTGCCGTGACGTTGTCGTCACTCAACCGCTCCAGTGAACGTGAGACGCTTCCGTTGGTTGCCCCACCACCGCTTAGCGCAACGGCCAAAATCAAGACCGGAGACTCTCTGGCGTCATTCCTCAAACGCCACGGCGTGACGCAACAGCAGCTGTTGAGTTGGAATCCAGGCCTTCAGCTGAGTGCTTTGACGATTGGCCAGGAACTGCAGATCGCTGAAGCCACTTCGGGTCAGTCACTCCTGGCTGTACGCCCCCTCAGCAGTGGAGGTGATGCATGGCCTGATCGCCCCCTGTCGTCTTCAGCCGATCAGCCCGAAAGCCTGAAGCCGCCGATTGTTGGTTACCAGTGGCCCACCAAGGGGGTTTTCACCTCTGGTTATGGGTGGCGCTGGGGACGCATGCACAAAGGCATTGATATCGCCAACAACACTGGCACTCCCGTTGTTGCGGCCCGTGATGGGATCGTTTCATTTTCCGGCTGGAGAGGTGCCTACGGCTATCTGGTTGAAATCGCCCACAGTGATGGCGAATTCACGCGTTATGCGCACAACAGCCGTCTTTTGGTCAAAAAAGGGCAGATTGTTCCCCGTGGGTCTCGCATTTCACTGATGGGAAGCACCGGACGTAGCACCGGTCCTCACCTTCACTTTGAAATCCGTCGGGCCGGTGGCGCTGCCCTCAATCCCCTGGTCAAACTACCGGCACGCAAGGCCTGAATCAGGCATGCTCGAACCCAACAAGGGTTCGAACGAGCTGATCAACAGCGAATCAATGAATGTCAGAGGGGAGACTTGAACTCCCGACCTCAGGGTTATGAATCCTGTGCTCTAACCAGCTGAGCTACTCTGACGAAGGCCCTTCAGGCCAGTGCTCATCATACATCTCAGGGGTTCAGCCTCAGCGCATGTCGATGGCATTGAGGCGATCGCGGAAGGATTTCGGTTGATCGTCCTTGGTGAGTGGGGCTGCCGTCTCAACAACAGGTGTTGGAGCTGGAGTTGGGGCCGGCTCGATGCTCCGCGTTGCCGTTGAACGTCGGGTTGCGCCGCGATTCCCGCCCAGAGTCTTCAGCTGACCAGTGCGCTGGTCTCGATCCAGGGGTTTCTTGCGCAGATCGCCCTTAAGCTGGTTCAACAGACGGAAATGTCCGGTGGAACTGAACTTGCGCAGGAGCGCAGGATCCCAGCTCGTGAGTTGGTCAGTCATCAACTGAGTTTATGGCGACGGATGGCTAGTGTCGTGATAGGTTCAATCCTGAAACTGGAAGTCGAATCGACTACGTGTTAAGTCGTTTGCGGCCTTCAGCTCACTCATTCACCTCCCGAACATGACCGACACCGGTTGCTTGCGTGTGGGCCAGCAGGCCCCTGATTTCACAGCCACCGCTGTGGTGGACCAGGAGTTCAAGGAAGTCACCCTGTCCCAGTACCGGGGCAAGTACGTGGTGCTGTTCTTCTATCCGCTGGATTTCACCTTCGTTTGTCCTACTGAGATCACGGCCTTCAGCGACCGCTACGCCGATTTCTCCAGCAAGAACACCGAGGTTCTCGGCGTTTCCGTGGACAGCCAGTTCAGCCACCTGGCCTGGATCCAGACCCCTCGCAATCAGGGTGGCCTGGGCGATATTAACTATCCCCTCGTTGCCGACCTGAAGAAGGAAATCTCCACGGCCTACAACGTTCTCGACGAGGCTGAGGGTGTTGCCCTGCGTGGTCTGTTCATCATCGACCCTGACGGTGTGATCATGCACGCCACCATCAACAACCTGCCTGTGGGACGGAACGTTGATGAAACCCTGCGCGTTCTGCAGGCCTTCCAGTACGTGCAGTCCAACCCCGACGAGGTTTGCCCTGCCAACTGGACTCCTGGCGAAAAGACCATGAAGCCTGACCCCAAGGGTTCCAAGGAGTACTTCTCCGCCATCGGCTGATCGTTCGATCAATCCGATCCGTCATTTCGTTTTGCCCTGCCCGTCAAACGGGTGGGGCTTTTTTCATGAGTTGATCCAAAGCAAGATTGAGGTCGCGGTCCATGGCAACCAATCGGCCGTCACTCACAACAATCCTGGCCAGAGAAGGCAGCCCCACCTTCTTGGTGCGCAGATACACCGGTTCCACATAGAGAAGTCCGGAGCCCACGGGAAGCACAAGAAGATTTCCCTGCAGGAGTTCCAGATCCTCCTGATCCCATAGACCAAACTGCTCGCTCACATCTGGATCCTGATGGATCAGAGCCTGAACCTGTTCCGGCCCCGGAATGTATTTGTCTTTGGGAAAGTCGATCAGTTTCAGTTCACCGTAGTGATCGCCATCGTTCCGAGCCACCAACCACGCCGTGAGATTCGGCCTTGATAAAGGGGTCAGGGGTTGGAGCAGCAGAAATTCAGAGTTGTCGTTGCTTTGAAGCTGAGCCGTGATGTGATAAGGAGCTACATCAACTTTTCGGCCGCCGTAGATCTCGCTTGGCACCTGCCAAACATCATCACCGTTGTAGAAAATTCTGGGATTCGAAACGTGGTACCGCTTCAATTGGTTGACCTGGGCATTGAAGAAGTCCTCAGGAACTCTGCGGTGATCAAGAAAAGGCTTTGGCATTGCCTCCATCGGCTCCATCAAGCCTGGAAAAGCCTGAGCCCAGGCCATCACGATTGGATCCTCAGGCTCCGAGATGAAAAACCGAATGCTGCCGTTGTAGGCATCAACGATGGCCTTCACTGAGTTTCTTAAATAGCGATCGGGATCATCTGCTGATACCGCAGCGCTGTAGGGCAGGGTTGAACTGTGGGTGTAACCCTCGACAACCCAATACTGATGCTGGCTCCGTTGTCCTGAAGTTGCCTTGGTGGTGTTTGAGCTGTCTTGCTCAGGGTTTGGAATGGAGATCAGGTAGGGCTCACCACGAAAATCAATGAAGGGAGCGATGGCCTTAACCCGACTGCGCACATCACGCCGGATCAAAAGTTTGGAATCAGCATTGATCGTTGTGGTGATCAGCAGTCGAGGGTCACGTAGATAAACAGCCGCTGCGAATCGTTGAAGCCAGGATCCAATCGGTACTCCGCCAGAACCCTGATAGTGCGTCATCACATTGATGTCGCCTTCTGGGTAGTCGAATTCTTCAATCTGCGTTGGAGCGATTGCATAGGGCGACGGAAGCATCCCGTAATAGATCGCTGCATCACCAACGGGGATAGCCTTCTGCACCTCCGATCGTTCAATACCCAGTCCAGGATTTCCCGCAATGACTGTTTCTGGGCCAAGACCTTTAATGAAATACGAGGGAAGGCCATCACTGCTTCTGTCATTCACCGGACTAACGGTGAATCCATAGCCGTGGGTGAAGATGAAGTGACGGTTCTGCCAGGTTTTGGATTGACGCGGTAACGCGGATTGATCCAATTCGCGGGCCGAGAGGATCACTTGCTGCGATGAATCGCTGTTTTCATTCAGCGGGTAGCGATCAACAGCTGCATTGGAAAAGCGGTAATACACCCTCAGTTGCTGCAGTTGCCGGTTGGCTTCCAGCAGAGGGCTGCTGTCCCAGAGACGCACATTTTCGAGCGTGCTAACACCTTGCTCGCGATCAGCGGCGCTGAACCTTGTCGGGTCGACGACTTGACTCTTGATCTGATCCAACTGGAAGCCCCATTGCGTGGCCTCAATGGCGTTGTTCAGATAGCGCTCTTGCAGTGCAAATTCCCTTGGCCGCACCACCAGCCAGCGCGTTAACGGAGTTGCCACCGTTTCCAACACCACAAGAGACACCAACACCAGTGCAAGGCCCTGACGGAGGCGTCGCCGGCACGGGACAAGCAGTGCACATGCGATCAGCACCAGCAGCAGTGTTGCGAAGCCGCGCAACGGAAGGGTCATGTGGGCCTGGAGCCAGCCCGCCCCTGCCACAAGGCCGTGTTGGGTCCACAGCAGCTGATGCCTCGATAACCACACCTGCCCCGCCGCTCCGAACAGCAGAACCGCCGAAAGCAACCTGAACAGTTGGATCTGTCGCGCAGAGAAGGCTGGACTGGCCCAGTCAGAAATCGATTTTGAGCTCGCCAGCACCCGCCAGAGCTCAAAGGCGAGGGTGAACGCGGTAGCCAAGAGCAGCAGGTCCAGGGCCAGATGCAATCCGGCAAAACGCCCCAAGCCGAAGCTCAGATCCGCTCCCAGCAAGGGGTCTCTTGTGGATTCATCGGGAATCCATAGCGCCAGCGACCAGATGCCCCACGCACGGCTGACGACAGCCACCAGCGAACCCGCCGTGATCCGTGCAAGCCACAGCCTCAACCGCGGCCAGGCCATCGCAAGCCCTATCGCCCCTGCCTGAACAAGTCCTGCAGCTGAGCTGATGCGGTGCTGGAGCCCCGGCACTGGCTGCCATTCCCCAAGCTGAAACGGATCGTGGATGGCCAACGCCAACAGATCCAGCGTGAGCAAGGCACTGATCAGCACAGCACCACCACTGATCAACAGCGTGAATCCAAAGGCCCATCTGGTCAGGCTCATCGCCTTGGATGAACTCGAGCTGTGTTGCCTGAATTGCCTTGACCAGGCCTGGGCTGCCAGCAGCGGCAGCATCGCCACACAGGCGAAGAGAAGCTGCAAAAGCCAGCGCTTGAGGAGAACGTCGCTCCAGGCGAACTGATCGAACCAGAGCCACTCGATCTGCATCCGGGCTGCAACAACAACCAGCGGTAGCAGAAGGAGGAGGCGTCTCATGGGAGGCCAGCGATGTCTCTGAATCGATCACCGTTGATCGTTTCCTCGGCAATCAAAACGTCCACCAGTTGATCCATCAACTCACGGCGGGGCTCCAGCAGGGCGATGGCCTGCGCCAGAGCACTCTTGGCGAGCTGGCGGATTTGAGCGTCGATGGCCTGTCCAGTGGATTCGGCGTATCCCGGCCGTTGGTTGAACCAATCGCGCCCCAGAAAAACCTCCGTACCCGGACCCTCGAGGGCCATCGGTCCGAGGCTGGAAAAGCCAAAGCGCGTCACCATCTCCCGTGCGAGTTGCGCCACCATCTGGAGATCTCCACTGGCTCCCTGGGTGATCTCGAGCGACCCGAAAACCACTTGCTCAGCTGCTCGTCCCCCCAGGGCCACCACCAGATCAGCGAGGCAGGAGGAGCGGGTGATCAACCCGGAATCAAGCACCTCCTCGTCAGGCATGAAGCGGGTGTAACCACCGGCCCCTCCCCGGGGAAGAATCGTGACCTTGTCCACCGCGTTGGCCGCTGGAAGAAGACTGGCCACCAGGGCATGACCCACCTCGTGATAGGCGATTAGCCGTTTTTTGGCGCTGTCCTGCAAGGGACTATTGCTCAGCCCCATGGTGATCCGCTCCAAGGCCCCCTCCAGCTGGAACTGACCGATACGGAGCATGTTCTGGCGGGCCGTGAGGATGGCCGCTTCGTTGAGAAGATTGGCGAGGTCAGCCCCGGAAAAACCCGGCGTGCGGCTCGCCCAATCCGATAGCGAGACCGCGTCGTCGAGGGGGCGAGTTCTCGCATGAACGGCAAGAATTGCCTCGCGACCTCGGCGATCGGGAAGGCCCACATCAATGCGCCGGTCGAAGCGTCCTGGACGCAAAAGTGCGGTGTCGAGCACGTCGGCACGGTTTGTGGCCGCCAGCAGAATCACACCGGAGTTCTCCTCAAAGCCGTCCATCTCCGTCAGGAGTTGGTTGAGGGTCTGCTCCCGTTCATCGTTGCCGCCACCGATACCAGCACCCCGCTGGCGACCCACAGCGTCGATTTCGTCAATGAAAACGATGCAGGGGGACTTTTCCTTGGCTTGGCGGAACAGATCGCGAACCCTGCTCGCACCAACACCCACGAACAGCTCAACAAACTCAGAGGCCGCGATGGAGAAGAACGGCACGCCCGCCTCGCCTGCAATCGCCTTGGCAAGAAGTGTTTTCCCGGTTCCAGGGGGGCCGACCAGCAGCACTCCCCGCGGAATCTTGGCGCCCAGGCGGATGAAGGCCTCGGGCTGCTTGAGAAAGGTGACCACCTCCTCAAGTTCCAGCCGCGCATCGTTGATGCCGGCAACATCCTCAAAACGAAGCTGAAGGTCTTCCTGGGGTTTCAACCGAGGTTGACTACGCCCAAACCCAAGAGCTCTATTCGCCATTTGAGCTGAACGCTTCAACAGAAACGACAAGCCGACCACCACCAGCAGAACCAACATCAGGGTTCCCGCCAGTTCGCGTCCTGCTTGTTCGCGGCGGATGTCAACAACCGTCAGGGGCGTGGCGGAGCTTTCAGCGGCCCGAAGAATTTGGTTGTCGTTGGCGAAAACAGGAACGGTGACCCGTCGGCCATCGTTGTATTGGACTCTTACCTCCCGACGACCGGGCACAAGATCCAACTGTTTGATCTCTTTCGCATCGATATCTCTCAGCAGGGTGGAGTAACTCACCGTGTCCTGCTTCGTCCAAAAACCCTGAATCGAAGAAGGTTGAGCCTTCTGAGGGGCCGCGGAACCACTGGAGTCGTCCGAACCTGGTGCCACGTCTTCATTGCGCTGCACGGAGCCTAGCGATTTGACGCAAGGGGGTTTCAAACGAGACAATCTCGGTTTGGAAATTCACCAGGCGCAATGGCCGTCCCGAAGAAGAAAACATCCAAGGCCAAGCGCAACCAGCGCAGCGCCACCTGGAAGGCCAAGGCAGCCGTTGCCGCCCAGCGCGCCATGTCCATCGGCAAGTCCGTGCTGAGTGGCCGCGCCCAGGGTTTTGTTTATCCGGTGAGTGAGTCCGAAGACGGCGAATCCTGAGTCGAACTCGGGAGGTGGATCCGCCGCAGAGTTCGATCCGGATCCACCTCCACAACAACATCCGCTCTCATGGTGTGAAAACTGCTCGATGGCAGCGAGCAGAGAATCATGCGGATAAAACGATCCAAGGCGGCATTCGACAGCGACGCACCGCGTTCCGCTTCAAGGGTGGCTTCCTGTTGGCGCTTCCATCGCCAAGGCGCGTTGAAGTCGGTTGCTCGCAGTTGCCAGAGTTGATCGAAACACCTCCAGGTGGGTTCGTAGTGGGCGAGCACGGGTTGCAGCTTCAGGCGCCACTCCAACTCCTGCGCCGTTAGGGGGCTCTCGAGATGGGGCTCATCCGCAGTTGCGTCGCCATTTGGGCTGCAGCCCACAAACCAACCCTCAAAAATCAGCAAGTCTGCATCGCAACGGCGCCAACCGCTTCGATCTCCTCGGCCATGGCGTTTGGCTTTGTCGAAGCAGGGCATCAGAACGTTCTCACCCTGTCGCCATGTCTGAAGACACTCCTGCAGGAGCTCCAGGTCATGGCTGCCAGGAAGCGCACGAGGCACACCCCAGGGGTTGCCCTTCATCGCCGCATCAAGCCGTTCGGCCTCGAAATAAAAGTCATCGAGCGAAACCACCTGGATCGAGAGGTGAAGTGGCCGTGCGGCAGCTTCAATCCACTGCCCCAGGGTGGTTTTCCCGCAACCTGGCAAAGCACTGAATCCGAGCAGTCGGCGTTGTCCCTGCCACTGCTGGCCCAGGTTCAGAAGCGGCAGACCAACAGACCAGAGCCAATCCGGTGTCGCCTGAGGATGCCAGTGATCGATGGCGACCCGATGCCACCCAGAGTTGCGCTGCATTGCAGACCAACTCTGAAGGTCGCCCAACTCGAGATGCTGCAGCAACCGCTGCTGATCCTTGCTGGGGATGACTCGTTGGCCCTCAGGATCCAACTTTGAACGCCTCCAGAACAACGGCGTAAACGAATCCAAGCCGGAGGTTGTCCAGCCAGGGAAGACGACGGCGCCCAAGAACCATCAATTCACAGGCGATGAGGGCATAGAACGCTGTGTACGTCCTGAGTTCAACAGCATCCAGGATGTAGACGGGAAGGTTGCTGCCGATGAAAAATCCGAACAGCAGCAGCAGCAACGAAGCGCTGCGACGCCACCAGGGGCCAGACCAGGACCGCCGGATCCCAGCGCCCCACGCGTTCTGAAGCCCCGCCAGACGTGTGCGCTGGATTGAGCTCATCGATCCGGCACCGACAGCAGGGACTCCAGATACTTCAGCGTTACTGCCCCCTCCTGGCAAGAGGCACCGGAAAGCACGGTTGCTGGCTGTCCAGGGTCCCCCAGGTGATTCAACACCGCAGCAGCCTCGTCCCCGGACTCACGCAGAGCATCGGCATCCCAGAGGGAAGGGGTCAGCAGACAACGCAGACCTGCGGCTCTTGCCGCCGAAAGACCTGCCGCAGAATCTTCGATGGCAAGGCTGGCAACACTGTTGGCCCCACTGCGTTCGAGAGCGAGTCGGTAGCCGTCCGGTGCTGGCTTTCCTGAAGCAACGTCATCCGATGTCACCACCCCATCGAAGCTGGGGATTTGCTTCTGGATCTGTTCCAGCAGAGCCATCACCGAGGCCGATCCGCTGGAGGTGACGATCCACTGCTGCACGCCGGCCCTGTTCAACTCCTGCAAAAGCCTCTTCACTCCGGGACGGAGATTCACATGCCCTTGGCGGACCCGTTCCAGGTAATGGACGCGTTTGCGATCACGCACCTGGTCCAGTTGATTCTGGCTGAGATGCACCCCACATGTTTCAGCGTGGAGTTTCACCCTGCGCAGCCCGCCAGGAATCGCCAGCAGCCTGTTATAGAGCGCTTCATCCCAAACAAAGGGAAGATCCAGTTCCTGGAAGGCCAGGTTGAAGGCCGGTCGATGACCGTCCATTTCCGTGTCGGCCAAGGTGCCATCCACATCCCAGAAGACCGCTGAAAGCCTGTTCACCTTGAGGAGCAGCAACGGCACAATGCTGGGACATCACCGCCTGTTGCGTTCCCTTGCCGGCTGTTCCGCTGCATTGGTCCTGGTCCCTTCCAGCCGTGGTGGAACCATCGCCATTGCAAGGGCTTGATTTGCCGCTGTCGCTGCGCTGTGTGTTGCGGCGCAGGGGATTCAGCTCCACATCCGAGGCCGAGAGCTTTCTCTCCCCTGGTGATCTACCGCCCACACGTGATCATTTCCCCGATCTCGAGCAGGCCTGTACGCGCTTGGTAAAGGCCTGCCGTTCCCATGAACGCGTCGCCATCTGTGGTGATTACGACGCCGATGGGATGACCAGCACTGCGTTGTTACTGCGGGCGTTGGCCCCGTTGGGTGCTGAGCCGGAACCCGCTATCCCCTCGCGGATGGAGGAGGGATATGGCCTCAATCCCGCCATGGTGCAGCGGCTCTACGACGATGGCGTGCGATTTCTGGTCACCGTTGATAACGGTGTTGCCGCGAGGGAAGCCCTCGAACTGGCCGCAAGTTTGTCGATGCAGGTGATCGTGACCGATCACCACACGATCCCGGCGCAACGGCCGCCCATGACTGCGCTCATTCATCCGGCCACCACCCCGGAGGGCTCGCCTTACCGCGGACTCGCCGGTGTGGGGCTGGCCTATGTGCTGGCCCATGCCGTTGCCGATGTTCTGAACAAACCAGAAGCCATCCGCGTGGCCCGGGATCTGTTTTGCATCGGCACGGTGGCCGATATGGCTCCTCTGGTGGGGGCCAACCGCAGTTGGTTGCTGGAGGGGCTGAACCATCTGCATCGCTCCGAGTGCAAGGGCGTGCAAGCGCTTCAGCGCCTGGCGGGTCTCGGGGAACGTCCGCTGACGGCAGAAGACATCGGGTTTCAGCTTGCACCGCGCATCAATGCAGTGGGCCGCCTTGGGGAACCGAGGCTTGTGGTGGATCTGCTCACGGCTGAAGATCCCGATTCAGCCATGGCCCTCGCACGCCGTTGTGATGATTACAACCGCCAGCGACGGGATCTCTGCGACGCGATTGAAGCGGAGGCCGTGGCGCTGGTGGAAGCGGAGTCCAGTGACACTCTCCCCTCATTCCTGCTGTTGGCGCAAAGCCACTGGCACCACGGGGTGATTGGCATTGTTGCTGCGCGGCTGATGGAGCGCTATCACCGCCCCACAGCTCTTCTGGCCGGTGATGGAGATGGAAGTCTGCGGGCTTCGGTACGGGGACCCATCGGCTTCGCGGTGGATCGTGCCCTCTCCAATTGCAGTGATCTACTGACCCGCTTTGGAGGCCATCCCGCTGCCGGGGGATTCACCGTTAAAGCGGAATACGTGCATGCCCTGCATGAGCGCCTCTGCGCCGAAGCCGATGGCTGGTTGATGACCCAGGCCCAGGGGCGTCACGTGCAACCTGACGCTCTGCTGCAGTTGCAGGATGTGAACTGGGATCTGTGGCGCCACCTGCAATCCCTGGCCCCCTTCGGCATCGGTCATCCCAAACCGCTGTTCTGGTCACGGGGTGTGAGCGTTGAGGATCGGCGCGACCTCAAAGGAGGACACCTGGCCCTGACGCTGCGCCAGGGTGAAAGTGAGCGTCGCGCCATCGCCTGGCGATGGGATCCAGCGGCGCCTGTTCCCGCATGCTGTGACGTGGCTTACAGCATTTCGATCAACCGTTGGCAGGGTGAACAGCGTCTGCAGCTGGAGCTCAAGGCCATCCGTGCCCATACGGCGTTGGTGTTGATCGACCGCGGCACACGGCAGTACACCGCCCAGTTGACGGAAAGTTCAGGTCTGAAGCTCACCAATGGCGAGGGTGAGACGCTTCAGGCGAGCATTCAACAAGAACAATCCCTCACCAGCGACAACGATCTGGCGAGGGATCAGCGGGTGATTCAGTTGATCGAGGAAGCCTGCCTTGGGTTGGGGCTACGTCCTTAAAACGAGGCGATCAGAGTGCGCCGCGGCGGTAGAAGAGGATGAAGATGACAGCGGGACCGGCAATGGTGATCATCGCCAGGGCGGCAAAGTTGGCGATCAGGTGAATGTCAAAGCCCATGGCGATGCAGCGCTGTCCAAAATCGTTACGCCTCCCAGGCTACGGGGCTCTGTCCCAAGTGCGACGGATTGGCTCTGATCTCTGTGATGGCTTGTCACAGCTTCAATCATGAGCCGAGAGACGCCGCAATGGTCCTGCATCAAACACTGTGGAGCCTGTTGCCGACTCGCTCCGGAGGAACGGGCTGATGCTCTGGCGGCTTTGAACGAAGAGCAACAACGCACCTATCTGGCCATGGTTGGCCCTGATGGCTGGTGCATCCACTACGACACGGGCAGTCAGCGCTGCAGGATTTATGAGGAGCGTCCTGATTTCTGTCGTGTCAGTGGTCTGGGCCGTCTTTTTGACATTCCCGATGATCAGTTCGATGCCTTCGCCATCACCTGTTGCCAACAACAGATCCGCAGCACCTATGGCGGCCGCAGTGGCGTGATGCGTAGGTTCAAGCGCGCTCAGACCGCGGGAGGTTCTGTTGACGAGTGAGCAAACAAGCCCTGAGTCGCGCAGCTTTGCTGCCGTGCTGTTCAGCACTTTCACCACAGTGTTTGTGGCTGAACTGGGCGACAAAACCCAGTTGGCAACGCTGTTGCTCTCGGCCCAGTCCGGCTCTCCTGTTCTGGTGTTCATCGGTGCCGCGCTGGCGTTGATTTCATCCAGCCTTGTGGGCGTTCTCGTCGGTCAATGGTTGGCCAAAACCCTTCCGCCTGAGCGTCTTGAACTGATGGCTGGGGTGCTGATGGTGGCGCTCGGCATCTGGCTCGGTCTTCAGGCCGCCAGCTCCCTTTGGCTCAATGCAGCGAGCTGACGATGGATTTTCCCCTTCTGATCTCCACGTTCTTGACCGTGTTCCTGGCCGAACTCGGTGACAAGACCCAACTTGCCACTGTTGCCATCAGTGGCACGTCCAATCGCCCCCTGGCTGTGTTTCTCGGCTCATCATCGGCGTTGGTTCTGGCCAGTTTGCTGGGGGCCTTCGCTGGTGGTTCCGTTGCAACCGTGATTCCCAGCGATCTGCTTCAACTGCTGGCTTCCGTTGGTTTCCTCGTGATCGGTGGCCGCTTGCTGGTTCCTCTCGTCCGTGATGGTGAAGCCAACTCGGACGGGGATCAAACTTCTGAGTCCTAAAGTGATCTTTGAAGGGCTGACTCTGCACGGCCTGCTGAAGAGCGTCGACCACCCCTTCCCTCTCTCCCGGCTCTGATGGTCGGTTTCTGCGCACGCCACGATGAAATTTACGGTTGCCGATCTGCTGGATCAGCTCTCAACGGAGCACTCCTCTGAGCCCGACCAACTGGCCAAGATCCTCAAGCTCAGCAACAAGACAGATAAAGCGGCGCTTGAGCTTGCCGTTTCATCACTGATGAAAATCGGTGTGATCGAAAAGACCAGTGAGGGTGGTCTCACACGGCCCCAGGAGAGTGATCTGATTGATGCTCGCCTGCGTTGCAGCAGCAAAGGCTTCTGCTTCGCCATTCGCGATGACGGCGGCGAGGACATCTACATCCGTGACCATCAGCTGAACCACGCCTGGAATGGCGATCGTGTGCTGGTGCGGGTGACGCGGGAGGGCGGACGCCGCCGCTCTCCTGAAGGAGGTGTGCAATGCATCCTGGAACGGGCCACGCAATCTCTCCTGGCTCAGGTGGAGCAGCAGAGCGACAAGCTGCTCGCCTCCCCCTTGGACGACAGAGTGCTTGCCGGCATTGAGCTTCCAGCAGAGGATTCCAAGCATCTGGCCGGTGATGAGGTCTCCAGCGTTGTCGAGGTGTGCATCGATCGCTATCCCGTGGCTCAGCATCCTGCGGCCGGCCACATTGTGCGATCTCTCCCGCTCAATGGCGGACCAGCAGCCGACCGGGACCTGCTGCTGACCAAGGTTGGTCTCCAGGACCGTCCAACGGCACCCAGGAGCTCTGGCAAAACCCCTGCGTCCAAAGGCCGGGTCGATCTCACCGCACAACCGTCGCTGCTGCTCAAAGGATGGAGTCAGGACGATGCACCGGGGTTACCTGCCGTGCACGTTGAAGCCAGGGAAGGCGGTTGTCGCCTCTGGGTCCATGCGCCCAGCGTGGGCGAGCGGATCGGTCTGGGCAACAGCCTCGATGCCTGCCTGCGCGACCGCGGTGAAGCCCTTTGTCTCGGTGAAGTCTGGCAACCTCTTCTCACTCCGGCCCTCCACAAGGCCACCAGCTTCTCGGCCGGGTCCGAGGCTGATGCCATCAGCGTTCGGCTCGACGTCTCTGCCAACGGTGAGGTGAGCGACTGGGAGTTCATGCTCAGCACGGTGCGCCCCGTCGCCGAGGTGAGCACCGATCAGTTGGTCGCCCTGGCGGAACGCAAACCCAAGGCACGCAGCGTCCCGACCGCCCTCAAGCCGATCAAAGACCAACTCGGTCAGCTGGAGACCCTGCGCTTCTGCAGCACGCTGTTGTTGGAGCAGGAGCTTGCCAACGGGGTTGTGCAGCTCGATCTCTGCTCCCCACAGCTGGAGGCCCTTGGTGACCTCTGCTGCGCAGATCCCTCCGGGTTGCGGCATCGCTGGGTTGATGCGTTCAACCCGGTCGACCCCCATGCGTTCCTTCAGCCTCTGTTGAGGGCCGCCGACCGTGCGTGGACCGCACAACGACTCGAGCTCCAACTGCCGGGCATCACCGTTGAAGCGGATGAACCCGATGGCAGCGTGCTCACCGATGTGGCAAAGACAGCCATTGCCCTGGATCTTCCCCTTGAACTGGATGACGACGGCTGTCCATCAGCTTCAGAGCTAGTTCAGGTGTTCAAAGACAGCAGTCAGCGCCGGGTGCTGGAACAACAACTCAGTCACGCCCTGCCACCTCTCACCCTTGTGGCATCCACAGAGCCCCCCCCTGCGGCAGCAGATTCCGATGGGGACGAGGTTGCTGCGTCAAGCCGGAACAGCTCACTGACCCCATGGACCTGTGCCACCCAGCACTACGCCCACCTGGTGAACCAACAAGTGATCGTTGCGCTGCTGACCGATGCCAAGGATCGTCCAACCGTCCGTCACAAGACGCGTCTGAAGCTTGGCCTCAAGGGTGCCGGTGCTGATCTCACGTGGCCTCTGTTCACCGCATCCCAGGACCAGAAGTTGAACGGATTGGTGAACGAGCGCACCGTGCAGCGGCTCAACACGCGACGGCGTCAGGTGTTGGAACTGGAAAAGGATCTGCTTTCGATGATCCAGGCCCGTTCAGCCCAACCCCTGATCGGCGAACAGGTGGAAGGGCGCATCAGTGGTGTGCAGAGCTATGGCTTTTTCGTGGAAGTTGGTGAAAGTCGCGTTGAAGGGCTGGTGCATGTGAGCTCCCTCAACGATGACTGGTACGAATACAGATCACGCCAGAATCGCTTGGTCGGGCGCAAGAACCGTCAGACCTATCAACTTGGCGACGCCGTACAGGTGCGCGTGATCAATGTGGATGTTCTGCGCAACCAGATCGACCTTGAGGTCATCAGTCAGGGTTCCAAGGGCTCCACGGAACCTGAATCCTCAGCGCCTGAATCCTCGGAGTTGCTGCCCGTTGCCCTCAGCGAGCGCTGAGTGATGCATCCCTACGTTCTGGCTGTCACCGGTGCATCCGCTCAACCCCTGGCCGAGCGTGCCCTACAGCTGCTGCTGCAGCGCGGGCGCTCCGTGCATCTTGTGCTCAGCCATGGTGCCCATGAGGTGTTTCGTGCGGAACAGGGCCTGACGATCCCTGTTGATCCCCTGAAACAACGTGCGTTCTGGCGAGAGAGGCTATCGGTGGAGAGTGGCGAGCTCACCTGTCATCGCTGGAATGATCAGGCTGCCTGCATTGCCAGTGGCAGCTACAGAACCCGGGCGATGGTCATCGTTCCCTGCAGCATGGGAACCGTCGGGCGGATCCATGCCGGTATCGCCGCAGATCTGATCGAACGTTGTGCGGATGTGCATCTCAAGGAGCGTCGGCCCCTGGTGATTGCTCCCCGGGAGATGCCTTTCAACCTGATTCACCTCCGCAACCTCACCGGCCTCGCTGAAGCTGGAGCCACCATTGCCGCTCCCATTCCGGCCTGGTATACCCGGCCCGATTCCTTGGAGGAGATGGTGGACTTTCTGGTGGTGCGCCTGTTCGACGGCCTGGAGGAGGACCTTGCACCCCTGAAGCGCTGGCAGGGCCCCCTGGAATGAGCATGTTTCAGCGGTTGCTGCTGATTCCCTGCCTGGCGCCACTGCTGGCGTTGCTGGTTCTTTCGGCCACCAATGTCGGAGACAAGACCCGGATCCGTCTGCTGGTTTGGACAACACCTCCGCTCCCCATTGGGGCGTGGACAGCGCTGGCTGGCGTTGGTGGTGCGGCCGGAGCCGCTGTCGCAGCGGTTTTGGTCTCCCCAGTGGAGCGTCCTCTGAGTCGCCAAAGGCGTTCCTCTGTTCAACCGGAGTTTGAGGAGAGGGGCTACACCGACTACGAACCGACACCCAGATCCAGCACAAAACCAGGCCCCGAACGAGATGTGAGAGAACCGGCTCCAACGGTGTCTGTGGCCTACCGCGTGATTCAACGCCCTTCGTCAGTCCCCCCGCAGTCAGACGCTTCATCCGGCACTTCAGCCGTGGGCTCTCCTTCTCAGGAGTTCAGTGATTGGGGAGATGATCCGGAGGCGAACTGGTAAGCAGCGCACCAAGCTGCTTACAGTTGCGCCAGCAATGCTGGATCGGTGAGCGAAACCCCAGTCGAGAAGCAGTCTTCAGGTCAAGAGGTCCCTGCCAAAGCGGCGCCGAAAGCGAAGCCGCCCAAGCCGGAGGACAAGCCCTTCCCTGAATTCATCGACACACTGTTTTTGCCGGCCGTCGCCAAACAGTTGGCCGAACATGACATCACCGCTGATCGGCTCGAGCGCGTGGATGGGCAGCGTCCCGTTGTCGGTGGTGAATGTCCAATGGTGGTTGGTGAGCTTCCAGGGGGCCGCCGCTTCTGGGTCTGCTTCTCCAAGGCCGACATCAACAGCGCCAAAGTGATTGCCCTGGCTGATGCCGGCAGCGAGCCAACGCTGCTGGAGAGCTTTCTGATCGATGAGAAGCGGATGTCTTTGCCCCTTCTCGTTTCCCGTCTCTTACAACGGCTCAACGGCCAAAAGTGGCTGGGAGGTAACTAACCGCCCGCATTGGCCTCGGGGGTTGGGCTGACACGCCTACATTGGCAGGATCGTGAACCGCAACTGATGGTCCCTCCCACCGCCGTGGCAGAAGGCAGCGCCGTAGCCATCAAGGATCCTGTCAAGGACACAATCCTGACCCCTCGCTTTTACACCACCGATTTCGAAGCGATGGCGGCAATGGACCTTCAGCCCAATGAGGCTGAACTTGAAGCCATCTGTGAAGAGTTCAGGAAGGATTACAACCGCCACCACTTCGTTCGTAACGAGGAGTTCGAGGGTGCTGCGGACAAGCTGGATCCTGAGACCCGCAAGGTGTTTATCGAATTCCTTGAGCAGAGCTGCACATCGGAATTTTCAGGATTCCTGCTCTACAAGGAACTGAGCCGCCGCATCAAGGCGAAGAACCCTCTGTTGGCCGAGTGCTTTGCTCACATGGCTCGGGATGAAGCTCGCCACGCCGGCTTCCTCAACAAGTCGATGAGTGATTTCGGCATGCAGCTGGATCTCGGCTTCCTGACCGCGAACAAGGACTACACGTTCTTCAAGCCGAAATTCATCTTCTACGCCACCTACCTGTCTGAAAAGATCGGCTACTGGCGTTACATCGCCATTTACCGCCACCTCGAAAAGAACCCCGACAGCAAGATCTTCCCGATCTTCAACTTCTTTGAGAACTGGTGTCAGGACGAAAACCGTCATGGTGATTTCTTTGATGCCCTGATGAAGGCCCAACCGGACACGGTTCGTGGCCCCATCGCCAAACTCTGGTGCCGCTTCTTCCTGCTGGCGGTGTTTGCCACCATGTACGTGCGCGACGTGGCCCGCAAGGAGTTCTACGAGGCTCTCGGATTGGACGCTCGCACCTACGACAAGATGGTGATCGAGAAGACCAACGAAACGTCTGCTCGCGTTTTCCCAGTTGTTCTTGATGTGAACAACGACAAGTTCTGGACACGCCTCGAACGGCTGGTGGCCAACAACGCCGCATTGGAAAAGGCTGATGCCAGCGATGCCATCGCTCCTCTGAAAGTGCTCCGCAAGCTGCCCTTCTGGATCGGAAATGGTGCCGAAATGGCCAAGCTGTTCCTGATGCCAGCGATCGACAGCGATCGTTTCCAGCCAGCTGTGCGCTGAGGGGATTCCCCCGGCCCAATCGAGGAGATTTCTTGACCAACGCCTTTTCGAATCAGTGGCAAGGACTCTTGGAGTCCTTGCTGCACCGTGGTAGCTCAGCAGGAGCCGACCTGGTCGAGGTGTTTCTTGAGCGCACCGACCACATCGGCTTGCTTGCCGAACAGGATCGGATCACCAGTGTGAATCCGTCGTTCGCCCGTGGAGCTGGCCTCAGGGTGTTCCGTGATGGCCGTGATGGCTTCGTCAGCACCAATGATCTCAGCGAAGCTGGCCTCCAGCGCGCCCTCGATCAGGCCCTCGCCATGCTCGGTCTCGAGGCGCAACAGCTCACGTCCCCTTCAGCTTTTGAAGGGTTGAAGAAGCTGACCGACCACGGCTTGAACAAAGCCGACTGGCTGGAACGCTGCCCATCCCTGGATCAGGCCAGCCAGTGCCTGCTCAAAGGCACAGACCATCTCAATCGTCTTGGTCAGCACCTGCAGGTGCGCCGTGGCAGTTACGCCCGCGACTGGCAGGAAGTGCTGGTGGCTGCTTCCGATGGCACTTTTGCCCGCGACATCCGCCTGCATCAGTCAACCGGTCTCTCCGTTCTTGCCGCCGACGGCGATCACCGATCCAGCATTGGCCGCCGCTATGGCAGTTCCGATCGTCCAGACGATCTTCGGGACTGGGATGCCGAAGCCAGCGCAGCTGAAGTGTGCAACAGCGCTGGGACGATGTTGCGGGCCGACTACGTGGATGCCGGACAGATGCCGGCTGTTCTCGCCAACCGGTTCGGTGGCGTGATTTTCCACGAGGCCTGCGGCCACCTGCTCGAAACAACCCAGATTGAACGGGGCACCACGCCCTTCGCAGACCGGGTTGGTGAACTGATCGCTCACCCTGCAGTCACCGCCATCGATGAAGGGCTGAGTGGTGGATCCTTCGGTTCCATCTCGATGGATGACGAAGGAATGGAACCTGAGCGCACCGTGCTGATCAAAAACGGGGTGCTCCAACGCTTCATCAGTGACCGGGCCGGTGAACTGCGCACGGGCCACAAACGCACCGGAAGCGGCCGGCGTCAGAGCCATGCCTTTGCAGCTGCGAGCCGGATGCGAAACACCTTCATCGACGCCGGTCCGCACACCCCTGAACAGTTGATTGAATCCGTCGATCAAGGCTTGTACTGCAAGGCCATGGGTGGGGGAAGCGTCGGCCCGACAGGTCAGTTCAATTTCTCCGTTGAAGAGGGGTATCTGATTGAGAACGGGAAACTCACCAAACCTGTGAAAGGGGCGACGTTGATCGGTGATGCCAAGGAGGTGATGCCACGCATTTCGATGTGCGCCAACGATCTGGAACTGGCTGCCGGGTTCTGCGGATCCGTGAGTGGAAGTGTGTTCGTCACCGTGGGCCAACCCCACATCAAAGTTGATTCGATCACGGTGGGGGGCCGTTGATGATGAGCAGCAACAACAGCCTTAACGCCGCGGATCTCAGGGATCGCCTTCAGACCCTCGCCTCGCGAGAAGGCATTCGTCGTTGGGATCTTGGTGCCGCATGCAGTGACGATTGCTCCGTTCAGGTGGATCGTGGTGAAGCCAAACAACTCAAGGCATCGCAGCGGAGCTCCATCACCGTCCGGGTTTGGAACAGCGATGGCCTGGTAGGCATCACCAGCACCACCGACCTCTCCGATAGCGGCTTGGAACAAGCCCTTGTGGGAGCCCATACAGCCAGCCGTTTTGGCAATCCCGAGGACATCCCTGAGTTCTCCCCCCTGGCCACAGCTCCACTCCCCGAGCTCGATCGACCACTTCAACCACGCCAAGGAATCCTCCCCCTGCTGGACACCCTTCGGGATGCGGAAGCCGATCTGTTGGGTCGTCACCCCGCGATCCAGACCGTCCCCTACAACGGACTGGCGGAATCCCTGTCCCAGAGCCTCTATCTCAACAGTGAGGGAGCACTGCGCCAGATGGAGCGCACCCAAGCCAGCCTGTATCTCTACGCAAGGGCTGAGGAAACAGGTCGTAAGCCCCGCAGTGGAGGTGCTGTTCGTCTGGGTCTTGGCAGCAGCGAACTGGATGTTCAAGGCTGCATCAGCGAGGCCGTTGATCGCACCGTCAGCCATCTGGATTATCGACCGATCGAAACCGGGAGCTACCGGGTTTGCTTCACCCCCGAGGCCTTTCTTTCACTGCTTGGTGCCTTCAGCAGCATGTTCAATGCGCGTTCGGTGCTCGATGGGGTGAGCTTGAGCCAGCGGGATTCGATTGGATCCGATGTGGCGGTTCCCTTCTTCAACCTCCACGATGACGGCCTCCACCCCGGACACATCAGTGCGGCAGCCTTCGATGGCGAGGGAACACCAACCCGACGTCTCTCCTTGATTGAAGGCGGAACCCTGCGGAATTTCCTTCACTCGGAAGCAACGGCCCGAGCCTTCGGTGTTCAACCCACCGGTCACGCTGGACTTGGAGCCAAGGTTTCGGTGGGTCCAGACTGGTTCGTGGTTGGTTCCAACCCGCAGGTGAGCAGCGGTAACAGCCTCAACCACCGCACCGAGTCAGGCCCCTTCGTGCTGATTGAGGATCTGTCAGCGCTTCACGCCGGTGTGAAAGCCACCCAGGGATCATTCTCCTTGCCCTTCGATGGATGGTTGGTGAACAACGGCGAACGGGTTTCCGTGGAAGCAGCAACGGTTGCCGGTGACATCCGCTCTGTTCTCAACGGCATTGCTCATCTGGAAGCTGATTCTAAAATCACCCACCGCGGCGTTTCCCCTCATGTTTGGGTGGATGGACTCTCCATCACCGGCGAAGCCTGACGTTGAAGATTCTGTTCTGGGGGACACCGGTCTATGCGGTGCCAACCCTTAATGCACTGCATGATGCGGGCCACACCATCGTTGGGGTCGTCACGCAGCCGGATCGTCGGCGGGGTCGAGGCAAACAGCTGGTTCCATCACCGGTGAAGGCGAGGGCGGAAGAACTCGGTCTTCCTGTGTTCACCCCTGAACGGATCCGACGGGATGACGATTGCAAAGCCAAGCTCGCTGCACTCGATGCTGATGCCTCTGTGGTTGTTGCCTTCGGACAGATCCTTCCCAAGGATGTGTTGGAGCAGCCTCCTCTGGGCTGCTGGAACGGCCACGGATCACTTCTACCGCGTTGGCGCGGTGCTGGTCCCATCCAGTGGGCCCTGCTCGAAGGGGATCAGGAAACGGGTGTGGGGATCATGGCCATGGAAGAAGGGCTCGATACTGGTCCGGTTCTGCTCGAGCAACGCACCCCGATCCAGCTGCTGGAACCTTCCATCGCCTTGGCCGAACGGCTCAGTGCTCTCACTGCAGAGCTGATGGTTCAGGCGATGCCACTGATTGAAGCAGCGGGACCGGGTCCAGAAGACGAGAGATTGGCAAGGCTCAACGTGCGGGTTCAGGCCGAGGGGTCGACCTATGCCCGCATGCTGGAGAAGCAGGATTTCCAATTGGATTGGTCTGCCCCTGCTCTCAGCATTCATCGCAAGGTGATGGGGCTTCATCCCGGAGCGTTCACCCAGTGGCAGGGCAAACGCCTGAAGGTGTTGCGCACGGAGCCGTTGATCGAGCGCCTGCAGGATCAACTCAGTCCTGAGGGACGCAACCTCGTGGGTCAATGGCCCACCGGCGGGCATCCCCCAGGGACGATCCTTGCAGTGATTGAAGATCTGGGGCTTGTGGTGAGCAGTTCAGGCTGCCCCCTTCTGATCCGGGAGGCACAGCTGGAAGGGAAAGCACGCAGCACAGCCCCCGTTCTGTTGCAGCAACTCAACGCCACTCCCGGAGATCGATTGGGCGAAGGTTGATTCAGGATTCCGTGTACAACATCCGCGCTTGAGACCAAACCCGATCGAGATCCTGCTCGGAAAGCTGAAGAGCTTCCGGGAACATCGCCGAGAGCCATTGTTGGCGCTTCAACAGGGTGTCAGCTTCAAAAAATGTTTGCTGCGAGGCCAGAACTCTGAATTTGAGAAATTCCAGCAACCTTGCGCGCAAGCGAACCGTATCGATGAGTTTGATCCGTTGGCCTTGATCACAGAGATGAATTGTGCCGCCTGTTTCCACTCCGCATAATCGCGGTGCAAGCAATTCCAACGTTGTCGGCGGTTGCCAATGGCGCAACTTTGTCTCGGGGTGGGGGTAATAAATCCAGCCGTTCACAACCTCACTTTGGGGCGTCTTGATCTGAACACTCCAGAACGAGAACGTTTCGGGGGGGTGGAGGTCGGTCCATCGCACCTTTTCAAACAGGTGATCTGGATTTGAAAGTGAAACCTCGAGGGGGGCAAAGTCGAGATTCAGCGTGCCGAAGTAACAGCCGGAAAGGTCCAGCCCCAAGGACTGGAACACGGGGAATTGCATTCGAATCGTGCCATCCGGATACGGTGAATCGTTGCTTGTTCCGGAGGCGACGCCATGGCCAGCACAGAGTCGCCCAGTGAGCCAACCCGGTTTCATCAATCAGCGAAGTTCACGGTGGCTGCAGTTCTCGCAGGGGCCTTCCGGCCACACAGCACAGCGGAGCAAAGGACTACGGGCATTGAAACGGCAATTGGGATCACCGATCACCCAGCCATGTCTCCAAGGTGTTGCATCGGCGGGACGCGTCTGGGGTTTCACCAACAGGGCCACTGAGGCCATCACATAGCGACCGTTGCGAAGGGCGTAACGGTGACGACGTTGCATCACTAGGAAGGATTGCTGTTCCACAACAAGCCATCGCCCCGGTTGTGGCGGATCCTCAAGATCAACGCGATGGAGCAAACGGTCTCCACTGATATGGCGAAGTTCAACAAGCATGGCCTTCGTCCTGATCAAGTTCCTTGCTGCGGATCGACATTCCCCAGGCAAACAGCAACAGCACCACCAACAAGGTGAGCCAATCAGGTTGATTGAGGCTGGGCACGACAACATGAACAATCAAGCGCAGCGCCACGAAAGCAACGGCGAGAAACCCAGCCGTTTCAAGCCGTGGATACAGATCAAGCCAGCGGATAAACAGGGCGGATGTAAATCGCAGTGCCACGATGCCGATGAAGGCACCTGTGCTGATCAACACAATCTGATCACTGATGGCCACGGCTGCGGCGACGCTATCGATGGAGAAGGCCAGATCTGTGAAAGCCAGCAGCAAAACCGTGTTCAGAAACGGGCGAGATAGACCGTTGGATTCATGTCCTTCGCTGGACTCGGCATCATCGCCTGATCGGTTGTTGAAGTGATCAACCACGAGCCAAACCAGATAGGCCGCAGCGAGGAGTTGCACCCAGGCGTTTTCCAACACCCACTGGGCCACAACGATCAAGGCGATCCGCAAGACCAGTGCAATGCCAATGCCCAGGTTGAGGGCAAGGCCTTCCCGCTCCGGTTGGCGGCTGCTGCGGGCGATGGCCGCGAGGGCCACGGCATTGTCAGCCGACAGGATCAGCTCGAGCAGTACCAGAACAGGCAGCAGGGCCAAAACCTCACCCCATTGATCGGCACCTTCGAAGAAATCCGACAGTGAGGGAAGCGAAGTGATGTCCATGGCGGCAGCCTAGAAAGTGCAAGCGCTGTTCCATTGCGATGCAGATCCGGGCCGAGCTGTGTCACGTCGACACCCTGAGATGCATCGTGCGGGTCGAGGCCTGGCTCGACGGTTCTCTGCAGGGCAGCGCCCTCGGTGAAGCCGCCACTGCTGAAGAGGCTGAGGAGAGAGCGTTGCGACGCCTGAACTCCAGGCTGGGGTCCACTGAGGGGCCACAACAGCCCCTGAATTCAGCTCGCCCTGAAGCCCCCCAGGTGGATGAGCCAAATCCGAAGCAGTTGCCCGTGGAGCGGCCGAGAAAAATTGATCAGACCCAGCCCTCGTCTGCTCCACACCCCCCTGCCACCCTTCAGGTCCCCGTCACCCCTGCTGACAACACCACCTCTGAAACACCAACGGATCCCGACGACTGGAGTGATGAGCTGACCGCCATCGATATGGAAATCAGACGCATTGGTTGGTCTCGAGAGCAGGAGCAGGAGTATTTGACCCGGGCCTTCGGGCTCGGCAGCCGCCACAAGCTCACCCGCTATGCCGATCTGGTGGCCTATCTGCGTCAGTTGAAGTTGATCCAAGCCAACGACGACGCGTCCACCGCACCAGCACCCATCCGTCGTGGTGATCTGCTTCAACAAGGAGATGCAATGTTGAAGCAGCTGGGCTGGAGCTCCGATCAAGCCAGGACCTTTCTCCAACAACAACTGGGGGCGACCAGTCGTCAACAACTCAGTGATGAACAGCTGCTGCAGTTCAACATGCTGCTGGAAGAGCAAGCTATGAAATCGACGAGCTGACCTCCTTAGCCGAAAAGCCAGTGCTGAAGAGGCTTCTCAGGTTTTAGGAATAGGTTGTTTGCGTGCAGTTATGGCCTTTCGCAGCTTTTTCAGAGCGTTTTGCGTGCGTATTTGCGTGCAGGGCCAACCGTTTTGCGTGCGCGCAAGCCCTACAGCCGCATTGCAGCGATCGCAGAGGCGTTCAAGATCGTGAACACCAATGTGCTGGAGGCCGAGCAACGCAAGCAGTTGCAGGCGATCCGAGCGCATCTGAACAGGCTTGAGGACGGCGGATCACAGGTGATCGACGTCTAAGGCTTTTCCAGAGACATACGGTAAATCTTGTCCTTAAGGCCTTTTGGAAGAGAAAGAGTCTCCGAGCCGGTTACAAGACTTTCTTATGGCCAGTGCACTAGTTGGTAAGCGAAGCGGCTTCCATCTTTGATTGCCTTCCAGATCTCAAGCTGTTGTTGGCGAGAAGGGCCACCTTCGAACCCCCACTTCCTTCCATCAATAGAAATGGTGTTCCACTTGCCTGGGTAAAAGCCGTATTCACCTGATGAGGGGGATCCATAACAACGTCCTGCTCTACATCCAATGACTAAGTTTGATTCCTCGCAGTAGAGGCGATCTGGGCTTGAAAGGCCTGGCCTGAGATATCGCAACCATTGCGAAACTCTTCTTTCGCCATCTACTGGATAATCCTTAGTCCTTATGTACTGAGTCTGAATCTGGCTGCACTGTCTAGTTGATACAGAAGTGACACACTGTGCCGCTTGGCTGGGAAAACGGCTCGAGCATTTCCAACCTTCATCAACGCCAAGCTCAGCAAAGTCTTCTTCTTCGCCATGAAAGACATTCAGCTCATTAAATAAATTTGAGTAGTACTCAAATCCCGCTGAATTCATCGGAACAGTGGTTGATTCGCCTTCGCTGAGACCACCGGTGCCAACTGGAATCTTGGCCTTTGGGCTATTGGTCATAACCGATGTATTGCCATCAGAAATCACAACCAAAGGCATCCCATCCTTTGTGCCCGTGACGGTTCTGGCCTCCAAGTCTGCGTAGACGCTTGCAACAGCTGGCGAGAACGCGGAGCCCAGAAGAAGCGGCAGGAGGAGCAGGAGCTTTCTCATGCGCCAAGCATGGCAGCGGAATCAAACGTGATCGACGTTTAATCCAGGGGCATTGGTTCCCCCGTCCAAGGCTCTGGTGCTCGTTCCCAGCAAGACGACAGGTAGAGAACTCTTCCATCGGCGAGTTCTGCCACTCTTTTGCCGCCCATCACATAAGGGAGTTCAACGTCCCTGGGGATGGAGTTCGTCCCATTGAGGTAAAGCTTCCCGTAGCCAGGCTGCCCTGGCTTGGCCTCTGAACTCACTTCGAGTTCAACCATTTTCCCGTCATACCAACGACGGGTGTCGATCTCGACCGTGCACGCGAGCTTTGGATCACCGGAGCATCCAGCAACTAAAAGCAGCGGCACGAGGAGCAGGAGCTTTCTCATGCGGCAACGATGGCAGCTGAACCCCTATCCAACGAGTTCATCGTCATCCAAGAGGGCATGGCCTTTTGAAACTCTCAGCACCTCTCCAGTTTTGGAGGAGCTGCTGAACAGAATTCGATAGGTGTTGCCGGTTGCCAGCGATTTGGTGCGGGCATGGACGAACGCCTTGAATTCAGTGCGAAAGCACATTTCTCTGGCCCACTGGTCGGGACCGTTGTCCCGTTCAACGCAGTACATCGCTCATGTACAGAGGACCCGCAGCTTGATGAGACAGCGAGTAAACGCTCTCTAACTACAAGCCAGCTTCGGGATCATGTCTTCAATTACCGATCAGAAGGCCCGATCGGTAGTAAGTGACTCGTTTTTTCAGTCTTGACCACGGATAACACCGTGGAGCCGGTGACTTTCATGAACGAGCACTGGCAGCGGAGTCGCTCTCCCATCGCCTGAAGCGATGCGGCTTCGCTTATCGAGAGCTAAACCGTGGAAGTGGCCCCTCCATAGAGCTGCAGGGGCCGCTTTCCCCTTCGTGCATCAGTTAGGGCACCTAGGGCAGCCATAAGCATCCCTAACTAAATAAGCGTGCTTTTTTGCGTGCAGATTGTCGAGGTTCGTTCAAAACCCAGTCAGTCACTCAATCTGCTGCTGCTGGAGGAGCAGACGCTCAGCCAGGCCAAATAAGCACTAACACTCAGGAATGGTCAGGGCTAGTGGCCTACAACGGGTTTGCGGCAAGGACTGATACGGCGTCCATGCCGATTGCAGCAGGGTGAATCGTCTACACACTCTGCGCAGCCCGGTCGTTCCCTCCGGTTCTTTCCTGAAGGGGGGAATGGCCCCTATCTGGCAGTAATGAGATCAGAGCTCTCTCGTGAGGGGGTGCTCAGCTGATAACTCAACTGCGGAAGTTGAACTCCAGCTTTGTTTTGGGCTTTTGGTACTTGATCACATTCATCACCTGAAGGCCAGTATTTTCAGACTTCCTCTCCTCGGCAAGCGCTTTGAGGATCATGGAGCCCGAAGCCTGCCAATCTTGATCAACTTCAATCAATTGCTTGGCTCGTGAGTAGTACTCCGCAGCTTTTGCCAAGTAATCAGATTTCTGGCTTGATGACTTTGAAGATATTGCCGTTGTGATGGACTTCGCTTCCGCTGCGTTAATTGTACAGCATGCTTTTCAGTGCAGATAAATTACTTGAAGCCTGCAATCCAGTGAACGCGTTTTAGACCAAGGCGATTGACCAAACCGCGAGGAATCGATAACCAGCTGAGGCGGATGCACCTAGCGAGCGTTTTTGGCCTGAATGTCACCTGATATATCAACGTTTTGAATCTTTAACCTGCCAAATTCATCAGCTGCACTTGCGATAGGCTCAGGCATGGATGACTCCACCCTGGTTGTACGGCAGCTGATCAATGAGCTTCGGGATGACATGTCCGAAGCGGGCCGTGAACTCAGAAATCGCAGCACTTGGGATCTCCAATGCCCCGTTGTCATCATTGATGCCCGAAGCAAACCCAACCGGGTTGTTCGAACCTCAGTGCGAGGCATCACTGGTGCCATCGCCACCAGCAACGTGATCGATGATCCCTTGATGCGGTCTTTTCTGGATCGCTTCCGTGAAGTCGGTGCTGATGAAGCCCTCAATGAATTTCTGCAGGGTCCGGAGGCAGAACGTTTCTCAGAGCTCTGGGACATCTACAACGACGAAGCCCAACAGCAGGGTCTAGCGGTCTGGTCCCACAGTGACGCCGCCAAATTTGTGCTCAAGTCGAAAACTTGTTTTGACGATGGTCAGCTGGCCTGTGTTGCCATTACGTCGGGAAACCATCGTGATGCCCACGACGTGCTCACCTTTTCTGTGGATGCCTGCTGGTTGTCTTGAGTGCCGGTTCGGCTTTAAACGCACCGGAATTCAGGAGCGGATCAGTTGAACAACAACAAAAAGCGCTGAAGCTGCCAGGGGCCAAAGCAACCAGGTCAACTGAGGAATGGTGAGGGCGAGCACAAGCCCGATCACGAAGAAAATCAGAAAACGGCCGAGGGTCATGAAGGCACCAATACCGACGTATTGAACCGAAAACCCCGCCTTAGGCCAGTTTTTCGCGCCTTGAGCTGGGAGCTGGTTCGGGGGTGAACAGGATGGGGACCGAGGAAGCAACCAGCACACCGCCCACAGTCAGCAACACCAGCAGCGGAATGGGCCGGACCAGGGGCTGACGCTGCAACGGTGTCGCGCAGCTGGAGCAGAGCGGAACAACCCCCTTGGGTGGATGCAACACCAAGGCCGGGCCGCAACAGCAGGAGGGGCAGCGGTAGCGCGGCATCGACCGGTTTAACGCAGCTGCTGGCACCTTATTGCGAAGATCATGGATTGCCGAGGCCTGCTCCATGCCGCTCCGTTCCCTGGTGACCAAGTTGCAGGAAACTGCACTCACCGGAGAGCTTGATGAGCGCTCAAGCCGCCCCGAACGTTTGTTGATGCGCGGGGCGGGTCGTTGCAGCCGAGCTCTGGTGGCCAGCGCGCTGTCACAGCGGCGGGGCGCACCTCTGCTCGTGGTGGTGCCAACCCTTGAGGAAGCGGGACGCTGGACAGCGCTTTTGGAATTAATGGGATGGGGCCAGGCCAGCCTTTACCCCACCAGCGAAGGCTCTCCCTATGAACCCTTCGATCCCACAAGTGAAATCACCTGGGGGCAACTTCAGGTTCTGAGTGACCTGCTGGGGGAAGCCAACGCGGCGTCCTGGGCCATCGTGGCCACGGAACGTTGTTTGCAGCCCCATCTCCCCCCGCCGGATGTTCTGAAAACGAAAACGCGCACCTTGCGCAAAGGGGATGAGGTTGATCTGGATGCACTGGGCGAGACGCTGGCCCAACTTGGCTACGAACGGGTCACCACCATTGAGCAGGAGGGGAGCTGGAGCCGTCGCGGCGACATCGTCGACATTTTCCCGGTGAGCAGTGAGCTGCCTGTTCGACTCGAATTCTTCGGAGAGGAGCTCGACAAGCTGCGGGAATTCGATCCCGCCAGCCAACGCTCACTGGATCCCGTCGATGCGCTTCGACTCACACCAACAGGGTTTGGGCCTCTGATTGCGGACCAGCTCAGGGAGACGATGCCCGATGGGCTGGAGCAACTGCTCGGTTCTGAGGGCACAGAACAGCTTTTAAACGGCGGGACCCCGGAAGGCATGCGCCGGCTGATGGGGCTCGCCTGGGAGCAACCCGCCTCGCTTCTCGACTACCTGCCACACACCACAACAGTGGTGATCGATGAGCGACGCCAGGGCTTGGCCCACGGACAACAGTGGCTCAGCCATGTGGAGGAACATCACCACGACATGGCTGCAGAGGCGGGTCTGGACGAGGGCGATCGTGATCGGCTCTGGCCAGCGGTTCTGCACCGTGAGATTGATGCCGCCTATGCCCTGACGGAGGTCTTCCATGGCTTTGACATGGCAGAACTGCTCGAAGTCGACCAGCACCCCAACAGCTTTGACCTCGCCAGCCGCCCTGTTGCGGCCTACCCCAACCAATTCGGAAAACTCGGGGAACTGATCAAGGGATTTCAAACCGAGCGCACGGCGGTTTGGTTGGTGTCTGCACAACCCAGCCGAGCGGTTGCTCTGCTTGAGGAGCACGACTGCATCAGTCGTTTTGTGCCGAACACGGGAGACAGCAATGCCATTTCCCGTCTAATTGAGCAGAACACCCCCGTCGCCCTGAAGGTGAGGGGCACGGCCGAACTTGAGGGTTTGCAGCTGCCGGCTTGGCGGATTGCCCTGGTCACCGACCGTGAATTCTTTGGCCAGCAGAGCCTCAGTTCCAGTGGCTACGTGCGCCGTCGCCGCAAGGCCGCCAGTCGCACGGTGGATCCCAACAAGATGCGCCCAGGCGATTTCGTGGTGCATCGGAACCATGGCATCGGCCGCTTCAAAGCCATGGAAAAACTCGCGATGTCAGGCGACATCCGCGACTACCTCGTGGTGCAGTACGCCGATGGAATCCTTCGGGTTGCCGCCGATCAACTCGGCAGCCTTGGGCGTTATCGGGCCACGAGTGAAACACCCCCGCAGCTCAACCGTATGGGCGGCACGGCCTGGAACAAGGCCAAGGAACGGGCCAAGAAGGCGGTTCGCAAGGTTGCCCTTGATCTGGTGAAGCTGTACGCAGAACGGCAACAGGCCGCAGGCTTTGCCTTCCCCTCCGACGGCCCCTGGCAGGTGGAAATGGAGGAGTCGTTCCCCTATGACCCGACGCCGGATCAACTGAAGGCCACGGCCGACGTGAAACGGGACATGGAACGGCAGGAGCCGATGGACCGACTGGTGTGCGGGGACGTTGGCTTCGGCAAGACCGAAGTTGCGATCCGCGCCATCTTCAAAGCCATCACCGCTGGAAAACAGGTGGCGATGCTGGCCCCAACCACGGTGTTGGCTCAGCAGCACTGGCGCACGCTCTCGGAACGCTTCGCGCCATATCCGATCAAGGTGGCTCTGCTGAACCGTTTCCGGACGGCGTCGGAACGCAAATCCATTCTCGATGGCCTGCAGCAGGGAACCATCGACGCCGTGGTGGGAACCCACCAGCTGCTCAGCAAAGGAGCGTCGTTCCAAGAGCTTGGTCTGTTGGTGGTGGATGAAGAACAGCGCTTCGGTGTGAACCAGAAGGAAAAGATCAAAGTGCTGCGGAAGGACGTCGACGTATTGACCCTGTCGGCAACGCCGATTCCCAGAACGCTCTACATGAGCCTTTCGGGGGTGCGGGAGATGAGCCTGATCACTACACCACCGCCACTGCGCCGTCCGATCAAGACGCACCTGGCTTCTCTGGATCCGGAGGCGGTGCGCAGCGCCATTCGCCAGGAACTGGATCGTGGGGGCCAGGTGTTTTATGTGGTTCCTCGGGTGGAAGGAATCGAGGAGGTGGCTGCAGGCCTACGGGAAATGCTGCCAGGCCTGAAGCTTTTGGTGGCTCACGGTCAGATGGCCGAGGGCGAACTGGAGAACGCCATGGTGGCGTTCAACGCCGGTGAAGCCGACGTGATGCTCTGCACCACGATTGTGGAAAGCGGCCTGGACATTCCTCGCGTAAACACGATCCTGATTGAGGACGCCCACCGCTTTGGCCTGGCTCAGCTGTACCAATTGCGGGGACGGGTCGGTCGCAGTGGGATTCAGGCTCATGCCTGGTTGTTCTATCCGGGCAACGCATCGCTGAGCGACACCGCCCGTCAGCGGCTGCGCGCGATTCAGGAGTTCGCCCAACTGGGCAGTGGGTATCAGCTCGCCATGCGGGATATGGAGATCCGTGGGGTCGGAAATCTCCTCGGCGTGCAGCAGAGCGGCCAGATGGAAACCATCGGCTTTGACCTCTACATGGAAATGCTGCAGGAATCCCTGGCGGAAATTCAGGGTCAAGACATCCCCAGCGTTGAAGACACCCAGGTGGATCTCCCCGTCACGGCCTTCGTGCCTGCGGACTGGATCACTGATCCGGATGAGAAGATCGCGGCCTACCGGGCTGCCGCCGACTGCCTCACCGCCGAGGCCCTGGTGGAGCTGGCTGCGGGTTGGGCCGATCGCTACGGAGCGCTGCCCGCTGCCGTGGTGTCGCTACTCCAGCTGATGGAGCTCAAACTGCTGGCGAAGCGGTGCGGCTTCTCCAGGATCAAACCGGAAAAGCCCAACATCGTGCTCGAAACTCCCATGGAGGAACCGGCGTTCCGTTTGCTGCGCCAGGGATTGCCCCAGCATCTGCATGGCCGCTTGGTGTATCAGGCCGGCAGCGGCATCCAGCACAAGGTGATGGCCCGCGGTCTTGGTGTTCTCCCCATGGAGAAGCAACTGGAACAGCTGATGGAATGGCTGCGTCTGATGGCAGCCCAGATTCCCGATGCCGATGGCAAAACGGAGGCACAGCGGCAGGAGGAGCTGCGTGCCAAGAATGCAGAGGTGGTTCAGGTCTGAAGCCTGAAACCAATTCTGAGAAAAACGTTACCAACCACGCAATTCTTCGTTACATTGGTTCCAGCGAAATCCGTTGGACATGGGTGAATTCGTCGAGATCGGTGCTGGTGGCGTCTCTCTAGAACTGATCAGCGGCGTTTTCTGTGCCACCGCCCTTGGTGTGTATGCCCTGTTCCAGCCCGGCGCTTCAGACGATGACGACTCCAACGGTGGTGGCGGCGGCGGTCTGATGCAGCCGATCTCCTGAGCTACTGCAGCGCGTAGCTGAGGTTGGCTCGGCCGGGTTGATAGGTCGTGCCAGCCTGAATTTTCTTTAATTGGTTCATGAGGGTCCCCTCAGCTGTCCGGTACTGACTGTCCTTCTGGGTACCCAGGTCTTCAACCGAGAAGTTCTTGATCTCCTGCTTCGACATCGCCGCTTCGATGTCCGGTTGGATTCCGTTCTTGTGAATATCGGTTCCCTTGGGTGTCAGATACTTCGCGATGGTGACCGTCAGACCGGATCCATCGGCCAATCCGCGAACGGACTGGACAAGCCCTTTGCCGAAGGTCTTCTGTCCAACGAGTTGGGCACGGGAATTGTCCTGAAGTGCCCCTGAAAGGATTTCGCTGGCACTGGCGGATCCCTGATCAATCAGCACGACCAGAGGTTTATCGGTGATTGCACTACCCGTGGCGCGCCTCACATCGCGGATTCCTGCGCGGGTTCGGGTGCTAACGATGGTGCCCTCGTTGAGCCATTGGCGGGCGATGTCCACACTGGCCTCAAGCAAGCCGCCGGGATTGCTGCGTAGATCCAGCACATAGCCCTCAGCAGCCTGTGATTCCAGATCCTTGATGGCCGCACGCATCTCACGCGTGGCGTTGGCATTGAATTGCTTGAGACGGATGTAGCCCACCTTGCGGCCATTGGGCGCCGTGTTGAGCATCGCCTTCACGGCATGAATCTCAATGCGCGCTCGTTTCAAGGGCACATCCAGCACCTGACCCTGGCGCCTGAGTCCCAGCACCACATCGGTGCCTTCCGGACCACGGATCAACTTAACGGCGTCCTCGGTGGTCATGCCTTTGGTGGAGGCACCATCGATGGACACGATCACATCCTTGGGCTGAACGCCCGCACGGGATGCAGGGGTGCCCTCAATCGGAGAGACAACAATCAGCTCTTTCGTGTCTTTGTCGAGACTGAGCTGGATCCCCACGCCCATCAACTCCCCGGAGGTGTCGATCTGCATCTCCTTGAACTCCTTCGGATCAAGGAAACGCGTGTAGGGGTCATCAAGACTGGCCAGCATGCCCCGGATCGCCTCATAGGACTCGGCGCTGCCCCCGTAGGACTTGCGCAGCAGATTGCTCCGCAACTGGCGCCACGTTCTTGCGTCGTAGGAACCCGTGGAATCCAGGTAATCGCGATAAACGATCTGCCAGACCTGATCAATCACCTCCTTAGGGCTGTCGTGAATCGATCCGCCGGAGGCCGATGGCAAAGAAAGACCTGGCGAGCTGATGCCCAGGGCTGTGACCACACCACCGACCCCGAGCATCAACAGCAACGGGGTCGACCGAACCAAAGAACGCAGGCGCTGACTCCGAACCATGGCCGTTCAGGACTGATTCTGCAGACTAACGAGATCAGGCGGGCTCCACCCAGCGACCGTCCTCTTTGATCAACTGGATCAGAGCTTCAACGCCCTCAGCTTCAGGCACCTTGCGGATTTCATCACGACCGCGATACAGAGCAATGGTTCCAGGCCCTTTGCCCACGTAGCCGTAATCAGCGTCGGCCATCTCGCCGGGACCATTGACGATGCATCCCATCACAGCAACGTCAAGACCCTGGAGATGCTTGGTGGCATCCCGGACCTTATGCAGCACCTCTTCGAGATTGAACAGGGTGCGACCGCAGCTGGGGCAGGCGACGTACTCGACCATGGTCTTGCGCAGACCCAGGGATTGAAGAATCGAGTAGCAGACGGGGATTTCCTTTTCAGGAGCCTCCGTCAATGAGACCCGGAGGGTGTCTCCCAATCCATCGGCCAACAGGGTGGCAATGCCTGCGGTGCTCTTGATCCGGCCGTAATCACCGTCACCGGCTTCGGTCACGCCCAGGTGCAGAGGGTAATTGAAGCCTTCCTTGTCCATGGTGTCCGCCATCAGGCGATAGGCCGCAAGCATCACCGGCGCCCGCGAGGCCTTCATCGAAATCACGATGTTGTGGAAATCAAGTTCGTGACAGATCCGCACAAATTCCATCGCTGATTCGACCATCCCCTCAGGGGTGTCGCCGTAGGTGAACAGCATCCGCTCCGCCAGGGAGCCATGGTTCACACCAATTCGCAGCGCCTTGTTCTGATCCCGCAGCAGGGTGACCAAGGGCTCGAACGTTTCACGGATGCGCTGGCCGATGGCGGCAAATTCTTCTTTGCTGAACTCCTGCCGATCGGGATCGGGCTTGTCGAAAACAAATAGCCCGGGATTGATCCGAACTTTGTCGACATGCTTGGCGACTTCAAGGGCGATTTTGATGCCGTTGTGGTGGACATCCGCCACCAGGGGAACCATGCAGCCCTGCTCTCGAAGTGCAGCACGAATTTTGGCCATGGCCTTCGCATGGCCAATCGAAGGCGTCGTCACCCGAACGATTTCACAGCCAGCTTCCACAAGCCGAAGGATTCCTGCGACGGACCCATCTATATCGAGGGTGTCCTCGTTGATCATCGACTGAACAACCACAGGATGCTCACTGCCGATCGGCACATCACCAACCATCACGGTGCGGGTCACACGTCGATGGATCTTGGTGTCGTAACGCCGATCCAGGGCAGTCATGAAGCTCAGTTAGAAGCAACCCAAGGCTCGCACAGGCGCTGTTGGACTGCGGCCAGGTCCTGTTGTGTCAGATCCAGGGGCGCGCCGGCTGCTTTGGAGGGATTGCGCAGCAGATAAGAGGGGTGAAAAATCGGCATCACCGCCCGTCCATTCCAGCTCTGCCACTGCCCACGAAGCTGGGTCATGCCCCCCTTGATGCCAAGGATGGTCTCCACAGCGGTGGCTCCCGTCAGCACGATCACCTTGGGGTCAACGGCCTCCAGTTGAAGGTCAAGCCAGGCCCGACAGGCGGCCAACTCAGCTTTTTTCGGCCGTCGGTTGTTGGGCGGGCGGCATTTGATCGCGTTGCAGATGTAGAGGTCATGCTCGGGATCCAGATCCACATCCCGCAGCAGTTGATCGAGGGCACGTCCTGAACGCCCGACAAACGGAACTCCCTGAGCATCTTCCTGAGCTCCGGGTGCTTCACCGATCAGCATCAGATCCGCCTTGGGGTTGCCGCGGCTGATCACGACGGTGTGGCGCGTGCTGGCCAGGTCACAGGCAGTGCAAGAACTGCAGGCCTCCAGGCTGGAGAGGGTCATGACGTCGGAGCAACAGATTCCAGGGGAGCCAGGAGCAACAGGGGATTGCCCTCCGGATCGTGGATCCAGGCCTCAGCACCAAAGGGCTCAAGCCGCGCCTCCTCGAGGAGCGATCCGCCACGCTGCAGGGCGTTGCTGAGCAGCCGTTGCAGTTCAGGCAGGGGTTGCTGCGATGGGTAGAGCCGCAAGCAGGGCGCCAGCGCTCGCCCTCGGGCTGGAAAAGAACGCCGGCGTGAGGGCCTGTAGATCTCCAGCTGGGTGCCATCGCTGAATTGAACGATGCAGTGGTGCTCCGCCAGCCCAGGCTTCAACGTGGCTTGAAACAGCTCGCTGTAGAACGTCGCCAGTCTGGCGCTGTCCTCTGCGGCCAAGACCCAGCTGATCTGTATCGCATTCATGGGCGCTGAGAAATCAAGGTTGTCTGCGACACCATCTGCGGCAGGATGATGACGTTTTAAACGCACCGCGGGGAGGTGCGTTACCGATGCCGCGCCCGCCAGAACTTTCCGACCGGGCTGTCGCCCTCAAACCGTCGCTGACGCTGGAGATCAGCGCCAAGGCCAAAGCACTGCGCGACAGCGGCAAGGACATCTGCAGCCTCAGTGCCGGTGAGCCGGACTTTGCGACGCCTGCATTCATCGTTGAAGCGGCTCAGCATGCTCTGGGATCCGGCTTCACCCGTTACGGCCCCGCCGCGGGGGACCCCGATCTCCGTGCGGCTCTGGCCCACAAACTGAGCGTCGAAAACGCTATTCCAACCCAGCCCGAGCAGGTTCTGGTCACCAACGGTGGCAAGCAAGCCATCTACAACCTGTTCCAGGTGCTGCTCAATCCCGGCGACGAAGTTCTGGTGCCGGCGCCCTACTGGCTGAGCTATCCCGAGATGGCTGCTTTGGCCGGGGCGAGCACGAGGATCATCCCCACCAAAGCGGAGGAAGGCTTCCGTCTCGACCTCGCTCTACTGGAGCAGAAGATCACCCCACGCAGCCGACTGCTGGTGATCAATTCCCCTGGCAACCCCAGCGGCCAGGTGATGACACGGGCCGAACTGGAGGCCCTGGCCGCGCTGGTGGCCCGTCACCCCCAGCTGATGGTGATGAGCGATGAGATCTATGAATATCTCCTGGCCGATGGTCAGCAGCACTGCAGCTTTGCGGCCATTGCCGAAGAGATCCGCTCGCGCTGCTTCACCGTGAACGGTTTTGCCAAAGGCTGGGCGATGACCGGCTGGCGCCTCGGTTATCTGGCTGGAGATGCTGCCGTGATCAAGGCTGCTTCAGCCCTTCAGAGCCAGAGCACCAGCAATGTGTGCAGCTTTGCTCAACGGGGCGCACTGGCGGCGATCGAAGCGCCTCGAGATTGCGTGCGCGAGATGGCCATCAGCTACAACCGCCGCCGAACTCTGCTCACTGAAGGGCTGCAGGCTCTGGAGGGCATCACCCTGACGCCCCCTCAAGGGGCCTTCTACGCCTTCCCCCGCCTGCCGGACGGCGTGCCCGATTCGATGGAGTTCTGCCGGCAAGCCTTGGAACAGGAAGGCCTGGCCGTGGTTCCGGGCCTGGCCTTCGGCGATGACCGCTGCATTCGACTCTCCTGTGCCGTGGCGGATGAGACGATCAACGATGGACTGATGCGACTGAAGCGGCTGCTTCGTTCCTTCTGATCCGATCTCATCACTCTCTTTTTCTGAATGTCTGTACGAGAACGCAGGGCCGTGGTGGCCACCGGTTTGATTGCCGGGCTCGCTCTCACGGCCAGTGTTTCCAGTTGCGGCGCAACCCAGAACGACGCCAAACAGGCCGTTCTCCAGATCGGTGCCATCCCTGACCAGAACCCCGAGAAACTCAATCGCCTCTACGGCACGCTCTCTGCGGAACTCAGCGAAAAGCTGGATGTTCCCGTGCGGTATGCGCCGGTGAGCAATTACGCGGCGGCAGTAAGTGCCTTCCGCACCGGCAGCCTTGATCTGGTTTGGTTCGGTGGACTCACCGGTGTGCAGGCCAGGCTGCAGACGCCTGGAGCCCGGGTGCTGGCGCAACGGGACATCGATGCAGAATTCACCAGTGTGTTCATCGCCAATGGCGCCAGTGGTTTGCGCCCCTTCACCAGTGCCGACCAACTGGTTGAGCTGAAGGGACGCCGACTAACCTTCGGTTCGGAGAGCTCCACCTCCGGCCGCTTGATGCCTCAGTTCTTCATGGGGGAAAACGGTGTGAAACCTGAGGATCTGGCAGGGGGCGGTCCTGGCTTCAGCGGAAGCCACGACGCCACCGTTGCTGTGGTGCAGAGCGGTGCCTATGAGGTGGGCGCCTTGAACGAGCAGGTCTGGCGCAGCAATTTGGCGGACGGCCGCGTGGATCCCGGCAAGGTGTCGGTGATCTGGAGGACACCGCCCTACGTGGATTACCACTGGGTTGTACGACCCGGTCTGGATGAGCGCTTTGGCGAAGGTTTCACCGACAAGCTCCAGAGCGCGTTGCTGGACCAGTCGGCAGACACAGAGAACGGCGCCACGATTCTTGAGTTGTTCGGTGCCGAACGCTTCATCCCCGCCAAGGACGAGGACTACGTGATGATCGAAACGGTGGGTCGCCAACTCGGAAAGATCCGTTGACGGCGCTGCTGGAGCTGCACCAGGCCTGCCTGGGGCAACGGCTCCAACCGATCACCATCACCCTTCGTGCGGACCAGCGTGTGGTTTTGCTCGGTGCCAGTGGCGCCGGCAAAACCACGTTGCTGAAGCTCTGCAACGGGGCCTTAAGCCCCGATGCAGGATCCGTGCACTGGTGTGGTCGCCCCCATCAGCAGTTGTCCCGCCGGCAACGGCGCCAAATCGGCACGCTCTGGCAGGACCTGCGCCTCGTGGAGGAACTGAGTGTGATTCAGAACATCAACAGCGGTGCCCTGGGACGCCATGGGCTGCTCTGGGCGATTCGAAACCTGCTGGGTCCGCTGGACCCAAACACCTGCCTGGAGCTGATGCACCAGGTGAAACTGGAGGCTGATCTGCTTGAACAGCCCGTGCGTGAGCTCTCCGGAGGGCAGCGCCAACGGGTGGCTCTGGGCCGTCTGTTGCATCAGCGGCCTGAACTCGTGCTGGCGGACGAACCCCTCTCCGCCCTTGATCCCAGCCTCGCCGAAGACGTTCTCAACACCCTGCTTCTCTTGCCGGGCTGTCTGATCAGCCTGCATCGGCCGGATCTGATACACCGTTTCGATCGGGTTCTGGGGCTCCGTAGTGGTGCGCTGGTGATCGATGCGGCTCCAGACACCATTCATCGGGATCAGTTGGAATGGCTCTACGCATCGGCCTGAAGCCAGCCCTGCCGCTGATCCCATTGCTGCCGGGCCTCAGCCTGCTCGGCATTCTTGTGGTGCTGTTGCGCGATGGTCACGGCGGCGGACTTTCAGTTCTTCAACAGTTCGCGACTGGGGCCGTACAGCCCTCCATCGATCCCATCGTTCTGGGCAGCTTGCTCAACGGGCTCCAGATCACCCTGGTGATCGCCGTGATGTCCTGGGGCATCAGCAGTGTTCTCGGCGTGGGTCTCGGACTCCTGAGCTCAAGCACCTTCTGGGAAATCCTGGCGGACGTGCGTTGGCCTGCCGTGATCTTGCGCCGTTGGCTGGCGCCCCTGCGCGCTGTGCATGAACTGGTCTGGGGGCTGTTGCTGCTGCAGGTGTTCGGGCTGAATGGCTGGGTTGCGATCTGCGCCATTGCGATTCCTTACACGGTTCTGATGGCGCGGGTGATCGCCGATCAGGTGGATTGCCACGTTTCACCGGCCATTCCCGTACTCAAGGGAGCTGGTGCCACGCCATGGGCCGTGATGCTCACCGGGCTGGTACCACCGCTGGCAGAGCCGATCAGCGACCACATCGGCCACCGCCTCGATTGCGCACTTCGTTCAGCCTTGATTCTGGGCGTTTTCGGCCTAGGAGGACTGGGGACAGACCTCAGCCTCAGCCTGCGCTCGCTCCAATTTCAGGAGCTGTGGAGTGGGCTTTGGATGCTGGCCATCGCCATGGTGGTGCTCGACCGACTGCTGCGAACGCTGCGCAGCTGCTCACGCATGCTGATTCTTCCCGTGGCCATGGCGAGCCCCTGGGTTGCCCTTGGCTGGGGAACACAGCTGGATCTGCAGCTGGCCTGGCCAGTGGCTGAGTGGTCGATGGTTGTCGGCAACCTCATCGACGGATCCCAGGGATTCAATGCTGCCCTTGAGATCTCCTGGCCCGGGGTAATTGGTGCCACGGTGTGGATCACACTGATCGCCGGTTGTGTTGCCACCGGCCTTCCACCGCTGTTGCTGCTGGTTTGGCCTAGCCAGGCCAGCCTGCGTTTGCAGGGAGTGATGTGGGGCGCGTTGCGACTCATCCCGGCCCCTCTCACCGCACTCCTGCTGCTGATGCTGGCCAAACCAAGCTTGAGCCTGGCGGGGCTGGCCCTGGGGTTGCACCACGGGGGTGTGATGGGTCGGGTGCTGATCGACGACCTCCGCAGCAGGGGATTGCGTTCCGCCCAGACCCTGAAGACCTGCGGCGCCACCAACCGGGTGAGCTGGCTTTACGGCCCCGTGGCGGATGTGAGTCGCGCTTACCTCACTTATGCGACCTACCGATTGGATGTGATCCTTCGCGACACCGCGATCATCGGCATGGTGGGGGGAGCTGGTCTGGGCTGGCAGCTGATGGAGGCCCTCAGCTCGTTTCATTGGTGGTTGGTGCTCTGGATCGTGGTGATCTCCGCAGTGCTCACACTGCTGGGTGAGAGCCTGGGAGAACGACTTCAGGGGAGCTGGAACAGCAGGGCCATGGCCTTATGAGCGGTGCGAACGACGCCCCCCGTCAGCTGATCGTGCTCGGGGACAGTGGCGTGCATGGTTGGGGTGACCGTGAAGAGGGTGGTTGGTGCCAACGACTGCGCCTGCGCTGGATGAACATACCCAGCGCACCAGTGGTGTACCCCCTGGGCATCCGCGGGGATGGCCTGGAACGCGTAGCCGCCCGCTGGCGCAGCGAATGGAGCTGCCGCGGCGAACTTCGTCGCCAAAAGCCGGGCGGACTTTTGCTCAGTGTCGGGCTGAATGACACCGCCCGCGTTGGTCGGACCGACGGCAGACCCCAACTGGATTTGGAGGCCTTTTCATTTGGCCTGGGACAACTTCTCAATGAGATGACCCAGGAGGTGCAGGTGTTTGTGCTGGGCCTCACTGCGGTGGATGAACACGTGATGCCCTTTGCCGGCTGCCTCTGGTACAGCAACAGCCAGATCGCGGCCACGGAGGCCGTGATGGCCGAACAGTGCCGTGAGGCTGATGTGCCCTTCCTGTCCATGCATCAGGAGATGCAGGAGGAGCCCGACTGGTTGACCTGGATGGAACCCGATGGGATCCACCTCAATGCCGATGGCCACCGCTGGCTCGACCAGCGCTTAGGCCAATGGGCGCCTCTGCAGAAGTGGGCCGGACTCGCTGCGCTTAACACATCAACACCTATCAACATGTAAACGAGACCCGCGGCGGCGACTAATGTGTGGCTCTCCTGACATTGGTGATCGGACTTGGGACCTGACCGCTCTGCACAACGCGCTGCCGGCCACCCCCCTGCCCAGCGCAAAACCACGCTCAAGTGGGATGAAAACGGTGAACTCACAGCCCTGGATATGGCACGCATCGTTGACCGCTTGACCCAGCCGGAACTGCAGCGCTGCGATCTCGACCCCTCCTGAGGATCAGCTCGGGGCCATGGCCTGCTTGGCGGATTTGTAGAAATCCAGGTCGATGTCGGAACGTCCGTCTGAATCCGCCATCGCCTCAACCCGTTTACGAACAGCAGGCCGTACGAAGAACGGAACATCTTTCTTGAGTGCTGCCAGTGCTTCTGGTTGCCAGTCCATCCATCCAAAACCGTTGCACCCATGATCCGGCACGAAAGTGCCGATCTGCGGCACCAAAGGGCCAACCGCTTCGGGGCTGAGGGTTGAACCGTTGGATCAGTTGCACTGATCCCTTGATTTCTCAACGTCACCTGCACCAGGAGTCCCGGCGTGGACTGCCGCCCTGCATTGCACGACGCATCAGCAGGCTCTCAATCACCTGGGCCTGGCCCACTGCGCGGCCCGTCGCCAACAGCAATGCGGCCCCGAAGAGTTCGACGACCTGCTGCAGGAGTCCCGGGTTGGATTGATCCGTGGCCTTGAACGGTTTGATCAACAACGAGGCCTCCGCCCCAGCAGCTATCTGCTCTCGCGGGCCACCGGCCAAATCCTCCACTACCGCCGGGATCGATCACGCACCATTCGGATTCCCTGGCGACTGCGTGATCTTTACGCAGCCGGAATGAAGATCCAGCGGGAACGCGAATAGAACCGGCAACCGCTTCTCAGCGATCAGGACCTTGCAACCGAACTATCGGTTCGACCAGAGCGCTGGGCTGCCGCCGTTGAGAGCCATGGAGCCAGCCAGGTCGTCGACCTGTCTGCTAGCCCTATAGAGCCTGCAAGCTCGAGGGCGGAGGATGAACACCTGGACTGGCTGAAGAGCGTGCTGCACCAGGTGGATGGCCTCACCGGCACGGTGCTGCAAGCCCACTTGATCGAAGGCCAGACCCTCAAAGATCTGGCTCAGGCCATGAATTGCAGCCGTTCATCCCTGCGCCTTCATCTCCATGAGGGAGTTCAACTGCTGCAGCAATGGGCCTAGCGCGATGGTGTGATGCCCATCCAAACCAGTTGTTCAGAGCACCATCAGCAGCATCGCCAGAACTGCGGCCAAGAGGGTCTGGAGAGCATTGACCAGCTCATTGCTCAACCAGGCCATGCGATCCTGCACCAGAGCACCGAGCAGGCTTTCGCCGAGGGTCGCCACCAGGCCAACCAGCATCACCAGCACTGCCACAGGCCATGAAGGAACCAGCTGCAGGGCCAGCATCACTAGGGTCATGGCGATGCTGCCGGCGGCACTTGCCAGGGTTCCCTCAAGGCTGATGGCTCCTTCGGTTCCTGGTGGAACAACCCGCAGGCTGGTGATCAACACCGTGGTGCGCCCGAATCGTTTGCCGAGCTCACTGCCGAAGGTGTCGGCCAACTTGGCGGCAAAACTCGCCGCAAAACCAACCAACATCAGCTCACGGGGCTCGACACCAGCACCGATGAGCAGTGCCAGGAAGGCTCCAACGGCCGCAGAACCCCAGACGTTTTCAGGGCCGCGCTGCCCACCGCGGGCTTCGGCAAGGCCCCGGTTTTGCTTGTTCTGAAAGCCGATCTTGGTGACCAGACTTCCCATACAGAGATAGGCGACCACGGCCAACCAGCCCGACCACCCCAAACACCCCCAAAGGATCGTGCCCAAGGCAGCTGCATGCACCCAACCACTGCGGGTGAGCACAGATGTCCGCTGCGCCAGGGCAATCAAAACCGTGTTCACCAGCAGGGCCTGAATCCAGAGTGCTGACATCACACCGTGTTGCAGTGCCCTAAGCATCTCCTGCCTGCGGCCATTGCAGAGGGAGAATCGGGATCGTTCGTTCTCTGGTCGACCGGATGGTGTTCAACAGCAACAAGGGCTTTTTCCTCACCCTGGATGACGCCGCCGCTCCGGCCACCCTCGAGCTGCCTCAACAAGAGGCTCCAGCCACCGAAGAGGCACCGTTCGAGGCAGCTGTGGTCGCAGCCTCCGAGCCCTCAGAGGTTGCCCAGCCTTCAGCCCCCGAAGCTGTTGAAGAGACCGTTGCAGAATCCAGTGCTGCATCCAGCGCTCAGCCCGCAGCCTCACTCACCACAGCAGAAGCGATCGCCGCTGAACTGGCTGCAGCAGAGGCATCCCGCCCAGCGGTGACCTACTCCACCTTTGCCCCCAGCAACCTCATGCCTGGTGGCGGACTGCGCCAGCGCAGCCGCCGGCCTGGAGCAGCTCTGAAATCCTTCCGGGGGATCGCTCAGGATCTGTTCAAGAGCTGATCAGCCGATCACGCCAACGAACCAGTTCCACGGCACCAGCCACCGCGGCCGTCGAACTGCGCAAGATGGTTGATCCCATCTGGACAGGCTGAATCTGGGCTTGGGTGAACTGCTTCAGTTCCTCTTCGGTCCAGCCCCCTTCCGGGCCGACCATGAGCCATGTGAGCTGAACAGGATCGGCCTGATTACGCAACCATTGTTCCAAGGCCGGTGGTGCCGTCTCGCGGGTCACCCCCACCAGACGCTGTCCCCTCTCATCTCCCATCCATTGAGATAGGTCTTTGAGATCGAGCAGCTGTGGCGTCCACAACCGTTCGCACTGCTCCACCGCTTCACGAATGATCGTGGCCCAGCGCTCGGGTCGGTGGTCGGCCTGGGGAACACAGCGATCGCAGCGCAGGGGCTGAATCCGATCAATCCCGAGCTCACAGGCCATCCGGACGACCTCATCCATCCCCCGCCGCATCAAGGCCACGGCCAGACCCAGCTGAGGTTGGGCCTGGGGCTCAATCAGTTGCGCTGGCCGATCGAGCTCGAGCAGCTTGGCTTCCATCAGGGTTGCGCTCGTGAGCCGGCCGCAACCATCGATCAGATCCACCTGCTCGCCACAGCGCAGACGCAACACTCTCCGCAGGTAGTGCTGCTCTTCGGAGTTGAGCAGAACCGATCCACCCTGCTCCAGGCGATCCGACGACAGAAGCAAGCGCCGGCGTTCAGCCACCGGCAGGGAAAACACTGTCGGGATGGTCTTCAACCGGCCAATTCTCATTGACCCCACCAACGACCAGCTCTTCGATCTGAACCACGTCGGAGTCCAGTTGACGCAGGGCATTGATCAGAACATCGATGGCAACTCCATCCGACGTACCGAGATCAACCCAGCAACGTCCCCAGTCGTTCTGGTATTCGAGCTGCCCCATGTTGTGCATCAGAGCTGGCATCGCCGACTCAGCCCCATCGTTGTCGTAGGTCATCCAACTGAGATCGGAGCCCGCGTCATGCACCTGCAGGTTTTCTGCGTTGAAGCCGCCCAAACGGCCGATCACATACCAGCTGTCGAAGACACCATCGACGTAATTCCGTTCCCCCTGACTGGGGGGTTCCGAAAAACGGATCCACAACCAGCAATTGAAGGGATCGACTTCACGAAAACGAATGTCCATGGGGCCATCGCGACACCGTCATCATCGTTCAAGCTGAACGCATGCTCGAGCTCTCAGGAATCACCTATGCACCTGCGACTGCCGGTGCCCCCATCCTCGACGGCGTCGGTTTTCAGACGCAGAAGGGACGGCCGCTGCTGATTGCTGGCGCCAGTGGATCCGGAAAGACATCGCTGCTGGAAATCATCAGTGGCCTGGCATCAGCCACATCCGGCAGCATCCGCTGGAACGGCAGCGCAGTGAAACGACGGCAGCTTCGCTGGCTTTGCGGCATCGTTTTCCAGTTTCCCGAGCGCCATTTCCTCGGGCTGAGCGTGGCTCAGGAACTGCGGCTGGGGCATCGGCGGCTCGGTCATGAACGCGAACAGAGCGTGCTCGAACGGGTTGGCCTCGACAGCATCGCCTCCACAACGGCGCCAGAACGGCTGAGCGGCGGGCAGCAACGGCGGCTTGCCCTCGCCGTGCAAATGCTCCGCGGCGCTGAAGTGCTCCTCCTGGATGAACCCACCGCAGGTTTGGATTGGTCGGTGCGACGGGACGTGCTTGATCTGCTCGCCGGCCTCGCCCGTGAGCAGGTGTTGATCGTGGTCACCCATGAACCCGAGCTGTTTCAGGACTGGGACTGCCAAAGACTGCGCTTGCAGGGCGGGCGGCTCGAACCGATGACTACATTGCCCTGAGCTTCCGAGGGGATATGGCCGACCGGCTGGTGCGTGCAACAGCCGCTGAGGGCGGCATCCGATTGGTGGCGGTATCAACAACCAACATCGTGCGTGAGGCGAGGGAGCGCCATGGTCTGTCGTTCCTCACCAGCGTGATGCTCGGACGGGCCATGGCCGCTGGATTGATGCTGGCCAGTTCGATGAAGGTGCGGCACGGCCGGGTGAACCTGCGCCTCGGTTCCGACGGACCAATCAAGAACTTGATGGTGGATGCCGGCCGTAACGGAACCGTTCGTGGGTACGTGGGCGAGCCGGGCCTGGAACTCGACCCAATTCAGGATGAAGCAGGCCATTTCAGCTTCAACTTCAAGGAGGCCGCTGGCACCGGCTACCTCCACGTGATGCGTGATGACGGCAAGGGTGAGCCCTTCAACAGCACCGTTGAACTCGTCAGTGGAGGCATTGGTGAGGATGTGGCCTCCTATCTGCTCCACTCCGAACAGACTCCTTCAGCCGTGTTTGTGGGTGAGCAAGTGAACAGCGCCGGCATCCATGCCAGCGGTGGCCTCCTGGTTCAAATCCTTCCCAAAGCAGCGGAAGAGCCGGCCCTGGTGGAGCTGATTGAACAGCGTTGCCGCGAGATCACTGGATTCAGTCAGCGGCTGGCGGCAAGTGGAGACCAGCTGGAGGATCTGCTTCGTGACGTCTTCCCCGACCTTGATCCCAAACCCCTCGACGATGCCGAGGCCAGTCAGGAACTACGTTTTTTCTGTCCTTGCAGCCGTGAACGCAGCAAAGCGGCACTGCTCCTGCTGGGAAGGGACGAACTCACCGACATGCGTGACAAGGACGGTGGCGCGGAACTGACCTGCCACTTCTGCAACGACCGTTATGACGTGAGCGCTGCGGAGCTGCAGCAGCTGATTGACGGCCTACCGACGGCGGCCTGATGCTCAGGCCAGGAACAGGGCTGCAGCCCACAGCAGCAGAGTTGCAGGCAGAGCCTGGATCTGCAGAGGGCTGAGAGCCAGCTGTTCAACAGCAGTGGGGGAGAGCGCCAGGTTCAGCAAAGAGCCTGCCGCCAAGCCCAGGATGAGCACCAGCAACGTCCAGCCCAGGGATGCAAGTGGGCGGCGACCACGGCGAACCTGACTGAGAAAAACACCGATGGTTGCCAGGGCCAGCACCAACTGAATGCTCCCGGCCGAGATCAGCAACAGAGCAACGCCGACGATCCCTGCAATCAGGCGAACGGAACGCCCCTGCCCTTCCACCAGGGCCCAGTCGGGCTTGAGGCCGGAGAGGGTCGGGGAGGGATCGGGCAGCCTGTTGCGGAGATTCGCCAACACGTTGCCCATCGGTGCCTGAGCTGGCGGAGAAGGCATGGATCCCGCCATGGCCTCCCGCTCCGATGCCGTCGCTGCAGCCGCACTCACCTGACCCTGTTGCCGGTCCCGCAGGCGAGCCATCAGGACAGCGTCGTAGGCCGCCTCGATCTTTGCTCGGGCCTGATCATCACCGGAAACCTCAGCGAGACAGCGTGCTTTGGCCGCCTGAACCTGATCAAAGCCCGCATCACGGCTCAGGCCGAGACGAGCAAATGGATCATCTGCGTTTGCATCGGGACCAGATTCACCCAGGGCTGCCATTGCGTCGATCGGGTTCCTTTGATGAGCGTATCGGGGCCTGTTCAGAAGAGGGGCGCACCGTGACGAAAACCCTCGCTGCGTTCCAGCCTGCTCCGGCAGCTGAGGGCATCCACCCGGTTCATCCAGGAGCGGCGCTTGATCAACGGCATCTGCGGAGGAAGGTGGTAGCCCTCCAGCATTTCCACCGATTCGTCATCACCACGGAAACACACGTATTCGGTGCCGCCGTCAGCGCTGTTCCTCAGCAGCCAGAACGTACTCACGGAAGTTGAAGGCGCGGCACGATTCTGGCGAGAGAGCCGTGGAGGTGTGGATGGGGTGATCGGCGCGGTTCAGAGACTGATCGGCTCCACTCCACTCACCACCGGGGCAACACTGCTGAGTTCAAGGTCGGGGTGGTCTTCCCGAAGCTGGTTGAGATTCCACTCGTTCTTGAACAACAGCACAGGCCGATTCCAGGCATCACGCACGGTCTTGCAATTGAAAATCCGGCCCACCTTTTCGAGTTCAGCCCAACCGCCGTTGATCCAACGGGCAACCTGGAAACCCATTGGCTCAAGGCGGGTTTCCACGCCATATTCGTTTTCAAGCCGGTGCTGCACCACCTCAAGCTGGAGTTGTCCAACGGCCGCCAGAATTGGATCCCGCTTGCTCTCGTCGGTGTCATAAAGGATCTGCACAGCCCCCTCTTCCCGCAGCTCGTTCACCCCTTTGCGGAAGTTCTTGAAGGCTGAAGGGTTGGGGTTGCGCAGCCAACTGAAAATTTCCGGGCTGAAACAGGGAATGCCTTCATATTCCACTTTCGAACCCACATAAAGGGTGTCGCCAATGGAAAACATGCCGGGGTTGTTGAGACCGATCACATCACCCGGATAGGCGTCTTCCACCACGGCTCGGTCCTGACCGAACAGCTTTTGAGGACGTGAGAGACGGATCGCTTTGCCCGTGCGGGCGTGCTTCACCGTCATGTCTTTTTCGAAGCGGCCGCTGCAGACACGGACGAACGCCACCCGGTCGCGGTGCCTGGGGTCCATGTTGGCCTGAAGCTTGAACACGAAGCCGCTGAACCCTTCACGCAACGGGTCCACCAGACCTTCGCTGCTGGATCGGGCGATCGGCCGTTGCGCCATCTCAAGAAAGGCGTCGAGGAACGGACGGACCCCGAAGTTGGTCATGGCCGAGCCGAAGAACACCGGGGTGAGCTCACCGGCATGGACCATCTCGATGTCCAGCTCTGCGCCAGCCGCCTCCAGGAACTCCATTTCTTCAATGGCCAGATCCAGCAGGTCCTCTTCCACCAACTCGCGCAGGGCAGGGTCCTCCAGCGAGAGGCGTTGCTCACTGGCCTGCTTGCCGCGTTCAGCACGGCTGAACAGAACCACCTCCTTGCTGCGTCGATCGATCACACCTCGGAATTGCTCGCCACTGCCGATCGGCCAGTTCACCGCCCAGGGGGTGAGGCCGAGTTCCGACTCGATTTCATCGAGCAGTGTGAGCGGTTCCCGCCCCGGGCGGTCCATCTTGTTGATGAAGGTGAAGATCGGGATCTGCCGCATACGGCAGACCTCGAACAACTTCCGGGTCTGAGGCTCCAGGCCCTTGGCGGCATCCTCCAGCATCACGGCGTTGTCCGCCGCTGCAAGAGTTCGGTAGGTGTCTTCGGAAAAATCCTGGTGACCTGGCGTGTCAAGGAGGTTGATCGTGGTGGCGTCGTAATCGAACTGCAGCACCGTGGAGGTGATTGAAATGCCCCGCTGCTTTTCAAGCTCCATCCAGTCGGAGGTCACCTTGCGCTGCTCACCCCGGGCTTTCACCGCACCGGCCTGCTGAATGGCACCGCCGTAGAGCAGCAACTTCTCGGTGAGGGTTGTTTTTCCCGCGTCCGGGTGGGAAATGATCGCAAAGTTGCGACGGCGATCCACCGCCGAGGCCAAAACCTGGGCCAGATCACCATCAGTGGTCGCTTGACTGCCGCTCATCGGATTTCAGGACTTCACCAAGCCTGACACCACCAGATAACGGTCGTCCTCCGCCGACACCGTCAACTCGTCGAGATCAAGCCGGTGGAGCTCTGCAGTCACCTCCTGAGGTTCGAAGGCCGCCGCCAGCGAGGCAGCGAAATCGTGCTGTAACACCTCTGGAGCCGATGGCAGGTGTTTGAGCAGCAGCTGTTGAATCTCAGCGTCGGAAGCAGGACGCCGCAGATCACGGTGCAAGGTGCGACAACCCGGTGCTGCCAAGTCTCTGGTGACCATCCAGAGCAGATCAGGCTGGTGCAGGTGATGCAAAAGGCTGTTGCTGACGATCAGATCAGCCTGCTCAAGCAGAGCACCTCGAAGCACCTCCTGAAGGGTCTGACAAAGGAAGGAGATCTCCAGCTGCTGCTGCTGGGCCCGCTCCCGGGCGACAGCCAGCATCGATTCGGCACCGTCAATGCCGATGATCCGAGCCTTGGGGAAGAGTCCGGCCAGCCGAAGCGTGATGTTTCCAGGGCCACAACCCAGGTCCACCACCAGTGGATTAGGCGGTAAAGGCGATGTGCGTGAGAGGAGACGCTGAATCGCTTCGATGGTGGCTTGATCGCCGGAACTGAAGTCGGCAGCGGCATAGGCCTGCACCTGCGTGTCGCCGTTCATCAACTCAGGCTCCAGCCGCCGCTGCATCATTTGCTGCCGATTCGGAGCTCAGTTTGAACGGGACACTGTTGATGGTGGTAAAGAGACCTTGCTACCCCCATCTGTGGCGTTAGGGTTTCGATACTTGTCCTTCGCCCCAGCACCGCACGTGACCCTCACTCCAAATCGTGTGGAGACCTCTGCGGGAGCTGTCGCCGGGTTCGGCGACTTCCCCGCAACCGCTCCTGCTGCCAACCCGGTCTTCTATCGCACCTACAGCCGCAAAACCCCCAGCGGCCGTGAGAGCTGGAGTCAGGTGGGCGCGCGAAACCTGGAAGGCCTACGTCAATTGGGCAACCTCAACGATGCGGAAGTTGCCCTGCTGGCTCGCATGCAGGCCGAGAAAAAAGCTCTTCCCTCCGGCCGCTGGCTTTGGATCGGTGGCACCCGCTGGATCGAGCAGCCCGAAAACTTCTCGGGTTCCTACAACTGCACATCCACCAACCTGGTGGATTGGCAAGCCTTTGGTCTGATGATGGACCTGGCGATGATGGGCTGTGGCACCGGCGCCATCATCGAGCCGCACCTGATCGACCGGCTTCCGGTGGTGCGCAACAGCTTTGAAGTTCTCAGCGTCAGCGAAATCGGCATCACTCCTGCCGCTGAGCGCCAGGACGACTGCACCCACAGCATTGATGGCAACAAGGTAACCATCAAGGTGGGTGACACCCGTCGCGGCTGGGTGGACAGCTACCAGCTGATGCTCGAGCTCAGCAGCGATGAACGGTTCAACGGAGGTCCGATTCAGATCGAGGTGGACCTCAGCGATGTGCGGCCTGTTGGGGAAACGCTGAAGGGTTTCGGCGGCATGGCCAACCCCGTCAAGCTGAAGGATCTCTACGGGCGCGTTGCTCGGCTGCTGAACAAGGCCCAGGGCCGTCGACTCACCTCAGTCGAGTGCTGCCTTCTGATCGACGAAGCAGCCGTCACGATCGTGGCTGGAAACATCCGCCGCAGCGCCGGCATGCGCCAGTTCGCTTCGGACGACCAGGCGGCTGCGTCCTCCAAGGACAACCTCTGGCAGCAAGACGAGGAGGGCAACTGGAGGATCGACCCCGAGCGTGATGCGTTGCGGATGGCCAACCACACCCGCGTTTATCACACCCGTCCCAGCAAGGACGTGGTGCATGCAGCAGTGACCAAGCAGTTCCACTCCGGCGAAGGCGCGATCCAGTTCGCTCCCGAAGCGATCGCTCGCTCCAATGCCGATCTGCTCACCACCCCTGAGCTGCGAACGGAATTCATTGAGATCTACTGCGACCAGGGTCGAGAGGAAGCGGGGCGTTGGCTGTCCGATAACCATGGCCCCATCGGCGCCGACGAGCTGGAGCACCGCCTCAGCCGTTACGGCTTGAATCCCTGCGGCGAGATCCTGGGCGCCGATTTCCACTGCAATCTGGCCGAGGTGCACCTCAACCAGATCGACCCCAGCGACGAGGAAGGACAGGCCGACGCCTTCCGTGCAGGTGCCCTCTCGGTTGCCTGTCTGCTCAACCATCGCTTTGAGGTGGAGCGCTACCGCCAGAGCCGTGAATGGGACCCGATCGTTGGCGTCAGCTTCACCGGTCTGTTTGATTTCTTCGTCCATGCCTTCGGCACGGAATGGCTGAGCTGGTGGGAGGCTGGCCGGCCTGATACCGAGGAGGGTCTTCGCTTCAAGGATCAGGAAGCCGCTTACCTGAGCCGTTGGAAGGAGATCGTCAATCAAACGGTCTGGGACTACTGCGACCGTCATGGCCTGCGTCGTCCCAACCGCTGCACAACCGTGCAGCCTGCTGGCACCAAGAGCCTGCTCACCGGTGCTGCCCCCGGCTGGCATCCGCCCAAAGCTCAGCGCTTCATCCGTCGGATCACCTTCCGCAAGAACGACCCCGTGGCCATGGCCTGCATGGACTACGGCTACACCATCGTTCCCTCCCAGTCCGACAAGGATGAGGAAGGCCGTCTGCTGAATGACCCCTTCGATCCCCGCTGCACCGAATGGCTGGTGGAGATTCCCACCGAGGTGAGCTGGGCCAACCTGCCCGGTGCTGATGCCGTTGACATCAACGGCTTCAGTGCGATGGCGCAATTCGATTTCTACATGCAGGTGCAGCGGCATTACACCGCCCACAACACCTCCGCCACCATCGAATTCCGCGAGCACGAAATCGAACCCTTGGCTGATGCTCTGCATCAAGCCATGGAGAAGGGCGAGGGCTACATCTCAGCAGCACTTCTAGCCCGCTTCGATGCCAATGCCACATTCCCCCGACTGCCCTTTGAGCCGATCGATGCAGCCACCTACGAGGAGCTGCAATCGGCTGTGGTGAAGCGTCGCGTCAGCAGTGATTTCTTCGAAGCACTGCAGCGTTACGACCAGGGCGAGCTGACCGAAGCGGGCCCGGCCGGATGTGATTCCGATAAGTGTCTGCTGCCTCTGGCCAAGCCGGAAAACTGAACTGGGAGCACGTCCCGATACAGTTGTCAGGTGTCCTGCGGGACACCTGACACCCTCTGGAGAGGTGGTCGAGTGGTTTATGGCTCTGGTCTTGAAAACCAGCGTGTCTTCACGGGCACCGTGGGTTCGAATCCCACCCTCTCCGTTTTGAACTACCTGAATCATTGATCTAGACGATCATTGGTCTTGAAATGAATCAGGAAATATTGTGTGGCCGACGGTGATGCACCACTGGAGCGATTCGACCACGTCGATACCTTGACGGGCCAATCACTGCAGATCGATTCATCACCAGGTTTTTAAGAAACAAATGGATTTGACCCTGCCGAAGCAGGAGTCAAACACCAAGGCGTCGGACATCGCTCTGTCCGGCTTCCAAGCCCGATTAGCGGCTTGGCGGTGTCACTTTGAGCCGAATAGTCCGCATTTTTGAAGGGGTTGCGCTGGGATTTCTGGACATCCACAAATTGCGCCCAAGACTCAATCTGATTCCTGCCTAGACGGCCTCGATCAATCTCTTGACGTTAAGGCTCGTGCATCCATGGGTGAAGTGACTGAAAAATTGAAATCCAGTCAGCCCATCTGGGTGGGAGCCTCAATACTGCTGCCGTCAAAGTCGAAGATATAAGCCGATTCCTCAGCAACCAATTCACGGATCTCCTGGCGGGGGATATAAAGTAAATCAGTTTCACCAGCCATGCAGGACTCTGCATGGCGGCAGTAATAACAGGCGTAGCCAAAACAAGGCTTACGAGCTCTGGGGTCTTGTTCGATCCCATGCTCATCCATCAAAGAGCGCACAAGGCGGCAACAAAAGCGTTGCTTCTGGATTTGTATTAACGCGAAATCACGAAGCACGTCTTGCATGCTCCGGTTCAACGAAGCGCAATAGGCCTTCAACAGAGTGTGCTCCGATTCAGACATTCTGACGTTGACGATCTTGTCAGCCTGAACCGAAGTTGCGCCCATCTGCTCCCAAAAATCAACTCCAACATCATATCCATGGATATGCAGATTTTGCATAAAAAACTTCGCCTGGGTGCTCAACAATCGACACCTGAAATCACCGGGACAAGGAAAGATGGCAGCCCAGACAGGGCTGAATTGACGGCATAGAGGCACAACAATTGCAGCCAGACAGCTCAGTCCTGGTGCCTCAAAGGGCTGGCCCATGAATCAGCTATGCAAGCAGCACCCTGGCGGTCACGCCACAGGGCCGAGCAATGCCGAGGAGCAACCCCGAAGCAACCCCAAAGACACCCGTCAGATACTTACAAGTTGCTCAGCAGCATCTGTTGAGCTACCCTTGGGATGCTCCGGCAGCAAACGGGTCATGATCAAAACCTCCACCCGAGAGACCCAGGTGAAGCTCACGGTCTCCGTTCCACCGAGCCTTCATGTGCTTCTTCGCGGCTGGGCCCTGTGCGAAGGACGTGAGCTAACCAGCGTTGTACTTCAGTGCGTGGAGCTGTCGGTTCGCCAACTTAAGAGCAATGGCTCCATTCCCAGCGCAGCCATCCGCGCCTATGAGGCTGCCTGTGATGAACGTTTGGCTGTGGGAGGGTTGTGATCGTGCAGCTTGATGAGATCGAACAAGCGCTTCAGGCTCCGGTGATGGACGCCGTGATTGCCCTGAGCGAAAGGGTGCAAACCCTCGAGAACAATCCTGAGGGGCGGATCTACACCGCCTATCGCGCTATTGATCAAACCCTCTCCTTGGGGTACTCCGAGAACATCGATGCGATCGGTGAACAGCTTCGCGAACGCGACTTCGTGCTTCTCGCGAGCCGTCGGGGTACACGCCGAGAGCAGAGGTTGCTGTTACTCACCCTCAAAGAGATCGGTATCGCCAGCAGCTACAGCGAAAACTGCTTCAGCGCATCGCCGAACACGGTGAGCCATCTCAGGCACCTGGGCTGGCCCTTGGGCAATCTCAAGCAAAACGCCAACAGCACCAAGACGCGCAAACGCTTCAACCCGGGGCGCTGATCAACGATAGACAGCGTTGCACCATCGCCGCCACAACGGCAGGATCAGCGGCGGCTCGATCTCCGCGATCCATGTCCCGGTACAAGTCGGCAACCGCCCACGCTTTGGAGGCCGGTTCATTCAGATGGCGTGGGATGAGATGGAGATGAAGGTGCTGGGCTCCCTCACCAAAGGCAATGGCATACACGCGCTCGCATCCGCTGATCTGTTTCACAAGATCACTGGCATCGCGAACAGCGCACCCCCAATCAGAAGCCTCGGCCGACGTGAAATCCACGGGGCCGGAACAGTGCCTTCGTGAATCCAAGAGAAGCCAACCTGGTAGGGGTGCTGGGTCCGTGTGATGCCGCAAAACCCATAGTTCAGAGCGCTGAATCTCTTACCGCTCTTGCGCGGTGGGATCGAGATGTAGCTGGCAGATGGCGCAGTTTTCCACGGGGATGATCTTCAACGACGAACAGCACCACGGCCATAACCAATCAGGCCGAAGTCGATGATCAAACCGATCAACACCACCAACAGGCCACTAAACGACGACACGCCCCCGAACGAGGCCGCAGCCCAGCAATAGCCGAGGGTTGTGGTGGGGAGAAACAACAGACCCAGGATGGGAAGCAATGGGTTGTGAACACTGGTGCCACTGAAGGGCTGCAGCACGAAACTGCTGTTGATCAACCACATCAACACCAAAACCAGTCGTGGAGCCAGCAGGCCAATCGCCGCCAGAAGACACATCGCAAGGCAGGGACGCTGGGTCATCCATAGGGACATCATCTGACGGCGACATCGTCCTCACCGGAAGATTCAGGTTTCGAGCGAGCAATTCATCGCCAACTCGAACGGAACGGCGGCGTTGGGGATCGACAACAGGCTGCTCGAGAGAGACGCAAGATCCTCGGGTTGGGTCATCGCGGCAGGTTCAACGGCCGTCACCGCATGAGCCATCTCGGTGTTGACCCAACTGGGACAGATGGCGGTCACCCGAATCCCCTTGTCCCAACCTTCATTGCGCATGCTCTGACAGAGCCCCATCAAGGCGAATTTGCTCACGGGATAACCCGCCATTCGACCTTTAACGCGTTTGCCACTCATCGACACCAGCACCTGGATTCGTCCATGGCCACTGGTCGCCAGATACGGCCAGGCCGCACGGGTCAGCCACCAGGGCCCCTTCACGTTGATTGCCCACAGTTCATCAAGCTGCTGCTCTTCGCCATCCGCAAACAACAACGGGGTTCGATGCAAAATCCCCGCGCAGTGGATCACGGTGTCGATGGCACCCCAGTGACGAACGGTGCTGTCAACCCAGGCTTCAACACTGGCTGGATCGTTGGCGTCGTAGGCGTGATGCAGCACCGTACCGACGTCCAGGGCTGTTCCCCTTAGAGCCTGCGGATCCCGCAGACCAAGGCTCAGGCGGTGACCATCCTTGAGCAACCGTCTGGCAATGGAACGTCCGATGCCACGACTGGCTCCGGTAAGCAAAACCGTGCGTTGCATCAGGACGCGTTGAGGAGTCGATCGATCAGCAATTCTGGCGTTGTTGCATCCAGGAGGAGCTGGCGATTTCGCTGCGAGAGAAAGCCCGTCGAAACGCTTTGATCCAAAAAGCTCAGCAACGCATCGAAGTAGCCATCGATATTGAGCATGCCGATCGGCTTGGCATGAAAACGAAGCTGAGCCCAGGTCAAGACCTCAAACAACTCGTCGAGGGTTCCCAGGCCTCCGGGCATGGCAACGGCTGCATCGGCCAGATCGAGCATTCGCGCTTTGCGCTCGTGCATCGATCCCACAACCTCGAGATGGGTCAAACCGGAGTGCACCACTTCATCCTGCGTTAACGCCTCAGGGATCACCCCGATCACCTCCCCTCCAGCCGCCAAAGCGGCATCAGCAACAGCGCCCATCAAACCAATGCGAGCGCCGCCGTAAACCAGGGCCATGTCCTGGGTGGCGATCAGTGCACCCAGCTCAGTGGCAGCAAGCTTGAACAGGCTCGAGTCGCCGCTCGAGGAGCCGCAATACACAGCGATTCGATTCATGGCGCCTGGCCGTGATCCATTCATCCTCACCTGCGATGGCTGGCAAAAACGAGCCAAGCCTCGAGAATCACCAGGAACGAGTCCCGATGAGGATGACCTCGATGCGCCTTGAGCTGCTGAGCCGTCACAGGATTCGAGACCCAGGCCTCGGCCTGAATGAACCATCCGGACTGACGCTGAACGCGGATGGCTCAGCGCTTACACCGTCAGTGATGACACCAAGGCGATTTTTCGTTTGGATCTCAAAGGGAGGGTGTCGGTGAGCGACTCGTTCTTCATCGGCCTCGACGACTTGGAAGGCATTGCACTCCGTGGAAATGACAGCGAGCTGCTCGTGGTGCAGGAGCGGAGCAATTCTGTGGTGGTGGTGGATCTGAGCAGCCGGCGCGAACGGTATCGGCGACCGCTGTCAGCCATGACCAACTACGACACGATCGCGCACCACTTCCCAGACCCTCCGGACAACAACGGATTGGAGGGCATCACTGTGAACACCAGAAACAAGCATGTGGTTGTGGTGAAAGAGCGCAAGCCCGGTTTGCTGATCGAACTGGATTCCACACTCACCACAATCCTCTCCACACAAGTGCTGCAAGCCAGCCAAGGGTTCATGCATCCCGAACTGAAGGCCGAGAAGCTTGATTTCTCGGGCCTGAGCTACGACAGGAGCAGCGACACCCTCTGGATCGTCAGCGACAAGGGGCGGCGCCTGTTCCAGTACGACTGGGCAGGCGACACTGTTCTCCAGCGCCTCGATCTCACCATCAGCACGGGAGACAAGCCAAAGCAAATCCGCAAACCTGAGGGTGTTGCCTTCGATCACGGGCGGGAAAGGATGTACGTGGTGAGCGATCGGGACGCTGATCTCTACGTGTTCAAACTCCATGACGACTGCTGAACAGCGCCGCCTTCTGATCACCGGTGCCAGCAGCGGCATTGGCCTTGAAGCGGCAAAAATCCTGCTGGCCCGTGGTGATGCACTCACCGTTGTTTGCCGCAATGCAGAACGGGCCGAGCGAATCCGCACGGCTCTGTCGGATTCCGTTGACACCTGCATTGCCGATCTGGCAGACCTTGCGTCTGTGGCCAAGGCGATCGAACAGCTCCGCCATCACGAGATGCCATTCGATGCACTGGTACTCAATGCCGGGTTGCAATACGCCGGCCATGATTCCCCCCGTTGGAGTGCACAGGGCATTGAACTCACCTTTGCGGTGAACCACCTGGCCCATCAACTCCTGGCTGAAGGATTGAAGGAGCAAACCCAAGCCATCGTGATCACCGCCTCTGAGGTGCACAATCCAGCCACCGGCGGAGGACGGGTTGGCCAGCCTGCAGGGCTGGGCTCGCTACAGGGACTGCGCCAGGGCCCCGGGGAGCCGATGGTGGATGGAGATAGTCCGTTCAATGCAGACAAGGCCTACAAAGACAGCAAGCTTTGTAATCTGCTTATGGCCCTGCAGATCCACCAGCAACGTCAGGATTTGCCTGTCGTGGCCTGGAGTCCGGGGCTGGTGATTCCCCGCACGTCAGAGGGGTTTTTCAGAAACAGTCGCCAGGCCAATCCACTTGGGCAGGCCTTGTTTGGGTTGGTCGCTCGGGATCTCTTGCGATTGACGGAAAGCGTTGAGCGGGCAGGGGCACTGCTGGTTCAGCTAATCGACGAACAACTTGATCAACCGGGATTCAGCTACTGGAGCAATGCCCTGTTGGGCCCTGGCCGGCATCAATTCAAACCAACGGAACCCTCCGAGGAAGCGAAGAACAGCGACACCGCGACGATGCTCTGGATGTTGTCGAGCAATCTGATCAACTCTTTTTTGACGCAATCCCGCTGATCGCCAAACCGTTCACAAACCAGCATCCATTGCGTTAGTTCATTGACTGATTATCAAACTTGTACACACGGTTGGCAATCACACTGATGTTGACGTCCAGGTCATCCAAGCCGAAGTCCTTGGCTCGTTTCAACATCTGCTGATTGACATCCTTCATAAAGGATTGATCCAAGATGTCTTCGGGTGCCTTCAGCACAATATTCAGCCTTGCCTCGTTATTAACAACACTCACGCTGCTGTACATCAGACGAACTTTTGACCAAAACCTCTGGTTGCCTCGCGCGAGGGCTACACGTTTGAGTTGTCCTGCTTTGAAGCGACCAAATTCCGCATCCATCTGCTGCCGCACACTGAAGTCATGAAATGCCGATGACAAGGGCAGGCTCAACAGCCCGAGCAACCCCAACCAGACCAGAAAATTGCGCCAACAGCTGCGGAATGAGCCGTAACGCTGCAGCAAAAACACCACAAGGCCGGTGACGGTGATGCCGATCAGGTTCGCCAGAAAAAGCAGAAACGATCCCTCCGCGATCTGGTTGGTGAGACCCGCCACAGTTCCACGGCCAAACACAGCCACCATTTCCGAGCCGAGCGTGAGGCCAATGCCGCTGACACAGAGCGGTGGCACAAGGGCGACAGCAATCGCCACCCCCGCAATCGAATTCGACAATTGCTTGCGGGTCATCGAGAACGACCCGGCAACGGCCGCCGCGATGGCGATGCCCAGATCGATCAGGTTGGGAGACGTGCGGCCGGTGATCTCCGACTGCACATGGCTGATGCCCAGTCCCAAACTGATCAACGCCGCGGTTCCAATCACCGCCAGAACGCCGAAGCCAATGGTGACGGCGGAACGTCGGATCAATTTCCCATCGCTCACGGCCAAGCCAACAGCCAGGCTGAGGATGGGGTCCATCAGCGGAGCGACGATCATGGCCCCGATCACAACCGCCGTGCTGTTGGAGATCAGCCCGATGCTGGCGATCACCCCAGAGCTGATCAAAAGAATGAAAAAACCAAGCGATGGCTTGGATGAAGCGATCCGCGCTTCATAAAGCTCCGTGCGAGGAACACGACTTTCAAGATGAACCGCTCAATGCCCCGACAGGGTTTCCAGCAATTGCCCCAGCACGGTGCACGTCTCCAGGCCTCACATTCCTGAATTGTGCACAGAGTTCTCGACTGCGCAGCAGACTGCACAACGATCAACACCAGACCATGACGGGTGTACTGGCGGCCCTTGGAGCAGCCATGGCCTGGACGGGAGCCAGTGCACTCTGGCGATCGCTATCAGGGCGAGTCACGGCGATCCGGCTCAACGCCATGAAGAACGGCTTGGCCAGCCTGCTGTTTCTGCCGGTTCTGCTCACACTTCCGCACAACACCGAAGTGCATGCTGTTCTGCTGCTGTTGATCAGCGGCTTGATCGGCATTGCGGCTGGCGACAGCTTCTATCTCGGGGCGTTGCGGCGACTTGGCACCCGACGAACCCTCACCGTGGAAGCCAGCGGTCCGGTGCTGGCCAGCATCGCTGGGGTTCTGGTGATGGGGGACAGCCTGGCCGTGAAGAACGGTCTCGGCGCGCTTTTGGTTTCAAGCGCGGTGGTTCTCATTGCCATGCAGGCGAAAGAGACAAGCCAAGGGGAGCGGGGGGGCAGCGCTGCTGACTTCGGCATCGGGCTGCTGTTGGCACTCACCGCCGTGGTCTGTGGCCTGAGCGGAGCCTTTCTGGCCCGTCACGTGCTGATCAGCGGCGACCTCACCCCATTGCAGACGGCATCGATCCGGCTGCTGGGCGGATGGCTTGGTCTTCTTCCCTTCCTCAAAGGGATCTGGAGACAGACCAAGCTGAAGCAATGGGAGCAATGGAAGCTTGTGATCGCCACCGTGGTCGGAACCAACGGGGGAATCCTGTTGCAACAGGTGGTGCTGCAAACGATGCCCGTTGGAGAAGGGGTGACCCTGATGGCTACGGCACCAGTGATGGCTCTTTTTGTAGGCCGAATGGAAGGAGACCCGATTCAGCTCTCCGGCGTGGCTGCCGCGGGGCTGGCCTTGGCCGGTGTGGCCTGCACCAGCCTCTGAAGGCCGGATTCCAGGGCCGAAGCTGCAGCCTCGTTCAAAGCCAGCACCACCAGATCAGCACCCCAGCCCTGATCGGGACGCCAGGCATGGCTGGGAGCTGCTTCAAACCAGCTGTTCAATCGCGGACCCACCATCTGGATCTGAAGCGGAAGTGCTTTGCTGGGCAGCCAGACACGCCCCTTGAGTCGAACCACCTGGTGATTGCTCACGAGGCTGGGCAACAGCTGCTCGAGGGCCTGACGGTCCAAGGCCCCTTCAACGCGCACATTGCTGCCGACCATGTCGACATGGCTGTGGTCGTGATGGTCGTGATGGTCGTGATGGTCGTGGTGGTGGTCGTTGTCGTGGTGGGTGTGGGCTTCCTGGGGGGTGGGCTGGTGCTCAAGTCCCAACACAACGGATGTCTCCACCTGTCCCTGAGACACAGGAAGCAGAGCGGTACCTGGGCGCACTTTGTCGTTGATCCGCCCCTGCACCTCAGCCATCGCTGTTGCATCCAGGCAATCAGCCCGGCTGATCAAGACCAGGTCAGCGGCCTGGAGTTGATCCTCAAACAAGTCGTCGATCGCTGTGAGGTGATCGAGGCTGGGATCCTCGGCCCGTTGCCGCTCCAGCGCTTCAGCATCAGCCACTGGGCTGCCTGCAGCCAAAGCTTCGCCATCCACCAGCGTGACCACACCATTCACATGCACACGGCTGCGAATGGCCGGCCAATCCAGGGCCTGAAGCAGAGGCCTTGGCAAAGCGAGACCGCTGGTTTCAACAACGATCCCATCCAATTGATCCGCCCGTTCCAGCAATGTCTCCATGGTTGGCAGGAAGTCGTCCTGCACCGTGCAGCAGAGGCAGCCGTTGTTCAGCTCTACCAAACGGCCATCCACCTCCTCCTCAGGACAAAAGCCGCAGCTGCGAATCAGATCACCATCAAGCCCAACGCTGCCGAATTCGTTAACCATCACAGCCAATCTCTGACCGCCACGGGTGAGCAGGTGGCGGAGAACCGTGGTCTTGCCTGCCCCGAGAAATCCGGTGATCACGGTCACCGGCAGACGCTTAGCCATGACGATTAAGGGCGGCAGCCCAGGCTCTCACGGGTGGAGACACCACTGATCGGATTGGATCCATCCGCCCGAGCACAGAGGGCCCGCTGTTGGGGGAGGTCGATCACGGCGTTGGTGAAATCAGCACCGTCGATCTGCGCGTCCGTGAAACGGCTCTGCATCATCATCGCGTTGGTGAAGTTGGCCCCCCGGAGATCGGCGCCCTCGAAGTGGCTGGCAAAGCTCACAACATCGGAGAGATCGGCATCGCGGAGATCGGCCCCCTGCAGTTGCGAGGTGTTGATCACAGCGCCGCGCAGGTCTGTGCCGCTGAGATTCACCTCGCGCAAATCGGCCTTGAGGAACTCTTTTTCCTTGAGGTCAAGACCGTGCATATCGGCGCTGATCTCCTGAACTGCGAACTGACCACGCAGCTCGGGAGCGGTGATGGCCTGCACTGATTCAGCCCAAACAACAGTGCTGAACGCCAGCGTGATCACCGCCAGCAGCGAGGCCATACGTCGAAGGGCGCCCATGAGACCGGTAATTTGAGCAATCACGTTATGGCAACTGTCCGCGGAGCGAGTCGATATGGCCATGAGCTTGCGGGTGGTGGTTCCACCCCATCCCCTGATCGGCCATTGGCTGACCATGCTTCGGCATCGGGAAACCCCTGCGGCCCTCTACGCCACAGCCCTGCAGGAACTGGGCCGATGGCTCACCTACGAAGCCCTGCGGGACTGGCTGCCCCATCGCCGGGAGATGGTGCCCGGACTCCATGGGGACACCGAAGGCACCCTCGTTGAAGCATCGGTACCGCTGATCGCCATTCCGGTGCTGCCAGCAGGCCTCGAGCTTTGGCAGGGAGGACGATCCGTCCTTCCCGATTCCTGCCTCTGCCTGGGGTCGTGCCCACAGGAGATCGAAGCCAACGCCGGGGTGATTCTGTTTGTTGATCAGATCAGTGATGGTGAGGCCACCCTCAAACTTCTGCAAGGGCTCCAGAGCAAGGGTGTGGATGGACGGCGGCTGCGGCTGATCACTGCCCTGTGCGCCAGTCCTGGACTGAAGCTGTTGGGTGAAGCGATTCCAGACCTAATGCTGCACACCGCCTGCATTGACGAAGGCGTGGGGGCGCAGGGTGAGATTCGTCCGGGAATCGGTGACCCTGTGCGACGGCTGAACCTCAGATCTTGAGGGCATGACTAACCTTCAGGCAGGTTGATTGCACCCATGGCCCAGCAGCACGACACGGGCTCAGGCACCCTGGCAACTCTGGTCACCGGAGCAGTGCTCGGTGCTGCAGGCCTGGCCTGGTGGCTCCTCAACGAAGCCGACAGGCGCAGGCGTTACAGGGCGCAGAAGTCGATGTTGCGCGCACCCCGGATGCAGGACGGTTCCGAAGTGCTGGACAGCGCAGGCAACGGACACCTCGAGGAGCGGGTGGAAAAACTCAACGCGGAGATCGCCCGCGTTCGCGCCCAACTCGAGGGACTCGGTAGCGAAGGATGAGCGCTCGGTAGGTTGGCTTGATTGCCACTGGTCCGCTCCGTTCCATGCTTCGCTCCGACGCCGTCACCAAGGGGATTCAGCGGTCTCCCAACCGCGCCATGTTGCGGGCCGTGGGCTTTGGAGACAGCGATTTCGGCAAGCCCATCCTGGGCATCGCCAATGGCTACAGCACCATCACCCCCTGCAATGTGGGGCTGAACGACCTGGCCAAACGAGCTGAGGAAGCGGCCCGGCAGGCCGGAGGCATGCCACAGATGTTCGGAACCATCACCGTGAGTGATGGAATCTCCATGGGCACCGAAGGGATGAAGTACTCCCTGGTGAGCCGCGAAGTGATCGCTGACGCCATCGAAACAGCCTGCAATGGCCAGAGCATGGATGGGGTGCTAGCCGTTGGTGGCTGCGACAAGAACATGCCCGGCGCCATGCTCGCGATGGCGCGGATGAACATCCCTTCGGTGTTCGTCTACGGCGGCACGATCAAGCCGGGCAAGCTGGGCGGCTGTGATCTCACGGTGGTGAGCGCTTTTGAAGCGGTCGGCCAACTGACCAGCGGCAAGATCGACGAAGAGCAGCTCACCGCAGTTGAGAAAAATGCCTGCCCTGGGGCTGGCAGTTGCGGCGGCATGTTCACCGCCAACACCATGAGTGCCGCCATCGAAACGATGGGTCTCAGCCTCCCCTACAGCTCCACGATGGCTGCCGAGGACGAGGAAAAGGCCGACAGTGCCGCTCGCTCCGCCCAGGTGCTGGTGGAGGCCGTGAAAGCCAACATCCGCCCCCTGGATCTGCTCACCAAGGAAGCCTTTGAGAACGCCATCAGCGTGATCATGGCGGTGGGTGGCTCCACCAATGCGGTGCTGCACCTGCTGGCCATTGCCCGCACCGCCGGCGTTGACCTGAGCATCGATGACTTCGAACGGATTCGTCAGCGGGTGCCGGTGATCTGTGATCTCAAGCCCAGTGGCCGCTACGTAACCGTTGATCTGCACAACGCCGGCGGCATTCCCCAGGTGATGAAGCTGCTGCTGGATGCAGGCTTGCTGCACGGCGACTGCCGAACGGTGGAGGGCAATAGCCTGAAGGAGTTGCTGGCCGATGTGCCCTCGGAGCCGCCCTCCGGGCAGGACGTGATCCGCTCCCTGAGCAATCCGCTTTACGCCAAAGGACACCTCGCCATCCTCAAGGGCAACCTCGCCAGCGAGGGAAGCGTGGCCAAGATCAGCGGTGTGAAGACACCTGTTCTCACCGGCCCGGCGCGGGTGTTTGAAAGCGAGGAAGACTGCCTTGCCGCCATCCTCGACAAAAAGATCCAGGCCGGGGATGTGGTGGTGGTCCGCAACGAGGGTCCCGTCGGTGGACCGGGCATGCGGGAGATGCTGGCTCCCACCTCAGCGATCGTTGGTCAGGGCCTTGGGGACAAGGTCGCCCTGATCACCGATGGCCGCTTCAGCGGCGGCACCTATGGCCTGGTGGTGGGACACGTGGCTCCTGAAGCCGCCGTTGGCGGAACGATCGGGCTGGTTCAAGAAGGCGACAGCATCACGGTTGATGCTGATCAGCTGCTGCTCCAACTCAACGTGGATGACACGGAACTGGATCGCCGCCGGGCGGGATGGAGCAAGCCGGAACCCCGTTACCGCAACGGAATTCTCGGCAAGTACGCGCGGCTCGTCTCCAGCTCAAGCCGGGGTGCGACCACCGACCACGCCGATTGAATTCGGCGCGATCAAAGAGCCGGTTGCACCAGAGCCCGTAGGCGCCGACCCAATGCTTCAAGCGGGGCGGCATCCTGCGGTGCCGCACAGCGCTGCCCCGATGCGCCATCCATCCAGACCGGATGGCGCCCGTGCCAGAGCATCGGACGTTCCGGTTGGTCCCACCAGCTCAGCATCAGATTGATCTCATCGCCACTCCGATAGATCTCCAGTTCAAGATCCTGATCAGAGCAACGCTGGCCGTCGCCATCACGGCATTCAATCCGCACGTGCAGATCGTCGATTTGTTCTGGAGCCGAAGGATCAATCAGAACAACAGCATGGCTCCAGGGCTTGAGGCAAACGTCAGCAGCCTTGGCAATCAACACCAGAAGGTCCATGGACTCAGGGCAAGGCGCGGATTGAACGGATGAGCACCCGGATGGAGCCAGCGCGAAACCCCGGATTGAGATCCCCAGCATCACCGAATTTCGAGTGCAACACCTGAATGCGGGTGATGCCACTGGGATCGAAGCGCAGCGGTAAGCCAACGGGCTTGGCACGCACCGTGGGTCTGAGGTCGGCGAATGGCACCACAACAGGGGTCAAACCGGACGGTTTGGTCGCAACATCCACCACCCAGCGGAGACCACCGGGAATCAGTTCCGTGAGTCCCATGGCTCCATCCCGGCAACCAAGGGCAATCTTCAGGGTGCGTCCCTCACCCTCAACATCCAGCTGAAGTGCTGAATAAGGGGACAGATCGAGCGGGGGCTGCAGGCGAGGGGAGCGGCAGCTCACGAAACCACCGCCGGTCTCCACCAGCTCCCCGTCCAGCACGAGTCCGTCGGGGGTCACGCGGCAACCGGCACGGGATCGGCCGCCCATGATCGTGTCGTTCAGGCTGGCCCAGTCAGCAAAGTCGCTGCCCTGGAAAAGGATCTGTTCAGAGGCCGGCGGCTGCATCCTGATCAGCAAGGATCAGCACATCACTAGCAGGTTGAACCAGCCGAGCGGGAGTGCGATCGGAGGATTCGGAGGGATCGACCAGTCGCCGGAGGGCCTCCTGTTTACCGGCACCACTGACGAGGAAGATCACCTGACGGGCGGCACTAAGCACAGGAGCCGTCATGGTGATGCGATCTAACCCCTTGCCGCGCCCGATGGTCGTCCAGCGATCCAGCACCGCTGGAGCCTCGGTGCCGGGGAACAGGGATGCGGTGTGGCCGTCATCCCCCAGGCCCAGCAGCATCACATCGAACACCGGTGGTGCTCCTGAGCACAGCTGAGAAAGCTGGTCAGCAAAAGCCCGGGCACTGGCCTCAGGGCTCTCCAGTTCCACGGTGGGCACGGGATGAAAAGCGGCTGAAGCTCCAGGCCCGGGTGCGAGAAGGGTGCGGCGCAGCATACCGGCGTTGCTGGACGTATCGTCGGCAGCCACCCAGCGCTCGTCACCCAGAACGACGTCCACCCGGTCCCAGGGCAACCGTTCCTGACCGAGCAGGGAGTAGGCACTGGCGGGGGTGCTCCCACCGGAGAGAGCGATCTGGCAGCGGTCCCGTTGATCCAAGGCCAGATCAATTTGGGCGGCAACAGTTTCACAGGCCTGACGGGCGAGGTCCTGAGGATCCTTCGCCCGCTCGATGCGGTAGTTGGTCATCGCTCAACCACTCAGCTGAGCCATTCGGTGTGGAACGTGCCCTCCTTATCGACCCTTTGGTAGGTGTGGGAGCCGAAGCAATCGCGCATCGCCTGAACAAGGTTCTGAGGAAGGCGACCGGAGCGGTAGCTGTTGATGTAGTCGAGGGTGCTGCTGAAGCAGGGAACGGGAATACCGGCCTCGGCGGCACCGGCCACCACTTGAGCCAGTCCGGGAAGCCGTCGGTTGATCTGTTCAGCGAACCAGGGATCAACCATCAGGTTGGGCAGCTGGGGATCCGCGTGGAAAGCATCCTGAATGCGCTTCAGCAGACGGGCCCGAATGATGCAGCCACCCTTCCAGATCTGAGCGATCGACGGCATGTGGAGTTCATAGTCGAGGTCCTGGGAGGCGATTCGCAGAAGCTCCATGCCCTGGGCATAACTGGCGATGCAGCTCAGCACCGTGGCATCCATCAGCGGAGCCATGGCATCGTCAGGCGTTCCCAGGTCAAAGTCCTTGATGGTTGGTCCTTTGAGGATCGATTCGGCCGCCACGCGTTGGGGCTTCATCGAGCTCATCACCCTTGCATTGAGAGAGGCATAGATGGTGGGAACAGAAGCACCCATCTGCAACGCCGTCACCACGGTCCAGAGGCCCGTGCCCTTCTGGCCAGCCTGATCGGTGATTTTTTCCACCAGATCAGTGCCATCGACGGGATCCTTGGTGCGGAGACACACCTCGGTGATTTCCACCAGATACGACGACAACTCTTCTGTGGCATTCCATTGACCGAGAACGTCGGCCATCTGCACACCGGTCATTCCTTTGACCCGCTTCATCAGGTCGTAGCCCTCGGCAAGGATCTGCTCAATGCCGTATTCGATCCCGTTGTGGACGGTCTTAACCAGGTGTCCTGACCCGCCGGGACCGATGTAGGTCACGCAAGGTCCGTCTTCGACCTGAGCCGCCATCTTGTTCACAAGGCCCTCGATGGCTTCATAGGAGGTCTTGGTTCCTCCGGGCATCATGCTCGGCCCCTCCAGGGCACCTTTGGCGCCACCGGACACACCCATACCGATGAAACCGAAGCTCTTGCTCTCGAGTTGCTTCACCCGACGTTCGGTGTCGTGGTAGTCGGAGTTGCCTCCATCAATCAGCAGATCGCCTTCTTCGAGATAGGGGGAGAGCTGATCAACAACAGCATCGACGGCAGGCCCCGCCTTCACCATCATCAAAATCCGGCGGGGGCGCTCCAACTTGCCAACGAAATCTTCGAGGTCAGTGGCGCCCTGAATGTTCTTGTCCTTGCCACGCCCCTGGAGGAAGTCTTCGGTTTTGGCGTAGGTGCGGTTGTAGACAACGCTGGAGAAACCGTTGCGTTCCGCATTCAGGACGAGGTTCTCGCCCATCACGCCAAGACCGATGAGGCCGAAGTGAGACTTGGACATGGCCTGAAGGACCACTGAGGACTGATCTCAGTGTGTTGATCTCGGCTGGACTCGACCGCAAATCAACCAATAAATGTCAGGAATGAGCCATCGGCAGAAAGACGTCGGCTCAGTCCTGAAAACGGTTGCTGCCCTCAGATCACCGTTCCATCAGCGATGGTGGCGTTTTTCTGAACCACCACAATGCCGTTGCGGATGTAGAAGCCCTGATCGGAACGGTCGGCTTCTTCCACGTTGTCCTTGTTGATGATCGAAACACCCGAACCAATGCGGGTGTTCTTGTCGAGGATGGCGCGTTTCACCGTGGTGCCCTTGCCGACGCCAAGAGGAATGCCTCCGCGCTCTTTCAAGACAGCGCGTTCGTCTGGAGATTCGAAGAAGTCGGCCCCCATCACCAGCGTGTCCTGAAGCACGCAGTCACTTTCAATGCGACTGCGCACCCCGAGAACACAGTGGTGGATGCTGCAGGACTTCAGGATCGAGCCTTCGCCAACAATCGAGTTGGTGATCTGGGCATCAACCAGCTTGCTGGGGGGCAGATAGCGAGGACGGGTGTAGATGGGGAATTTCTCGTCGTAGAAGCTGAAGGGGGGCGTGGGTTGTTGGGTCAGCGCGAGGTTGGCTTCATAGAATGCACCGATGGTGCCGATGTCTTCCCAGTAGTCGTCGAACACATAACTCTGAAGCTTGTCGCCCCGCGCGAGAGCCTCGGGAATGATCTCCTTGCCGAAATCCTTGTGCCCGGGATGTTTGTCGAGCAGATCAAAGAGGGTCTGACGGCTGAAGACGTAAATGCCCATCGAGGCCAGATAGGGCCTTTCCTTGGCTGAATCGGCACTGAGGCCGAAGCGAGAGGTGTCGACAGCCATCTCCAGCAGCGAATCACCCTTGGGCTTCTCGCGGAACTCCTTGATCGAGCCGTTTTCATCGGTCCGCATCAGACCGAAAGCCTCTGCCTGCTTGGGATCAACGGGAAGGGCAGCAACGGTGAGATCAGCACCTGAGCGGCGGTGGTGCTCGATGAAGAGGCTGTAATCCATCCGGTAGAGCTCGTCGCCGGAAAGGATCAGGTATTCATCAACGTCCCATTCCTGGAACAACCACTGGTATTTGCGCACTGCGTCTGCAGTGCCTTCAAACCAAGTGGGACTGTCAGGGGTTTGCTGAGCTGCAAGCACCTCAACAAAACCGCCACCGAAGGAATTGCTGAGGTTGTATGTCTGACTGAGGTGACGGTTCAGTGACGCACTGTTGAACTGCGTCATCACGTACATCTTGTTGATGTCGGAGTTGATGCAGTTGCTAATCGGGATATCAATCAGTCGATATTTGCCTGCCAGAGGGACGGCCGGCTTGGCGCGCATTTTTGTAAGCGGATACAGGCGCGTGCCTGCACCGCCGCCCAGAATGATGGCCAAGACCCGCTTCATGCCGCTGTCCCAAATCGGCGTTGCCGCAAGAACTTACCGGAGTTTTTGGCTTCGAAACCGTCTTTCGGAAGAATCAGTCGAGATTACTGGGATTCAGATCGCGACTGAATCGCTCAAGAGCTCAAGAAGCTTCCAAATCGAACAGTCGTTCGACAATGCGGAGGGCCTGTTGGCGATCCTGACGGGTCTGGGGAGCCCGCAGCTGGGTCACCGGCGTGTGGAGGATTTTGTTGATAATTCCTTTGCTCAAGGCTTCGACAACCTTGCGTTCCCGGGCTGAGAAATCAGGGCCCATTCGGCTGAGGGCTTTCTGGAGTTCCTCCGAACGGATCGACTCCATCGAAGAGCGCAGCTGGTTGATGGTCGGCACAGCCTCAAGGCTGTCCCACCACTCGAGGAACTGCTGCGCTTCTTGCTGAAGCAACTGCTCAGCCTCGCGGGCCATGGCCTGACGGGCTTCCTGGTTACGGGCAACGACCTCTTGTAGGTCGTCCACATCGTGGGATTCAACGCCGTCCACATCGGCAGCATCCGCAGCGATGTTGCGCGGCACACCGATATCAATCAAGCGCAGCTTGCTGCGCCGGTTCAGAGGAGCCAGACGTGCGGCATCAATGATCGGATCATCGGCGGCGGTGCTGGTGAACATCAGCGAGCAGGTGCTCAGGTACTGATCCAGATCCGTAAGCGGCCTGCACTGAACAGGAAGATCAGGGAAATCAGCCGACAGCTGCTCGGCCCGTTCAACGGTGCGGTTGAGCAGAACAACACCCGAGGCACCTTTGGCCTGAAGGTGCTGGAGCAACAGACGGCTCATGCGCCCTGCACCAACAACGGCGATCTGCTCGCTTTCAAGGGTGACCAGTTGATCCAGACCTCGGGATTGACCGAGCTTGAGCTGGGCGAGCTCAACGGCAGCTGAGCTGATCGAAACAGCCCCCGTTCCGAGGTTGGTTTCACTGCGCACCCGTTTGCCGGTGGAAACGGCCTGGGTGAGCAAGCGATTCAGGATCGGACCCAGGGATTTGTGCTCCTGGCCGAGCCGCATCATTTTTTTCACCTGGGAGAGGATTTGACCTTCCCCCAGCACAAGGCTGTCGAGACCTGCTGCCACCCGCATCAGGTGGTCGACAGCGTCTTCGTGGTGGTAACTGAACAGGTGGGGCGTCAGCTCCCCTGTCTCAAGACCGGAGTGGCTGCTGAGGAAGTCGCTGACAGCAGACACGCCGAGGTCCGGATTGCGGACCAGGGTGTAGATCTCAAGGCGGTTGCAGGTGCTGAGGATCGATGCCTCGAGCACCTGCTCATTGCCGCGCAGGTATTGAAGAGACGTCTCCATGGTCTGCTCAGGGATGCTGAGCCGTTCCCGGATCTCCACCGGTGCCGTTCGATGACTGAGGCCGACGACGGAGATATGCATGAAGACGTTCCTCTCAACCAGGTGATGACGATCAGCTCAGAGCAATGCTCTGGGCGCCGTCTTTGATGTGCACGGTGTTGGTGAAGCGGCAGGTGTTGTCCAGGTTGCTGATCACCAGGCTGCTTGTGCGGGTGCAGTCCTTTTCGAACTTAACGCCATCAAAGAGCAGACCATCCGTGATGCCGCTGCCAGCGAAACAAACATGCTCGCCGCAGGCCAGTTCCTCAGCTTCATAGACCTTGTCGGGATCGGCGATGCCCATCTCAGCGAGACGCGCCAGGTTGCCCTCTTTGGTCATGTCAGCCCACTCGGAGGTCTGAGCAATCGCAGGGTCGTACACCAGTTGGCCCTGGAAGTGACCACCAAGAGCGCGCATGGCAGCGGCGGAGATCACACCTTCAGGGGCAGCACCGATGCCCATCAGGCAGTGGGTTCCGGTACCAGCGAAACCGCAGGCGATGGCGGCCTGAACGTCTCCATCGGAGATGGGCTGGATGCGGGCGCCGGTGGCACGGATCTCAGCGATCAGGTCCTTGTGACGGGCGCGGTCCATCACCACGATGTTCAGCTCGTCGACGGGGAGACCCAGGCACTCGCTGAGGATCTTGATGTTTTCAGTGGCTGATTTGCGGATGTCCACCTTGCCCTTGGCTGCCGGAGGAGCAGCCAGCTTCTTCATGTAGAAGTCGGGGGCGTTGAACAGACCGCCACGGTCGGAAGCGGCAAGAACAGCCATGGAGCCGCGCTGGTTGAAGGCGCAGAGGTTGGTGCCTTCGCAAGGGTCGACAGCAAAGTCAACGCCGGGGCCGGTGCCGGTGCCGACTTCTTCTCCGATGTAAAGCATCGGGGCTTCATCACGTTCACCCTCGCCGATCACGATGCGGCCCTGCATCTGGATCTGATTCATGCGCTTGCGCATGGCATCAACGGCCAATGCATCGGCTTCATCCTTCAGGCCTTTGCCGGAGAGCGAGGCGGAAGCGATGGCGGCCTGCTCGACGATCTCGAGAATTTCCTGAATGAGGGTCTGATCCACGGGACTCCGGATGAGGTGGGACGGGTTGGCGAGATCTCCTGGACGGGCAGTTGGCCGTCGCCGCAGTGGATCTCGACGTCTGAGCGCGGCTCACTGTATCAGTGGTTGCAGGAGTCCCTAAAATCTCCCGGCACTTCGCGCTCCTCATCCATGAGCACCAAGCCCCTGGTGATCTCGCCGTCAATCCTGTCGGCTGACTTCGCACGCCTCGGCGAAGAAGTGAAAGCCGTGGACGAAGCCGGTGCGGATTGGATCCATGTGGATGTGATGGACGGCCGCTTTGTTCCGAACATCACCATTGGACCGCTGATTGTTGAGGCGCTACGGCCGGTAACCCAGAAGCCCCTGGACGTTCACCTGATGATCGTTGAGCCGGAGAAGTACGTCCCCGACTTCGCCAAAGCCGGTGCCGACATCATTTCCGTGCAGGTTGAAGCCTGCCCTCATCTGCACCGCAACCTGGCTCAGATCAAGGACCTGGGCAAAAAAGCAGGTGCAGTCCTTAACCCATCAACACCGATCGACACCCTCGAGTACTGCCTTGAGCTCTGCGATCTGGTGCTGATCATGAGCGTGAACCCCGGTTTCGGGGGCCAGAGCTTCATCGAGAACCAGGTTCAGAAAATTCGCGACCTGCGCCGCATGTGCGACGAGAAGGGTCTCGATCCCTGGATCGAAGTGGATGGCGGCATCAAAGCCGGCAATGCCTGGAAGGTGATCGAAGCAGGTGCTAACGCGATTGTGTCCGGCTCCGGTGTGTTCAACCAGCCCGATTACGCCGAAGCGATCAAGGGCATCCGCAACAGCAGCAGCAAGGAAGCCGTCCTTGCCTGATCAGCAGACCGTCAACTGAACGCCACAAGCCCGGCAACCGATGCCGGGCTTTTTTTATGAGCACTTCAAGAAAGAACCCAGCGCTCGAACAGTTTCAACATCTCCAAAGATTTGATGGCCACAGTGATGCGAACAGGCCTCCGATAATCAACGGATGAATGATGAAGTCAAATTGGTTGCCGCCTTCCTGGCGCTGAATGCTGGTGTGATCGCATTAGCTTTTGCCGGATATCTCAAAGGGAGCATGAATATCGGTGCGGTCCTTCAACACTTGGCTCAATAGTTCCGTTGACTTTGCGCATCGCGCAGGCCCAGGCTCTCTTCCCTGCCGCTGAGTTGAAATACGGATGATCAAAACATCTCCTCTGGAGGAGACAGGGAGAGTCGAAGTCGGAGATGTCCAATGCGTGACGACGGTCCAACTGAGCAAGATCTAGAAGCTGCCTGACTGGTGTGACAAGCCATACAGCCAGATGCTTCGTTCAGCTTCAAAGAACGCCAACAAGGTTTAGGCCATCCCTTCGCAGGGGTGGCCTTCCTTTTTGCCCGTTGGCTTGATGCATGTCCTGAGAAGCCAACAACAACTTGGAAGGGCATCACGCCAATCAGTGACGTGGATCACAAAACAAGACTGAAGATCATGGAATTATTCAGTCACGCGATGGACCACAGGTCACGGCGCGAGATTCACGCATATCCGGGGGAACAGCATGAGCAGACGAGGCATCCATCCACTGCTTCGGGGTCTTGATCGGCCTCAGCGGGTTGCACCTTCAAGACGCGCTGTCTTGCTGTCTGGCCTGGAATCGGCGCAGCGGAAGCGTTATCTGCGCTCTGAAGCAGAGGAGAGCGAAACCTCCCATCAAACGACCCGGCATCGCTCGTCTCAGTAAGAGGAAGCCCCCGAGGGCTTTGATTTATTCCTTCCTACTGGGCCTTAATTTTTTCGTGGCGAAAACTTTCACTATCAGTCATACATCGACAGGATGCTGTCCATAGTGAAAGATCCCTAAGATGGGGTATCTGGACAGGGAGATAAATCCCTCATCTGAGGGTGAAAGTTGTGGCTTGAGAGCATGCCTCGTTGTTCACTGGAGTTCAGAAAAACCAGCCGTAGCTGTGCAAACCAATGCCCAACAGATTGACGCCGATGTAGCAAACAGCGATCACCACAAGACCAACAACGGCAACAAGAGCTGGGCGTCGGCCCTGCCAACCGCGGCTGAGGCGGGTGTGCAGATAAGCGGCATACACCAGCCAGCAAATCAAGGCCCAGGTTTCCTTGGGATCCCAGCTCCAGTAGCTGCCCCAGGCTTCATTGGCCCAAACTGCACCACTCACGATGCCCACTGTGAGCATCAGGAACCCAACCGTGATCGTGCGGTAACTGAGGCTGTCGAGTTGCTCATTGGTGCTCAGCTGAACCGATTGCAGCTGAACAGAACCACCATTCGCGATTGAGGCCGCCTGACGAAATCCACCACTGCCGATGGAACTGCTCCTGAGTTCAAGGGATTGGTCGCGATCGGTGACCAACACGGCCAGGGAGAGTAGGGATCCCACCAGCAGAGCGGCGTAACTCACCATGATCACGCTCACATGCATCACCAACCAACTGGAGCGCAGGGCAGGAACCAGAGGAGCCGCTGACTGCAATTGATCGGGCAGGGCAAAGCTGGCAAAGGCAATGCAACCAAGGCCCATGGGGGTGGCCGCAGCCGCCACGACGGGCGACGGCCAGGCCCGTTCAACAAGCAGCTGGGTGAGCGTGCAAGCCCAGGCAAGAAAGCACAGGGATTCGTAGAGGTTGCTGATCGGGAAGTGGCCGGATTGCCACCAACGCAAAATCAGCTGAGCCGTGAACAGAAGGTTGGCGACGGCCACCAGCAGCCGCACCAAGACAGCCCGGGACTGGCTGGACACCGCCCAGAAAGCCAGGGGCATGGCCAGCAGCAGCAACACGAAGCCGGCGAAACCAAGGCTGGTGACCAGCTCAAAGGGCGTGTTCAGCACACCATTTCCAGAAGACACGGCGATTCTGCCTCGGCCAATCAGCGACTGGCCTGTTTCAGCAACAGACCACCCGCCCCGAGGAACAACATCACAGGCAGCCAGGCCGCCAGAACCGGTGGAAGGGTTCCCTTCACCCCAAGAGAACTGAAGCTGAAACCAATCACGTAATAGACAGCGATGATGCCGAGGGTGAGCACAAATGAGAAGCTTCGGCTGCTTCGGTAACTGGGCTGAGCACCGAGGGTGGCTCCAAACAAGCCAAATACCAGACAGGCCATCGGTACCGTGAACTTCTCCTGGATTCGCACACGGATTTTGCGGGCTTCCTTGATGCTGCCGGCCTCTTCGTAGAGCCTCTGGGCCTGCAATGCTTCAGCAACAGTCATGTTGACCGCATCTTCTTCAATTCCTGCCAGGCGCTGAGGAGCTGAGTCAAGAGGGTACAGATAACGTTTGAAATCGGCCTTGGTAGAGCTTCCATTAGCCATCAAAGTGAGTATTTGTCCATCCAGGAAATACCAACCAGCCTGATGTTCATTCCAAATAGCCCTATCAGCTCTCAACATCTGAGTAATTCCAGCTCGAGAGAAGTCAAGAACCGTTACATCTTTCATTTCACCATCCTGAAATTTCCGTGAATAAAACAGTTGTAATAAGCCTCTATCTGCCGACTTTCCAGCTACTCCAGTACGCCTACCAAATCGAGGGTAAATAATGTCTTCTCCATTTTTATTAGCTATAGCTTGGCCCAAACCCCGCTTTAAGCTGACTTCTGCATAACGCTCACTGCGGGGCACGACCACATCGTTCAAGACGAAGCTGAACAGAGTCATCGCCATCGAGAGGGCGAGAGCGGCACTGATCATCCGCTTCGTGGTGATGCCGAGGCTGCGCAGGGCGGTGAGTTCGTTGTTTGCGGAAAGACGGGTGAACACAAACAGCGAAGCCATCAGCGTTCCAATCGGCACAGAGAAGGCCAACCAACGCGGAATGCTGAACAAGAGCACCTGAGCTGCAACTGTGATCGGCAGGTTCTTATCGACCATTTGCCGCACCAGTTCAAACATCACGCCACCCGTGAGCAGCAACAGGGTGAACAGGGCGATAAAGAACAGAAGCGGACCAAGAAGCTCCTTGAGCAACCAACGATCCAGAAGGTCCAGCCGCATCCAGGTGGCCCGTTTGAGACGATCCAGAATCACAGTTGGAATCCCTCCCCGAGGTAATAACGACGCACCTTTGGATCAGCTGCCACCTCCTCGGAACGTCCTGCGGCCAACACCGCACCATCGTTGAGGATGTAAGCCCGATCGGTGGTGGCCAGGGTTTCGCGCACGTTGTGATCGGTGATCAGAATCCCCATGCTCCGGGAGCGCAACACCTCGATCAGCTGCTGCAGATCCGCCACCGCAAGGGGGTCGACGCCGGCAAAGGGTTCATCCAAAAGCAGATACGTCGGTCCGTTGGCACCCGAGGCCAGTGCCCTGGCCACTTCGCAACGGCGACGTTCCCCCCCGGAGAGTTGGAAGCCAAGACGGTTGATGAACGCGCTGAGGTGAAAGTCCTCGATCAACTGCTGGCGCCGATCGCGACGCTGCTCGGAACTGAGATCGGTCTGTTCAAGGGCGATATCAAGATTTTCACGCACCGTGAGATTGCGAAACACACTGGCTTCCTGGGGCAGGTAACCCACACCAAGCCGTGCTCGCTCCGGCATGGGCAGATGGGTGACCCGCTCACCGTTCACAATCACCTCGCCCTGATCAGGGGAGAGCAAACCAATCACCAAGTTGAAGGTGGTGGTTTTTCCAGCTCCATTGGGACCGAGCAGGCCGACCACCTCGCCGGGGGCAAGCTTCAGATCCAAGCCCTTCACCAATTGACGGCCCCCAAGGGTGATCGAGACATTCGAGAGTTCCAGTGTCATGGAGTCACCGGGTTGGTCTCGGCCTGAACGTCAAGCACGGGTTCACTGGGTGTGAGCGACCACTGACTGAACACTTGCTGGCCGGGAACAGGGCTGGCAATCGCACGACCTTCGTCCAGCAAATAGGTGAAGCGATCAGCACGGAGCTGGTTGCCATCAGCCTGGATCACATCCACATCACCACTCAGCACAATCCGGTCTTCCTCCGTGAAGTACTGGGCCTGTCGGCTGGTGGCCACCAAACCACGACCGGCGTGCACCAAGCGAACATTGCCGCTGGCGGTGATCACACCGGTGCCGTTGTCGGCCGATTGAAGATCAGACTCAATCGTGATGACGCCTGCGTCAGCCGTTTGCTGAGCCTGGGCCGACAACAGGGGCAACAGAGTGGCCAGAAGGGGCAGAGCTAAAAGAAGCCTCCGAAAACGGAGCATTGCTTTCACTGCCACACCACCTGCCCAAGTTCATCGAGATTACCGGCGCTTCAGCGCATGAACTCCAGAACAGGGACAGTGCATGACTCGGGATCCCCATCCTGCTGAAGCGCCTCGAGCCGCTGTTGCGCAGCACGGCATAACAACGGGAGGTCAAGACCAAGATCTGGGGTTCCCGGACGCTTGAGACGACCCAGAGCTTCACCGAAAAGAATCGTGGCCCCCCGCCGGTTGCCCCGTTGCAGGTGCAACTGCGCTACTGCCACCTGCAGGATCCCCTGAAGGCTGCGCCGTTCCGGATCAGCTGTTTCATGCCAGAGCTCCTCAAACAGGTCATGAGCGGCGTACCACTCACCTGCATTGAAGAGCTCCACACCCTGCTGAAAGCGAGGGTCCGCCTGAGGCATTAGCGCTTGGACTTGGCCGGCTTCTTGCCGGGAAGTTTGCGCAGTCGGATCGACTCGGGCGTGACTTCGAGCATCTCATCGGGACCGATGTATTCCAGCGCGCGCTCTAGAGTCATTTGCACAGGTGCTTGCAGTGTGTCAAGTTCCTCAGCGCCCGCGGAACGCATGTTGGTGAGCTGCTTGGTCTTGCAGACGTTGATCTCGAGGTCCTGAGGCCGGTTGTATTCCCCGATGATCATTCCCTTGTAGACCTTGGTGCCCGGGCTGATGAAGAACTGGCCGCGATCCTCGGCATTCTTGAGGGCATAGAACGTTGCTGTTCCCTCTTCGAAGGCGATCAGCACACCGTTCCGGCGGGTGTCGAATTCACCCATCATCGGCCGGTATTCATAGAAGGAATGGCTCATGATTCCTTCGCCGCGGGTGGCCCGGATGAATTCACCGCGGAAACCGATCAGACCACGGGAGGGAACGATGAACTCCAGCTGGGTGCGGCCATCAGCGCTGGTTTCCATGTTCTGCATCTCGCCCTTGCGGGTGCCCAGTTTTTCGATGCAGCTGCCCACCGCTGGTTCAGGCACATCCATCACCAGGGTTTCCACCGGCTCGCAGGGGGTGCCATCGATGGTGCGGTAAATCACCTGCGGCTGGGACACCTGGAACTCATAGCCCTCACGGCGCATGGTCTCGATCAGGATGCCGAGGTGCAGCTCACCACGACCACTCACCGCAAAACGGTCCGGTGAATCGGTGTCTTCCACACGTAGGGCAACGTTGGTGAGCAACTCACGCTGCAGGCGGTCACGCACCTGACGGCTGGTGACGAACTTGCCTTCCTTGCCCGCAAAGGGTGAATCGTTGACGACGAAGGTCATCTGCAGGGTGGGCTCATCCACCTTGATCAGCGGCAGAGCGGTGGGCTCATCGGGGCAGGCGATGGTTTCGCCGATGTTGACGTCGTCAAAGCCAGCCACGGCCACCAGATCACCGGCAGACGCCTCTTCGATCTCGACGCGCTGCAGACCCTCGAAGCCCAGCAGCTTGCTGATGCGGCCCTTCTTGATGCTGCCGTCGTCCTTGATCAGCGCAGCGTTCTGACCCTGCTTGATTTTTCCGTTGTGAACGCGACCAATGATGATCCGGCCGAGGAAGTCGGAATAGTCAAGGGTGGTGATTTGCAGCTGGAGGGGCTTCTCCGGATCACCAACCGGGGGCGGAACGTGGCGCAGGATGGCATCGAACAGCGGACGCATGTTGTCGCTGTCGGTCTTCATGTCGGGCTTGGCGAAGCCTCCGAGACCGCTGCCGAACAGGTAGGGGAAATCGCACTGATCATCGTCAGCGCCGAGTTCGATGAAGAGGTCGAGCACCTTGTCTACGGCGGTCTCGGGATCCACCCGGGCCCGGTCGATCTTGTTGACGAACACGATCGGACGCAGGCCCTGCTCGAGGGCCTTCTTCAGCACAAAACGGGTCTGGGGCATCGGCCCCTCGTTGGCATCCACGATCAGCAGGCAACCGTCAACCATGCCCAGCACCCGCTCCACTTCTCCACCGAAATCGGCGTGACCAGGGGTGTCAACGATGTTGATCCGGGTGTCGTTGTAGGTAACAGCCGTGTTTTTCGACAGGATCGTGATGCCCCGCTCACGCTCCAGGTCGTTGGAGTCCATCACACAGGTGGGGACGGCCTCGTTGTCGCGGAAAATTCCTGACTGCGCCAACAGCGAATCGACCAGAGTCGTCTTGCCGTGGTCAACGTGGGCGATGATCGCGATGTTGCGGATCGCCTTGTTGTTGGCGCTCATGCGGGCTGACCGTAAGTATTTGTGAAGAACGCCAAAGGCGCAGTGCGACAGGTTATCTCAACGTGAGAATCGACTGGTGCGCTCCGGACCCTTGCTGCGCAGGCTGCCGCGGGTGACGCCCAGCTGGTGGTGGATCTGCTCCCGGGACCAGACCTCCTGGGTGGCCATCCGACCCGCCAGAGCCTCGGCGTAAAGGCTGACGCGCCGGTGCGTCGCAGCGGCATCCTCATCGAGAAGTTCGAGCCGGATCCTGCGCACGCCTGCCCTCAGCAGCGACGGAAGCGCTTCAACGCCCGATTGCGCCGTGCCATTGAAAAGAGTGTTCCGACAACCCAGATCAGCCCGCAGGGGATGTTCAACGCCACTGCGATCCCGCAGGGTGACGTGGTGCTTCTCACAGGGACGACCGCAATCGGTGTGGTCCTTGCCATCCGAGAGGAATGCACAGAACAGGCAATGCTCCATGTGGAACAACGGCATGTGCTGGTGCAGGGTGACCTCCAGCAGCACTGGATCAACGGCGGCGGCCAGATCCAGCAGTTGCTGAAGGTTGAGGTCGTAACTGGCCGTGAGCCGCTGCAGCGCCCAATGGTCGCGATACCAGTGGAAACTCAGGGGGTTGGCGGTGTTGAGGGAAAAGTCACCAATGCAGGGGGCCAGCGGCGTCAGCACCTCCAGCTGATCGGCATTTCGCACCAGGAAACCGTCAGGACGGGCCCGAATCAGTGGCTCAAGCGACCAGCGTTCATCCGGCCGTGTGATCCGTGCACCGGCCAGCCATACACCCTCCGGCCAGCAGCCTCGACCGATCGCCACCGCTTCCCGCAGCTCCCGAGGCTGCTCGAGATCCGCCACCACCGAGCGAATCGGCAGGTCCGTGCCGGAGAGATCCACCAAGGCCTGCAGCTGCTCCAGGCTTCGCACCAGCACCACCAAGCCTGGCTTGGTCTCGCTGAGGTGAGCGAAAGCTGGTGGGCACATCTGAGCCAGCAGCTTCGTTTGGTCTGCCGTTTTGGTGGCTGCAGGGACAGGCCCTGAGTCGGTGCTGCAGTCCCCTGTGGCCTCCAACTGCTCCAGCAGAGCCCTGCGCATTCGGTTCAGTTCCGCCACGGGCAGAAAAAAATCGCCCTCCAGTTCGATCTCCAAATGCTGAAGCAACCAACCGGTTCCCCCCAGGCGTCCCAATTGCTGCTCAAGCCGTTCCCGGTCCAAGGGGCGCTGCGAAGCACTCTGGAGCGGCATGGTGCTGCAGAGCTTCAGCTCAAATCCCTGGGGCTCCAGCACCTGCAACTCCAGCGGTGCATCCAGCCGACCGGACACCCGCAGCGCCAGATCCCTGGACCGAACCTCAACCGTGCGACGGGCGGCACGCTGCCAACGTGACTGCCAATCGGGATCACTGGTGAGCCAAACCGAGGCGCCAGGTCTCAAGCCAGAGCCATCCACACGATCGGGCCCCAGGCGCAGCTTCCAGCGTTCGTCGCCCATCCGCTCACACGCCATGATCCGGCCACCGATCTCCCGAGGCGGCTGCAGAGGATCGGACGACAGTTGTTCCAGCACAAGGCCCTGCCCGGGATGCAGCTGTTCCCGGCTGCGCAGATGCAACCAACCACCCCGCTCCACCCGTAGCAACTGCCCCAGCAGCGGGCCCCGCTTCTTGCTCCAGCGGCCATGCACCAAACGGCGATGGTTCACCCCTTCCAGCCAGCCGGTGGAAAGACCTCGGGAAAATGCCAGCTCAAGCTGGCGTTGCACCTGCGGCGCCGAAGCGGGGGTTTGATCCAGGCGCTGGCGATAGGCGTCGGTGACGGCAGCCACGTAGGCAGCGTCCTTCAGACGCCCCTCGATCTTGAGGCTGGCCACGCCGATGCGCTGCAACTCTGGCAGCAGCTCCCAAGCCGCCAGATCCTGGGGCGAGAGGAGATAGCGCTGGTCTTCAAGGGGGTGGGGTTGCCCATCCACCACCATTTCGTAGGGCAGGCGACAGGCCTGGGCACACTCACCTCGATTGGCACTGCGCTGCCCGAGGGATTCACTGGTCAGACATTGACCGGAATAGGCGACGCAAAGGGCGCCATGCACAAACACCTCTAACGGCATCGCAAGGTTCCGCTGAACCAGTTGTGTCTGCAGTCGCTCTAGATCACGCAGGGACAGCTCACGGGCCAGCACCACCCGCTGGCAACCAAGCGCCGCAGCCTGGGCAATCCCCGCGGCACTGGTGATCGACATCTGGGTTGAGCCATGCACACAGAGATTCGGCACCAGCCGCTGGGCCAGGCGACAGAGCCCCACGTCCTGGACAATCACCGCATCCACACCGGCTCGATCTGCAGCGATCAGCAACTGAGCCGCTGCCTCCAGTTCATCGCTGAACACCAACACGTTGAAGGTGAGGAATCCCTTCACCCCCCGCTGATGCAGCCACTGCATCACTTCAGGAAGGTCTTGCAGTCGGAAATTCTCAGCCCGCTGGCGGGCGTTGAAGGCATCAACGCCGAAATACACCGCATCGGCACCGGAGGCAGCGGCCGCCTTCATCGCAGCCCAGTCGCCGGCAGGTGACAGCAGTTCGGGAACGGTCAAGGGTCGCGCCTGGAGAACCGACTGGCCGGCTCGAACAAACGCAGCGCATCCGCATTGCCCTCGTAGCGCCAATGCCAGGGCTCGTACATCACACCCTGTTTGTTGCCCTCAGGGAAGGACAACACGAAGTGATATCTCGCCGCATGGTCCTGCAACCAGCGAAAGGCGGCGGTGTCTTGAAAGCTCTGGGAGAGGTTGGTCTCAGGGAAACGGCCATCGCCTAGATCGACGGCGTAACCCGTGCTGTGCTCGGAGTAGCCCGGTGGAGCTGACACCTGGGCTCGCTCTTCGGCGGTCTGGTTCCGTTCGGAGGCCACATCAAAGAAGATCGATTCCTGGAGGGCAAGGGAGCGGAATCCACTGAGCAAACGCAGATCGATCCCGTCAGCCAAGGCGGCACGCATCATCGTGTCGAGGGCCTCGGCGGCTTTCACATTCAGCTCGATCCCCGGTTCAAAGACGATGAGTTGATCAGCGTCAGCCTCTCCGTAAGGGAAGTGGCCCAGGAGTCGGCCATCGGCGTCAGGACGTTCACGAAAGCCTGAAATCTCAAGGCTCTGCGTGGGCTGGCGCCGTGACAGCAGCGTGGGAACCAGCATCACCACAGCCAGGCTTCCGGCACAGACGAGAACAAGCCCAAACAGCAATCCAGCTGCGCCAATTCCCTTGCGTTGACGCGGCTGCCGTGTTCGTCGAGCGACCGGAATGTCCTCCCGCTCGATGCGTCGCGCAGAGGAGGCCCGAACCAAGGCGCTGATGCGTGTTGTTTCGATCGTAAAGGCAGCAGCCAGCTCAACCCACAATGGTTGTTGTGACAGTGATAGCTTCACAAAACAATCCAGCGGAGACGGGCTGAGATGTTGCGAGTTGCGGTTATCGGCGGTGGCCCAAGTGGCTCCTGTGCTGCCGAAATTCTGGCCAAGGCGGGAATTGAAACCTGGCTGTTCGAGCGCAAACTCGACAACGCCAAACCCTGTGGTGGAGCCATTCCGCTTTGCATGGTCGAAGAGTTCGACCTGCCCGACGAAATCATCGACCGCAAGGTCCGCAACATGAAGATGATCTCCCCTTCCAACCGGGAGGTGGACATCAAGCTCGATCCACTCGGGTACGACGCAAACGCCTACATCGGCATGTGCCGTCGTGAGGTGTTCGATGCCTTCCTGCGCAACCGCGCCGCCGATCTGGGCACAACTCTGATCAACGGTCTGGTGCAGAAGATCGACACCGGTGCAGACCGTCAGGGCCCATACACCATTTATTACGCCGACTACAGCGGTGGTGGCCCCACCGGTGAGCAGAAGTCTCTAGCTGTGGATCTGATCATCGGTGCCGATGGCGCCAACTCCCGGGTGGCGAAAGCCATGGACGCCGGGGATTACAACGTGGCCATCGCCTTCCAGGAACGGATCAAGCTTCCTGCTGAGGAGATGACCTACTACGAAGATCTGGCTGAGATGTACGTCGGAACAGACGTCTCTCCCGACTTCTATGCCTGGGTGTTTCCCAAATACGACCACGTGGCCGTGGGAACAGGAACCATGCAGCAGAACCAGAGCCTGATCAAGGGTCTGCAAAGGGGCATTCGTGAGCGGGCCAACAAGCGCCTGTTCCAGGGCGAAGTGATCAAGGTGGAAGCCCACCCAATTCCTGAGCACCCCCGTCCGCGCCGGGTTGTGGGCCGCATGGCCTTGGTGGGCGATGCAGCGGGCTACGTCACCAAGAGCTCCGGGGAAGGCATTTATTTCGCTGCCAAGAGCGGCCGGATGTGTGCCGAAGCGATTGTGGAAATTTCCAACAACGGCGCCTCCATCCCCACCGAAAAGCAGATCAAGTCGACCTACCTCAAGCGCTGGGACCGCAAATACGGTGCCACCTATGCGGTGCTCGACATCCTGCAGCGGATCTTCTATCGCAACGACGCTGCCCGGGAAGCCTTCGTCGAGATGTGCGATGACAAGGACGTGCAGAAGCTGACGTTTGACAGCTACCTGTACAAACGGGTGGTGATGATGAACCCCTGGCAGCAGATCAAGCTCACCCTCCGCACCCTGGGCAGCCTGATACGTGGCGAGGCTCTGGCTCCATCCGTCTACACCCCTGTTCCTTCGGCCGTTGGCCGTTCCGACGGTGATTTCCTGGCGGAGGAAGCGGCCCAGCAGATCAAGGCTCAGGCTGGCGAATCCAAGGAGGGGAACTCCAAAGGTTCAGAGTCGAAGGAAAAGGCCGGCGTCTCCTGAGGGAGGCCGGCCCTCAACATCACTTCAACATCAATGATATTGCTGCTGGTCAGTTGCGTGACTCGATCGCCTTGCCAGCGGCATCCTTGATCCGCTCTATCCCCTGCTCAATGCTCTTGGCGGGGGATGTTTCTTTCTTGGTCGTCGACCAGACGTTGATGGCGTAAACGGCGGCAGCAGCCAAGATCAGCGCCGCAATCACGCTGCCCAGACCATTTCCTCCCTGGCGGATCACCACAGGCGGCTGGGTGGTGGTCGTCTGTTGATCAGACATTGCGGCTCAAGCGGCTGGCCCCTGCTTAGCCGCAGAGACCAGGGCTGCCTTCATTTGGATTGAATCGATTCAAATTCGGCCAAGACCGAAGCCTGATTGCGCAGGACCGCCAACAGGTTGAGGCGATTGAGCCTCAGCGCGGCATCGTCGACCATCACCATCACGCTGGTGTCACCATCAAAGAAGGCCTGGAGCGCCGGGGTTGCCGCGACGAGCGCATCGGCAAGGGCCTGATAAGACCGCCGCTGAGCCAATGGCTGCAGCTGCTCCAGAGCTGCGAACAGATCCTTCTCACTGGCGGACTCGAACCGTTCGGGCTCGACTACATCGCCGGCCACAAGCTGATCGCGTGCCAGATCACCTTTTTCGGCAAGATTCGCTGCCCGCTGCACCACCGCCTGGACGGCATCCAGCTGACCGCTGTCCCGAAGGTCACGCAACAGTTGAATCCGCTGCTTGACATCCAGGGGATCACTGAGCAGACGCTGGCTGGAGACGGCATCACCAGCCACAGCCTGCACCAGATCAGGTACAAAGCCGTCGTCTTCCAGTTGAGACACGATCCGCTGCCTCATCAGCTGACAGAGGTCGTTATGCAGTTGGCTGGCATCCACCGAAAAGGCCGGGAACAGAGCAGCCCACTCCTCCACGGCGTTGCTGAGGAAGGCCATGAGGTCTAGGCGCCAGGCCATGCCCCAGAGAATCTGCACAACACCATTGCCGGCCCGCCGCAGGGCATAGGGGTCGGAGGATCCGGTTGGTCGCTCTCCCTTGGCAAAGATGCTGAGCAGCAGCTCGAGCCGTTCCGCCAAGGCCACAACGGCTCCCGCGGGGGTTGCGGGCAGAGCATCACCGGCTCCCCGGGGCAGATAGTGCTCCACCACAGCGAGAGCAACATCGCGGGGTTCTCCCTCCTCCAGGAGGTATTTGCCCCCCATCAGGCCCTGAAGTTCAGGGAACTCACCCACCATCTGGCTGACCAGATCGTTCTTGCAGAAATGAGCGGCACGCTGGGCCGGATACACCACGCCCTGATCCAGACCGAGTTGCTTCAACAGAAGGCCCGTGAGCCGCTCGATTCGCTCGGAGCGGTCCAGAAGACTTCCCAGGCCTTCGGCGAAGGTGACACGATCGAGGGCTTCACGCCGGGATTCGCTGGACTGACGCCGGTCAACATCGAGGAAAAATTCGGCATCCGCCAGGCGAGCTCCAAGCACGCGTTCATTGCCGCGAACAATCAAGGACGACGCCGGGGCCAGGCCATTGCCCACCAAAAGGAACTGGGGCCGAAGCACAGCCTCAGCGGTGAGTCGGAGCGGGTCTGCTTCCAGACCAGGCACCTGCAGCGGCACATAACGCTGGTGGGCCTGCATCACCGTGCTGATCACCTCCGGAGGAAGCTGCAGGAACCGCTCAGCAATGGTTCCCTCGAGAATCCTGGGGTCTTCGACCAGGTCCACCAGTTCCTCAAACAGCGACTCCGGACAGTCGGGAGTTCCGTTGGCGGCCTGTGCCGACTGGTCCAGGCTGGTGCGAATTCGTTTGGCCCGCTCCGCACGATCGACAACAACGCCAGCGGCAGCAAGGGTCTCTCCAAACTGCTCCGCTGATGCGATGGAGAGTGGCTCGTCACCATGGAGACGGTGGGCACGGCTGAAACGATCGCTGCGGACCTCAGGGTCAGCGCCGCCCAGCACCACCGGGATCACCTCTGAACCCTTCAGCGCCAGCAGCCAGCGGATGGGGCGGCTAAAGCGCTGGGCTCCGGTGCCCCAGCGCATGAACCGCCGGCCCTGCAACGCATCAATCCATTGGGGGATCAGCCCCTGGAGCAGTTCAACGCAGGCTTGACCGGGGGTGAGCACGGTTGCGAAGACACAAGGCCCCTTGGGAGTGTCACGCTGCTCAAGTGCTGAGGGATCAACCCCGCAGCGCTTGGCGAAACCGATCGCCGCTGGCCCTGGGATGCCGTCCTTAAAAGCCTGAGCCACGGGAGGGCCTTTGCGGTCTTCCTCAAGATCGGGTTGGCGGTCCTCCAGATCAGCAACGGAGACCACCAGACGCCGGGGGGTGCCGAACACCGACACCGCTCCATGGCCAAGCCTTGCCTCGCGCAGATCACGGCTCACCCGTTGCTGCAGCTGGTCAAGCGCTTGCCTGACGAAATCGGCAGGAAGCTCCTCGGTGCCGATTTCCAGAAGAAAGGTTGCCGTCACGCCAAGGTCAGAGCCGGAAACGACTGTATTGGAAGCCGTTTCGCTACGTTCAAATCAAGAAATCCTTTTCAGGGTGGGGGAAGGCTCCTTGGCAGTGGCGGAAACAGGAACTCAATCGCTGTCCAAGGCGGAGCAGCGCAAGCTGGACAGCGACCATCTACGCGACCCGTTGTTGAGCGAGCTCAGCAACGGCGATGTTCGCTTCACGGAAGATGCCGTTCAACTGCTGAAGTTTCACGGCAGCTACCAACAGCACCACCGCGAATTGCGCAAGACGGACAAGGTTCGCAGCTGGCAGATGATGCTGCGGCTGCGCAGTCCGGGCGGACGCATCCCTGCCCGACTGTTCCTCGCACTCGATGACCTCTCCAACCGCCTTGGGGACGGAACTCTGCGGGCCACCACCCGTCAGGCCTTCCAGATGCACGGCATCGCCAAAGCCGACCTGAAAGAGGTGATCGGCACCATCGTTCGCAACATGGGCTCGACCCTGGCGGCCTGCGGGGACATCAACCGCAATGTGATGGCACCACCAGCTCCTTTTGAGAAAGGCGGCTATCCCGTGGCACGGCGCCTGGCCGATGAAATTGCTGATCTGCTCAGCCCCGAAGCGGCCGAGGGGGCCTATCTGGACCTCTGGGTGGATGGTGACCTGAGTTATCGCTTCAAGCCCAGCCGAGCCGTTCAGAAGGCCAGAAAGCGCCAGAGCGAGGGCGGCGTTTTTTCCGGCAGCACTGAGGAACCTCTCTACGGGGACACCTACCTACCCCGGAAATTCAAGGTGGCCGTCACCGTGCCGGGGGACAACTCTGTTGACCTGCTCACCCAGGACATCGGCCTGGTGGCCTTCACCGACCCCTCCGGCGATCTGCGGGGCTGCAACGTCTACGTGGGCGGTGGCATGGGCCGCACCCACAACAAGGAGGAGACCTTCGCCCGCACGGCGGATCCTTTGGGTTACGTCGATGCTGCCGACGTTCTGGATGTGGTTCAGGCGATCCTGGCGCTGCAACGGGATCACGGTGATCGGGAGGTGCGCAAGCACGCCCGCATGAAGTATCTGCTGCACGACAAGGGAATCCAGTGGTTCCGCGACACCCTGTGCGCGACGTACTTCAAGGGAAGCCTCAAGGGGCTGCGCAATGAGCCCAAGGCCAAACTTTTGGACTATCTCGGCTGGCATCGCCAGAAGGCAGGGATGTGGTTCGTGGGACTTCCCCTGCTCTGTGGCCGCCTGAACGGAGATCTCAAGGCAGGGCTGAGGGAGCTGGTGGAGACCTACCAGCTGGAGATTCGCCTCACCGCCAACCAAGACCTGCTGCTGTGCAACATCGGCACCTCCCAGCGAGCCAGCATTCGAACCCAGCTGGAAGCCCTCGGGTTTGAGGTGCCTGAAGCTCCAGCACCTCTGGCCAGGCATGCCATCGCCTGCCCAGCTCTACCCACCTGCGGGCTCGCCATCACCGAATCTGAGCGCATCCTTCCGGATGTTCTGGATCGCCTCGATGCCCAGCTGCGACGGCTCGAGATTGAAAAGTCCCTGCTGGTGAGGATGACCGGCTGCCCCAACGGCTGTGCCCGCCCCTACATGGCGGAGCTGGGCTTGGTGGGCAACGGTGTTAACCAGTACCAGCTGTGGCTCGGCGGCACCCCAAATCTCCAGCGTCTGGCGCGCCCTTACCTGGAAAAACTGCCCTTGGATGATCTGGAGACAACCCTTGAACCGCTCCTCCTCAGCTGGAAAGCCGCCGGTGGACGTCGCAGCTTCGGGGACCACATCGAGAAGCTTGGTGATCAGGAAGTGAGCGCGCTGTTGACGGCCTCGGCGTAGACCGCCACAGCTGCACCTTTTCGCCAGGCCCAGAGCTGATCACCGAACGAGTAGTGCCACCACTCGTTCGGATGCTGGGCAAAACCGGCTGCTCCCATCACTTCAGCCAGCAACTGCCGGCGTTGATGCCAGCGTCGAGCTTCGGAATCCTGCCGACCGGCGTAGTGCTGCGGTTCAGACACCGCACCAATGGCATCAATCTCTCCCCCCATGGCCAGCGGCGTTCCATCGCTGCTGCTGAGGGTGAGATCAACAGCCGCACCGGTGCTGTGGGGAGGCGGGGTCGCAAGATCCCGACTGGGAGCAGCCCAGAAGCGCCCCACATCGGCCACCACCTGATCGAAGGCATGCCCTGAGCGTGCTTCCACGCCGCGTTCACGGCAGAGTTCCGCAATGCTGTGGTGCACCATGAAGGCCTGCACGGCGATCGGCCGCCAGGCATCAAAAATGCTCAAGCGCAGGCGGGGATCGTGCTCGACCAGCTGCTGCTGAGCATGAAGCAGGCGCTGAACGACCCCCAGGCGCAATTGAAAGGGATTCCCCGACGTCCCATAGGGCGCCCCCAGCGCCACGTACGGGTGAGGTTCCATCCGCAACAAAGCGGGAGGCAGCGCTTGCAAAGGCTCGCCGCAATCTTCGATCGGAATTGAACTCCAGGGGCGCATCGAATCGCGGCTACGGGATGGATCAGTTCAAGGGGGTGCCACCGCTGAGGCGACGCTGCTGGGCCTCCAGGGTCTCGCGCAGCAACGGGTGCTGCTTGAGCTCAGGATCGTTGTTCAACAGCTCCTGGGCGGCTGTTCGTGCGTCCTCCAGCACAGCACCATCATCGGCAAGGCTGGCCAGGGCCAGATCAGGCAGGCCCGACTGTCGGGTTCCCAGCACCTGGCCCGGCCCCCGCAAGCGCAGATCCATCTCGGCGATCTCGAAGCCATCGGTGGAGCGCACCAGCACATCCAGACGCTGGCGGGCCAGGGGATTGGAGCTGCCATTGATCAACAGGCAATGGGAGGCAGCGGCGCCACGGCCAACGCGCCCCCGCAACTGATGCAGCTGCGCCAGGCCGAAACGTTCGGCATGGTCGATCAACATCACGCTGGCTTCGGGCACGTCCACGCCCACTTCCACCACCGTGGTCGAGACCAGCACCTGAGTCGTGCCAGCAGCGAAATCGGTCAGCACTGCCTGCTTTTCAGCACTGGAGAGACGCCCATGCAGCAAACCAACGGCTAGATCTGGGAACACCTCCGAGGCCAATTCAGCGTGAACTTCAACGGCTGAGCGAAGCTCGAGCTTTTCAGACTCGTCCACCAGAGGCAGAACGACATAGGCCCGCTGGCCCAGCTGCACCTCCTCACGAATCAACTCATAGGCCTTCTCGCGCTTTGCGGCCGTGAGCATGCGGGTGCGAATCGGTGTTCGCCCTGGCGGCAATTCATCGATCTGGCTGACATCGAGATCCCCATGCATCGAGAGCGCCAGGGTCCGAGGGATCGGTGTTGCCGTCATGGTGAGCAGATGGGGCTGCAAGCCCTTGTTGAGCAGGCGATCCCGTTGATGCACACCGAAACGGTGCTGTTCATCCACCACCACTAGCCCCAGGCGGTTGAAAACGACAGGATCCTCGAGCAAGGCATGGGTGCCCACCAGCACCTTCAGCGAACCGTTGGCCAGGTCATCCAGCAGCTCCCGACGGCGGGGCCGCGGCGTGGATCCCGTCAGCAAGGCGACGCTCACATGGAGCTGCGGCAGCCACTGACAGAGGTTGCGGTAATGCTGCTCGGCCAACACCTCCGTTGGGGCCATCAGGGCCCCCTGCCAGCCCGAGGCAATGGTGCTGAGCAACGCTGCAATGGCAACCACCGTTTTGCCCGAGCCCACGTCACCCTGCACCAGACGGGCCATGGGTTCGCTGCGCGCCAGATCGGCTTCGATCTCCTGAAACACCCGTTGTTGGGCTGCAGTGAAGCGGAAGGGCAAAAGATCCATGAACTCCCCCACAAGCCCATTGGTACTGGATTGGAGATCCAGGTCAGGGCCCGTCCGGGAGCGCAGCGTCTGGCGTCGGCGCAACAGACCGAGCTGCAGGAGCAGAAACTCATCGAACACCAGCCGGCGCCGTCCCCGATCGAGGCTCTCGCGGTCCTTGGGCGCATGCAGGGCCTGCAGCGCCTCCGACAGTACCGGCAGCTGGAATTGCCGCAGCATCGCGGCAGGGAGAGGATCAGGCCACGATGCCGCGAGGGGCAGAACCTGATCGATCAGGCTGCGGAACCGATCCGCGCCAACCCCTTCGGTGAGGGGATACACCGGGAGAAGCCGGCCGATGCTGGGGGATTTGACCGGAGACGAGGGGCTGTCCAGCACCTCGATCAACGGATCCTGAAAGGTGATGCCGTAGGGGCCGTCTTTCACTAGACCACTGACGGCCACGGTGGCACCAACGGGGTAGAGACGCTGCTGGCCTTTGAGGTAAGCCGGAGAACTGAAGCGTTTGCCCGCCAGGAAACGGCTCACCTTCAGGCGACCGGTCGGGTCCTGCAGCTGGAGCTCAATGATGGCGAGGTTGGTGTTCCGTGGGCTGACGAATCCGTTGCAACGGCGAATCGTGGCGACGATCGTGGCTGTTTCCCCTGACACCAGCGCCTCAATGCGGCGCATCGCGGAGTAATCGACATGATCACGGGGGTAATAGCGGAGCAGGTCACGCACCAGAAGCAGGCCGATCGAAGCCAGCCGTGCCGCGAATTTTGGACCCACACCACGGATCTGAGTGATGGGACTATCGAGCTGCAGTGGTGAGCTAGCACGCTGCTTGGGCGACGCCTGAACCTTGAGGCGTGGCGGTGCCATCGGAGCCGAGGGTTCCAGGCGATGGCGCAGCTCATGCAGCCACTGACGGGCATCGGTGACCAAGCGACGGCGGGCAGGATCAGAGAGCTCCGGATAGTCGGCAAAGCCAGAGCTGAGCTTGGACATGCGTTCACTGACCCCCTGGGGGAAGGGAACGGCCGGAGGCGCTGCGAGTTGCTGCTGCAGAAAGGTATGAAAGCGCTGCTGGCGACCCTGCAGATTCTGAAAACCACGGTCGGCCTCCAAGCCCAGCGAGCGCTGAAGGGGAAGCATCCAGGTGAGGAGCAGCGACAGCTGCTCGCTGGTCAGTCCCCGCTCAGCTGCTGCGTTGAATCCGATGGGGTCTGCCAATGGGTCCGGGCCTCACGATCCAGGGAGCGACGCTGCCAATGACGCTGCTGCCGCACCATTGTGAGCAGAGCATGGTGGTGAGCGCGCAATCGTTTGCGGCACTGACGCAGACGTGGGCTGTCGAACTCCAGATCGTTGCTGCGTAAGAGCACACAGAGCACATCCATGCCCTGGTCGAGCTCACCGACGGCCAGAGGGAGGCGCAGGCGAAGCACGTTCGTGGCGGTTGGCTGCGTTTCGACCTGCCCCTTCAGGACAGCATCCAGAAGGCTGATGGGAAGGAGGGTCTGGGCCAGTCCTGACCGCAGCATCTGCACATTCACCGCATGGGACAGGTTGCGAAGGCGTCGCTCAAGCGCCTGATCCATGGCCTGGATCCAGTGCAACAGCGCATCCGGTTCATCCGGGAGAAAGTGTTCGTTGCCGTCCAGCGAAGGATCAAGAACAGCACCGGGATCACGGGGCTGTTGGGCCTGCTGCATCGCATCACCGGCCAGCTCGAACAGTGAGCGGAGCACATCCAAATCACCCGAGGATTTGTTGTCTGCGGCTTCAGGGACGGGTTCTTTAACGGGATCCGGGGAAGCCGTCCTCGGGGGGGATTCAAGCGGTGAAGCCAAGCTCAACTGAATGGATCCGCTCGGTTCGTCCCGTGGGAGCTCAGACGTGGGTGGCTCGGGTTCAGGCGCACTCTCCTGGGACTGGCGACTGAGCTTCTGCAGCATGTATCTGCTGGCATGGGCCTGTTGGCGCCGTTGCTCCTGCTGCATCTGCCGCACCAGCTGCATCAGCTGCTCAACTGTGAGCAGAACGCTGCAGCGGTCGATCAGGTCTGTGACCGCTGCATGGAAATTCTGACGGGTCGACTCCGGCAGCCGACCAAAACGGGAGGGATCAACCTCACCGAGAAGATTGAATAGGGCCTGACGTGTGGCTCCTTCCAGCAGTTCCCTCAGCACCTGAAGATATAGAGCCTGCTCCCTGTACAGGGCGACGGCCCGCAGCCGGCACAACCGTTGAAGGCGTGCCAGCTGTTCTGACGGGTCGTAAGCAGGCCTGACGTCCGGGTCGGACAAGGGAATCAGCCGGCGTTCTGCATGGACGCCACTTCAGCAGCGAAATCGTTCTCTTCCACCTCGATGCCCTCGCCCAGGGTGTAACGGGTGAAGCGACGAACTTTCACGTTCTCGCCGATCTTGCCAGCGGTTTGCTTGACGAGGTCAGCAACGGTGATGGAGCTGTCCTTGATGAAGGGCTGCTCCATGAGGGCGAGTTCCTTGAGGCGCTTGCCGATGCGGCCCTCAACGATTTTTTCCTTCATCTGCTCAGGCTTGCCCTCGAGATCGTCACGGCCCATCTCGATCGCCTTTTCCCGCTCACGGATCTCGTCGGGAATCTCGTCGGTGGTGACGTACTCAACGTTGGGGCATGCCGCCACCTGCATGGAGACATCACGCAGCAGCGACTGGAACATGTCGCCCCGGGCCACGAAGTCGGTTTCGCAGTTCACCTCAACCAGCACACCCACGCGGGCACCGGTGTGGATGTAGCTGCCGATGGCACCCTCTGCGGCGGTGCGGCCGGATTTCTTTTCAGCGCTGGCGATGCCTTTCTGGCGAAGCCACTCAACAGCCTTGTTGGCATCGCCTTCCGTGGCGGCCAGGGCCTTTTTGCAATCCATCATCCCCGCGCCGGTCTTATCGCGCAGTTCTTTGACAAGCTTGGCGGATACGGCAGCAGCCATCGGTCGGAGCAGTGAGAAGGGAAATTGAATCGCCGCCGATTCCCTGATTGGAATCAGCGGCGTGAACTTAGCGGTGAGAGGAGATCAGCCTTCGCTGTCGCCACCACGCTGATCGTTGGAACCGTGGCGGCCCTCATTGATCGCATCGGCCAGACGGCCCAGGATCAGTTGCACAGAACGAACGGCGTCGTCGTTGCAGGGAATCGGCACCTCACAGAGGTCCGGATCACAGTTGGTGTCCAGCATGGAAACCAGGGGGATGTCGAGCTTGCGGGCTTCGAGCACCGCATTCGACTCACGACGCTGGTCCACCAGGACCACAACATCGGGAAGGCGACGCATGTTCTTGAGGCCACCCAGATACTTCTGAAGACGCTCGAGTTCGCGACGCAGCACCGCACCTTCCTTCTTGGGGCGCATGGCGATGGCGCCGCTGGACTCCATCCGCTCCAGATCCTTGAGACGGTCGATCCGGGCCTTCATGGTGGTCCAGTTGGTGAGCATGCCGCCCAACCAGCGCTGGTTCACGTAAGAGGCTCCGCAGCGGGCGGCTTCCAGCGCCACAACTTCAGAGGCTTGCTTCTTGGTGCCAACGAAGAGGAAACGCTTGCCGCTGCGTGCCGCAGAACGGGTCCACTTGTAGGCGTTGTTCATGCAGACGGCGGTCTGCACGAGGTCGATGATGTGAACGCCGTTGCGCGCGCAATAGATGTAGCGCGACATCTTGGGGTTCCAACGACGAGTCTGGTGCCCAAAGTGGGCACCTGCCTCCATCATCTCGGCGAGGGTGACAACAGCCATGGTTTGAGGGTTTCGGGTTCGCCTCCACCTGCCAGGGACCTGAACAACCAGCAGGAGCTGGTCTCACGGTGCACCCGAAACGGGCAGGTGTGCGGAGTGAAAGGACCTAAAGAAGGTATCAAAACGTTGATCAGCGAAGCCCTGCCGCTCTGGCTTCACGGAACAGGGCACGCACACCGATGCGATTGAGGGGCAAACGAAGCAACTCCATCGCCATTCCGGGATAGCCATGCCGGATCAGCCAACGGAGCAGCGGGCGAAGGCTTGAGGGGTTGATCAGCCCAGCGAGGGTGAGAACTTCCCAAAGGATGCGATGGAACCAGGTGAACTGGATGATCAACCGCACCCGCCTGGTGGGATGTTTGCGGTAAAAAACAAGCCCCATACGGGCCCGTTCACCCTCCACTTCCACAAGTCGGGGGATCTGGTCGAGACTCAGGGCGGGGTGCCAGTGATAGCCGACAGCGTCCGGGCACTTCACCAACTCAACCCCCATCCGCCGCAGACGCTCACCCAGTTCCAGGTCCTCCCAGCCGTAGAGGCGGAAACCGGTGTCAAACAAGCCTGAGCGCTCCAGCACCTGCCGATCGATGGCCACATTTCCAGTGGCGAAATAAGCCCAGGACAAGTCTCGTAATTTGTGGCGCTCCGAGCAGGGTGCTTCGAAGTTGGCGGTGTTAATGACAGCGCCGTAGGTGAAGCAGAGCCGATCACCGCGCCGTTGCCAGCACTGCTGCAACGCCCGTGCATGGGTGGCCAGAAAGGTTTCTGTGACCACCAGATCGCTGTCGATGAAGACGATCACATCGCCACGGGCGTGATCCACACCGCGGTTTCGGCCCTCGGCAGGACCACCGTGCTCCTGCTCGATCAGGCGCACATGGGGAAAACGCTGGGACTGCTCGCTCAGCCATGACGGCGTTCCATCGGTGGAACCGTCGTCAACCACAACAACCTCGTAGTCCTGAAGAGCTCCAGCAAGCTGCTGATCTTCCAGTGCCGAGAGGCATTTCTCGAGGATCGGGCGTCGGTTGTAGGTCGGAATAACGACGCTGACGAACATCGCGACGGCCGATGCAAATGCCCACCCACCCTACGAACAACAAAAAAGGGGCCCGCAGGCCCCCTTTTTGATGCATGGTCTGATCCGTTGATCAGTCGGCGGCACCACCGTTGTTGGCGGTTCCGGTCACACCGTTACCAGCGCCTTCACCACGGCCATCGTTCCGCATCTTGCGCTTCTTGAACTTGCGGGCGTAGGCGCGGTTCCGCTCCTGCTTTTCTTTCTTCAGGTTTCTGCGCTTGGCCATGCGGGACTGCGGGCACTGATGTCAACTTTCATCGTACTAAACAGCATTCTTTAATCGCCCGTCCTCCATCTGAAGCAGGCGATCGGCCACATCAACGATGCGCGGGTCATGGGTCACCATCAGCACCGCGCAGGATTGTTCACGGGCGAGTCGGCGAAGCAGCTCCACCACCTCCCGGCCCGTACGGCTGTCCAGGGCAGCGGTGGGTTCGTCAGCCAGGAGAAGGCGGGGGTTTGCGGCAAGGGCACGGGCAATGGCGACCCGCTGCTTCTGTCCACCGGACAAGTCATGGGGGACTTTGGCCATGTGGTCCTCCAGGCCAACGGCACGGAGCCACTGACGAGCCTCATCCCGGCGCGCCCTGTAACTGAGATCAGGCAGAAGATCGGCTCCCATCTGCACGTTCTGTTCAGCCGTGAGGCAGCGCAGAAGGTTGTGCCCCTGAAAAATCATTCCAATGCGCCGGCGCACCTCCTGGCGGCGCCGACGGCCTGCACCATGTAGGGACTCACCAAGCACCGACACCTCACCCTGCTGAACCGTCCGCAAGGCGCCGATCAAGGTGAGCAGTGTCGTCTTGCCACAGCCCGAAGGACCGGTCAGCAACACCACTTCGCCCGGCTCGATACTGAAGCTGATGTTCTGAAGAACCGCGCGGCGCATCTGCCCTTGGCCGAAAGCGTGGGAGAGGTTGTCGACAACAACAGCTGCCATCAGAAGATCTCCGCAGGGTCTGCATCGATGAGACGACGCATGGCCAGGAACGACGACAACATGCACATCACCAGGATCATCACCAGAACGGTCAACGCCCGGGACAGATCCATGCCGACGGGCAGCTTGGTGGCGTCACGAACGAACCAGTACAGCCCCTGACCGGCCATGTAGGCAGGGACGTACCCCATCGCCGCCAGATAGAAACCCTCACGAACCACCACTCCCAACAGATGGCTGAGGCGATAGCCCATGGCCATCAAAGTGGCGTACTCCGGCAGGTGATCACTCACATCGGTGTACAGCACCTGATAAACGATCACGCAGCCCACCACGAAGCCCATGGCGGCGCCGAGCGTGAAGATGAAACCGATGGAGGTGCTGCTCTTCCAATAGTTCTGCTCGAAATCGATGAAGCCCTGCTTGGTCAGCACCGAAACATCCTTGGGCAGTCGCTGTCTCAATCGGGACACCACCTGCTCAGGATCCGCGCCAGGCTTCAACCGCACCAGACCCACTTCGATCGCCCCAGGCGGCTTCTGAGGCATCAGATCGAGGAACGTCTCCGTGCTCGTGAGCAGGTTGCCGTCGGCACCGAAGCTGGTGCCCAGGCTCACCAGACCCGCCACCCGGACGCGGTTGCCAGCGATCTCTGTTTCCACCACATGGCCATCGCGATACCAATCGGCAATGGGTCCGAATTCAGGACGTGACAGCTGATCGAAGAGGATCCGCCCCTTCTGCTTGAGAGCGTCAGTTTTCTCAGCCAGGGAGGGATCGACAAAAAAGGGGTCGTCGGGATTGAAACCCAAGGCCAGGATCGACCGGTTGCGCCGCGTTTCCGGGTTCCGCCACAGCATCAGCCCCCAATGCACCGGGGTCACCCCATCGACGTCTGGATCAGCCAGGGTCTGAACCAGCCGCCGCCTTGGAAAGGCCTCCATGCTCACGGAGCTGGCAGAGCGGGGACTGATCAGAACAACATCAGCATCGAACAGCCGGTGCGCTGTGACGCTGGCGTCAAAGAGGCCATCACGGAATCCAAGCTGCATGAACATCAGAATTCCCGCGAAACTGATGCCAGCAAGCGCCACCAGCAAGCGAACGGGCTGGCGCGTCAGCAACAGCCAGGAGAGGGGAATCCGACGCCCCCGCCAGAACCGGTTCATGGATCGAAGCGGGCGATCACCTTCAAACCCGCCAGACGACTGACCTTGGCGGCATCTTCAGGGTTCAGCACCACATCAACCATCACAACGCGGGCGTCGGCATCGCCGGTGGGATCGGTGGAGAGAACAGACCGTTGTTCCACCTGCGGGCTGATGCGCAGGACGCGCCCGACGAGTTCACCTCGGAAACCACCGTTCTCGCTGATGAGGCGCACGGACTGGTCGAGACGGATCAGGGAGATGTCGGATTCGTAGACCTCGATGCTGGCCTGCATCGCCTGATTGGCCCCCACATCCATCACCCCCTCTGCACCAGGGCGCTCGCCTGCACGGGCATGCAGCTTGAGCACAACACCATCAAGGGGCGAGATCAGCTGACTGAGCACAAGGTCGGCCTGAAGCCCTTTGCGCTCCGCCAGGGCCTGATCCCGCTGTCCCTGAAGACGAACCAGCTCTTCAAACTTGTTGTCCACCAGAGTCAATTCGGCCGCACCCCAATCGGCGGCTCTGCTGAAGCGCTCTACCTCAAGGGCCTGAAGCTGTATCTCCTGATCGAGGCTGCGCAGCTGCGCATCGACGCGCTCCAGATCAGCGAGCAGTCCATCCCGGTGATCGAAGGACGCCAACACCTGGCCGGTCTTGATCAGATCACCCTCATTCACATTGAGGGCTGCCACCCGGGGTGTCCCCGCCATCCCCGCATTGGGAGCCGCCAGATTGCGGATGTCCCCGGCGGGCTCCAGCTGCCCCAGGGCCGCTACCGCTTCGGGACGAACCGTGGGTGCAGCCGTCGGTTCAACCGGCTTGGGTTCGGGCGTCGGCCGCAGCAACCAGCCGCCGATGACCGCGATGACCAAACTTCCAGCCAGAACAGACCAGCGCTTGGGGGTCATCAGAGTTCCGGAGGGTTGTCGAACAGAAGCATGTCGATGTAGCGATCGGCCCAGGCTGAATCGAAGGCCTTCTCGAGCACGCGGCGGGTCTTGTCGTTGCGTTTCTGCTGAAGGCAATAGTTCAACTGACCCTCGTACCGGCGGACTGTAGTGAGAGCCGTGGACGGTTCGGGAGTCGCCTCGATCACGCTGGTGGCCATCACCTGCAGGTAATGGCTCACCAGTTCCTGAAAGGCTGCTTCCTCGTCAGCACCATCGGGGCGGATGAAGCACACCTTGTTCGAGAAGATGGCTGATCCCCAGGCCGGCAGCTCCCGAACCTGACGGAACGCCGGCCATGGCCTGGCATCAAGCCGCTGGATCAGCTGCTCCGGCAAGGCATCGGAGGTGGGGGACAGATCGACGATCGCGGCAGAGATGCCTGCAGGGCCGGCCACGATGTCGGCCCCGAAGATCGGCAGGTCGTAGTGGGGATCGGGGAACCAGACGCTGTGGAGGATCTGCAGGCCGTTGCCGAGTCGCGCAACCTCCAGATGAAGTTTGCGAAGGCCGATGCAGCGAAAAAGCTCGTTGCCGATCGATAGGCCCTCGCCATCGAGTTGCCCCTGGATGAAGCGCAAATCCTCATCGCAGGGGAGGATCTGCAATCCGGGCAATCCCGCCCAGGCACTACGGATCGACGCCGCCAAGGCCTGCACGAGGGGATGCTGTCCTGGCGGTGGAGCCAGCGGCTTGGGCTGCATCAAAGGGGCAGGCACAGAATGGAACTTTGCCACGCAGTTCTGAACCTTCCGTTCTCCGGTCCCCCACTGGACCATTGGACCCTTCCCAACGGAGTGCGCTGCGTGACGGCGGACATGCCGGATGCACCCCTGACCTGTCTCGATCTCTGGTGCCGTGCCGGCAGTGCCAGTGAGCAGCCAGGGGAAGAGGGCATGGCCCATTTCCTGGAGCACATGGTGTTCAAGGGAAATGAGCGGCTGGCCGCAGGGGAATTCGATGAAGCCATCGAAGCTCTGGGGGGCAGCAGCAATGCCGCCACAGGCTTTGATGACGTTCACTTCCACGTGCTGACACCCCCGGATCGAGCCCGCGAAGCGTTGGATCTGTTGTTGGAACTGGTGTTGCAGCCAAGCCTCGAGCCTGACGGGTTCAACACGGAACGGGGGGTGGTGCTTGAAGAGATCGCTCAATACGCCGATCAACCCAATGAGCAGGTGCTGCAACTGCTGTTGAGCAAGGGCTGTGACCAGCACCCCTACGGCCGACCCATCCTGGGTACCCCCCGCAGCCTGGAGGCCATGACGCCCGAGGCCATGCGGGCGTTTCATCAGCGGCAGTACCGCGGTTCCAACTGCTGTCTGGCGATGGCCGGGCCTTCGTCAGCGGAGCTGCGCAGTGCCCTGGGTTCCTCGGCTCTGGCGGACCTCCTGGATGCGCCTGAGCCCTCATCACCGTCATCGCCACTGAGCGTGCGTCCTGGACGCGAAAGCGTTGTTGTGGACCGGCTCGAATCCGCCCGACTGCTGATGCTCTGGGAAGCTCCACGGGCCCAGGATCAAACAGGCGTGATGGCCGCTGATCTCGCCACAACCCTGCTGGGGGAAGGACGACGCAGTCGTCTCGTGAACCGCTTGAGGGAGGAACTGCAGATCGTTGAAAGCGTGTCGATGGACCTCTCGGTTCTGGAGCAGGGAAGCCTGATCACGCTGGAGGTGATCTGTCCAGACGAGCATCTGGAGGCTGTGGAAGACGAGGTGAACCTGCAGCTGCGCGCCATGGCGGAAGAGCTCGTCAGCGATCAGGAGCTGAAACGGGGCCAGCAGCTGGTGAGCAACGGACTGCGCTATGCCTTGGAATCGACGGGCCAGGTGTCTGGGCTCAGCGCCAGCCAGACCCTCTGGGACCGGCAGCAGGATCTGCTCCATCCTCTTGCTTTCCTGCCGCCATGGACGGCCGAGCGGCTTCGCTCAGACCTGTTCCCAAGGCTTCAACCCGAACAGGCGTTTGTGCTGACCGCCCAGGCAAAGACGAAAGACGGATGAGCAACCCCGAACTGCTGATCGAACCGGTCTCAAGCCCGGGGATTCTGGCCGCGAAACTGCTGCTTCCTTTCGGCAGCGCCGACGACCCTGCAGAAACACGGGGTGCCCATGACCTGCTGGCATCTCTGCTCAGCCGCGGCTGTGGACGACACAACCACGTTGACCTGGCGGACCTTGTTGAGGGATGCGGAGCAGATCTGCGCTGCGATGCCCAGGAAGATGCGCTCGTGCTGAGCCTGCGCTGCACGGTGGAAGACGCGGAACAGCTCCTGCCCCTGCTGGCCCAGATGGTTCGTTCCCCCCGGCTTGAGCCTGGCCAGGTGGCCCTTGAACTTTCGCTCACAATTCAGGCCTTGCAACGGCAGCGGGAGGATCCCTTCCATTGCGCCACGACCGGATGGCGGCAGCTGACCTATGGCAACGGGGGCTACGGCCACGACCCGATGGGCATCGCTGAAGAGCTGGATGATCTGGATCGGGAAGCACTTCTCCCCCTGGCCGAGCGGCTACCGAGGGCATCGAGCGTTCTCGCCCTGGCGGGCAGCGTCCCACCGCAAATCATCGACACGATTGGCTCCCTTGATGACTTTCGCGACTGGCCAGAAGGGAGCGGCAACGATCGCTCAGGCCGCCGTCCCTACGCCGAAGCGGTAGGAACCGAAACGATCCAGCTCGAAGCGATGGACACCGAACAGGTGGTTCTGATGCTTGGGCAGGCGACGCTGGGGCATGGACACCCGGATGAACTGGCGTTGCGACTGTTGCAGTGCCATCTGGGCGTGGGGATGTCTAGCCTGCTGTTCCAGCGCCTGCGGGAAGACCATGGCGTGGCCTACGACGTGGCCGCCCACTTCCCTGCCCTGGCAGGACCGGCGCCCTTTGTGCTGATGGCCTCGAGCGTGGAGGAGCGCTCAGAGCTCGCGCTGGACTTGCTGCTGAACATCTGGGACGAGCTGAGTGAGCAACCCCTCAGTGAAGCCGCACTCGAGCTCGCACGGGCCAAGTACATCGGTCAGCTCGCCCAGGGCCTGCAGACCTGCTCCCAACGGGCAGAGCGACGGGTTCAGCTGAAGGCCCAAGGGCTCCCCGACGATCATGACCAGCGCTGTGTGCGGGCTCTTGCGGAACTGACACCGACGGATGTGCTCCATGCCGCCCAACGTTGGCTGAGGGAACCACGACTCAGCCTGTGCGGAACCTCCGCTGCACTGAAGCAGCTCGAACGACGCTGGGATCGGCGGGACGCTGCTTAGTCCACCTCAGCTGCATCCACCGGATCCAGCCGATCGAGGGGGATCAGAAACGTGCCCCGGCGAAAACGCACAGCAACCGTGTCCATCGGATGAAGTGCAACCACTTCGCCTACTTCACCGGCGGCCACCAGATCCGGCGGCCGCAGCATCGGCATCGGATCCGCCGACTTGAGGTACGGAAGCTGCTGCGACAGGCGCAGCTGATCACCAATCGATACCGACATCTGGACTGGGCAGGATCTGCATTGTCGAGCAGGATGGGCCGAGTTGAGTGAGTGATGTGAGGGCTCTCGCCTCCTGGTGTGGTGCCCTGGCGGGTCTGCTGGCCATCCTCATCGGTGGTCTTGTGCCGGCCGCGTTGTTCCTGCCTGCTCCCGAGCCGATCCTTCTCCCCCTGCCGGTCACGTGGCAGGTGCCAGCGCTGCTTCTCTGCGCCATGGTCAGTGGCCCGCGTGCCGGCGTGATGGCCGCTGTTGGCTATCTGAGCCTGGGATTGTTCAGTCTGCCGGTGTTCCATGGCGGTGGAGGGCTGAACTACGTGCTTGAACCGGGTTTCGGCTACCTCGCGGGCTTCGTGCCCGCAGCCTGGCTCACCGGTCGACTGGCGCAGCAGGACGGCATGGATGACCTGCCCAGACAGTCGCTCTGTGCCCTGGCAGGGCTGCTCGTTCTCCAGATCTGCGGGATGCTGAATCTCGCCCTCGGGGCACTGCTTGGGCGATGGAGCCTTGATTTTCCCGAGCTGCTGATGCAGTTTTCAATCGGTCCGCTACCGGCTCAGATGCTGCTCTGCATCGGTGCAGGATTCCTTTCAATTGTGCTGCGTCGGTTGCTGATCATCGAGCCATGACGAGACCACTTCCACGTCGCTCAACCCTGGTGATTGCCCTAGTGATCGTGGTGGTGGATCAGCTGAGCAAGGCGGCGGCCTCGAGCGTTTTGCGAGAGGGTCAATCCCTACCCCTGCTGCCACATCTGCTCTCGCTGCAATTGGTGCACAACACCGGCGCGGCCTTCAGTGTTCTGCAGGGCTCCACTGCCCTGCTTGGGCTGCTCAGCTTGGGGGTGGGCATCGGGCTGATCCTCTGGATCTGGCATGAACGGGTGCTGCCGTTCTGGCAGGCCCTCGCCGCAGCGGCGCTTCTAGGTGGAACCGTGGGCAATGGGATCGACCGTTGGCGTCTGGGCCACGTGGTGGATTTTCTGGCCCTCGAACCGATCGATTTCCCGATCTTCAACGGGGCGGATGTCGCCATCAATCTCGCCGTTCTCTGCTTTGCCATCGACCTCTGGACCCGCCGGGGGGACAGCAGCCTCCGTGACAACAGCCTCCGTGACAACAGCCGTGGCTGACCCAAACTTGCCCTGAGGCTGGTGTGACGCAGGCATGAAACGCCAAACCCGGTTGCTGATCGGTCTCGCCGTTGCCTTTGTGGCACTCGTGCTGATCGGCGCTGCCGTTCAGACCATCCGCAGCCTGCTGTGGGATCTGAGTTACTTCCTGCCTCCCTGGTTGCTCACGCCGGTGCTGCTGCTGGGGTTCGCGCTGATGGCCGCCCTGGCGGTGCAGGTGGGTTGGCCGATGTGGAAACGCCTGAAATCACGCCCAAGCCAACAACCACGCCAAGCCACCCCGGCTCCACAGAACCGGCGGGATGCCGCGACCACCAGCCTCGGCCATGTGGATCGTCTGATCGAACGCATTCAGGACGACATCAGTCGCCGCAGCCTTCAGAACGAACGCGACCGGGTCGCCGAGGAACTGAAGCGAGGCGATCTGGTGGTTGTGGTGTTCGGCACTGGATCCAGTGGCAAGACATCGCTGATCCGTGCACTGCTCAATGAAATGGTCGGCGAAGTGGGAGCGCCCATGGGCGTGACCAAAACCAGCCGCGCCTACCGGCTGCGTTTGAAAGGCCTGGAGCGTGGTCTTCAGCTCGTGGACACCCCAGGAATCCTGGAAGCCGGAGACGAAGGACTCAGCCGGGAGGAAACAGCCCGTCGTCGGGCGGTTCGTGCCGATCTTTTGATCGTGGTGGTGGATGGGGACCTCAGAGCCTCGGAATACGCCGTCGTGACCTCGCTCGCCGGGCTCGGCAAGCGGCTGCTCCTGGTGCTGAACAAGCGGGATTTACGCGGAGTTGACGAGGAGAAAAGGCTCCTGCAGGTGCTTCGCTCCCGTTGCCAGGGACAGCTCAACGCTGCTGATGTGGTGGCCTGCAGCGCCTCTCCTCAATCGATTCCTCAACCCGGCCGTCGCCCGCTGCAGCCGCTGCCTGACGTCAGCGATCTGCTGCAGCGCCTCGCCGTTGTGCTGCACGCCGAGGGGGAGGAATTGATTGCCGACAACATCCTTCTGCAGTGCCGATCCCTCGACAGCCGCGGGCGTGACCTGCTGAACGACCAGCGGTCTCGGGAAGCCAAACGCTGCATTGACCGCTACAGCTGGATGGGAGCGGGGATTGTCGCTGCCAATCCGGTGCCAGGGGTGGATCTGTTGAGCACCGCAGCGGTGAATGCCCAGATGATCCTGGAGATGGCCAAGATCTACGGGGTCGAGATGTCCCGTGATCGCGCCAAGGATCTGGCCCTGTCCCTTGGACAGACCCTGGGCAAGTTGGGCATCGTCAAAGGTGCCATGAGCTTGCTGGGAACCAGCCTGAGCCTGAGCTTGCCCACTCTGGTGCTGGGGCAGGTGCTCCAGGGGGTGGTGACCGCATGGCTCACCCGAATCGCCGGAAGCAGTTTCATGCGCTACTTCGAACAGGACCAGGACTGGGGTGACGGTGGCATGCAGACCGTGGTTCAACAGGCCTTTGAGCTCAACCGACGGGAACTCTCACTGCAGCGCTTTCTGGCCAGTGCCATGCGGCAAGTGGTTGAACCGCTTCAGCAGTCTGCGGCGGGACGTCTTCCCCCCCGGCCAGGGCCTCAGCAGGAGGGGGAAGCATCGGCCCCCGGGCATCCAGAACGGTGATCAGAAGCAGATAGAGCACACCAATCGCCACGGAGATCGCCCCGGTGACGATGGCAACCCAGCGTGAACCCTGCTGCTGTTCCGGCATCGGAGCATCTCGAACGATGGCGATTGTGAACGATCAGGCTGGAGCCAGCGATTTATTCAGTCGTCCCGACAGGTCGCTGAGGTGCTGAGCCGTGGTGTGGGGGTTTCCAAAAACCGCCTTGAGGCAGAAACGGTCGCCGTAGAACGGTCGCGACAGCATGTAGCCGTGAGACAGCAGCATTTGCCGGGTGTCTTCACTCCAACGGCCTGCTGCAGCAGCGTCTCCATGTTTGTAATGAAAGGCCAGCAGGTGCAGTTCACCCGCCAGCAACGTGAACTTCTCCGGGTCCAATTGGGCTGCGAAGGCGGTTCGCCGTTGCAAAGCTCCGCTGAGCGTTGCTTCGATGCCCGCCTCGCCCAACTGGCGCAGGCCCAGCCAAAGCTTGAGGATCTCTGCAGGTCGGGTGCCCTGCAAGCCGATCTCACCTCCGTGATCCATCCCCCTGGGCGCCTCCATGTAGGGCAATCCTGTTGAAAAGGCCTGACGCAGATGGGTTCGATCCCGAAGCAACAGCAGGGATGACGCCTTGGTGATGCCCAGCAATTTCTGGGGATTCAGCGTGATCGAATCGGCAGATTCCATGCCATCCATCAGAGAGGCATGGCGGGCCGTGAGGGCGAACACACCGCCGATGGCCGCATCAACGTGCAACCAGACCCCAGCATCACGGCAGAGGGTTGCCAGATCCGAGAGAGGATCAATGGCTCCACGCACCGTGGTGCCGGCCGTGGCCACCACCGCCAGACAAGGCCGCCCCGCCGCTTGCAGAGCTCTCAAACGCTTAGCCAAAGCCTCGAGACAAAGGCCACCATCCGCGGCCACGGGCAGCGTCTGAAGGGCATCATCCGCCAGCCCCATCACCTTTGCCGCCTTGTTGATCGAGACGTGAGCGTCTTGGCTGCACAGCAGCACAGGATCCCGATGGCTGGTCTTCAACGCCGCCCGTGCGGCCACCAGGGCCATGAGATTGCTCAGGGTCCCGCCGCTGGCCAGTACCCCCCCGGAACCGGCGGGCAGGCCAATCCTGTGGCAGAACCAGCGGCAGAGGTCATGTTCCAGGCCGGTCAGACCAGGCGAAAGCTCCTCGGCCAGGAGGTTGTTGTTGAGACCTGCACAGACCATTTCCGCCGCAATGGACGCGGTCAGCGGGGGCGGATCGAGATGGGCCAGAGCACCGGGATGGGACGGCTGATACGCCCCATCCATCACCTGCTGAAGATCACTGAGCAGCGATTCAATGCTGGCCCCATCAAGCCCTGGTGCCACGTCAGGCAAGGGCCGCATGACGGGGACCGGGCTTGATCGATCAGCGGAGCCGATCCAACGGCAGAGCAGATCCGAACTGCGATGCAGGAAGTTCTTCAGCACCGGGTCTTCGGCCGAGGGGATGGCGAACGGAGCAAGCCGATCCGGTGGGTGCTGAGACTCGGAACAGGCTTGCAACGGAGACCCGTGAACTGCACCGATCTTCGCGTCTCGTGGGATGGTGCTCAAAGGACAACGTGGAACAGCAGTGGATCAGCGGGATGAGTTCACTCGCTGGATGGATGTTCTGCTCCAGCGCGCGGAGGAAGCTGGAGCAGAAGGAGAAGTTCCGGTGGCCGCAGTGATCCTGGATGGACAGGGCCGGGCCATCGGCCATGGACGGAACAGGCGACAGAACGACAGGGATCCCCTCGGGCATGCCGAACTGGTGGCCTTGCAACAGGCAGCGATCGTTCAGGACGACTGGAGATTCAACAACTGCACCCTGATCGTGACCCTCGAACCCTGCCCCATGTGTGCGGGAGCCTTGGTGCAGGCCCGCATGGGAACCGTGATTTTTGCGGCATCAGATCCCAAGCGCGGTGGCCTGGGGGGAAGCCTTGACCTCTCCACTCATGCCAGTGCCCATCACCACATGAAGGTGATTCAGGGCGTGCGCGAACCCGACGCGAGGGAGCAGCTGGAACGCTGGTTCAGGCGGCGGCGGCGACGGAACCGCTGAAGCGAGGCAGCTCTGTCTCAAACAGGTTGAGCAGACGGTTCACGTTTTCAGGGGTGGAGTTGTACCCCATCAGGCCGATGCGCCAGATTTTGCCGGCCAGGCTGCCGAGTCCACCACCAACTTCAATGCCGTGGTTGTTGAGCAGGTGCTGACTGAAGGCCTTGCCATCCACACCTTCAGGGATGCGAACTGTGGTGAGGGTGGGCAGTCGCCGCTCGGCCGGCACATGCATCGAAAGGCCGAGACTTTCCAGCCCGTTCCAGAGCATCTCCGCATTGCTGCGATGGCGTGCCCAGGCTTGGTCAAGACCTTCTTCAGCCAGGAGACGCAGGGCCTCACGCATGCCGAAGTTCATGTTGACCGGCGCGGTGTGGTGGTAGACGCGGTCGCTGCCCCAGTACTGGTTCAACAAGGAAACGTCCAGATACCAGTTGGGCACCTTGCCCTGACGGGCTGTCATCTTGGCCTCGGCACGGGGGCCCATGGTGAAGGGTCCGAGCCCGGGAGGGCAGCTCAGGCCCTTCTGGCTGCAGCTGTAGGCGAGATCGACTTTCCACTCATCGATGTAGAGCGGAACGCCCCCCAGAGAGGTGACGGTGTCGAGCAGCAGAAGGCAATCATGCTTCCGGCAGAGGTCGCCGATGCCCTCCATGGGTTGGCAGACACCCGTTGAGGTTTCTGCATGGACCATCGCCAGGATGACAGGCTTGTGCTCAATCAGGGCAGCTTCCAGCTCATCGAGGGAAAACCACTCACCCCAGGGCTTTTCAATGGTCTTCACCTCAGCGCGATAGCGGCCGGCCATGTCAGCCAGTCGCAGGCCGAAATATCCCTTCACCGCCACCAGAACGGTGTCTCCAGGCTCGACGGTGTTGGCAATGGTTGCCTCCATGGCAGCACTGCCGGTGCCGCTCATCGGAAGCGTGAGGCGGTTATCCGTTTGCCAGGCGTAACGCAGCAGTTCCTGCACTTCGCCCATCAGATCCACATAGAGAGGATCAAGGTGACCAATCGGGGTTCGCGACAGAGCCTTCAGAACTGTTGGATGGGCGTTGGAGGGGCCTGGTCCAAGCAGGAGGCGGTCGGGTGTGCCGATCGGTGCAAAGGCTTTGCGGTGACGATCGTCAACAGATAGGAGTGAGTTCGTCGTCGCCAAAGCCCTGTTCATTTGTTCAAGCGTTGAGCCTACGCAGTCACGCCCCTTGGAAGGGGTGAGGGAGGCTTGATTGCAATCTGTTCAGATCTTGCGTTGAGCGTGCTGGATCAGCGCTGGCGCACATTGGTTTCACCCAGGCCCTTGGCCAGGTGATCAAACGGCTGAAGAACGGTGGCGAGCTGATCGGATGCAGCACCGTTGGCCAGAAGCATCTCGGAAACAACCTCTCCCAGCAGAACGATGCTGCGGACCGTTGGGCCGGTGGGAACGCCGAGACTCTTGTAGGTGTCGTCGAGTCCGTTCAGCACACGCTCATTGAGGATCGTGGAGTCACCTGCCACCAGGGCGTAGCTGGCGTAACGCAGGAAATAGTCCATATCCCGCAGGCAGGCGGCGAGCCGACGGGTGGTGTAGGCGTTGCCGCCAGGCAGCAACAGGTCGGGTTCATCCCGGAACAGGCGCTGGCTGGCCTCACGCACAATATCGGCCGAGGATCCATTGATCAGCTCTACGGCCTGAATCCGCAGCGCGGATTCATCCAGATACACATTGATGCTGTCGATCGCCGGGCGGTCGAAATAGCGACCCAGCTGGTCGTAACGACCGATCAGACCGCTGATTGCATCGCGCATGTCCCTGAATCTCCAGAGGATCCCCAGCAGAAGCTAACACCGTTGAGGCGGGCAGATCCTTTGGCATGCCTGCATTTCAGCCAAGTTGACAGAAACGGTTACGCAGTCGCCTTCCAGCAGCTGAAACGTACCTCTTGATACAAAATGGTGACTTGTGGCTGTATACGGTCACATCACTGCACAATTCAGTCGAGCAGTCCCTTCTTATGTCGAAATCCCCCCAGGACGTCCTGCGCCAGATCAAGGACGAAGGCATCGAACTGATCGACCTCAAATTCACCGATCTGCACGGCAAGTGGCAGCACCTGACGGTGTGCACCGATCTGCTGGAGGAAGCATCCTTCACGGAGGGCCTGGCTTTTGACGGTTCATCCATCCGCGGCTGGAAAGGCATCCAGGCCTCTGACATGGCCATGGTGCCGGACGCCAACACGGCCTGGGTGGACCCCTTCTACCGGCACAAAACCCTGAGCATGATCTGCTCGATTCAGGAGCCACGCACCGGCCAGCCCTACGAGCGCTGCCCCCGTGCCCTGGCCCAGCGGGCACTGAATCATCTGGCCAGCACCGGCCTGGCCGACATGGCCTTCTTCGGTCCTGAGCCGGAGTTCTTCCTCTTCGACGACGTCCGCTACAACTCGGCTGAAGGGGGCTCCTTCTACAGCGTCGACACGATCGAAGCGGGCTGGAACACCGGACGGATCGAAGAAGGCGGCAACCTCGCCTACAAGATTCAGGAGAAGGAGGGCTACTTCCCTGTCGCTCCCAACGACACCGCCCAGGACATTCGCTCTGAAATGCTCCTGCTGATGGGTCAGCTGGGCATTCCCACCGAGAAGCACCACCACGAGGTGGCAGGCGCGGGTCAGCACGAACTCGGCATGAAATTTGCTGAGCTGATCCAGGCCGCCGACAACGTGATGACTTACAAGTACGTCGTGCGCAACGTTGCCAAGAAGTACGGCAAAACGGCCACCTTCATGCCCAAGCCGGTCTTCAACGACAACGGCTCCGGCATGCACGTGCACCAAAGCCTCTGGAAAGGCGGTCAGCCCCTGTTCTTCGGCGAAGGCACCTACGCCAACCTCTCGCAGACGGCCCGCTGGTACATCGGCGGCATCCTCAAGCACGCCCCCGCCTTCCTGGCCTTCACCAACCCCACCACCAACAGCTACAAGCGTCTGGTGCCCGGTTTCGAAGCCCCGGTGAACCTCGTCTACTCCGAGGGCAACCGCTCTGCCGCCGTGCGGATCCCGCTCACCGGCCCGAGCCCTAAGGCCAAGCGCCTCGAGTTCCGTTCCGGCGATGCCCTCGCCAACCCCTATCTGGCCTTCAGCGCCATGATGATGGCTGGTCTGGACGGCATCAAGAACCAGATCGATCCCGGCGATGGTGAAGATCGCGACCTGTTCGAACTGGCAGCTGAGGAGCTGTCCAAGATCGCTACGGTCCCCGCATCCCTCAACGGTGCACTGGAAGCGTTGAATGCCGATCGCGGCTTCCTCACCGCTGGCGGTGTGTTCAGCGACGACTTCATCGACAACTGGATCGACCTGAAGTACGAGGAGGTGCAGCAGCTGCGCCAGCGGCCTCACCCCCACGAATTCACCATGTACTACGACGCTTGATCAGCGCCCGTGCATCCCACGACCCGCCTCCAAGGAGGCGGGTTTTTTTGTGGACTGCTGGCCACGCGATTGTGCGCCTCATTCGTTGGAATGGGGTCGTTGTCTGAATCCGCGATGGCGTCAACGCCCCTGAGCAAGCTTGCGTACCAAACGCTTCAGCAAGGCAAAAGCATCGCGGGCCTGGCCCACAAGGAGCTGAGCACCAAGCTGATGGAGCTGTTGGCGCCGGATGCGGTGCCGAAAACCGAGCCCGTGTCCGCCGAAGTTCTTGGAGAGCTGCAGCTGGATATGAGGAAACTCCAGGAACAGGACTGGCAGGACGCCGAACAGGGGATCTACCCCGAGCAGTTGTTGTTTGATGCACCCTGGCTCGACTGGGTCAGCCGCTACCCGCAGGTTTGGATGGATCTTCCCTCCACCTGGGATCGACGCCGCGAACGCAATGTGCGGGATCTGCCCAAGGAAACCGAAAAAGCGCTCTACCCCGAGTACTACCTCCAGAATTTTCACCATCAAACCGATGGCTACCTGAGTGACCATTCGGCTGGTCTTTACGACCTGCAGGTGGAGATCCTCTTCAATGGCACCGCCGATGCCATGCGACGCAGGGTTTTGGCCCCCCTGAAACGCGGCTTGAAGCACTTCGCAGACCGTGCTCCGGGTTCCCTCAAGATTCTCGATGTGGCTACCGGCACCGGCCGGACCCTGCAGCAGATCCGCGCCGCCGTTCCCCACGCGCAACTGATCGGAACCGATCTCTCCGAGTCGTACCTGCGTCAAGCCAACCGCTGGCTAAATGACGGCGATGCATCGCTGGTTCAGCTGATCCGTGCCAACGGGGAATCACTGCCCTTGGCTGATGAATCGGTTCAGGCCGTCACCAGTGTGTTCCTGCTGCACGAACTTCCGGCGGATGCCCGCCAGAACGTTCTCAACGAGGCCTGGCGGGTGCTTGAACCCGGTGGTGTGTTCGTGCTTGCCGACTCTGTGCAGATGGCTGATTCAGCCAAGTTCGCCTCCGTGATGGAGAACTTCAGGCGCGTCTTCCATGAGCCTTACTACCGCGACTACATCGGCGACGACATCGACGCCCGCCTCTCAGCTGCAGGGTTCGAAGGCATCACCGCGGAAACCCACTTCATGACGCGGGTCTGGTCGGCACGCAAACCCATCCCAGAGGCCAGCTGAGGGGATTCCCTTGGATTCCCTGACAGCGTCCCTTGCACGAACGGCTGCGAGCCATAGGGTGTGCTGATTCCCGAAGGGAACGTCATGACCAATCCCTTCCGGCTGCGTTGGCTTCAGGGCTGGACATTCCAGGTGGTGCTTATGGAAGGCCATGTGCAGGTCGAAGCCGATGGGTTCGGTATCTGCCTGCGCACGGCCGTGATGCCTGGGGAAAGTCCTCAGGCTGCAGCCGATCGTTTGGTGTTGTCTGAAGATCGCCGCAGGCGAGCCCTGCACAATGCCTGGCTTCGCGGTCAGGACATGGCACTGCCCGCGGGGGTTACACCCACGAAGGAATCGGCACCGGCCTCGAATTCGCTGGTAGTGGTTGACCAGGCCCATCGCCAACGGGTGGCCTGATCTTCTGATGCGTTCAAAGCTGCGCCAGCAGCCAGGCCAAGGCAAAGCCGGCTCCACCGAAGCGTAAGGATCTCAAGAGCGCTCACCAGACACGGGGGAGAAGTCCCAGCCCACAGGCCGTTGCGTGATCAGATTCGCAGCAAGTTTGCGGCGCTGCAGCCATCGCCGCGCCGCAACACCCGACCGGGCATGGGCCTGACATTGCCCTTGCAACACCAGCAGTGAGGCATGGTGCAACCAACGCAGTTCACGAACGCGTAGTTGACCTTTGCGCTGTTCCACGCCATTGCACCCACATCAACCGAAACTAGATCGATCTGATGATTCAGGTATGACTTCACCTGACGCCCCATGGCCCGACTCCGCTACAGCCAAGGCGGAAGAACTGCACCAGTTGCTCCGCATCGGCGATCGCGACTGGCATCAGCTGAAGAGCAACCGACAGCGGCGTGGAGCTGAGTTACTAGCAGCAGCGATGGTGCAACTGCTCCGCCAAGGGGACAGCGCCGACGTGGAGAACCTGACCCAGCAGGCACTGGGGTGGTTCAAAGGAGAGCTGAAGGATCCGGGCTGTCCGCGTCACTGACGGGCCGACGGCAGGCCAGCTGCAGGCGATTCCCCCGGCGGCTCCAGCGCACATCATCAAAACATTGATGGATCAGGAACAACCCACGTCCGCTGGGAGCATCGAGAGCCGGCGGCAGGGTGGCTGTGCGGGACTGTTGTGGGAGACCGCAACCCTCATCCTGAACCTGCCAGACCATCCAGTTGGGCGTGAGGATGCGGCGAACACGGAGCTTCTTGGCGGGGTTCTCGGCATTGCCATGGCGAACGGCATTGACCAGGGCTTCATGCAACCCCAGCTCAATCCGCTGACTGGTGAGAACACAACCGACGGGCTCGGTCAGCAGCTCCAGCAGAGGAGCCAGCTGCAAGGTCGACTGCAAGGTGAACTCAGCCCAGCGAAACCTCTTGGACGGCACAGTTTGGCCCGTTGACGTCGGTGTTTCGAACTTACCGTTGATGGGAAGCCCCGTCAGGATCTGCGGGCCACAAGTGCCGGATGATTCAAGAGGGAATCCATCAGGCGAACGCCACGGAGCTGATTGATCAACGGCATGTGCCCTTCTGGAGCATCGATCGACCAGGTGAAGGCACCGGGATAACGCGTCCAGACGCCATCACATTTCCAGCCAATCCGGGGCCAAAGGCGTTCGTAACGCCCATCGAGGGCTGACAGCAACTGGGACTGGGCTGTGAAGCCGAAGCGACCTTGGGAATAGACCGTCCAGAGGCGATCAAGACTGACCAGATCAACGCCTGACATCGGCGCAACTTCTGTGAAATAGACGTAGCCCCGTTTCACGGCGGCATCACCGGCCAATTCACGCAGGCACTGGCTGGTGACGCGATCCGCCTCTTCAAAGTTCTGATCGAGCAGCTCCTGCTGCAGCGGTCCATAATCCAGGCCAACCCCGGAATCAGTGGTCAACCAGCCTCGATCGGACGACGCGATGAGAGCGGTGACTGCATCGGGATGGTGGCGCTGCAACACCTGCAAGATCCAACCTGCAGCCCAGTCATCACCGGCGGGGTCAAAGCCAGACAGAAGGTCTGGACCCACCGCAGCCAACTCGTCGGCGCGGGTTTCGATCTGCTTGATCAGCGGACGTCGCTGGCGAGGTGTTCCCTTCGCGAAACGATCCAGCAGCTGATCAACGCTGAGTTTGGTGGCGGGTGTGGAACCGGAGAGCATGAGTGGCAACCGGCCCCAACTGGCTCGGTGTTGGCCACTATGTCAGGCATGGGCGAAACAGGTTCAATCGAGATCCAGCAGCTTCGCGAGCTGAAAGGTCCACTGGTGGACGTTCGCAGCCCCAGCGAATTTGAAAAGGGGCACTGGCCTGGCGCCATCAACGTGCCGCTGTTCAACGATGAGGAACGTGCCGCAGTGGGCACCGCTTACAAGCAGCAGGGACGCACACCAGCGATTCACCTGGGGCTTGAACTCACCGGCCCCAAGCTCAGCAGCCTGGCCCACCAATTGGACAACCTGCGGCAGCAGGGGGAACCACGGATCTACTGCTGGCGGGGCGGAATGCGATCGGCCAGCGTGGCCTGGCTTGCCCAGCAGATCGATCTCAAGCCAAGGCTCCTTCAGGGGGGCTACAAGAGCTATCGGCGCTGGGCCCAAAGCCGCTTTGAGCAGATCTGGCCCCTTCGCGTGATGGGAGGCCGAACGGGAACAGGGAAAACCGATCTGCTGTTGGCCATGGCCGCGCGCGGTGCAGCCGTGGTTGATCTGGAAGGGCTGGCCAACCACCGCGGCAGCAGTTTCGGCGGTCTGGGTCTGCCGGATCAACCCAGCACCGAGCACTACGAAAACCAATTGGCTGAGGCCCTGGATCAACACCAACGCCGTGGGGCCTCAGCCATCTGGTTGGAAGCGGAAAGCATCCAGGTGGGCCGCTGCCGAATTCCCAAGGCCCTTTTCGATCAGATGCAAGAGGCCCCTGTGCTGGAGATTCAGCGCGACCTCGGGGAACGGGTGAACCAATTGGTGCAGGTGTACGGCCACCAGGGGGGAGCCGCTCTGGCTGAGGCGACCGAACGGATCAGCCGTCGCCTGGGGCCCCAGCGCACCAAGGAAGCCCTGGAAGCGATTGCCAGGGAAGACTGGGCCACCGCCTGCCGCGCCACGCTCGATTACTACGACCGCTGTTACGACCATGAACTGGCGCGATCGCCCAAACGCGACACGATCGATCTCTCAGGGCTCAGCGCTGATCAAGCCGCCGAGACCTTGATCGTCGGCGGGTTTGTTGAAATCCCCGATTAGGATCCCTCCCCATCGACGGTTCGAGAACGGCATGAGCAAAGCGGCGATTCAGTTCTTTCGGGGAGTCAACGAGCCGGTGGTGCCCGACATCCGTCTGACCCGCAGCCGCGACGGCCGCACCGGTCAAGCCACCTTCCGTTTCGAGCAGCCTGCTGCGATTGCTCCCGAAACCATGGGTGACATCACCGGAATGTGGATGGTGGATGAAGAAGGCGAAATGGTCACCCGCGAAGTGAATGGCAAATTCGTGAATGGCACCGCCAGTGCCCTTGAAGCCGTTTACTCGTGGAAGTCCGAACAGGACTTCGAGCGGTTCATGCGCTTCGCCCAGCGCTACGCCGATGCCAATGGCTTGGGTTATTCACAAAGCCAGGATTCCAATCAGACTGAAGGGGCCGACGACCAACAAGCTTGAGACTGCCCCAGTGGCTGTTACTGACAGCCTTCATCGCAGCCATCGTCCTGCTGTGGTCGCTGCGTGAGCTGCTGCTGCTGATCTTTGCGGCAGTGGTTCTGGCCATGGCTTTGTGCACCTTGGTGGGCATTCTTCGCGAGCGGCGGCCGATGCAAAGGCCCCTGGCCCTGCTGCTCTGCATCGTTGGATTGTTGTTGTTGGTCGCCGGTGCGGCAGGTGTTGTTGTCCCCCCATTTCTCGAGGAATTCGCACTGCTGTTGCAGAAGCTGCCCGAAGCGGGTCAGACCCTGGTGCGGCTGGGACTCGGTTGGATCGACAGCATCAGTGAGGCCATCTATGGGGCCGATGCATTCCCCGACCTGGATCAACTGGGCCTGAACGGTCCACGCCAACTTGTGCCCGACAGTTCATCCCTCGCCGCTGGTGTGGGCAGTGGCGTGCTGGGTCTGCTCGGTTTGGCAGGCAACCTCGGCAACGGCGTCCTGCGGCTGTTGTTCGTGGTGGCGGTGGCTCTGATGATCAGCATTCAGCCCCAGGCCTATCGGAATGTTGGCCTGCAGTTGATTCCCTCCTTCTACCGACGCCGGGGGCGTCGCATCCTGGATCAGTGCGGTGCTGCCTTGAGCAGCTGGATGGTGGGTGTGCTGATCAGCTCCCTGGCCGTGTTTGTGCTTTGCAGCATTGCGTTAACGCTGTTGGGCGTGAAGCTCGTTCTGGCCAATGCACTTCTTGCAGGGCTATTGAACGTGATCCCCAATGTGGGGCCAACCATGAGCACGATCTTCCCGATGGCGGTGGCTCTGTTGGATGCCCCCTGGAAGGCCGCTGCGGTGCTGGGTGCCTACGTGGTGATCCAGAACATCGAGAGTTACGTGATCACACCATCGGTGATGCACCACCAGGTGAAGCTGCTGCCCGGATTGACTCTGGCGGCTCAGTTCCTGTTCACACTCCTGTTTGGCCCCCTCGGCCTGCTGATGGCGCTGCCTTTGGCGGTGGTGCTGCAGGTGATCATCCGTGAAGTCGTGATCCACGATGTGTTGGATCGCTGGAAACGCCTGGAGCCGGTTCGATGACCGCCGGCACGTTTCTCATTGCACTCACCTTGGTGGTGCTGGTGCTGTTGCTCTGGCACCTGCGTTGGGTGCTGCTGGTGCTCTTTGGCGCCGTGGTGGTAGCCGTAGCCCTGGATGTGCTGATTGTTCAGGTTCAGAAGCGAACCCCACTGGAGCGTCCCCAGGCTTTGGCGGCCGTACTGGGGATTTCGCTCTTGGCCGGGGGGCTGCTAGGGCAACTGCTGGTGCCGGAACTGATCAGCCAGTTTCAGCAACTGGGACGGGATCTGCCGCAGTTGGTCAGCAAGGTGTCCGACCTGCTGAGCAGTGAGCCACGCCTTGCGCAGCTGAATGACGCTTTTGGGGAGGGCCTCAATTTGAAAGGACTTCAGCCATTGCTTGGGTTCGCAGGAGGTGCAGCGAACTCGCTGATTCAACCGTTCTTGATGGTGCTGCTCGCGATCCTGCTGGCCTTGGATCCAAGCGCCCACCGGCGCATGGTGGTGGCCATGACGCCCCGACCAGCCCGGGAGCGGATGGAACACCTGCTCGATGAATGCAGGCAAGCGCTGGGGGGGTGGCTTAGTGGCATGACCCTCTCCGCCACCACCGTGTTCCTGCTCACCTGGGGGGGCTTGTTACTGCTGAAGGCCCCCCTGGCCCTGTTGAGTGCTCTGATTTGTGGCCTGCTCACGTTCGTGCCGACCATCGGGCCTACGGCGGCAACGCTGCTGCCCACGGGATTGGCCCTGCTGCATTCGCCGCAATTGATGCTGTCGGTTCTGGTGTTCCGGCTGGTGCTGCAGAACCTGGAGGCATTTCTGCTCACACCACTACTGCTGCGCAAAACCGTGAATCTGCTACCAACGGTGGCCCTAACGGCTCAGCTCAGCCTTGGTGCTCTTCTCGGACTTCCGGGCGTGCTGCTGGCCCTTCCTTTGGTGGTAGTGCTTCAGGTGCTGATGCAGCGGGTGGTGGTGCAGCAAATCATGGACCGCTGGGCGTAAATCGAGAATTCAGCCCCTGACTAGAAATTCGGTCAAAGCCAGTCCCTCAAAACGTTTCTAGCAATGGCTACTGAACTAGGTAGCGTTGCGGAACGCTCGATTGTGTCCATAATGGCCACAGAAATGGCCACAGAAATGGCCACACTTTTTGGCGAGCCTCACCCGACACGAACTAGCTCTTGAGCAGCAGCTCGCAACAGTGAATGACAGGCTGAAGGAAGCAAAGCGCCGTGTTCGGGTAGTCGTTACAAGTGCTCGACACCGGACGCTGCACCTTCGAGCCACAGTCCCTGCGATGCCGGAAGAGGTTCAGGGTCCACCGAGGAAGAGATACATAAAGCTCGAGGTGGCATACACCGCGCAAGGCATTGGAGAAGCCGAGGCACTGGCGATCGACCTAAACACCGACATTGAGCAATGGAGACAGGGGAGAAACTTCGACTGGGGCAAATGGAATAAGCCCAAAAAAAGGCAACGCAGCGATGAGCTGGAGTCCTTCGCTTCCGTCATCGAACGGCTGAAAACGCAGTTCTTCGAAGAGAACAAGGACGAGCCAAGGCAGCAAAAAGATCGCTACTGGCAGACCGACCGAGCGACGCCTTTCCGCAAGTTGGATCAGTCCCTTCCTTACTCGGTTGGGCATATGCGCGAGACCATCGAGGGCTTGCCCAAGAACAGCAGTCCCAGAAAGCGGCTATCTCCCGCCTGCGTTCAGTTGATGATGTAAATGCGTGAACATTTCAATGTGGTCGAAGAAATCAAGGCACTTCGCCGTGAATACTGCAAAAAGTCGCACAACCCTGGCGATATCTTTAGCAATGCTTAGATCCTTATAGACATCGGCAAAATCAAGCCCGAGTGGCGTTGGGATCTCCAGATTTTGTTATGTCTTCGGCTGGCGGCCACATGAGAATTGGGAAGCAGAGGTCCTCGACCATTTAAAGCAATTTAATGATAAAGCACAAAAAAGTTGCTGAGATTTAGCAATTGCCGCGCTAAATATCTTAATGCTATAATTACGTGTAGCAACGCAAAAGCTAAATGAGCTTGGTCTACTCTTATATATTCAATTCATTAGTAGAAGGGCTTCCCATCCGTATCATTAATTTTTACGGTGACCCCAAATTTAGAGCAGAAATTAAAAAATCCGATGCAAGTCTTTATAGAATAATTGATGAATATGTTAAAACTCGAGACCTTGTTGAATTATACAAAGAGGTTTCCAAGATAAAATTTCCAATTGAGTCCTTGCCGCCTTGCTACCAAGAAAGTAATTCCACTCGTCTTTTTTCCGAAATGGCGAAACTTTTTAGCTTGAAGCCCGAGCACCTTAACAGATTCAACGAAACCCAATTGGATTACAGCCAAATAACAAATATGCTGAACCCAATGCTTGCCAGAGAAACATACGTCCTAAAATACGAAATTCACTGCTGCATGTATGAAAATATACTTAAAAGAAATGCAATATCGAGCATATTGGAAATAGGTGTATTTTTAGGTGGTTCTACACATGCATGGCGCCTGAGACTGCCTAAGTGTAAGTTATACTCTATGGACATAAATCATCCTCACCAGGATCGTTTTAACTTAGAAAGATGTAAGTCAAAATTTACGATAGGGTCGGCAATTAACATGAAGGATTTGCTTAAGGTCACTAGCGATGCTCCATTTGACATGATTATTGATGACGCATCTCATTTACTTTCTCACCAAATAGGCACATTCCTTGCATTGTCAATAATGCACTCCTGGTCTATTTGCTACGTCATAGAAGATTTAGACTTAAAAGAGGGAGAGCAGCAATCTTTTATGAATTTCGTAAGACTTCTTCGAAGATTTAAGGAGGACAAAGATGTTAACGCTTTCATGGATAGTGTTTACAAGTTCAGAACGGAAGAAACTAATGAAATTTTTGACTTTGCAGTAATTAATAGAGGAGAGCTAATGAACCTGGCAGAGTGCAATGTAAGTTTTTTTGGCGACAATATATGTTTTGAGCATTAATTAAGTCTAAACAAATAGTCAGCTGCTAAATTCTCTGATGAGGCGGAAATGCTCCAGCAGATGAAGCAAGCAGTGGCTTGAGATGGCCAAAGGAATCACCGAGGCAACCAAGTTCATCCGGGCAGTGATGGCTCAGGAAATTGAGAATGCTGCAAACCAGCCGTACACCGTCGGCAAGGGTGCTGATTTGGTTGCGTTCCTAAGAACAGTCGCCTCGGAGATGCTTGAGGACGACTGGGTTAGCCGTTACGGAATTGATGTTCCAGAAGGGTGGAGAACACCACAAGGGAAGTTTAGTGAACGCGATGCAGCGGGCAATCACACCCAGGCACACAAAAAGGCTGTGACATATAGACGCAAGATCTCTCCAACGGGTGTCCAGAATCTACGAAACCCAGCATCCGAGCTTGTAGCCACCCATTGTCAGAGCACAATCATTCTTGATAACAGCTAGTAATCAATATCAATAATTGAGGTGGGGTGGAGAGCAAAACAATGAATCAATCTATTTCATATGGTTGCAAGCGCATAGGGATTGAAGATTGGCTGAATATCAAACGAAGTGCACGTCACCTTACTTTCATTTGGCAGCAAGAGATAAAATTGGACTACCAAAGCTATTTACTCTATACAACTAGATGTCCATGGCATGACTTGTCTCCCGCTCGACACAAGCATTTATCAGGTCTGCAATAAATTTGGCTCGAGAAACATCTCTAATATTTGTATTACCATTAATCCGTGTCACGCAAAGCCTCATGGCAGAGTTAATTAAATCGTAGTTATCTCGATTCGCTTCGTAAGCTGGGTCTTCTTGCCTTCCAACAATGATCATCTTAAGATCAGTTCGTTTTGAAAATATAACAGTATGCAGACCGCTTCCTCTTACACCGGCAATTACCTTTGCGCTAGTGAAAATTCCTACCTGCTTGGCCACAGGCAACCGAGAGGTATCTACCACTATCCAACCAAGTTTAACAAGTGCACTTTCTAAAAGTTGTTCATTTTCGATGCTACGAATACCCCTCCGCGTAATCCAAATCTTTTGATTCATGAAGTCGTTATTAAGGCCTACTTTCTCCCCAACCCTATGAAGAAACTCAAGATGGGTCTTCGTACATCTATTAGTAATAATAAAACCTCTATCAGCAATATTAATCTTACCAAAAAAAGCAAGATTTGTTATCAGCCTTACGGAAGTTCCTTTCGGCAGAAGAAAAGATAAGATGTCCCACTGATACTTTGTAAACTTGTCCTGCATTACCGAGGACCATATAATTTCATTGACCCCATTATAAGTTGACAATCTTGAAAGTGATTCAAGCAAGAAATGACCATAATGAGGATACAGTATGCCACCATAGTATGATTCAACATGCGAAATAAAGGACGCACCTGACTTGTTAGACCGCGATATTTTAATTTCATTCGACATATTTACAGCTTTTAGATTCTTAGACCTGCTATTTTGAAAATCAAGTTCAAACAAGTCCTGATCAAAAATTCTGCCAGCATTGTCAATCAAGACATTGTGAAATGATTTCATCACTACTCACCCTCTGAAATAAAAATAAAAGCAAAATCATGAATCAAGATAATTTTGCTTATGACTGAGATTACCTCGAGTCAAAATCGAATCAAAGAATAAAATTGATTTTTAAAGCAAAATGATTTTTTTACGATAGCACAATAAGCTTATGAAGCGCAATTTTTTGTTGAATATTCCATTACGAATGAATCAAGTCAAAATTTAGAGGGTAGCACTCTTGAGCCTTTTCAAGCATCTCAAGTGACGGCCATTAACGTTACTGTCAATGGCATTTTATATTCTTTATTGGTTGAGATTGACTTGAAGCCTGGGTATTATTTGTCTAGGCAGAGACATATTAGTAGCCTACGATCTCCATTACAAGCAAGTGACTGCCTGGGGTTGGCTTTCAGTGTATTATCGCTATATTATTTAGAGTTGACTAGCAATACAGGGTCTAGCAATCTTCTAGATCAGCAAGAAAGGCTAGATCAAATCTCTATCCGGCTTAACACTCGATCATTGAAATACAATTGATTAGTGATATACTGACACAATAAGTGGCAAAATCTTACATGTAATCCAGCAATTTAAAATGGCAAATAATCTTTTAATTAATAGGTCGTAAAATATGAATCCGGAAGGAAGACAGACCTAAGAAATCGACCGTATATAGATCATCAATTAATCTAAAACTTGGTAAAATATGGAGTTAATTTTGGCAGAAACAAATACCACCTAACCTGCAAATGAGTAACTGTGTCATGTATCCATAGTACTGAAGCAACTCAACTTAGTTTGTTAAACTTGAAAAGCATGAGCACAGACATGATAAATCTTTTTGTTGATCAGATGGTCAAAATATAACGTTTCCCGCCAACTCCCAGGGGGCGTCTATGCGGGTACTAGCAGGCAAAGCAGCAGAAATGTATAATCATTTTAGAACTATTTTACTCAATCATTGAGAACTCTTTTAATTCACCATCATCTACCCAAAAATGCAGGATCATTTATTAGCCATCTATTAAAAAATGAATACAAAGATAAATTTTCTTTAGTTAACGATACTGCAGGTTTTGATAAGGTTGATTTTTCATCAGATCTTGTATGCCTTGAGCTTGATCCCTATTCGTACCACAGCGATTTCTATAAACGATTGAATCAAGAGATCTCATTATTTGATGAGGTTAAAAACTTCACTTGCCTGAGACATCCAGTATCTAGAATTATTTCTAGTGTTAGATACGCTCGCAAAATGGGGCCTAATTATGGATTTCATCACTACGTTCGTCATATAAGAGGTCCGTACACTAATTTTGCATATGATGATTTGATTGAAAGTGCAAATAAAGACATACCATTTCGGTATGCAAATCCGAGTGTATCTTCTATTATTGATTTTATCGTAAGATGTACAACAGATAACACTGTTGTCAATGAAGAGTTTTCAATTGGTCAGACTTACCGCCTGTCCTTCGGAAAATTTCAAGAGGTATGCAGCTTAAATAAAAAGCTTCAGGAAATAGTAAGAAGCACAGTTCTACACGGAGACGACTTGCGTCAACAGTTTTTTAATTACATCAGCGCCCCTGAATTTGCAGTTGTAGGAGTCCAGGAACGATTCGGAACATATCTTGAGTCTTTAGCATCCTCAGATATTATTTCCAAACGAAGTTTAATTGCAGGCCAAAACAAAATAGTAAATAAGGGTTCTAGAAGTGAATGTGACCATGTGGAGCCTGCTCTTGTAATGGACTTTTATCTCAAATATCCTATTGACTTTCTACTTTGGGGTTTTTTCTTCGAAAGAGATTAATTGTGGCCAGACAATTACTGGAACAACGCAATATTAACTGCGAGGGGCTTAAGCTTATAACCTTGTATTTGTCTAGCGAAATATTGCCGAATTGGTGGATTTATGGCCTCATCAATCGATTGTAATCAGCTGACATGGACTGGCTTCCGCCGGCTTTGGGGGTTGCTCAGGGGTTCTGTAGACGGCACATGAGGTGCATCGTTATCAACATCAAAGGCATCAAGCTGACGATCAACCAACGCTTCCCATCGAAGGCAGTTGATGATCAGGTCAGCCTGAATAGTTAGCTGACGTTTAGGCACGAAAAGCTTTCTTTTTTGTTGTAGATAGCATAGCTCTTTTGAGTAAACTAAAAACAACCTGTTCTTACGGTGGGCTGGTTGCTCAGCGCAGCGAGTAGGGGTCACATAGGTGGCCCTTATTTACTGCTAGATAGTGTTATGAAATGGGCCGGGCTCTTGAGGCGGGTTAAAACAGACTCCTCTGATCAGGAACCTTGCTCTTTCTGGCTGAGCTGTACGCGATAGCCAGCTTCGTCTTGCGGTTGCTGGGCCTCAAGCAGCTCGGAAAAAAAGCGCGTGGAAGAGCCAGCGAGATAAGAGCGGAATTTTGGAAATCTGCGGAAGAGCAGAGTCAGCGCATAAAGGAGGCTGAGCAGGAGTGGGAAGATATCTCAAGGCTCACGCCAGAAAAGCGTGCTGAGCTTTGGAAAGCCGGAAAGCTCAACGTTCAGAGCTACAACCGAAGGAAAAACGGATGGTCTTGGTATCCGAGAGCAAAGCCAAAACAGGGCTACAACCCAGACCAGGTCTTCACTGTCCCCAGGGTAGGTCGCTATCGGATCAACAGCAAAGGACGGAAGGTTTATGACGTTTAGGAAAGGGCAATGAGACAACTCCTACTGCTACCGCTGCTGTTGCTGGCTGCCTGTAAGCCAGCTGAGCCAGCAGAGCCAACACCACAGCAGGTGGGCGACGTGCTCGCTCAGCAAGCCTTGGAACTAGTATGCGAAGCGGAAGCGTTGTTGATAAACGCAGCTGCTTCTGGGGATGTATGCGCCAAAGCCGAGACGATTAACGCGGGCTTGGAAATGGCTGCTGCGCAATACGACGCCATTGCGGTCTTGCAGGAGGAAAACGGAGAGGTAACGAACGCCATGCGCATGAAAGGCGTCGCGAACGGTCACAGGAAGAATGCGAGAAGACTCAGACGCGAGTGCGGCTAAGGCCGAAAACCTAGGCTGTGGCCACACTATTGGCCACACTTTCGCCAAGAGTCATTATTAACACTAGGCAGCTCGTGGACCGCTGGGCATAAACCCAGCCATGAGGCCTGTATCCGCACGTACATCCGGTAGCAAGGGTCACACCTGAGACACGACCTGCATGCGTATTTTTACGTAGTCGTGAGAACGACGCGTCGAGCCTTGGGACTCTTGGGAGAGGGTCCCATTTTTTTCGGCCACATCAGAGCAGGTGACGTTTCTTTTTTTCGCTCGAATCACGCTCACGCTCAACCGCCTGCCAATAGGCCGCAGAGACCGCCACCTCTTGACCACGCTCAATCTTGTTCAAGCGCGTCTTCAGAGCCTCAACCTCAGCACGCAAGCCGAAGACCACCTCGCTGAGACCAGGATTCAACTCCATGGAACCTGAGCAACCAAATGTGTCGTAGCTCAGGCTTCCCAAGAACTGACGTTCATAGCGATACCGAAACAGCCACCTCCACGCCCTTCAATCCAATAGTGTGTCCAAGAGGTCTTGAGACGAACGGGCTTGGACGTCATCTTCAATTTCTCCCGTTACGAGGAACTGAGGCAGGCCGTGATGCAGCTGGTTCGCGAGAATCTTGACCCCGATTTGCTGCAAGAGGAAGCCCACGATCTGTTCGAATCGTGGTGGGCCTCAACCCACAGCCAGGGGCAGTGGAACGCCGAGGTGAAACAACGCACCTGGGATTCGATCTGGCGGGAATTCGGCAACGGCCCCAAGCGCTAACCGAAACGACGCCAGAGAGAGCCGGAACCCAGCAAGACCACCACAGCAAGCTGATGATGCCGAATGGCATAACCAAGCCCTGTGATCGTGAACTGATCACTGAGCAGCAGAACTTCGGTGCGCAGATCAGCCAGAGCCAGCAGGATCAACAGAATTGGAAACCAACGGGCCGAAACAGCACGGCGTCTCCGCTCTGAATTACCGCTAGATTTACTCAAGGGAGCGGTCCCACAGCGTGAGCAATGAGGGCGCCAGGGCGATGCTCGACCAGGAGCCAACAACAACCCCGAGGGCGAGGGCGATGGCAAACCAATACAGGGTTGCTCCACCGAAAAAAACGAGCGCCAAGAGAGGCAGCAGGGTGGTTCCGCTGGTGTTGAGCGTGCGGGTCAGGGTGGCGGACACCGCTTGATCCACCTGCACTGAAAGCGGCAGGTCGGCAGCATCCTTGCTGCGTTCACGGATGCGATCAAAGACCACCACCGTGTCGTTGACCGAATAACCAGCAATGGTCAGCAATGAAACCGCAAAGAGGCTGTCCACCTCCAGCTGAAGCACAACCCCGAGCCAGGCAAAAACTCCACAGACGATCGCCACGTCATGGGCCAGCGCCACCAGAGCGAGAAACGCGTAGCGGCGGTCGTAGCGGAAGCTGATGTAGGCCGCAATACCACTGAAGGCCACCAACAGAGAAATCAGACTGCTGCGCAGCAATTGTTTGCCCAGGCTCGGCCCGATCGTGTCGACCGATTGACCACCGGAGAGGAATGGCCCTGCAACGGGTTCAACCGCCTCAATCACCGCTTGGCCCTGGGCAGCCGACAACGTTGGCAGGCGCAGCAACAACGACTGACCGCCATCCAGAAGCTGAACCCGGGGAGCGCCCAAGTTGGGGAGAGGTTGACCCTCCTCCTGGGGCAGCTCCAGGCTGCGGATCACATCCGAGACCTGAATCGCCTTGAGCTCGGCGCAGGCGTCATCACAGCGACGCTCCAGTTGAATCTGCGTGCCACCGGTGAAATCCAGGCCGGGACGGAGAGGAGCACGAATCGCAGGATCCAACCAGCTGAGCACCAGGCCCAACAGGCTGATCAGAACCACCAGACCAGAAACGAGCCACACCTTGCGGCGCATGCTGCTGAGGGACCAGCGCAATCTGAGGACCGTGGCCGCTTGTGCCGATGACGATGCTTCAGTCATGGTTCAGGCGGTGGGGGAAGGAAGTTGCCCGGTGGTGGAAGGAAGTTGCCCGGTGGGCAGAAAGTTGCTGGCACGACGCAGACCGGCGTAGCCCATCAGGAAACGAAGCAGGGTGCGGGTGCAGGTCAGGGCCGTGAACAAACTCAGCAGAACACCAATGCCCAGGGTCGCGGCAAAGCCCTTGACCAGGCCGGTGCCAAGGAAGAAGAGAGCTGCACAACTGATCAGCGTGGTCAGGTGACCATCGACGATCGATGAAAAGGCCTCGGAGAAGCCTGTATCGATCGAGCGGATCAAGGTGTTGCCCCGCCGCAATTCGTCCTTGATCCGTTCAAAGATCAGCACATTCGCATCCACGGCCATGCCGATCGAGAGGATGAAACCAGCGATTCCCGGCAGGGTGAGGGTGACCGGAATCAAGGCGTAAACCGCCAGGTTGAACAGGGCATAGAGGCTGAGGGCCATTACAGCCACCGCCCCTGGCAGCCGATAGGCCACCACCATGAACACCGCCACCAGAGCCAGGCCCGAGAGGGCGGCCACAAGGCTGCGGCGGATGTTCTCTGCTCCGAGCGTGGGCCCGATGGTGCGGACCTCGATCACTTCAACGGGGAGGGGCAGGGAGCCGCCGCGGAGCTTCACCTCGAGCTCACGGGCCGTTTCCGCACTGAAATTGCCACTGATAGTGGCTGCACCACCAGAGATTCCAGCACTTTTGAACTGGGGGCCAACGCTGGCGGCACTGATCAGCTGATCATCCAGAGTGATTGCCAGCAACCGGTCGGTACCGGCAATCGATTTGGTGAGGTCAGCGAAGGCCTCAGCACCCTCACCATCGAAATTGAGGGTCACCTCCCAGCTGTTCGGGTTGTTCTGGAGCGGTTGGCGGCCTGCCGTCACCAGCTGCTTGCCCGTCAGGGCTGCCGGCTCAAGCATCGTGAGCAGATCGGAATCAACCTTGTTCAGAAGCTGGCGGAGCTGCTCCTCTTCCGAGCTGGCCTGCCCATCCAGACCCAGAGTCTGCTGGGTTGACTTCAGCTGAGCCAGATCCAGAGGCTCCGGGGTCTCACCACGGCGGATCTGATCTTCACGCAACCTGAGGATCGCTTCCACCTGGGAACGGAGCTGCCTCAGGCCTCGGAACTCTGCTTCGGTGTCGGCCTTTTGGGCACGAAACTCCAACAGGGCTGTGTCGCCGAGAACCCGCGCAGCAGCGGTGGGATCCTGCTCACCTGGGAGCTGCAGCACGAGCTGCGACTCACCCACCGTCTGAAGGGTGGACTCAGCCACACCAAGACCGTTGACCCGACGATCGAGCACGGCTTTCACCGCTTCCATCTCTTCGGCACCAACCCGGGTGATTTCTCCGGCTGGCTTCACCTCAACGGTGAGCTGACTGCCGCCCCGCAGATCGAGGCCCAGTTCCAGCGGCGTCCGAACCAAAAACATCCCGGCGGCGATCGCCAGGGCAAGAACAAGGGCAAACCAACCCTGATAACGCGCCATCAACGTCAGATGCCCTTGTTGACCAACGCCTGCGCCGCCTCAACGATCTGATGCGGCTGAATGATCGTGAGGTTCTCGAGAGAACCGTTGTAGGGGGTGGGGATGTCCTGACTGGAAAGACGCACAGGCCGGGCATCCAGATCGTCGAAGCACTGTTCGGTGATCAGCGCAATCAACTCGGCCCCGATGCCGCCGGTCTTCATGCATTCCTCCACCACGATCACTTTGTTGGTCTTGCGGATGGAGCGGCTGATCGTCTCCATGTCGAAGGGCTTGAGGCTGATCAGATCGATCAGCTCAACGCTCACCCCCTCTGCCTCCAGTTGCTCCACAGCCTTGAGACAGTGATGACGCATCCGGGAGTAGGTGAGGATCGTCACATCGGTGCCTTCCTTCACCAGATCCGCCTGGTCGAGGGCACAGGTGTAGTCGCCTTCGGGGAGCTCCTCGCTGAGGTTGTAGAGCAGAACGTGCTCGAAGAAGAGCACGGGGTTGTTGTCGCGAATCGCGGCCTTCATCAGGCCTTTGGCATTGGTGGGCGTGCTGCAGGCCACGATCTTGATGCCGGGGACGGCATGGAAGTAGGCCTCGAGCCGTTGGCTGTGCTCAGCGCCAAGCTGACGACCCACACCTCCGGGGCCGCGCACCACGGTGGGAATGGTGAAGTTGCCGCCGCTTGTATAGCGGAGCATCCCCATGTTGTTGGAGATCTGGTTGAAGGCCAGGAGCAGGAAGCCCATGTTCATGCCCTCAACGATCGGCCGGAGACCGGTCATCGCGGCACCAACCGCCATTCCGGTGAAGCCGTTCTCAGCAATCGGGGTATCGAGCACCCTGAGATCGCCGTATTTCTCCGCCAGATCCTTGGTGACCTTGTAACTACCGCCGTAGTGACCGACGTCCTCCCCCATCACGCAGACGTGGGGGTCTCTCCCCATCTCCTCGTCGATGGCTTCCCGGAGGGCGTTGAAGAGAAGTGTTCCTGCCACGGCGTCACAGTGATCCCGGCCAATCCGGGTGGTGAGGCCAAGCTATCTCAGTCAGCGCAGGGTCAACCGCCCGCCGCGAAGGTGAACAACAACAAAACGGAAAGCAGCATGGCCGGAGACAGCAGCAACGCCAGCTGGCCGAGGTCGTGGGGCGTCATCCAAACCCTGGCAATGAACGGACGCTAGGCAGGGTTCTGATCGCGAGCCGTAAAGAGACTGCGAAGAAACACCAGGGTCAGGCCAAGGGCCACAAAACCTGTGCTGAAGGTGGCCAGGAAGGACAAACCCACCAGAAGGGTCTTCAGGGTGACGGCGATGTTCTGGGCAATCGGCGAGCTGTAGTGCGGGGGATTAACGGCGAAATACACCACCATCCGCCGACTCAGGCCCAGGGCCAGCCAGGCCAACAGCCCGGCCGTCAGCGCTCCGGAAAGAAAACTCAGCGGACCTTTGCGCGGATCCTGTGGTTCGGGGCTCTCTGGTGTGGGGACATCAGTCATGCCTCGATCCTCACGCCATCGCTGCGAAGGGAGCAAGACCAGGCCTTCAGGCCGGCGCGGTCCAGCTGGGGAGTGAGCTGATCCTGCGCCTGGCGGCATGACGCCAGATCGGAAAACAGCGCGAAACAACTGGGTCCAGAACCACTCATGGCCACCGCCAGGCTTTCGGGAACGCTGTTCAACAGATCGAGCGCTGAACGCACCGCAGCTGTTTCAGAAGCAACCACCTCCTGCAGGTCATTGCGCAGGGGAGGTGGCAGCTCGCTGCGCAATGGCTGGAGCCAATCAACGCTGCGCAAGGCTTGCCGTCGTTGTTCAAAAGCCGCCTCGTCAGCGAGGTAGTGGGATTGATTGAGCTCACGGCAACGCTTGTAGGCCCAGGGCGTTGAAACGCTCACCGTGGGGTCTTTGACCAAGAGCACAGCCAGGGGTTGAGGCGTTGGTGGCACTGCTTCCAGTTGTTCGCCTCGCCCGAAACAGAGCTGACATCCTCCGGCCACACAGAAGGGCATGTCTGAACCGAGCTCAGCGGCCATTCGCTCAAGATCCGCGGGGCTGTGGCCCAAGCCCCACAGAGCATTCAGACCAACCAATGCCGCGGCGCCGTCGCTGGAGCCACCAGCCAGGCCAGCACCGATGGGGATGCGCTTCTCGAGATGAATGGACGCCCCCAATTCACTGAAACCCGAACGGTCCCGCAGCAACTGAGCCGCCCGGAGGATCAGGTTGTCGTCGCCGACGCTGAGGCTGGCGTCATCGCAGGTGAGGCTGAGTTGTGCATCAGCGGTGTTCTGAAAGCTCAGGCGATCCGCCAGTTCGATGCTCTGCATCACCATGGCCAGCTCATGGAAACCGTCCGATCGCAGCCCCAGGACCTCCAGGTGCAGGTTGACTTTAGCCGGGGCCGTCACCGTGATCATGGTGGTTGTTCAGTCGCCCCGATTCAAACCCCTGGCCAGGGCGACCCAGGTGGCGGGCGCGAGTTCCTGGGGGCGTTGCTGCAGGCTGAAACCCGCGGAGGCCGCCAGCTCCTTCAAGCGGTCTGGCTCAGCCACACCCGCCAGGGTGTTGCGCAACATCTTGCGCCGGGCCAGGAACGCCTGCTTCAGCAGCGATTCCACCCGAGCGGCCAGAGCCGGCTCCACCCGCTCCGCGGCCGGCAAGGGCTCCAGGCAGATCACTTCCGATTGCACCTTTGGTGGTGGCTGAAAACACCGTGGTGGCACCGGACACACCGAACGGCACCGGGCCAGCAGCTGCATGCGCACACTCAGGGCACTGAAACTGCTGTGGCCGGGTCGGGCACGAATCCGCTCCGCGACTTCCTTCTGCACCAGCAACACAAGCCGTTGGTAGGGCGGATCCACCGGCCGGTCCAGTCGGCCCACCAACCGCTCCAGCAGTGGGCCAGTGATGTTGTACGGAATGTTGGCCACCACCTTGTCGGCGATGCGGCCATCACTCAATTCCAGTGGGGCTTCAAGAACATCGCCCTGATGGAGGCTGAACCCAGGCTGAGCTTCAAAACGTTCCTGAAGACCATCCACCAGATCGCGGTCGAGCTCAATCGCATGCACCGCCTTCAGCCCCGCGGCCAGCAGACGCTCGGTTAACGCCCCGCGACCTGGCCCCACCTCCAGCACCCGATCGGTGGACTGCAGGTCAGCAGCCTCGATGATTCGTTGCAGCACGGATTCGTCCCGCAACCAGTGCTGACCGAAACGCTTGCGGGCGTGATGTCCGGAGAAACCCATGGGTCAACTGTGCATCAGCACAGCCGCTCCACATCAATCCAGCGAATCGTTCGGCGGGACGTCATCAAGGGAACAAGAGCCAGCTTGACCCGGAGCAGCTGCTGAGCTGACGCCGGATGCCCAGCTCTCCAGCAACTGATGGCGCGGGCCATGCGGCGCCGTTTGGCGGAATGGAAGGCATCAAGGCCATGGCGGTCCCGATGCCCCGTGCGACGGCCCTTCACCTCCACCACCAGCAGCTGCTGCTGCCGCTCCAGCACCAGATCGAGCCCGCCCCAGCGGCAGTGCCAGTTGCGGCCCAGCAACCGCCATCCCTGCGCTTCTAGCTGCTGCAAGGCCTGCTGCTCCGCCCAGCCACCGCTGCATTGAGACCCCACCGGCTTGAAACCTTACGTCTTGGTTCAAACCATTCCCCCCTGGAACGGTTCTAGGGTTCGGCGGTGATGGTTCCGATCATGGGCAGACGCTTCACGGCCGTACTGATCTCTCTGGTGGTGTTCACATGCCAGTGGCTGATGCCGGCTCCGGCCCACGCCGCGATGGATGTGGCCAAACAGGTGCTGATCGGTGCCGACTATTCCAACAAGGACCTGCGGGGGGCCACCTTCAACCTCAGCAACCTGCGCGAAGCCAACCTGTCCGGGTCTGATCTGCGGGGAGCCAGCCTCTACGGCGCCAAGCTGCAGGATGCCGACCTCAGCGGCACCGACCTGCGCGAAGCCACCCTGGACGCCGCTGTGATGACAGGCACCAACCTTGAGGATGCGGTGCTGGAGGGGGCTTTTGCCTTCAACACCCGCTTCAGCGATGTGTTGATCACGGGGGCCGACTTCACCGACGTTCCCATGCGCGGGGACCAACTCAAAAGCCTCTGCGCCGTTGCCGACGGAACGAATTCCGTCACGGGCCGCAGCACCCGTGAAAGTCTCGGTTGCGCCTGAACCATGAGTTTTGATCCCCGCAGCCTCGAGCGCCTGCGTGAGTTGGGGCGTCAACTCCCTGCACGCCTGCCGGAACCGGAGAAGCCTGCGTCAGCTCCCAAAGCCAGCCAAGTGCGCCATCGCGTTGAAACGGAGAAGAACCCCGAGGAGCTCTTCCGGGAACTGATGAAGGCCAGCCAGGACGGCACCGTTCCTGAGCACCTCATGGACCGCCTCAAACAGTTGGAGGCCCAACGCAAACCATCGGCTCAACCATCGCCGTTCAACAACAACGACACCACCCCAGCCCTTGCCGCACCAGCGCGCAGCCAGCCCGGACCGGGAAAAAACACCCAGCCGAAACGGCCGAAGGTGGACCCGGGCAGCGAGGAGGAAAGCCTCTACGTGGCTTTCGGGCAGCTGCTGCTCGAGGATGAGGGAGATGACGTTTGAACCCGGCCCGTTGCCGGATTCTTGCGGTGGGCAAAGTGCGTCGTTGCTGGATTCAGGACGGCATTGACCTCTACCTCAAACGCCTGCCTGGGTTGACCATCAGCGAACTGCGCGACAGCAATCCAGATAAGGAAGCCGATGCCATCAGAGCGGCCCTGCGACCCGACGAAACCCTCATTGCACTGATGGAACAGGGCGACACCTTGGCGTCGATTCCCTTCGCGCGACGTCTCGAGCAATTCGGCAACCAACGGCTGGCCTTCGTGATCGGTGGGGCCGACGGTCTGACGGCTGAGCTCAAGGCACAGGCCCAATGGCGCCTGAGCCTTTCACCGATGACCTTCCCCCACGAACTGGCGCGGCTGATGCTCGTGGAACAACTGTTCCGAGCCCAGGCGATTGTTCAAGGCAGCCCTTATCACCGTGCCTAGGGTTCGGCGATGGCCGCTGATCTCTCAGCCACGACCATGCTGCACATCATCGACAACCTTCTGCCCGCCAGCGCCCTTCAGGACCTACGCGACCTCTGTGACATCCACGGGCGACTCAAGGAGGAACACGACGGTGATGCTCAATTCAGCTGGCGACCCGAAACCGGTTCTCCCCGCTCGATTCACGCAGCCGCTCAGCAAGCCGTCGTCGATCACTACCTCGACGAGGCCCTGCTCCCTCTGGCAACACCGTTCGCACCCCAGCGGGCCGGAGTCGAGTGGTGGTGCAACACCAACAACGATCTCGACTAGCACATCGACAAGGACGAGCTGGAAGGTCGACGCAGCGGCCGTTTCCTGCTTCCGTTGCTGTCCACCGTGTTTTACCTCCACGTGAGCTGCGCTGGCGGCGAACTGCTGGTGGCCGATAGCCCTCCGATCGAGAACGGATACCAGGGGCCGTTATCCACATTCCGCTCGGTGATCTCGATCCCACCGGTGGTGAACCGTCTGGTGCTGTTCTCCCCAGGCATCCTGCACCGGATCAACCCGTTCGAAGGCGAGCGCTATTCCGTGGCCGTGAACATCTGGGAGCAAGCACCCCTCACCACAACGGCTGCAGAACCACCGGCTTGAATTTTTCGATCGAAACCGTCCAGGCCCGCGGGGAGAAAGCCTGCAATGCCGCTTTGAACGCGGCCGTATCCCCCGTGTTCAACCAGTCCGCCTTGAGCCTGGGCACGTCCTCCGGCAGTCGTTCCATCGGCAGCTCCACCAGCAGCAGGCTGTCGGCTCCAGCCGCACGCTGCAGCGCACCCTGATCACTGCGCTGCCACACCCGCAGCAACAGCTCCAGCACCAGTGCATGGCCCAACGCCTCCGGGGCCTCACCCTGCTGAGCCACCTCTTTCTGAGACCGTCCCCCCAGGGGCAGGGCGCGCCGGCCCTGCTGATCGATCAGCGCCATGGCCACGAGGTAAGGGGAGTCAGCCAACACCAGATGTCGAAGGCCACCATCCTCACCGGATCCTCCCCACAATGAGCAGTACATGCGTACTATTTAACCAGTTGTCGCTGCTGCCGTGGAGCTCCAACACAGACCGCTTCCCCTGCAGCCCAAGCGCAGTCGGCTCACGCTGCCCCTAGCCGGGGAACGGGTCGCCGCAGGCTTCCCGTCCCCCGCCGATGACTACATCGACGTGGGGATCGACCTCAATGAACAGCTGATCCGGCATCCCACCAGCACCTTTTTCCTGCATGTGAGCGGCGAATCGATGACCGACGCCGGCATCCACGACGGCGATCTTCTGGTGGTCGATCGCAGCCTCGACCCGCGTCCGGGCCAGGTGGTTGTGGCGGTGCTCGACGGTGCCTTCACCCTCAAACGCCTGATGCGTCATCACGGCCGGTTGCGCCTGGAAGCCGCCCATCCGGACTATCCGCCACTGGAGCTTCACCGCTGCGGCGAAGTGCAGATCTGGGGTGTCGCCATCCACGTGATCCATCCGCTCTGAAGCGACATCGCCATGCCTCAGGCCACGGCCCTGATCGATGGAAACAACTTCTATGCCTCCTGCGAACAGAGCCTGGATCCGGCTCTGTTCGGTCACCCCGTGGTGGTGCTGTCCAACAACGACGGCTGCATCGTTGCGCGCAGTGCCGAAGCCCGTGCCCTCGGCATCCGCATGGGGACGCCGTACTTCAAGGCGCGCCGGGAGCTGGAACGGCACAACGTGGTGGTGCGCAGTTCGAACTACGCCCTTTATGCCGACATGAGCCAGCGGATGATGAGCCTGCTGGAGGCCCACTGTGAAGAGCTGGAGGTGTATTCGATTGACGAGGCCTTCGGGAGAATTCGTCGTCCCCGCGATGGCGACCTGCAGGGTTGGGCCCGCCAGCTGCGGGCACGGGCACGGCAGAACCTTGGCCTACCGATCGCCATCGGCTTAGGGGCCAGCAAGGCCCAGGCCAAGCTGGCCAATCGCCTGGCCAAACAGACCCCAGACCATGCCGGGATGTTCGACCTCGGCCAGTGCGACAACCCCGATCGCTGGCTGGAAACCATTGCGATCGAGGATGTCTGGGGAATCGGTCGACAACTGGCCCATTGGTGTCGCCTGCGGGGCGTCAGCAACGCACGACACCTCCGGGACATGCCGAGCGGTGAACTGCGCGCCAAATGCGGCGTGGTGGGTCTGCGGCTGCAACAGGAGCTGCGGGGCCATGCCTGCCTGCCGCTGGAGCTGGCACCAGCACCGAAGCAAGAAACCTGCGTGAGCCGCAGCTTCAGTCGCCCCATCACCAGCCAGGAGGAGCTGCACCAGGCCATCGCCACCTATGTGGTGCGCGCCGCCGAGAAATTGCGCAGGCAACGGCAACGGGCAGCAGCGCTCACCATCTACACCCGCACCAGCCCGTTCGCTCCTGGGTTTTACAGCCAAGCCGCCAGCACGCAGCTGGACCTACCGAGCAATGACACAGCCGTGCTGCTGGAGGCGGCACGGCCCTTGGTGGCACGGATCTTTCGCCCCCACCGTCCACTGGCCAAGGCCGGCGTGCTGATGCAGCACCTGCAGAGCCACGACATCCTGCAGACCCATCTGATGGTGCCGATGAGTGAGGAGCAGCAGCAGAAACGGGAGTGCCTGATGCAGACCATCGACCGGATCAATCGGCGTTACGGGCGTGGAAACCTGCAATGGGCCGGTTGCGGACTGCAGCCCAGCTGGTTGATGCGGCGTGAGCAACTCAGCCGCGCCGCCACCACCCGTCTGCAGGATCTACCGGTGGTGAAGGCCTGACCCACAGCGTTGATCTAGGCCTCAAACCTCCTGCAGCAACTGGATGACCTGCTCACGGGTGCTGAGCAGCAAGACCATCCGCTCGCCGTGGGCGTTAAGACCCGTCTGCTCCCGCACCAGATCGGTGCTGGCCAACGCCAGTCCTCCGGTTTCAGTGAACAGCACCGGCAGGGTGCCCTGGTGCCCTCGCATGCCCTGCAGATCCAGCGCCTGACGAACAGCCCGCTGAGCCTTCTCGGAACCCAGACGCTCCACAAAGGCCGGCCAGAGGTGGTTGACCGGATCGAGCGCGGCGAAATCCAGCTGCGAATCAGTCATCAGGACGGCAACAACGCAAGGGCTTCGCTGATCATCTGCGGGGTGACGGCAATGCGCTCAAGCGGATCAGCGTTGTCGAGGTAGGCGTCAAACGAGGCGAAGCGCTCGATCACAGGGTCGGCCCCCTCGGCGGCGCAAGCCTCAACCCAATCCCCCTCCTCCGGCTTCACCGCGACGTAGGCCTGCAGCGCTTCCTCCAGATCACCGCCGTCGCCGACGCCCTCACCGTGCCAGATCGCTTCGAAGAATTCAGACATCTTCAACTCGAGGAACAGATCCTGATGCAGTTTGCCCAGACCACCGGCCCATGGCTCAGGCAGCCGGGGGAACGGTGTAGCTGGCACAACGTTGCTGATCCAGATGGCCGATGTGTTTTCGCTCGGTGTAATACAGCTCCTGGTAGCGCAGCGCATCACGGTTGAGGTCATCGAAGAGGGCCTGAATCCGCACCTCCATGTCCACGGAGGCCTGATCTGACGAAGCCTCCTGATCAATCAGAACAGCGATGCAGGATTCCAGGGTTTGGAGACGCTGGCTACCCCAGGCCTCCAACAGGTGCCGGCAGCGCTTCAAGCTTTTCTGACGCTCCAGCAGGGCAGCAATACCCCGCAGCTGCTCCAGGGGCTCCGCCAGGGCAACACGCTGCAATTCACCTGGCTCCAAAAGGGGCGTCAGGCGGGACACCAGCGCACTGCTCTCCAGCAAGAGCTGATCGGTGAGCAAGCGGGGCAGATCGATGAGATCCAGACCCTCGCCGTCGTCGTCGCAACGGCTGATCGACTCCATGCGCCCCTCACCCAGGTTGGTCTCCTCAAGATCAGTAATGGCCGCCCAGAGATGGCGATGATGGGGAATGGCGAAATCCTCCAGTTCGCGTTTGCGCAGTTCCTGGCGAATCGTGGCCCGATGTCGGGGGCAATGCAGATACAGCCGCAGCAGATCGGCCTCACAACGCTCCCGCTGTCCGGATTCACCGGGCTGTTCGTGACGGCTGGAGCGCCCATGCCAACGCTGGCCCTTCACCTGCTGCCGCAGGTCGTCCTCGAGCTGAAGCGCCAGGCGTCCCTGGCCACCACTGAGGCGCTCGGCCACCCGTTGGAGGTAGTGGGTGCGCACGGCGGACTGGGGCAGCTTGCCCAGCAGCCCCACCAGGGCCGTAACCGCCTGTTGGAACTGGTCGGCCCGGCTGAGATCGCGCTCCTCCAGCACCTGCTCGATCTGCCAATCCAGCCAGAGGGGGGCCTGATCGAGCAGGGCGCGGTAATCGCCGGCCCCGTTCTGTTTGAGGAACTCATCGGGGTCCTTGCCTGAAGGAAGGTGCAGAACCCGCAGCTCCAGCTGGCCCTGCATCGCCAGCTGCTCCACCTCGCCAATGGCTCGATTGGCTGCACGGACACCGGCACCGTCGGCGTCGAAATTCAGAACGATCCGCTTGCTGTCGCTGACGCGGCACAACTGGGTGATCTGCTGACTGCTCAGGGCCGTGCCGAGGGAGGCCACAGCGTTGGTGATGCCGGCAGCATGCAGGGCAATCACATCGAAATAGCCCTCCACCACCACCGCTCTGTCGTCCTTGCGGATGGCATTGGAGGCCTTGTCGAGACCGAACAGATGCTTCCCCTTCTCGAACACTTCGGTCTCGGGGGAGTTGAGGTATTTCGGTTCACTGCCATCAAGGCTGCGTCCCCCGAAACCGATCACCCGGCCCTGACGGTCATGGATCGGCACCATGACCCGATGGCGGAAGCGGTCATAGAAACCGTTGCCCCCCTTGCGGGGAACCACCAGCCCAGCAGCCTCGAGAAGCTCAGGCGCCAGCCCCTCAACTTGCTGAAGATGCTTCAGCAGACCATCCCACTGATCCGGCGCATAGCCGAGTTGAAAGGTCTCCTGGGTGGCGGGACTCAACCCTCTGGCCTCACTGAGGTACTTGAGGGCCTCTGCGCCAGCAGGCGCCATCAACTGGCTGCGAAACCAACCGGCGGCTAGGGCCAGGGCCCGCTGCAGCTTGTCCCTGCGGGACAACTGTTGGCGCAGCCGTTCCTGCTGCGGACCATCCACCGTCTCGATCGGCAGCTGATAACGCCGCGCAAGATCCAGCACCACATCGCTGAAACTCTGGCGCTGGAACTCCATCAGGAACTTGATGGAGTTGCCGCCAGCACCACAGGAGAAGCAGTAGTAGAACTGCTTGGCGGGCGACACAGTCATCGACGGTTTGCTGTCGTCATGGAACGGACAGATCCCGACGAATTCCCGTCCCTTCTTCTTGAGCACCACGTGCTCGCCCACCACATCAACGATGTCGGCCCGTTCCTTGACGGCCTCAATCGTTCTTGGGTGCAGGCGGGCGTTCACCATCAGTCCATTCTGCGAAGTCGCAGGGTTCCGTGCACCCCGTCATCAGAACAGCCATGGCCGAACCGCAGACCCCACAGCACTGGTGGAACCGGGACTCGGTGCGGGGCAGCCGAGCCCTGATCCTGAGCTCCCTGGCCTTCAGCCTGATGACGGTCTGCGTCAAGCAACTGAACAGTCGGCTTCCGGTGGCGGAAATCGTGCTGTGCCGGGCCCTGATCAGCATCGTTCTGACCGCTGTGGGCCTGCGCCTGGCCGGGGTCTCCCCGTGGGGCCAGAGACGGGGGCTGCTGGTGGCGCGGGGGGTGCTGGGCAGCTTGGCCCTGCTCTGCTTCTTCGAAGCGATTGACCAGCTGCCGCTCGCTTCAGCGACGGTGCTCCAGTACACCTACCCCACCTTCACCGCCGTGGCAGCGCTGTTGCTGCTGGGCGAGCCCCTGCGCCGACGCATCAGTGCAGCGGTTCTGCTGGGCTGGATCGGCGTCACCCTCGTGGTGCAACCGCAGTGGCTCACGGGAACAGCCCAACCTGCGCAACTGATCCCTGCCCTAATCGGAATTGGTGGGGCTCTGATGACCGCCCTGGCCTACGTGAGTGTGCGACGGCTGTCGCAAACCGAGCACCCCTTGGTGATCATCCTCTATTTCCCGATGATCTCGGTTCCCCTGACCCTGCCCTGGGTGCTGCAGCAAGGGGTCTGGCCCCAAGGCATCGAATGGTTCTGGCTCCTGGGGGTCGGGGTGATGACCCAGCTGGGCCAGATCTGGGTGACCGAGGGCCTGCGCTGCCTGCCTGCCGCCCGAGCCACATCGATCAACTACGTGCAGGTGGTCTTTGCCGCAGGCTGGGGCTGGCTGTGGTTCGCCGAATCGATCAATGCCTGGCAGGTGGGAGGCGGGTTGCTGGTGCTGGCCGCCACCCTGATCAGCCTGTCGGCGCGACGTTAGAGCTCAGGCTTTGTCCAAACCCAGGGGGTACGTCAGCCAGGCCTGGCGGTCGTCGGATCCGCCTTTGGGTCTGGCCAGGCGCCAGCTCTGACCGCGGGAGCCCCGCTGCAGAAACAGTTCAAACGGGCTATCCACCTGCACACGGTCGCCGGGCAGCTGCCAGTCGAAACGGCCTGAAATCCTGAAGCCCTGCTCGTCACCCAGGGCAAAACTTTCCTGGTCCTCCACCCGCACCCGACTCACGCTTGGGGCGATGGGCATCGGGGTGAGATCGAGGGAGCTGGCAATGGCCGACTGGGTGAGCTGAATCTGCAGGGCCAGCGCTTCATTCAGGAGAGCCCGTGGCGGCTGAGATCCGTTGCATGCCGTCAGTGAAACCACGATCGATAGAACGCACAGCACCTGAAGCAAACGGCGCACAACGCGCTTGAAAGCAGAGACAGGCAATGACAGCTGCGGCAACATGACGCGGTTGAAACCTCTCCCCATGATCGGCTGGCTGCAGGGACGACCGATGGAGTGCTGGACTCAAGGCAACCGTAGCGGCGTTCTGCTGCTCTGCGGTGCGGTCGGATATGAGGTGCACCTGACCGAGCGGCATCAGCAGAACCTTCCGGCGGATGGCGACCTGAACCTGTGGATTCATCAGGTGCAGCGGGAGGACGGCAGCAGCCTCTACGGCTTTCCCCTGCGCCAGGAGCGGGATCTGTTCCGGCTGCTGATCAGCGTCAGCGGTGTGGGCCCCCAGGCCGGTCTGGCGCTGATGCAGGAATGCAAGCCCCAGGAGCTGGTGGAAGCGATCAGCAGCGGTGATCTGCGTCGCCTCTGCAAAGCGCAGGGCATCGGCAAACGCACCGCTGAGCGCTTGGCGGTGGAACTCAGGGCCTCGATTGCGGCCTTCGCGGGCGTGGATCCCGCCCCATCGCTGGCGGAAGGCGTCAGCTCGGAGCAAATGCCGGCAAGCGGTGCCGACGTGGAAGCGACCCTCTCGATGCTGGGTTACGACGATCTGGAAATCCGTCGAGCCATCCGTGCGATCGCTGAGGGCGCCGATGGCCAACCGCCTGCTGGAGACGACCAGGACGCCTGGCTGCGGGGCTGCCTGCAATGGCTGAGCCGCGAATCGGCCTAAGCCGCCCCACGCGAAGGTAAGCTGGTTGTTTGCAATGACAGGGCCGCCCCCCGCGCATGTCGCTTGATACCACCGAGAAGCAGCAGCTGATCAACACCCACCAGACCCACGGCACCGACACCGGTTCTGCCGAGGTCCAGGTGGCCATGCTGAGTGAGCGGATCAACCGTCTCAGCAGCCACCTGCAGAACAACATCCATGACTTCTCCTCACGGCAGGGGCTGCTCAAGATGATTGGCCGCCGCAAGCGCCTGCTGAGCTACATGCGCAGCAAGAGCGAGCAACGCTACGCCGACACGATCGCCAAACTTGGCATCCGCGGCTGATCGACGTCCCCCATGCCTGAGCAACGCAACGCCCTCCCCTTTGAGCCCAAAGGGTCCGGGAAGGGAAGCAAGCCTGCTTCAGGGATGCCTCGGCAGGAAGCCATTCCTCGCTACGTGGCCGATCGGATGGCTCGCCGGGTTGCTGTGTTCACAGGACTCCCGTCCCTCGCTGGGATGGGAGTTTTTGTTGGCAGTTATTTCGTCGTCACCCGTGGCATCGCCGATATCGCTCCAGGACTCACGCTGACGGGCTCCGGACTGTTTTTCCTCCTGGGTTTGGTGGGCCTGAGCGTTGGCGTTTTGACTGCCAGCTGGGATCCCGAACCGGGTTCTCTGCTCGGCTTCGAGAACTTCAAGCCGAACATTCAGCGGATGAAGGAGTCGATTCGGGCCCAAAAGCAGCAGCAACAGCAATCGAAATCCTGATCAAGTTCTGTGGATCAGGCCCTCCTGATCAGACGATCAGGTGAGCACCAGACGATCGCTGCATCGGGCTTCAAAAGACTGGGTGCGCAGTGACGCGATCGCTGCATCAACGTCTTTGACGCAGAACTGGGAACCGAGTCGCACATAGCGAACGCTGTCGCCGTGGCACACCTCGGCGACCACAGGCACCTTCACTCCCAGTTCATCCCGCTCAGGGCGATGTTGGTTCAGGCATTCCCGAAGCTTGTGCTGAATGGCAATGTCGCTGGCCTGATCGGAAGGGAGCTGAACCAGCAGCAGATTGAGCTCATCGACGGCGCGGCAGTCGTCAATGATCAGCTGCACGCGCTCGTCACGGCGATCAACCCCAGCCCACACCAAGAGACGGGCTTCAGCCATCAGGTGATCTGCTAGGCGCGCGTAACTCTTGGGAAACACCACCGCTTCGCAACTTCCGGTGAGATCCTCAAGCTGCAGGATCGCCATGCGATCGCCCTTACGGGTGGTGACCTGGCGCATTTCAGCAACCATCGCAATGGCACTCACCTTGGCTTTGTCGGGCTGTTCCTCCAAGGAACCCAGACCGATGGGGGCCAGCAACTTCGACGAGGGTGTGAGCTGTTTGAGTGGGTGATCAGAGAGGTAGAAGCCCACCAGATCTTTTTCGAGACGAAGCTTTTCGGTTGGGGGATAGTCCGGTACCGGCGCCGCCTTGGGTGCATGGCTGAGATCCGCCGGCCCATCGGCATCGGCGGCAGGAGCCATCAGATCAAAGAGGTTGCCCTGGCCGCTGTCTCGGTCTTTGGCCCGTGACGAGGCCCAGTCGAGCAGCAGATCAAGGTCTGCCATCAACTGAGCACGGTTGGCCTGCGGATCCATGGCATCCAGGGCACCGCAGTGAATCAACGACTCCAGACCACGGCGGTTGAGTACTGAGGACGGGATCCGGTCGCAGAGGTCCGCCAGGGAACGGAAAGGCCCATCGCTATCGCGGGCGGCGATCAATTGACGGATCGCACCATCACCAAGGTTGCGAACGGCGGAAAGGCCAAACAGGATCCGATCGCCGTTGGGGGTGAAATCGGTGAGCGAGGCATTCACATCCGGGGGCATCACCTCAATCCCCATCGCATTGCAATTGGAGATGTAGCGCTGCACTTTGTCGGCAGCTCCGGCGTTCACCGTGAGCAGGGCCGCCATGTAAGCGACCGGGTAGTGCGCTTTCAGGTAAGCCGTCTGGTAAGTAACGGCGCCATAGGCCGTGGAATGGCTCTTGTTGAAGCAGTATTCAGCGAAGAGAACCATCTGATCGAACAGTTCGTCGGCGACCTTTTCATCAACGCCGCGCTCTCCAGCACCCTGAACGAAGATGCCGCGGTGCTTCTGCATCTCAGACACTTTTTTCTTGCCCATCGCCCGCCGGAGCAGATCGGCCTGACCCAAGGAGTAACCGGCCAGATCCTGCGCGATCCGCATGATCTGTTCCTGGTACACCATGATCCCGTAGGTCTCGGACAGGATCGGCTCAAGAATCGCGTGGGCGAAGTCGATCGCCTCCCGGCCATGCTTGCGGTTGATGAATTTGGGAATCAGGCCAGCATCGAGAGGCCCCGGTCTGTAGAGGGCAAGGATCGAAGAGATGTCTTCCAGGGATGACGGCTTGAGATCACGCACGATCTGCCGCATTCCGCTGGATTCCAACTGGAAGATCCCCTCCAGATCACCTCTCGCCAGTAGGGCAAAGGTCTCTTCATCCTGGGGCGGCAATTTGTCGGGGTCGACACGGGTGCCACTGCTCACCTCCACCAGTTCGAGGGTCTTTTCGATCATCGTGAGGTTCTTCAACCCCAGAAAATCCATCTTCAACAGACCCATGGATTCCACATCTTCCATGAAGTACTGCGTGATCACTTGACCATCGTTGTTGCGCTGCAACGGCACCAGTTCGTCGAGGGGATCAGCGGCGATGACCACACCAGCTGCGTGAACACCGAAGGTTTTGTTGGTGCCTTCAATCCGCATTGCCATGTCCACCCAACGCTTCACCGTTGGATCCGCCTCGTACTTCTCGCGGAACTCAGGGTTGGGTGATTCCTCGCCGATCATCGCCTTGAGCTTGGCGGGCTTGCCGCGAACCACCGGGATCAGCTTCGCCAGACGGTCGGCATCCCCGTAGGCAATATCGAGCACCCGGGCCACATCCTTCAAAACCGCCTTGGAGGTCATCCGGTTGAAGGTGATGATCTGCGCGACCTTGTCCTCGCCGTAGCGTTCGGTGACGTAGTCGATCACCTCACCACGACGCTCGATGCAGAAGTCGGTGTCGATATCAGGCATCGACTTGCGTTCCGGATTGAGGAAGCGCTCGAACAGCAGGCAGTTGGTGATCGGATCGATGTTGGTGATCCCCAGGCAGTACGCGACGAGCGACCCTGCGGCGGAGCCACGACCCGGACCGACGGGAATGTTCTGTTCCCGGGCAAAACGGATGTAATCCCAGACCACCAGGAAGTAGGTGGGAAATCCCATCTGCTCCATGATCTTGAGCTCATGGGCCATGCGCTCGGCATAGTCGTCGGGCAAGGCAGCATCAGGGCTGAGCTCGAGCCGATTCCGTAATCCCTGCTCGGTCACCTCCCTGAGGTAGCTGACGGGGGTATGGCCCTCGGGAATCGGGAAGCGGGGCATTTGATAGTGCCCGAGAATGTCGTAAGGCTCCACCTTCTCGGCCACCTTGACGGTGTTGGCGATCGCCTCCTGAACCTCCTCAGGCTCGAGGTGATCCCCGAAGAGAAGGCCCATCTCCTCTTCGGTTTTGATGTATTCAGTGCCGGTGTAACGCAGCCGCTTCTCATCGGTGATCAGCTTGCCTGTGAGCACGCAAAGCAAGGCATCGTGGGCTTCAACGTCCTGCTTGCTCAGGTAGTGGGCATCGTTGGTGGCAACGATCTGAATGCCGAGCTCCTTGGCAATTTTGACGATCTCAACGTTGACGATCCGATCTTCCGGGGATCCGTGATCCTGGATCTCGAGGTAGTAGTCGTCGCCGAACACCTCCTGATACCAAGCCGCCACCTTGCGAGCCACATCGGGGCGACCCCGCAGAATCGCCTGGGCGATCTCACCGCCGAGGCACGCCGTGGAGATGATCAGGCCTTCGCTGTGTTGCTTCAGCAGTTCCTTGTCGATGCAGGCACGGGAGAAGATCCCGCGTCCCCGCATCCCCCGCAGGTGGCTGATGCTGGTGAGCTTCACCAGATTGCGGTAACCGGTGGCGTTTTTCGCCAGCACCACCAGGTGATATCTCTTCTCCTTCTTGGGTTGCGGGTCGTCAATGGACCCATTAATCACATACATCTCATTGCCGATGATCGGCTTGAGATCTGTGCCCTGACAGAGCTTCAGCAGCTCAATCGCGCCGTACATCACGCCGTGATCCGTCAGGGCGATGGCGGGCATGCCCAACTGCTTCGCCCGCTCCACCATGGCCGGCAACTGCGACGCACCGTCCAGAAGGCTGTAGTCGCTGTGGTTGTGGAGAGGAACGAAAGCCATGGGGTCAGCCTAGGACCCAACGCAAGATCCAGCGTTCAAGGGGAACACAACCCCCCACATGTGGCGCAGATCAGGGAACCAGTGCAGCTTCCGGGCGTGACGCAAACACCTGAGCGGCCTGCTCGTACTGATGCGCCACCTGAAGCAGACGCGGTTCATCCAACACATTGCCGATCAGCTGCATCCCGATCGGCAGACCCGCCGCGCTGAATCCACAGGGAACACTGATGGCCGGAAGTCCAGCAAGGTTGACCGGAATCGTCAGCAGGTCAGCCAGATACATCGCCAGCGGGTCGTCGGCGTGGGCACCAGCCTTGAAGGCCGTGGACGGCGCTGTTGGCGTCAGCAGCACATCAACACTCTGGAAGGCCGCATCAAAATCCCGCCGGATCAGGGTGCGCACCTGCTGCGCCTTTTTGTAGTAGGCATCGACATATCCGGCAGACAGGGCGTAGGTGCCGATCAGGATTCGCCGTTGCACCTCAGCGCCGAATCCTTCAGCACGGCTTCGCGCCGTCATCGCGGCAAGGCTCTCGGCGTCTTCGGCACGGAAGCCGTATTTGACACCGTCGTACCGCGCCAGGTTGGCCGAAGCCTCCGATGGTGCGATCACGTAGTAGGTGGCGATGCCGTCGTTGAACCGGGGGCAGCTCACCTCCACCAGTTCAGCACCGAGAGCCTCCAGCTGGGCAGCAGTGGCCTGCACCGATGCCTTCACCTCGGGATCGAGGCCTTCGGCATCGAAGCACTCCTTGATCACCCCCACCTTCAGCCCCTTGATGGACTGGTTGAGGCCGGCGCTGAAATCGGGAACCGCTGCATCAAGGCAGGTGGAATCGCGGGGGTCGGGTCCGGCGATCACCTGGAGCAGTTCGGCCACATCAGCAACGCTGCCGGCGAAGGGACCCACCTGATCCAGAGAGCTGGCGAAGGCCACCAGGCCCCAACGGCTGACGCGGCCATAGGTGGGCTTGAGGCCGACCACACCACAGAACGACGCCGGTTGGCGGATGGAACCACCGGTGTCGGAACCAAGCGAAGCGACGCAACTGCCGGCGGCGACGGCCGCTGCACTGCCACCGGAGCTTCCACCCGGCACATGGGCGGTGTTCCAGGGGTTCTGTGTGGCCCCGAACGCGGACGTTTCGGTTGAGCCACCCATGGCGAACTCATCCAGATTTGTCTTGCCCACCAACACACCACCGGCCTGCCAGAGCCGCTCGGTGACCGTGGATTCGTAGGGCGGCACGAACTGCTCGAGCATGCGGCTGGAACAGGTGGTGCGAACACCTTTGGTACAGAGGTTGTCCTTGATGGCCAGCGGCAATCCCGCCAGGGGGCCGAGCGTCTCGCCGGCGGCCCGGGCTTCATCAATGCGGGACGCCTCAGCACGGGCCTGATCAGCCGTGACTTCAACAAAAGCGTTCAGCGAAGGCTCAGAACTTTCGAGCCGCTTGAGGTGCTGATCAACGAGCTCGCGGGAGGAAACCTCGCCGCTCTGCAGTTGCTGACGCCACGCGCTGATCGTCATGTCCCTGCGATCCATTGCAGCAAGGACGCTATCAGCCGCAGGATCAGCCCTCAGCTGAGATGGTGAGGGGCTCGGAGCGCCGGGTCCGCAGCAGGGAATGGCTGATCGACTGGGGTTGCTCCGACTTGACGTCGTCCAAGAAGGCACTGAGCTCGCTCTCCAGCCCCTTGCGAGTGATGAAAGGTCCGAACCAGTAGGTCACATCAGGGCCTGACGTCTGAACGCGAGCCCACCAAGCGACTCCAAAGCCATTGGCAAGGCTGCGCAGAGGCCGAATCAGGGGACTCATGGGATGAACAGGACCTCGGGGTATTGTGCCCCGATATCTTGGTCAACCTCACTGTTTTCAGGGAGATAGCTGGATGTTCTGATCGAACGGCAGGGCAGCATCCGGCTGCGATGGGTTCAGATCCAGGTCAATCCGCTGTTCCGGGGCCTTCTCAACAGGAGCTTCAGTCTGTTCAGGCGAAGCAAGCTGTTTGGGCGAAGCGGGCTGTTCAGACGAAACAGGTTGTTCAGCCACAACAGGCGATTCAGCACCGGCAAGTTTGGGCCTCCGAATCGGCGGCGACGGTGCCTGGCCGTGAATGTCCTTCATCCAGTTGCGCCGTGCCACTTCATAGACGCACAGGGCTGTGGCGACGGAGGCATTCAGGCTCGGTGTGATGCCCCGCAGCGGGATGCGAACCAACTGGTCGCAATGGCGCCGGGTCATCAGCGACAGGCCCTGGTCCTCGGATCCGGTGACCAGCACCATCGGCCCACTGAGGTCGACATCGGTGAGGGTCACATCCCCTTCAGCGGCAAGGCCCACCACCCTGTAGCCGGAGTCTTTGAGCTTTTCCAGGGAGCGATTGAGGTTGACCACGCGTGCCACCGGCAGGTGTTCCAGGGCTCCGGCGGCCACCTTGGCGGCGGAACCGGTCAAGCCAGCACTGCGGCGCTGGGGGATCACCACGCCATGGGCTCCCATGGCTTCAGCGGAGCGAACAACCGCCCCGAGGTTGTGGGGGTCGGTGACACCGTCCAGGGCCACCAACAGGGGGGGTTCCCCCAGATCCGAGCAGCCCTCGATGAGGCTGTCGAGATCAAGGGTTTCCGCCGCCGCCGTCTGCAGGGCGATGCCCTGGTGAACGGACCCACCTGTGATCTGTCCCAACCGGGCCCAGGTCACCTCTTCCACGAGAACGCCCGAGGCCTTGGCATCGCGCAGGAGCTGGAGGAATTTGGAGGCACTGCGCATCTCGGCAGTGCACCAGATGCGATGGATGGGGCGTCCGGCCTCCAACGCGGCCTGGGTGGCATGACGCCCCCAGATCAGATCGTCCGCTGGCGGGGTGGCCGCTGCAGCCTCCGGGGCTGCATCCGGCCGCTGAGGACGAGCCTCATCGAAACGGGATCTGGGGCGCTGGGACGGTTGGCGCCGTTCATCCCCGGAGCGACGGCGGTCGCCGAACCGATAGTTGCGATCGCGAAAACGTCCAGGCCCTGAGCGTTCGTTTTGAGAGGCCGAGCGGGGGGCGTTCTGATCTCGGTCAAAGGAACGGGAGCGGTTGCCGAACCACTCTTTCGGGCGATCACCGAAACGTTCTCCAGTTCGATCACCGGATCGATCAGCGGCGCGATCAGCGGCGCGATCACCGAAACGCTCACCAGACCGCTCCTTGAACCGATAACCGGGTCGATCACCAGAGCGCTCACCAAACCGATTGCCGGGTCGATCGCCACCTCGCGACTGGTCCCACTCTCCATCCCGTGGAGCGCGTCGTTCGCGATAACCGCCGCCATCACGCCCAGGCTTGGCATAAGGGGAGCGACCGCCGTCAGAACGGCGGTTGCCCGGCATGGGGCGACCATTGCCGGAACGGCCCATCGACGAGCGCCCCCCTGCCGGTCGTCCACTGCCACCAGGCCCTGAACGGCCATCGCGGGATGGGCCGCTGGAGCGGCGTTCAAAGCGAGGGCTCATGGTGTGCGAGGCAACGTTATGGGTTGGATCCGGCTTGCTCCAAGTGATCGAAGAGCTCCGCAAGCCGGGCTGGATTGTTCAGAAACAGCCAGCCCACCATTGTCTCAAACCCTGTGGCCCTTCCATAAACAGCAGCGTCTGCGCGCCGTGGCCCCCGCCCGGCACTGTTGCGACCCCGCCGCACCAGATCGAGTTCTTCTGAGCAGAGGAGCTCGCGTTCTTCCAGCCAGCTCAACAAACGGGACTGGGCGTCAGCACGAACATCAGCCACGACGGCACGATGCAGGTCGTCAGAACGTCCTGGCCTCGACCCATGGCGGAGCCGTTGATGCAGCTCCCACACGGCATCACCAATCCAAGCCAGTTGCAATGGTCCCAGCTGTTCGTTGGTGTCCCTGGGAGACTGGCTTCGAATCCAATCGCTCAAGCGGCCAACTGGTTGAGGGCTGTGGGCAGATCCTCCACCAGATGTAGGAACTCCTCAAGACGCACCAACTTGATCGTTTGCGTCACCCTTGAGTTCCCCACCAGCACAAACGACCGCTTGGCATCCGTGCATTGCTTGGCCAGCTGAACCAAAGCCCCAAGGCCGGATGAATCGAGGAAATCGATCTTGCTGAGATCGAGAACAGAAGGAAGCTTGTTGGCCTTCAAAACATCACCCATGTACTCCATGAACTGTTTCTCGGAGTACGCATCCAGCTGACCGGTGAAATGAAACACCAGACAGCCGTCTTTCTGTTCGAATCCGCCCCGGAGAGAGACGGTCAGTCGCTGCAGTTCGCTGATGGGATCAAGCCCCCCAGGCATCATCGGCACGAAGTGTAGTGATGCTGAGCGTTGGCTACCACCTCATCAACGGCGATCGGCCATCAGCGTCACAAAGCGGGCGAAATGATGGTCTGCGTCATGGGGGCCCGGACTCGCTTCTGGGTGGTACTGCACCCCGAACACCGGCTTCTGACGGTGGGCGATCGCTGCCACGGTGCGGTCGTTCAGATTGAAATGGGTGACGTCGATGACGTCTGAATCCAGAGAATCAGCGGAGAGGGCAAAGCCGTGGTTCTGACTGGTGATTTCAACCAGGCCTGTGGTGCCACAGGGATGGTTCAAGCCGCGGTGGCCATAAGGCAACTTGAACGTCTCTCCGCCCAGGGCCAGACCAAGGATCTGATGGCCCAGGCAGATGCCGAACAGGGGTAGATCGGATTCCTCCAGCAACAGCTTGGCCAGGGCGATCCCACGGGTCACCGCTGCCGGGTCGCCAGGGCCGTTGGACAGGAAGACGCCGTCCGGGCGATGGGAACGAACCGTCTCCAGATCCGTGTCTGCCGGCAGAACCGTGACATCACAACCATGGGCGACCAATCGATCGAGGATGGCGCGCTTGATGCCGAAATCGATGGCGACAACGCGGAAGGGCGCGTCGCTGCGGCGCTGCAAACGCTGATCGAAGTCAACACTGCAGGCCTGATTCCACTGGTAGGGCTCACGGGTGGTGACGCGGTCCGCCAGGTTCAACCCCTGCATCGACGGGGCCTGCTTCAGGAGCTCAAACAACTGCGCCGGGGTCTGGCCGTCACTGCTGATCACGCCATTCATGGCCCCCACCTCACGCAGGTGACGCACCAGGGCACGGGTGTCCAAACCGCTGATGCCCACCAGCTGGTGGGCCTGCATCCAGCTCTCAAGGGACTGTTCACAGCGCCAGTTGCTGGGAACTGGGGCCAGCTGGCGGGCAATCACGCCACGGGCATGGGGGCGATCAGCTTCTTGATCGTCAGCATTCACCCCGGTGTTGCCGAGTTCGGGATAGGTGAAGCTCACCAGCTGCCCGGCATAGGAGGGGTCTGTCAGCACCTCCTGGTAACCGGTCATGCCGGTGTTGAACACCACCTCACCGATGGTGGTGCCGCGATGGCCGAAGCCGACACCGGTGAGAACCGTGCCATCGGCAAGGACGAGATAAGCCTTGTCTGATGGGGAATCGGGCATCGAAGGGCCGCCGCAGGTCATCAGTCACTCATTCTCCATCTCCGTCGGACAGGGCATCCCGCAGAGCCACAAGCTTGTCCCAGGCCTTGCCCTCGTTGAGAACAGCCAGAGCCTGAGCAACAGCAGCCGGCAGATCGCTTTGCAGCCCGGCAGCCCAGAGCACCAGGGCTGTGTTGAAGGCCACAACCTCCGTCTGCGCAAGGGATCCCTGCCCCTGAAGAACGTTCTGAAGGATCTGCTGGTTCACCGCGCAGTCACCACCGCGCAGCTGATTGAGACCAGCACGGGTGAGGCCCAGATCTTCAGGGCAAACCTCCTTTGTGCTGATGCCCCCGGATTCGATCAGACGTAAGGCATTGGGCCCCGCCAAGGACGCCTCATCGAGGCCTCCAGCGCCATGAACCACCACGGCACGGCTCAAGCCCAAGTGCTGCAGAGCGCCCGCCATGGGGTCGAGAAGTTCCGGACGCGCCACGCCAAGAACCTGCGCCTGAGGCTGCAGCGGATTGACCAGAGGACCCAACAGGTTGAACACCGTGCGGACCCCCAGGCTGCGTCGTAGCGGCGCCAGATTCACAAGAGCTGGATGCCAGGCGGGAGCGAACAGGAAGGTGACACCGGTTCCCGGCAAAGCGTCGACCACCTTGTTCAACGCTGCCTTGAGGTTGAGGCCGAGCCCCTCGAGCACATCGGCTGAACCCACTTTGCCGCTGGCGCTGCGGTTGCCGTGCTTGGCCACATTGACCCCGCAGGCGGCGGCGGTGAATGCGACCGCCGTGGAGATGTTGAAGGTGTCGGCACCATCACCACCGGTGCCGCAGGTGTCGACCATGGCCAGATCGGGCCGGGGGCAAGGAAGGGGGCAGGCCTCGCGTAGGACAGCCGCCATGGCCGCCAGCTCATCGGCCACCATCCCCTTGGCCCGCAGTCCAGCCAGGAACGCCCCGGTCTGCACGGGCTCGAGCTCTTCGGCCAGCCAGGCACGCATGAGAGCAGTGGCCTCATCGGAGCTGAGGTTGTTGCCCTGCAGCAGATGGTCCAAGCAACCGGACCAGGAACGCGGGTCTGAAGACATGGAGGGGGGCTAGCAGTAAAAAACCCGGGGTGCGAGGCACGCCGGGCCGGGTGATGGGGACAGTCCCACTATCCCCCAGATCAACGGATAACGACCAGCCGTTGAAGCCGGATGCCTAGGTTGGCCTGCCAACGGGACCCACGAGCTCGCATGGCCGCCCTTCGTCTCGATCTGATCGGCCGCTATCTGCGTCCCCACCGCCGCACGGTGCTGCTGGGAGCCATCGCTCTGGTGGTGGTCAACGTTCTGCGGGTCACGATCCCGATGGAAGTGCGCAGCGTTGTGGACGAGCTGCAGGAGGGATTCAGTTACGCCGGAGTCCTGCGCCAGGCGGGATGGGTTGTGCTGCTCGCCAGCACCATGGGGGTGATCCGGCTGGCCTCGCGACAACTCATCTTCGGCGTGGGCCGGCAAGTGGAGGTGGATCTGCGTCAGCGCCTGTTCGAGCACATGCTCCGCCAGGAACCCGATTGGATTCAGAGCAAAGGCAGCGGTGAAGTGATCAGTCGCGCCACCAGCGATGTGGAAAACATCCGGCGCCTGCTCGGATTCGCGATTCTCAGTCTGACCAACACGCTGCTGTCCTATGCGCTGACGCTGCCCGCGATGTTGGCCATCGATCCGTGGCTGACCCTGGCTGCCGTCGGGCTTTACCCCGTGATGCTCAGCACCGTGCGCCTATTCGGTGGACGCATGATGCGTCAGAAGCGCGCGCAGCAGGAAGAACTCTCCGCCCTCAGCAACCTGATTCAAGAGGATCTCTCGGGAATCGGGGCCATCAAGATCTATGGCCAGGAGGGAGCAGAACAGCAGGCCTTTGCCACGCGCAACCGCCGCTACCGCGACAGTGCCATTCAGCTGGCGAGAACACAAAGCACTCTGTTCCCGCTGCTTCAGGGCATTTCCTCCCTCTCGGTTCTTTTGCTGCTGGCCATCGGCAGCGGTCAGCTCGAAGTCGGTCGTTTGAGCATTGGAGGACTGGTGGCTCTGATCCTTTATGTGGAGCAGCTCGTCTTCCCAACGGCACTGCTGGGATTCACGCTCAACACCTTCCAGACCGGCCAGGTGAGCCTCGAGCGGGTTGAGGAGTTACTGAAACGGGAACCAAAGATCAAAGACCCTGATCCCTCTGATGCTCAGCCCCGGCCAACGACCGAACGCCGGGGGCGTTTTGAAGCCCGTGACCTGACGGTTCAGTACCAGGGCGCAGAGCAGAACACCCTCAATGGCCTGAGCTTCTGCATCGAGCCTGGGGAGTTGGTGGCTGTTGTCGGGGCCGTGGGCTGCGGCAAAACCACCCTGGCTCGGGCCTTCGGTCGGATGGTTCCACTGGAACCGGGACAGCTGTTCCTGGATGGTGTGGACGTCACCCAGATGCCCCTGAAGAGGTTGCGCCATGACGTGGCGATCGTTCCCCAGGAGGGCTTTCTGTTCACAAGCACCCTGGCGGACAACCTGCGCTATGGCGACCCTGAAGCCAGTGATCAGCAGGTTGAACTGGCGGCAGAGCAAGCCCGCCTGGCTGATGACGTGAAGGGCTTTCCCGATGGTTTCGGAACCATCGTTGGTGAACGCGGCATCACCTTGAGTGGTGGTCAGCGTCAACGCACAGCTCTGGGCCGGGCTCTGCTGATGTCAGCGCCGGTGTTGGTCCTCGACGACGCCTTAGCCAGCGTTGACAACAACACGGCTGCGGCGATTCTGGATTCGATCCGAGCTCAGGACGACCGGACTATCGTGATGATCAGCCATCAACTTTCAGCCGCAGCGGCCTGTGATCGCATCCTGGTGATGGAGAACGGACGTATCGTTCAACAGGGACACCACAACGCCTTGATTCAGCAGTCGGGTGTGTACAAACGGCTTTGGGAGCGTCAGCAGGCGTCGCAACAACTGGATGCGTTGGCTTCCTGAAGAATCTCCGGGCGGTTTCTGACAACACCAACGTTCGTGGCTTAGCTGTGAAGGCAACTCCTTGCTTATGACCAGCGGATCCCCCTTCGCGGTGCGCTGCACGCTCACCTTTGGAGATATCTATGGACAGGTGCTGGCCTGGATGGCCGTCATTTTTGTGAGCCTGGCTGCGGGGCTTGCCCTGATGGGCTCGTCGCGACCGGTATTTGCGCTGGTGGGAGTGGGGCTTATTTTAGTGCTCAGCCTGCCGTTTCTGCTCTTTGCCTTCGTCACAACGCTGCTGAATCACATCCAGCTCAACCCAGTTGAGGGCGAAGCCAACGCGTCCTGAGCATCAACGGCAACAAGAAACGAGGGCCTGTCAACACGTCCGGAACGGCTATCCCGCGATGGTTCCGCAGGACGAGACAACTTTCCCTTGGTCGGCCATCAGCAGAAGCTCGTTTCATCCTGCACAGCGATTGAGGGCAGACAGTCCTGGCGCAGGTGCGCTTTCTGGTTCAACAGAATGAACCACCTGTTTTTGTTTCTTAGAAACAGCTTTCTTCATCAACAAGCCATCAATCAATGGCTTGCAATTGATTAATCCATCCAATTCGTCTTCTTTCTGGCCATAGCCCGCCATCGGCACAATCTCCTCCACCCCTGATGACATTCCCAATAGTGTCAACAATCAAATGTACCTGACCCGCAGACTCGTCTTGGGACAGCTCAGCAACAGCGCCATTCAGGCTGAAAACCACTGACAAACAATCAACACCTTTCTGCAGAACATTGTTCAAAGAAGAACCACTCTTCAAGCCAAGCTTTGATTCGTTCCCTATGTACCCCTCACTTGGGGAGCCATCACTGAAAGTTCACAGATGGCCCTCGACGCGGCAGCATCACTGCGCTGAATCCGCTGCCTAAGCTCTGCGGACCAACGCAACCAACATGCTTCCTTCCTGGCTGTCTCCCCGCGGCAGCGCCGAATCATCGGCCCCGGCAACGCACGCCGTGTTGGGAACGCCGCTGAAGGCACCCCTGACGGCCGACCAGGAGGAAGCAATCTTTGCCTGTGGATGCTTCTGGGGTGCTGAAAAAGGGTTCTGGCGACTGCCTGGGGTGGTGAGCACTGCTGTGGGGTATGCGGGCGGCCAGACCGAGCAACCCACCTACAACCAGGTCTGCTCCGGCAGAACAGGACACACGGAAGTAGTGCGTGTGGTGTGGAGCCGACCAGCCCTCGACTTCAGCGACCTGCTGAAACTGTTCTGGGAGTGCCACGACCCCACCCAGGGCAACAGGCAAGGCAACGACACCGGCAGCCAATACCGATCAGCCATCTACACGTTCAATCCGGAGCATCTGCAACTGGCCCTGGCCAGCCGGGATGCCTATCAACTCGCCCTCTCGGCCAAGGGCTACGGGGCCATCACCACCGAAATCCTGGCGGACCAGACGTTCTATTTCGCCGAGGACTACCACCAGCAATACCTCGCCAAACCTGGCAGCCGCCCCTACTGCTCCGCGATGCCAACCCAAACGCTGCTTGGTGACTTCGAGGGGTCGAACTACAAACTCCCAAAGCAGGTCTGGGACAAGTACGACTGGTCCATCAGTCACTGCGTGCTTCGATCCGACAACAGCCCGATCGCCCTGGGCTGATTCGGCCAAAATGAACAAGGTCCCGACCCATGTCATGCCCGAGCCCTGGTCTGATCGGCAGGTGATCCTGGCGATCGCCCTCACCTTGATTTTGGTTCTGGGCCTGATCCTCGGCAGTGTCTCCTTCAATCGAGAGCAGCAGTCTCCGATGCTGTGGCGGGAGACCCCCCAACCCACTACAAAACCTTTGGCAATCTGACCACCAACCGGCGGGCTCGCTTCCTGTTGGTGCGATCGTGGGGCAATAAGGACCCCTCCGTTCTGCGGTGAGTGAACGGCCTGATCGATCCGAGCAGCGTCAACTGCATCCCCTGCCGAGGGGGCTGGTCGAGCTCTATGGCTTGATCGCCGTTCTGGTGGTGCTCATCCCCGAATGGCTGGCGGATGGAACCCTGAATCTGGGCCAGGCCAAAGGCCCTGCCTCACTCCCGATGCGCTCGAGAGCCTGGCGCACCCTGCCCGAGCTGCGTCTGGCGGCGATGACCCTGGCTGAGCTTCGCCAGGCCGCCGCAGAACTGCGGCTGTACCACTACGGATCCGCAACGAGAGACCAGCTCACCACTCGGTTGCTCAGGCGACTCAGACGCCGGGATGCACTGTGATAACTTAAATCTGACGGGGCGTGGCGCAGCTTGGTAGCGCACCACTTTGGGGTAGTGGGGGTCGTGGGTTCAAATCCCGCCGCTCCGATTCAACCGTCTTATTTCCCCACCTGAACATCAATACTTCAGGGATTGAGCCGGCGGTTTCGCCGGCTTTTTTTTGCCTTCAGCGGCGACCAGCGCCGGTCACCACCAGATGCCTGGAGGCATCAATCTGAAGCCAGCCTTCATCCCGCAACTGCCCCAACACGCGGGTCACGGTCACCCGTGTGGTGCTCAGGGCACTGGCGATCTCCTGATGGGTCAGGCGAAGGTTGAGCCGCAACCCAGCCTCACAGGGTTCGCCAAAGTCCGTGGCGAGCAGCTCCAAAAAGCCCCGGACCCGTTCTTCAACGCGACGCAGCCCCAGCAGGGCCAGGAGCGACTCCGCCTGGCGGTAGCGGGCGGCCATGGCCTTGGCCAAACCAAGCGCTAACTGAGGAGACTGCTCGAGCTCCGCCAGATTGCAGCAGAGCAGATCGCAATCGGTGAGCGCTACAGCCTCATAGGCCTCCACATTGGTGAATGCGGCACCGAAGGGTTCGTTGGGACCCACCAGGCCAAGCACCAGCTCGTCGCCATGCACCGACAGCGCCCCGAGCTTCACCATGCCGCGCACCACAAACCAAACACTGTTCTTCAGCAGAGGAACGAAACTTCCCGCGGTGACATGAACAACATTGCGATTGTCGTAGCTGTTTTCAAGAAACGCCTTGAAACCAAGAGCTGTTGAACTCAGATCAGCCGATGGAGTAGCAAGCATTTGGAATCCCGTGAATCCAGAAAACTGTATTGAGGACAACATCGATTCCCAACAAAGAGCTGGGAGAGATTCGGGGGAGATTCGGTTAAGAAGGCTCTAACACTGATCGCAACTCGAATCATTCAGCCCATAAAAAAAGGGCCCCGAGGGGCCCCCTTTGATGTTTGGTTTTGAAAAACCAATTCAAGCCAAGATCACTTGCCGATCTTGTTCACAGCGGCCTTGGACTTGGCCAGGATGTCGCCCTTGAGTGGAACGAAGCCCAGGGAAGGAGCCTTGTTCTGAGCAGCGTCGCTCAGCATGTAGTTGAAGGCGTCCTGAACCACCTTGGCGTTGTCTCCGTTGCCGGTTTTATACGCCAGAACCCAGGTGAGGGTTGCGATGGGGTACGCGCCCTTGGCGGTGGGGTTGGGGTTCTTGCCTGCCAGGTCCTTGTCCAGGCTGATGCCATTGAGGGCCTTGGCACCCGCAGCCACAGAGGGCTTGAGGAACTCACCGGACTTGTTCTGGAGAGCGGCGGCAACCACCTTGCCCTTGATGTACGACTGGTTCACATAACCGATCGTGCCTTCACGGTTCTGGATCAGGCCAGCCACACCGGAGTTGCCCTTGGCGCCAACGCCAGCAGGCCACTTCACGGACTTACCGGTGCCGAGGGTCCAGGTCTTGGAGAAGGCCTGCATGGAGTTGGTGAAGGCCTTGGTGGTGCCAGAGCCATCGGAACGGTGCACCCAGGTGAGGGTACCGGGCTTGCAGCCGAGCTCCTTCCAGTCCTTGATCATGCCCATGGCAACCTTGACGGCCTGCTCCTGGGTGAGCTTCAGGTTGCAACCGGGCTTGTTGTAGCCGAAGGCGATGGTGCCACCCACCATCGGGATCTGAACCACACCACGGGTGACCTTGGCCATGTCCTTCTTCTTCATCGGATCATCCGATGCACCGAAGTTCACGGTCTGGTCAATGAAGGCTTTACGGCCGGAACCGGAACCCACGGCCTGGTAGTTGACCTGAGGGCCGCCAGCCTTGGCCAGGTCGGCGAACCAACGCTGGTAGATCTTGGCCGGGAAGGAGGCGCCAGCGCCGTTCAGCTTGGGAGCTGCAGAAGCTGACATACCTGCCCCGAGGACAAGCAGGGACGAGGCGAGGAGGGCCTTTTGTGCAATGCGCATCACGACAACCGAAAGAGGAAAGAGGCTGTAGCAACCAAGACCTAATCGGTGTGCAAACCACCTGTCGTTATGCGGCCATTAACGATGGTTAAGGAACCATAAAACCCTGTTTAAACCTTCAAAAAACCCCGGTTTGGTCATCCAAACCGGGGCATGTCGTTCACCCATCGAGGGTTCGCATTCAAGGCTGAATGCCTGCCACCGCACTGCGGGATTTTTCAAGGATGCTGCCCCGGAGAGGTACAAAGCCCAGGGCCGCAGCACCCTCCTGGGTGGAATCTTCCAGCATGTAGTTGAAGACTTTCCTCACAGCTTCAGCCTTGGCACCATTGCCCTCGGCATAGGCCAACACCCAGGTGAGTGTTGCGATGGGGTAGGCACCGGCAGCGGAGGGGTTTGGGTTGCTGCCCGCCAGGTACTGATCAAGCTCGATGCCGTTGAGGGCTTTGGCACCAGCCTCCACGGAGGGCGTGAGGAATTCCCCGGATTTGTTCTGCAGCGCAGCAGCCTGCACATTCCCCTTGATGTACGACTGATTCACGTAGCCGATCGCGCCGACCCGGTTGTCAATCACCCCGGCAACGCCCGAGTTGCCCTTGGCACCCACGCCAACCGGCCATTTCACCGATTTGCCGCTTCCGAGGGTCCAATCCGTTGAAAAGGTCTGCAGCGAGTTGGTGAAGGCCTTGGTGGTGCCAGAACCGTCCGAGCGGTGCACCCAGGTGATCGTGCCCGCTTCACAGCCGAGCTCCTTCCAATCACTGATGCGGCCGATGGCCACCTCCACAGCCTGTTGCTGGGTGAGCTGAAGCTCGCAACCCGGTTTGTTGTAACCGAAGGCGATCGTTCCCCCCACCATCGGGATCTGAACCACCCCCTGGCTCACCTGCTTGCGGTCAGCCTCCTTGATCGGGTCGTCCGAAGCGGCGAAATCCACGGTGCCATCGATGAAGGCTTTGCGGCCGGAACCGGAACCCACCGCCTGGTAGTTCACCTTGATTCCGCCGGAGCCGGCGAGCTCGGCGAACCAGCTCTGATACACCTTGGCGGGGAAGGAGGCCCCCGCCGCATTGAGGCTGGACACACTGGAACTGCCGCCACAGGCGGCGAGGCCAACAGCGAGAACGCTCAGGTTTGAAACAACCAGGGAACGATGTGCCAAAACCGTTTGAGTGATTTGCTCCATCCTCCCGCGTCGTTGATCCAGGCTCAGAGGTGGCCTACACGGTGGGCACGACGGTGGAGGCGACGGTGAGCCGTGTTGCCACCGCATAACAGCGCAGCCAGCGGTTCACCCGTTTGCGGTGGGGGGCGGGAACCTCCTCAATCAACTGGCTGAGTTCATACGCCCCCATGCGGCGCAGGGCACGCACATCCACATGCCAGAGCGCCTCGGCTTCACGGATCAAACGTGCCCAGGTGCGCACCTGCTGCCATTGACGCAGGCGAGAGCGGATGGGGCGTTGATGGGGATGCAGAAAAGCCGTCATGGCTTCAGCCTGCTGCATTCAGCAGCACTCTCTGCAAAATCACCCAGACGCTTCGGAGTGCTGAAGCAAATGCGCAGGCTCAGGCGCTGAGGCGATCGGCTTCGACCTCAACGGGGGAGACCGGAAACTCCAGCTCCGCCACCTCACGATCGCTCAAACGACGGGTCCAGGCCCCCTTGATCGGATCGTTCCAACGGAAACCCGCTGCTTTGGCGAGGTGGCGTTCGTCGAACGACACCCGGGCACGCATCAACTGGCGGGGTTCCAAGCCCCGCTCCAACAACTGCTCCAGGTCGTCGCAGCGGGCGAAGACTTCCGCGATGTAGATGCAATCGCTGAGGGCGCGGTGGGCCGCCCAAACCGGAACGCCGTAGGCCAGGGCGAGGTCCCGCACCGAAGGCCGCGAACGCAGCTGACGCTCCGCCGGCCAGCGGATGTCTTCCATGGTGCAAAGCCACGGTGTTGCGGTGGCCGGCACAACGCCAAGACCGAACCACTGGCGATCGAAGGCCGCGTTATGGGCCACCAGCAGATCGGCAGCTTCAAGCAGATGCTCAAACCACACCAGCGCCTCCCGCCAGGGCTGAGGCCTGCGGGTGACGGCGGCGGGAATCCGGTTGATCGCCTCTGCCGCGTTGGAGTCCACCGGCAAAAGAAACGATTGCTGGGCCAGCACCGAACGACTCGGCACATCAAACAAAATGCAGCCCACCTCCAGGCATTGGTCCTGCTGCGGATCCAGACCGGAGGTTTCGGTGTCGATGATCAGCAGGGTGGTGGGTGAGGCCTTTGGCGCGTCCTCGGTCTGATCAACCTTGGCCTCGGGTTCAGCGGCTGGCGGAACAGGCATCGGCATTGCCGCTGTTTGGGGCTCCGCCTGAGGCCTTGAAAATCCCGCAAGCAAATCGAGCTGTTCAGGCATGGCGCAGTGACTCCTCCCGCCCCTGATTCTCCCGCCCCGGGCAAGGTGCCTGCTGCCTAGGGTTCAACCTCTTCATTTCAATCGAATGGCCCTCGGGATCGGCGACCGGCTCCCCTCCTTCAGCCTGGAGGATCAGAACGGCGACCTTCGCACTCCCGCTTCGGTGCAGGGCCGCTGGCTGGTGCTGTTTTTCTATCCCAAGGACGACACACCTGGCTGCACAGCTGAAGCCTGCAGCTTCCGCGACAACGCAGAGAGCTTTGCTGCCCTCGATGCAGAGGTCTGGGGCATCAGCGGTGATGACGCCGTCAGCCACCGCCGTTTCGCCAGCCGCCACAACCTCACGTTTCCGCTGCTGTGCGACCGCAACAACGCCCTGCGCCGCGAGATGGGTGTGCCCAAAGCCCTTGGCCTGCTGCCCGGTCGTGTCACCTACATCGTTGATGGCGAGGGAGTGATCCGCCACACCTTCAGCAACCTCCTGGATGGCCCGGCCCACGTGCGTGAAGCACAGCAAGTGCTGAATCAGCTGCGCGGTTGAGCATGGCCAACTGGCGTCAGCTGGGCTCGATCTGGCAACTGCGGCCGGCCGAACCCACGGGATTGATCGAATTCATCGGCGGCAGCTATCTGGCAGCCACCCCCCAGATCAGCTACCGCAGGCTGCTGGAAGAGCTAGCGACGGATGGGTTGGCGGTGCATGCCTGGGCCTATGTACCCGGGTTCGATCATCAACGTCAGGCCCGCGATGCCTGGAGTGCCTTCCGCTCTGCGCGTCGCCAACTTGAGGAGCGCTGCGGGACGTTTGGGGCTCCGCTGCGGCTTGGCCACAGCCTGGGATGCAAGCTTCACCTGCTGGCACCCGATGGGGGGCGAGGCAGCAGGGCTCTGGTGGCCCTGAGCTTCAACAACTTCAACGCCGATCGCTCGATTCCGCTCCTGGGGGAACTGGCACCAAGGCTCGGGGTGGAAACCGAGTTCAGCCCAAGCCCAGCTGAAACGCTTCGCTTGATCAGCCGCCACTACCAACAGGAGCGGAACCTGGTGGTGCGCTTCGGGCGCGATGAACTGGATCAAAGCGGCGATCTGATCCAGGCCCTGCGAGAACGTGCTTCCGACGCCAGCTCAACCCTGGAGCTGCCCGGTGATCACCTCACCCCGGCCAGTGCAGGGCTGCGGCGCAGCTTTCTCGGAGACTGGGCGGATGACCCCAGGCGGGTGGCGGTCATCCGTCAGCTGAGCCGAACCATCGGCCAGGCGATCAGGCCCTGAGGCGATCCAGCACGGAGCGATCTTCCAGGGTGCTGGTGTCGCCACTCACCTCCTGACCCGCCGCCAGGGCTCGCAGGATCCGGCGCATGATCTTGCCGCTGCGGGTCTTGGGCAGGGCATCACTGCAACGGATCTCGTCCGGCCGGGCAATCGGACCGATTTCCGTTCCCACGTGGGCGCGCAACTCCTTCACCAGGGCGTCATCGCCCTCGCGGCCCGCCTCCAGGGTGACGAAGGCCACGATGCCTTCACCCTTGAGGTCGTCGGGCCGACCCACGACGGCCGCCTCCGCCACCGCAGGGTGACTGACGAGCGCTGATTCAATTTCCATCGTGCCGAGACGGTGGCCTGAGACGTTGATCACGTCATCGACGCGACCCATCACCCAGAAGTAGCCATCGGCATCCCGACGGGCACCGTCCCCGGCGAAATAGAGGTAGGACCCATCGGCAGGACGGATGTGCTCCCAATAGCTCTCGCGGAAGCGTTGGGGGTTGCCATGCACGGTGCGCATCATTCCAGGCCAGGGGGCACGCACCGCCAGGTAGCCGCCTTCATCGGCACCGCAGCTGTTGCCTTCCGCATCGATGATGTCGGCCTGAATGCCGGGCAGGGGCAGGGTGGCGGAGCCGGGTTTGGTGGGCGTTGCCCCCGGCAGGGGGCTGATCATCACCCCGCCGGTTTCGGTCTGCCACCAGGTGTCGACGATCGGGCAGCGGTTGCCTCCAATCACGTCGCGATACCACATCCAGGCCTCCGGATTGATCGGTTCGCCGACGGTGCCGAGCAGCCGGAGGCTGCTCATGTCGAACTGATCCGGAACGGAGCGGCCGCTCTTCATGAACGCCCGGATGGCGGTGGGAGCCGTGTAGAAGATCGAGATCTTGTGTTTCTGGATCAACTCCCAGAAGGCACCGGGCTTGGACGGTCGCGGCGCACCCTCGTACATCACCGTCGTGGCACCGTTCGACAAGGGGCCGTAGACGATGTAGCTGTGGCCGGTGATCCAACCCACATCGGCCGTACACCAGAAGACATCCTCATCCCGGATGTCGAAGATCCACTGGAAGGTGAGGTGGGCCCAGAGGTTGTAGCCGGCGGTGGTGTGCACAACGCCCTTGGGCTTGCCGGTGGAGCCGGAGGTGTAGAGCACGAACAGTCGGTCCTCGCTGGCCATCGGCTCAGCGGGGCAGTCGGCACTCTGACCCTCCACCAGGTCATGCCACCACTGATCGCGACCGGAGACCATCTCCACGTTCTGCTTGGTGCGCTGCACCACAAGCACGCCGGTCACCGAGGGGCAGGCGCCATTGGCCAGCGCCGCATCCACCGCGGGCTTGAGTGACACCGGCTTGTCCTTGCGGAAGCCGCCATCAGCGGTGATCACCGCTTTCACTTCACCATCGTTGAGCCGATCCCTCAGGGCTTCGGCGGAAAAGCCGCCGAACACCACTGAATGGGGTGCACCTATGCGCGCGCAGGCGAGCATGGCGATCGCCGCTTCCGGCACCATCGGCATGTAGAGCGCCACAAGGTCACCCTTGCCGATGCCCATGGCCATGAGGCCATTGGCGGCTTTGCACACCTCGACATGAAGTTCCTGGTAAGTGAACCGGCGCACATCCCCCGGTTCTCCCTCCCAGATCAACGCTGTCTTCTGCGCCGTTGGCCCATCGAGATGACGGTCCAGGCAGTTGTAGGAGAGGTTCGTGGTGCCACCCTCAAACCAGCGCGCGAACGGAGGATTCGACCAATCGAGCACGGTGTGGAAGGGCTCGAACCAATGCAGTTCTCGACGGGCGGCCTCACCCCAGAACGCATCAGGATCGTTTTTGGCGGCATCGGCCATGGCCCGGTAAGCCTCGAGGCTGCCGATGCGCGCTTTTGCGGAGGTGTCTGCTGGCGGCTCGAACACCCGCTGCTCCTGCAGCACGCTTTCGATGGTGGTGTTGGCGTCGGTCACAGCAGACTGCGCAGTGCTTCTCCTGGAAGGGTAAGGAGCAGGACCCCGCTGATCCAGGTCCCGTATCAATCCGTCGGACGATGATGCAGTCGATGCGAAACGATTGAGCTGGGCATCGCCATCCCGGGATGAAACTGCCACCTGCCGCATGCCTGTTCGATCTGGATGGGCTTCTGCTCGACACCGAGCCGCTGCATGGCCGGGGCTGGTGGGAAGCCGCGGCCCACTTCGGCACCCAGCTGAGCGAGGCCCAGTTGATGCAGCTGAAGGGCCGTCGCCGGCTCGACTGTGCGGCCCAGGTGGATGCATGGCTGGCGAAACCGGTGGGCGCGGATGCGCTGTTGGCGGTGCAGCAGCCGATCGTGCGTGCCCTGCTTCCGGATGCTGCCCCGATGCCTGCCGCGCAGGAGCTGGTGGCGCATTGCCACAACCGGGGCATCCCCATGGCACTGGTCACCAGCAGCAGCAGCGAGGCCGTTGCATTCAAAGCAGCACCCCATCCCTGGCTGGAGCTAATCCAGGAACGGGTCTACGGCGACGATCCCGAGCTCAACGCGGGCAAACCCGACCCCGCACCCTTTCGACTTGCTGCCCACCGGTTGGGGCTCAACCCAAGCAACTGCTGGGCCCTGGAGGATTCCCAGGCCGGCAGCCAATCAGCCCTTGGCGCTGGGTGTCAGGTCTGGCTGGTGAGCCCCAAGGGCTCAGACCAACCCGACCTGAACACCAACCCCTGTGCCATCAACAGCCTGGCTGTTGTGTGGAGGCTGTTGACTTGAAGTCGCAGCTCAGTACAGGCGGCTGAGGACAAAGTCCGGCAGTTCCATCAAGGCGCGTTGCGCCGCAGACTCCGGCAGCCAAGCGATCGATTCCCGGGATTCGCGGGCAAAGGTTTCCGCCAGCTCACGGGTGCGTTCAATCGCCTTGGAGGCCCGAACCATCTCCAGTGCCTTGTCCAGGTCACCGGGCTCGGAGAACTGGCGATCGATCAACGGCTGCAGCGATGGATGCTCCTGAAGGGCATAGAAGGTGGGAGCCGTGAGATAGCCGCTAGCGAGATCACTGGCGGCGGGCTTGCCGAGCTGCTGGTCGCTCCCGGTGAAATCGAGGATGTCATCCACCACCTGGAAGGCCAGGCCCAACTGGCGACCGAATTGGTAGAGGCTGTCGAGGTGGGAGGGTGAGCAGCCGCTGAGCACGCCTGCGGCACGGCAGCTGTTGGCAATCAGGGATGCCGTCTTGCAGTAGCTCTTTTCGAGGTAAGTCTCAAAGGTTTGGGCCGTGTCGAAGCGGTAGAGGCCCTGCTTCACCTCCCCATCCGCGAGATCCATGATCACGCGACTAAGCAGCTTGACCACGTCGAGGTCATCGAGATTGGCAAGGTGCCAGCTGGCCTGAGCGAAGAGGAAGTCGCCGGCAAGAACAGCAACCCGGGCATCGAACCGGCTGTGGACCGTGTCCACCCCGCGCCGAGTCGAAGCCTCATCCACCACATCGTCGTGAACGAGCGAGGCCGTGTGGATCATTTCAGTGATCTCAGCCAGGCGGCGGTGGCGGGGCGAGAGCTCTCCCTGCGCGGACAAGGCCCGCGACAGAAGCAGAACAATTCCGGGGCGCAACCGCTTGCCACCGGCGCTGAACAGATGCTCGGCAGCGGCCTGGAGGATGGGGTGACCTGCCCCGATCAGGCTGCGCAGGTCTCCGAGCAGGGTTTCAAGATCTGTCTCTACCGGTTGGAGTAGCTCGGTAACGGTGCTCATGACTCCCCTCGGCGCCGCGATCCTAGTGGTCCCATGCTCAGTCCTGCAGCAGCTGAAGGCTGACGGCAGGCCGCTGGCCCAGCCAGGGGGTGGCGCGCACAGCGAAGCCATCGGGGTCTGCGGTGACGCAGAAGCGGCAGCTCTCCAGGGAAAACGGCCTTGGAGCCGGCGAGATCCGCGCCGGTGGCCCCAGAACGGCATCCAGCTGACGGGCAACACCGATGGCCGGGTCAATAATCTGGACCGACTCCGGCAGCAGCTGACGCAACAGCGGCACCAATAACGGGTAATGGGTGCAACCCAGCACGATCGAGTCCACGGAAGCCGCCAGCAGGGGTTCGAGATAGGCCTGGGCCGAACGACGCATGTCGTCGCTGTTCATCTCGCCGGCTTCGATCAAAGGCACAAAGGCAGGACAGGCCTGCTCGATCACCACCGAGCCGGGATGAAGCGCTTCGATGCTGGCCCGGTAGGCCGAGGAGGCCACGGTGGCTGGTGTGGCCAGCACGCCAACACGGCGCGTTTCCAACATCGCTGCGGCGGCGCCGATCAAACCGATCACCGGCACCCCGGCCTGTCCCTCGGCCACATCCCTCGCCAGGGCATTGGTGGTGTTGCAGGCCATCACCACCGTGGAGACCTGTTGGTCACGCAACCAACCCACCACTTCTGCAGCGATGCGCCGGATGTCATCCGGTTGACGGTTGCCATAGGGAACCCGGGCCGTGTCACCGAGGTACACGCAGGGCACCGGTCCATGGCGATCGAGCACCCGACGCAGAACCGTCAGGCCACCGAGGCCGCTGTCGAAGAACCCCAGCAGTTGCTTCGTCATCGCACCTCCTGCTTGAGGTAGTTGAGGATGCCGGCCGCCAGGGCCAAGGCCAGGCGGCGGCGATGGTCGGCCTTGGCCAGACGCGGCGCATCAATTGCCCCGGTGACGAATCCCATCTCCACCAGAGCCGAAGGCATGGTGCTGCGCCGGATCACGAAGAAGCGACCACGTCTGACGCCGCGGTTCGGTGTTCCGGGGGACACATCCATCATCTGCTGCTGCAGATAGGACGCGAGGCGTCCAGAACGGGGGTCCGAGAAGAAGAACGTCTCGATCCCGTTCACATCCGGGCGGTTCATGCTCAGGGCATTGGCATGGATGCTCACGAAGGCCGTGGCCCCACTGCGGTTTGCCAGGGACACCCGCGGCGGCAGGTCCACATCCACTTCACGGGTGCGGGTCAAGCGCACGTCCACGCCCCTCGCCCGCAGAAGGTCGGCCACCTGCAGCGACACATCCAAAACCACGTCGGTCTCGCGCAGACCGCCGATGCCGATGGCCCCCGGATCAGGCCCCCCATGACCGGGGTCGATCACGATGCGATAACGGTTGCGGGCCACGGTGGGCAGCCCGGAAGGATCCACCGGCGTGCGGGTGGGACGGAATCCACCCGGTGGGAGCCAGGCCGTGGCACGACCGCTGAGGTCGCCTTCACCGAAATCATCCAAGCCGCGGGTGGGCAGGCCGGTAAACACAAGTTCCCAACGGTCCGGAGCGGTTCCACGCAGGCGCAGATCGTTGGGGTTGAGATCCACATCAGGGCGGAATTCCACCACCAGACGGGTGGCACCCGCGCGGGGCTTGCCCAGCCGGATCTCACGGACGGCACCGCGCCCCGCCAGACGCCGCGGGAATCTCAGCTCACCTGGAATATCAATCCAGACCCGGGTGCCGCGGCCATCGCTGGCAGCCTGAAAAAACGCCTCCAAGCGAGCGTTCCGGCTGGTGCGCAGCTTGAGCACCCCCTCCTCGGTGAAGGCCCAGGCGGCCAAGGCACTCGCGGCTCGGGCAGGCAACGCCTGGGTGAAGGCCATGCACTGCAGGGCTGCGGCCAAAAGCCAGGCCATCCGTCGGGACGAGGCCGGAGCCATGGCGCTCAGAACAGCGTGGGTTGGCGGTGCCGAAGGCTCGGCATCTGACCCCGAACATGACCGAGATGGTTGGTGTTCACCGGAGCAATGGCGGCTCCCGCCTGGACACCCGCATCCGCGAGGACCGTTCCCCAGGGATCAATCACCAGGGCGTGACCATGGCTCTGACGGCGACCATGGTGGACACCGGTCTGAGCCGGAGCGAGGACATAGGCCGTGTTTTCAATGGCTCTGGCCTGCAAAAGCACCTGCCAGTGGTCTTTTCCGGTGAAGGCCGTGAATGCCGCAGGAATCATCAACAGGTCTGCGCCGGCACCGACGAGATGGCGATAGAGCTCAGGAAACCGCACGTCGTAGCAAATGGACAGCCCCACCTTGCAGAGACCAGGAATCTCAACGACCGGAGGCAGATCCCTGCCTGGGTTCACCGTTGCCGACTCGCGGTAGGTGTTGCCGTCCGGCAGGTCGACATCAAAGAGGTGAATCTTGTCGTAACGGCCCAGGAGCATGCCGTCACGGTCGACAAGCTCAGCGCGGTTCAGGGTTCGCGATCCATCACCCACCGGCACAGGAAAGCCACCACCCAGCAGCGCCACCTGATAGCGACGCGCCATGGTCACCAGGAAGCGACTGCTCTGCTCCGCCAGGGTGGGAGCCAGCTCCAGTCGCCGGCTGTCCTCGCCCATGAAGGCGAAATTCTCCGGCAGGCCGATCAGCTCGGCACCACGGCGGGCAGCCAGATCGATCTGCTCTTCAGCTGCATTGAAGTTGAGCTCCAGGTCCTGACCACTCGTCAGCTGGACAGCAGCCGCCAGGAAGTCGCTCACATGCACTGATCAGGTGGGCGAACTTTAGTGAGGGTCAGGCCGCCCGAAGCACCCCAGGCTCGACCTGTGTCGGAACGACACTGAGCTGATCGAGGCCAGCACAGCAGCGGAAATCCGCATCGTGATCGCCCAGGCGAATCAAGCGCTGACCATGGGTTGCCGTGCGAAGACAAGCCTCTGGTTCGGATTGCCACTGACGCCAGAGGGAGACCGCTGCTGTGAGTTCGTCGTTGGCGGCACTACTCCCGGTGGGATCCAGCTCCAGCAAGCGATGGCCCAAGGCACCAGCGGCCAGAGAATCCTCGAGGGAATAGGCCCCCTCCCAACCGCTGCCGACAATCGCCACGTGACTGGGTTGTTTCGCCAGCAAGCGCTGGGCCACGGCTTCACGGTTTGGCAACGCCGCCGTTAACAGCAGAGGAACCTCCCGGACACGATCAAGCGCCCGTGTGCCATTGGTGGTGCTCATGAACAGACGCTTGCCAGCCACCCGCTCAGGCGTCGCGGCAACGGGTGAATTGCCCAGGTCAAACCCCTCGAGCATCTGCCCACCGCGCTCGCCAAGGAGCAGCCGCGCATCGGCAGGCCATGCCGCTGCAGCAGCGCGCAGATCGTCGAGGCTGGCGAAGGCCTGCACCGCCTCGGCACCGTTGTGCAACGACCAGGCAATGGTGGTGGTGGCCCGCAGCACATCAATCACCACCGCCGCATCGGGGCGAAGGTCCTGCGGCATCTCTGCCGGCACATGGAAGTAGGAGATCTGCATGGCCACGCTGAACACCGGCGTGCGACACAGTACCGAGACCGCTTGCGCCGAGACCGTCATCCCATGGCCCTGTTCCAATCCGGTCCGGCCACCCGAGATCTGCGGGGCTTCCTGAAGCTGCTCGAGGACCGCGGCCAGTTGCGCCGGATCACGGCACCGGTGGATCCCGACCTTGAGCTGGCGGCCATTGCAGACCGGGTGCTGAGCCAAGGGGGGCCCGCTCTTCTGTTCGAGAACGTGATCGGCTCGTCGATGCCGGTGGCCGTCAACACCCTCGGCACCGTGGAACGGGTGGTGTGGAGCATGGGCCTCGAACGGGCCGAGCAGCTGGAGGAGCTGGGGTCACGCCTGGCCCTGCTGCAGCAACCCCGCCCCCCCAAAGGGCTGGAGGAAACCAAACAGTTCGCGCGGGTCTTCTGGGACCTGGTCAAGGCCAAGCCCGACCGCGACCTCACACCCCCCTGCCGTCAGCAGGTGTTCCGTGGCGATGAGGTTGATCTCGACAACATCCCCCTGATCCGGCCCTGGCCAGGGGATGCAGGGGGCGTGATCACGCTTGGACTGGTGATCACCAAAGACCCCGAAACCGGAGTCCCCAACGTGGGTGTCTACCGGCTTCAGAAGCAGTCGGTGAACACGATGACCGTGCACTGGTTGAGCGTGCGCGGTGGTGCCCGTCACCTGCGCAAGGCAGCCGCCATGGGCAAGAAGCTGGAGGTGGCAGTGGCCATCGGCGTGCACCCGCTGCTGGTGATGGCCGCAGCCACACCGATCCCGGTGCAACTCAGCGAGTGGCTGTTCGCAGGCATCTATGCCGGAGAAGGGGTGCGTCTGGCCCCCTGCAAAACCATCGACCTGCAGGTGCCCAGCCACAGCGAAGTGGTGCTGGAGGGAACGATCACCCCTGGTGAAGTGCTGCCGGATGGCCCCTTCGGGGATCACATGGGGTTCTACGGCGGTGTGGAGGACTCACCTCTGGTGCGCTTCCACTGCATGACCCAACGGCGGGATCCGGTGTTTCTCACCACCTTCAGCGGCCGTCCTCCCAAGGAAGAAGCGATGCTGGCCATCGCGCTGAACCGGATCTACACGCCGATCCTGCGGCAGCAGATCCCAGAGATCACCGACTTCTTCCTGCCGATGGAAGCGCTCAGCTACAAGCTGGCGGTGATCTCGATCGACAAGGCCTATCCGGGGCAGGCCAAGCGTGCTGCCATGGCCTTCTGGAGTGCCCTGCCGCAATTCACTTACACCAAGTTCGTTGTGGTGGTGGACAGTCACATCAACGTGCGCGACCCGCGTCAGGTGGTCTGGGCCATCGCGGCCCAGGTGGATCCCCAGCGCGACCTGTTCACACTGGAAAACACCCCCTTCGACACCCTTGACTTCGCCAGCGAGCAGTTGGGCCTGGGGGGACGACTGGCCATTGATGCCACCACCAAGGTGGGACCTGAGAAAAATCACGAATGGGGCGAACCCCTCAGCCGTCCGGCGGATCTGGAACAGCGGGTCAGCGACCGCTGGGCCAAGCTGGGTCTGGAGGACCTCGGCACCGACGACCCCGACCCCAGCCTCTTCGGCTATGCCCTCGATCGCCTGATTCAGGGCCTGAAGACCGGCCAATAGGATCAGCCCAACGACGAAACAACCTTGAGCGGCACAGGCCAATCCGACGAACCCCGTGAGCTCAAGGCCGGAGGAACCCTCCAGGGACGGGTGAAGGTTCCAGGCGATAAATCGATCTCGCACCGATCGCTGCTGTTCGGCGCCATCGCAGAGGGCACCACAACCATTGATGGTCTGCTCCCGGCCGAAGACCCCCTGAGCACCGCCGCCTGCCTGCGGGCGATGGGCGTCAGCATCAGCCTGATCACCGATGGCGGCATCGTCACCGTTGAAGGGGTTGGCCTGGACGGATTGCAGGAGCCAGCAGAAGTGCTCGACTGCGGCAACTCCGGCACCACGATGCGTTTGATGCTGGGCCTGCTGGCGGGCCGCGACGGTCGCCACTTCGTGTTGGATGGCGATGCCTCCCTGCGCCGCCGCCCGATGCGCCGGGTGGGCCAACCGTTGGCCTCAATGGGTGCGGAAGTGCGTGGCCGTGATGGGGGCAACCTGGCGCCGCTGGCGGTGCAGGGGCGGCAGCTGAAAGGAACGGTGATCGGCACGCCCGTGGCCAGTGCTCAGGTGAAATCAGCCCTGCTTCTGGCTGCGCTCACGGCCGAGAGCCCGACCACGGTGATCGAACCGGCCCAGTCCCGTGATCACAGCGAGCGGATGCTGAAGGCCTTTGGTGCTGATCTCACCGTTGGCGGCGAAATGGGACGGCACATCAGCGTGCGTCCCGGCGCCACCCTGCAGGGCCAGAACGTGGTGGTCCCTGGTGACATCAGCTCGGCGGCCTTCTGGCTTGTGGCTGGAGCCCTAATTCCAGGTGCCGATCTCACCATCGAAAACGTGGGGCTGAATCCAACACGCACCGGGATCCTGGAGGTGCTGGAGCAGATGGGTGCCCGGATCGAGGTGCTAAACCCCCGCGACGTGGCGGGCGAACCGGTGGGCGATCTGCGGGTGACCCACGGCCCATTGAAGCCCTTCAACTTCGGCGAGCAGATCATGCCCCGCCTCGTGGATGAAGTGCCGATCCTCAGCGTCGCCGCCTGTTTCTGCGAGGGCGAAAGCCGGATCAGTGGAGCGTCTGAACTGCGGGTGAAGGAAACCGATCGGCTGGCGGTGATGGCGCGTCAGCTCAAGGCCATGGGTGCCGACATTGATGAGCATGAGGACGGCATGACCATCCGCGGCGGTCGACCGCTCAAGGGAGCCGTGCTGGACAGCGAAACCGATCACCGGGTGGCGATGAGCCTCGGCGTGGCGGCCATGCTCGCCGACGGCAACTCGAGCCTCGCGAGAAGCGAAGCTGCAGCCGTGTCGTATCCCTCGTTCTGGGACGAACTTGAACGGCTCCGCTGCTGAGCTCGGTGCGCTCCGCGTCTATCCGACGGCGGATGGCAGCTTCAGCCTGCATAGCGATCACTTCGGCGAGGCCTTTCACAACTCGGCGGGAGCCCTGAATGAGGCGCGGGCCAAGTTCGTCCAACCCGCGGAGCTGCAGCGCTTCAGCAGCGGCACTGAATTAAAGATCCTGGATGTGTGCCTGGGGCTCGGCTACAACACGGCCGCTGTGCTGGAAGCATTGCCGACGGCAAGGCCGAAGCTGCGGTGGTGGGGGCTTGAGCTGGACCGCCGCCCCCTGGAACAAGCCTTGGAGCAGGCAAGCTTCAAAGCCCTCTGGTCAGCCCCGGTGCTGGCGAGACTTGAAGCCATTCGCGACCACGGCTGCTGGAAAGAGCCCAACAACTGGCAAGAACCCAACAGCCAAGGGATCCAGCTCTGGGGCGATGCCCGATCGATGCTCCAGGAGATTCCCGAGCCCGTTCGCTTTGATCTGGTGCTTTTGGACGCCTTCTCTCCCCAGCGTTGCCCGGAACTGTGGAGCGAGGAATTCCTGGGAGCGCTGGCGCAGCGCTTGGCTCCGCAGGGACGGTTGCTCACCTACAGCCGTTCCGCCGCGGTGCGGGCGAGCCTGAAGCGAGCGGGATTGAGCATGTATTCCCTGCTGCCGGCCCCGGGCGAACGGGTGGGATGGAGCAGCGGCACCATGGCCACGCCTGCAGACGCCGCCTGTCCTCTGGACGGCCCCGGTTGGCGCCAGCTCTCGGCGATGGAGTGGGAACACCTGCAGACCCGGGCGGCCGTGCCATTTCGTGATCCCCAGGGCAACGCCACAGCTGAAGACATCCTTGAGCGCCGCCGCTTTGAACAGGAGCATTGCGGTTATGAACCCACCAATGCCTGGCAAAGGCGCTGGCGCAAGGACAGTCCGTCCTGAGCCCGGTAGATTCCGCCCGTCTTCCCCTCGGTCCGCATGCTTGCCGTAGCCGTACTGGCCGCTGGAAAAGGCACCCGCATGAAGAGCGCACTCCCGAAAGTGCTCCAACCGCTGGCGGGAGCCACCCTGGTGGAACGGGTGCTCGCCAGTGCCGGCAACCTGCAACCGGAACGGCGGCTGCTGATCGTTGGGCATCAAGCCGAACGGGTGGAGCAGCAGCTGGCACCGCTCGGAGGCCTGGAATTTGTTGTGCAGCAGCCCCAGAACGGCACGGGCCATGCGGTGCAACAGCTGATCCCATCGCTGCAGGACTTTGAAGGGGAACTGCTCGTGCTCAACGGCGATGTACCGCTGCTGCGACGTGAAACCGTCGACGCATTGGTGCAACAGCACCGGGGCAGCGGTGCCGATGTCACCCTGCTGACGGCACGGCTCGAGAATCCCACCGGTTACGGGCGTGTGTTCGCCGATGCCGAGGGCCAGGTGAGCAGCATCATTGAGCATCGCGATTGCACAGACGAGCAACGCAGCAACAACCTCACCAACGCCGGGATCTACTGCTTCAACTGGACAGCCCTGGCCAACGTTCTGCCGAAGCTCAGCACCGACAACGATCAGGGGGAGCTCTATCTCACCGACACGGTGGCGATGCTGCCGAAGGCCATGCACCTGGAGGTGGCCGATGCCGATGAGGTGAACGGCATCAACAACCGGCGGCAACTGGCCCAGTGCGAAGCCCTGCTGCAGCAACGGCTGCGCCACCACTGGATGGATGAAGGGGTCACGTTCGTTGATCCCGAAAGCTGCACCCTCAGCGAAGGCTGCAGTTTCGGCCGCGATGTGGTGATCGAACCGCAAACCCACTTCCGCGGCCGCTGCGTGGTTGGCGACAACTCCCGGATCGGCCCCGGCAGCCTGATCGAGGACGCATCGGTTGGGACCAATGTCAGTGTGGTGCACTCTGTGGTGCGAGAGGCCAACGTCGGCAACGACGTTGCCATCGGTCCCTTTGCTCACCTGCGGCCGGCCGCCGATGTCGGTGATGGCTGCCGCATCGGCAACTTTGTGGAGGTGAAGAAAAGCCAGCTGGGGGCTGGCACCAAGGTGAACCACCTCAGCTACATCGGCGACGCCCAACTCGGGGAGAAGGTCAACGTGGGGGCCGGAACCATCACCGCCAACTACGACGGGGTGAACAAGCACCGCACCGTGATCGGCAGCAACAGCAAAACCGGTGCCAATTCCGTGCTGGTGGCCCCCATCAACGTCGGCGAACGCGCCACCATCGGTGCCGGGTCAACGATCACCAAGGATGTGGCGGATGGCGCTCTGGCAATCGGTCGCGCCCGTCAGATGACCAAGGACGGCTGGGCGGAACGAAAGGTTTAATCCAGCCTTTCTAAAGACTTGGCAACAGCGGAATCAACCGTTCCAGGGCGACACCGCGGCTGGCCTTGAGCAGCAGAACATCACCGGAGTTCAGCCAGGCAGCCAGGGGCGCTGCGGCGTCTTCGGGGTGCGACACCAGCTGCAGGCGGGGCAGGGGAGCCGCCACTTCAGCCATCGCCTTGCCCTCCTCACCGCCATCCACCAGCACCAGACCATCCAGGCCCAGCTGCACGGCGCGGGCGGCAACCTCCTGATGCAGCTCCAGGCTGCGCTCCCCTAGCTCCAGCATGGTGCCCAACACGGCAAAACGTCGCCCAGGTTGCGCCGCCAGCAGGTCAAGAGCCGCCAACACCGCCTCAGGCGAGGCGTTGTAGGTCTCATCGAGGAGTGTCAAACCACCCTGCTGCAGGCGACGGTTGCGTCCGCCCGGCACCGTCACCTGCATGGCTTGCAAGGCCTGGCGGGACACGCCCAACTGGTCTGCAACAGCGACGGCCAAGAGCAGGTTGCGGGCGTTATGGCGCCCCTCCAGCTGTAGCGGGAGACGATCTGCACCGATCAGCAACTGGTCGCCGTTAACGTCTCCAACCAGATCGGATTCGACCTCGGGATCGTCAGCCAGGCGCACGCGCAGCACGCGGCCGGACCAAACCGCCGCCACAGCCGACTCCAGCAGGGGATCACCGGCGGGAATCACAACGGTTCCCTTTGGATGCAACCCAGCCGTAATTTCACATTTGGCCGCTGCAATCGCTTCACGGCTGCCGAGACGACCGATGTGGGCCGTGCCGATGTTGGTGATCACCGCAAGATCTGGCTCGGTGCAGCGGGAGAGACGCTCGATCTCCCCAGGCCCCCGCATGCCCATCTCAATCACCAGAGCCGCATCAGCAGCAGTGGAGCCCAGAACGGTGAGGGGAACGCCAACATCGTTGTTGTTGTTGCCTTCGCTGGCCTGAATCGCTCCCAGCGGAGCCAATACAGCTCGAATCAACTCCCGGGTTGTAGTTTTGCCGGCTGAGCCCGTCACCGCCACCAGAGGCTTGGCCAGGGCACGGCGATGCAGCAAGGCCAGCTGTTGATAGGCCAGCAGTGTGTCGTCCACCCGCCAATGCAACAGGCCCGAAGGCAACGGTTCAGTCCAGCTGCGGCTCACAACAGCAGCCTGAACCTTGTGTTCAGGCAGTTGGGCGAGAAAATGATGACCATCGAAGCGATCGCCCACCAGGGGGACAAAAAAATCACCAGCCTGGAGCTGTCGGCTGTCGGTGCAGACCCGTCGCACCAGTGCATCGGGTTCAAAGCTGCAGCCCTGCGGCGTTCCCCAGGCATCCAGCAGCTGACGCAGCGTCAGGGTCATCCCACCAACCCGAGGTCAAACAGGATCATGCCGCCCCCAACCCGAGCTGACCGCCCCAGCAGATCGCCCTGTTCATTGACCAACTGAAGACTGGCGTAATCCAGCTCGAACGCCGACTGAAGCCAACTGGAGGAGAGGCTCTGGCGCTGATCGAGAGGCAACTGCTGCCAAGCGTCAACAGACAACTCCAACAGCAAGCGGTCCTGCTCCGGAACGGGCTTGGCTGAACGGAGCAGTCCTTCGGGGACGGCCTTGTCCTGAAACAACTCGAACAGCGGATCGAAACTGAGTTGGGGTTGGAGGGGCTGCTCCGGCTCCGATGGTTCCAAAGCCGGCTCCGCATCCACAGCTTCCAGCGGAGGGGATGGCTCCTGCAGCATGGGCTGTGGAGCTGGAATCAGCTCCGGCACGGGAAGCTCAAGGGGAGACGTCCGCTGCTCCACGACCGGCTCCGGACGCGGGGCGGGTCGGGCGTGGTCCTGCCAGAAGCGGACTCCAGCCAGCGGCAGCAGCAGGAGCAGCACCAGCAGCAGTGGCCAGAAGCTGGGGGCCAGATCCCGGGGCCAGAAGCCTGGCACCGAAAGCTCACCCTCTCGATTGCGGCGCCAGAGTTCCTGCCCCCTGAGCCGAAGATCGGCGGCCATCGCCTGCAGGTTGCGGCCGAACTCCTGCCAGGGGCTGACGTAGGTAGCCGGGAGATTGCCCGATGGCTCCACCCCCTGGAGCTCGGAACGAGCTTCAGGTGGGGAGTCGGATCGGGCGGGCTCGCTCAAACTCAACTGGATCGACGACCGAAGAGACGATTCAGGGGATTCCGACCGGCGGAGGTCACCTCAGCAGGAACCCTGGCCTCTTCAGTCTGCCCCTCGGAACGGGAAGGATCAGCAGCCTGCCCCTGAGAGAACTGTTCCACCAAGGCAGCATCCGGGGTGGGTTCCTTGATGCCGCAGACGTCCTTGTACATGAGGTCGTAATCGACCGCGGAACGATCCCAGCTGTAGTCCTGATTCATGCCGCGTTTCTGCAGCTCGACCCAGCTGTCCCGGTGGCGGAAGGCCTCCCAGGCACGCACCAAGGCTGTGTAGAAGTCGACCGGTTCAAAGCGATCAAAGCAGAAGCCTGTGCCGCTGTCGGCAGCGGGGATGTGGGGCGGAACAGTGTCAACGAGACCACCAACCTTGCGAACAACGGGCACTGAGCCGTAGCGCATGGCGTATAGCTGGCTGATGCCACAGGGCTCAAACCGGCTGGGCATCAGGAAGGCATCGCTGCCGCCGTAGATCAACCGCGACAGGTCATCGTCGTAGGTGAGGAAGACGGCGCACTTGCCGGGGTGACGGGATGCGAGTTGCCAGAGCCCGGATTCGAGCCCCCGGTCGCCGGTGCCCAGCACAACGATCTGGGTGTCGGTGTAGGCCAGCAACCGATCAGCCACCTGCAGCAACAGATCGACTCCTTTCTGGTCGACGAGGCGGCTGACCATGCCGAGGACGAAGGCATCCTCCCGCACCTCCAGCCCCATGCGCTCCTGGAGCACCTTCTTGCAGACCGCCTTGCCGGAAAGATCGTCGGCGCTGAAGTTTGCCGGCAGGGAGCGATCGGTGGCTGGGTCCCAGGCATCCAGATCAATGCCGTTGAGGATGCCGCGCAGCTTGCCCGAGACGAAGTTGAGCAGACCCTCCAGCTTTTCGCCGTATTCCGCCGTGCGGATCTCCTGGGCGTAGGTGGGCGACACCGCATTGACGCGATCGGCGTAGAGCAGGGCAGCGGCCATGGTGTGATCCCCCTGCATATACCAGGGGCACCAGGTCATCCGATCGAGCTTCCAGCGCCAGGGGCCCTGGTACTTGAGGTTATGGATGGTGAAGACCGTGCTGATTTCCGGGTCCTGATGCATCCACACCGGGATCATCCCGGTGTGCCAGTCGTGGCAATGCAGCACCTGGGGCTTCCAGACGTTCCAGGAGAATTCGGCAGCAGCACTGGCGAAGAAAGTAAAGCGCCAGTCCTCGTCGTCGCCGCCGTAGATGCGCTCCGGGTCGAACACCGGATGACCCACCAGGTAGATCGTCATCCCATTGGTGGGATGCTTCGTTTCATAGACGGAGAACTCGGTGCCCATGGTCTGGGCTCGCCAGATCGGCTCCGCCGGCACGTTGAGGCGGCTCCAGAGCTTGGCGTAGCCCGGCATGATCAGGCGCACGTCATGGCCGAGCTTGGCCAATGCCGGGGGCAGAGAGCCAACAACATCGCCCATCCCTCCAACCTTGATCATCGGGGCGCATTCCGCTGCAGCGAAGAGGATGCGCATGTCTCAGATCGGCGTTGGCGCGGCGACTTTAAGGGGAATTTAGGAATCTGTTCCGTCAGGGAAGAACCGTCACCTGAGTTCCAAGCGACACCTGGCGATACAGGGCACGCACATCCTCGTTGTAAAGCCGCACACAGCCATGAGAGACGGCCCGTCCCACCGTCCAGCGGTGGGGGGTGCCATGGAACCCTGTGGTGGTGCATCCCTTGATCGTGATCCAGGCATCGCCGTCATGGGCATCACGGCCGCGGCAATCGCGATGGAAAGCGATCCAGTAGCTGCCCAGGGGATTGTTGACCCCCTGTTCCTCCACCCGATCGCCACTCACCGGATGCACCCACACCGGATTGGGGATCTTCTGAAGCACTTCAAAGCGTCCGGTGGGGTTTCCCAGCCGGGCATGCCGATGGCCACCGGAAAGGCGTTGCGCAGCCTGCCGTTGTCGAGCAGAAACAAACGGCGACGGCCGCGCAACATCACCACATGGCGAGTGCTGTTGCTCCGCAGATCCTGAGGCAGTAAAGCCAGGCCTGCCGTCACGGAATCCTCAGCCGCCGCCTGCAGCAGGGCCAGCGGTTCCGGCGGAGGAAGAGGAAGCATCCCCGTCAGGGTAACCAGCCTGTCTCGGAAAAATCCGGAGACCGCTTCTCAAGGAAGGCATTGCGGCCTTCCACGGCTTCTTCGGTTCGATAAAAGAGATGGGTGGCATTGCCCGCCAATTCCTGCAACCCGGCGAGGCCATCGGTTTCGGCATTGAATGCGGCCTTGAGGCAACGGATGGCCGTGGGGCTGTGCTGCAGCACCTCGCGGGCCCAGCGCACCCCCTCCGCCTCCAACTGCTCCAACGGCACCACGGCGTTGACGAGCCCCATCTCCAACGCCTCCTTGGCGCCATAACGGCGGCAGAGAAACCAGATTTCACGGGCCTTGCGCTGGCCAACCACCCGCGCCAGGTAGCCCGCACCAAAGCCGCCATCAAAACTGCCGACCTTGGGGCCGGTCTGGCCGAACACAGCGTTCTCGGCAGCAAGGCTGAGATCGCAGAGCAGATGCAACACCTGGCCGCCGCCCATGGCATAGCCGGCCACCAGGCCGATCACCACCTTGGGCAGGCTGCGAATGATGCGCTGCAGATCCAGCACATTCAGGCGGGGTAAGCCGTCCTCACCGACGTAACCGCCGTCGCCGCGAACACTCTGGTCGCCGCCGGAACAGAAGGCATAGCCACCATCGGGGGCTGGACCAACGCCGGTGAACAGCACCACACCAATGTCACGGTCATCCCGGATGCGCGTGAAGGCATCACAGAGCTCCATAACCGTCTGCGGGCGGAAGGCGTTGCGCTTGGCGGGGCGGTTGATGGCCACACGCGCCAGGCCGTCTGCGCAACGGTCCACAAGGATGTCCTGGTAGCTGCCCCACGGTGTCCATTGCGCGGTTGGCGCACCGGGGAGCACCTGACGCATGTCACTCATCGGGTTCAGGGCTCGGTGCGTTCATTCTGAGCAGCGGCGCGCAGCTGCTGACGCAGGGCAGCATCACGACCGCGGTCACTGCACAACCGCAACAACACCGGCCGATGCTGCGACAAGCCCCAGGCCAAGGCCTCCTGCAGATCCTCCAGACAGGCCACCTGGCGTCCAGGCACACCGTGGGCTGCCGCCAGGGCCAGGGGATCCACCTGCTGAGGCATGGCGAAGAGTGATTCGAAGCCCGGCGTGGCAATGGGCAGCTGCTGAAAAATGCCGCCGCCGCCGTTGTCGATCAGCAGCACCAGCAGTGGTGGAGCAGCAGCAGCAGCGGCAGACGATGCATGGAGCCAGCCGTTGCTGTCGTGCAGCAGGGCCAGATCACCGGACACCAGCGCCAACGGACCGAGATTCGCCGCCAGACCCATGGCAAGCGACAAGGTGCCGTCGATGCCCGAAGCCCCGCGGAAACTGAAGCAACGGTGGCGGCCGCAGGCGGGCCCACCCCAGGTCAACCAATCGCGCACCGGTGAACTGGCGGCCAACATCACTGGCAACCGCTCCGGCAGGAGCTGGGGAAGCCAGTGGGCCAGAGCGGGCTCATTCACGGCGCCACGCAAGGGCAGCTGGGCCTCGATCCAGGCCGAGAGGTCGTCGGTGCCAACCGATGGCTTGCTCTGCTTGTCCAGCCCAAGCTGTTGGGCGATCCAAGCGGCCATGCCCCCGGACCATTGGCTGGCCACCTGCAGCGGATCCAGCGGCCTTGAATCCCCTTCGGTGATCACCAGTTGAGGGCCCTGATGGCGCTGAAGCCAGGCCTCCAACCGCCGACTGGCGGGCATCGGTCCAAGCCGCAACACCTGAGCGTCGTGAGGCAGGTTCAGCCGATCCAGTTGCAGCTCCCAGTGCTCGATGCGGTTGGGGCAATCGGGAGCAAGGGCAGCGAGGGGATCGGCCAACAGAGGCCAACCGCTGAGGTTCAGCCAGCGATGCAGCGCCTGTTGAAAAGCCTCCGCCGCGGGCGAAAGACCGCGCCAAGGGCCAGCAATCACAACCCCCGGGCGCTCTGGATCGAGGCGAGGCGCAGGCGCGATCTCGCGTGAAGGCTCAGGGAAAGCCGTGGGCGGGAGCGCAGCTGAGACCAGCTGTTGCTGCTGCTCGAGCGTGGTGTGCAGCGGCTCCTCGAAGGGCAGGTTGAGGTGAACCGCTCCCGGCGGCCCAGTGCCTGCACCCTGGGCCTGCTGCCAGGCCTGAACCGCCAGGGCATTGAGGGCGTTGCTGGCCTGGGTGTGGACACCGTCTGCCGCTCCACTGGCAAACCAGCGGCAGGCCGAGAGCAGAAAGGATTCCTGATTAACCGTCTGGTTGGCGCCGCAGTTTTTGAGCCGGGCGGGGCGATCCGCCGTGAGCAGCAGCAAGGGCTGACATGAGCGGTCCGCCTCCACCGCAGCGGGAAGCAGGTTGGCCACCGCGGTGCCGGAGGTGGTGACCACTGCCACGGCACGGCCATGGGCGGTCGCCATGCCGAGGGCCAGAAAGGCGGCCGAACGCTCGTCGATGGCCGTGACCAGCTGCAGCTTCGCCTGGGAGGCCAGCATTCCCGCCGCGGTTGCCAGGGGGCCGGAACGGCTGCCAGGGCAGAGCACCAGCTGCTTCAGCCCCTGGAGACAAAGAGCCTCCAGCAGCGTGAGGGCGGCCTGCAAATTGGCGCGAGCGATGGTCAGTGCAGCAGGCCAGGCTGGTGTGATCTTCGGTCAACGATGACCCAACCCACGACACCCGCTCCAGGAGAAGACAGCAAGGGCTTCTGGCGCAATCTGATTCTCTGGGCCCTGCTGGCGCTGCTGCTGCGCTGGTTGGTGGTGGAACCGCGCTGGATTCCCTCAGGCTCGATGCTGCCCACCCTGCAGCTGCAGGACCGCATCCTGGTGGAGAAGGTGAGGCCGCGCCTGGCTCGCAGCCGCCACGGCCATCTGCACCGGGGCGATGTGGTGGTGTTCACCCCGCCGGAGCAGCTCGTGGCCGCTGGCTACGACGCATCCGCAGCACTGATCAAACGGGTGGTGGGGCTGCCTGGCGATCAGCTTGACGTGCACGACGGCAGGCTGTTCCGCAACGGTGAACCGGCTGCGGAACCCTGGTTAGCGGAAGCGATCAACTACGAAATGGCCCCGATCACCGTGCCGGCGGATCAGCTGTGGGTGATGGGGGACAACCGCAATGCCAGCCTCGATTCCCACCTCTGGGGATCACTGCCGGAAACCAATATTCTGGGCACGGCGGTGTGGCGGTATTGGCCGCTGCAGAGGTTCGGTCCGTTACGGATCACCGACAGCAGCGATGGCGGTTGATGCCAATGGCTTGCGTTAAGGTCAAGTCCGTGATGTAGATCACACACGAATGTTTAACCCCGAGTTCCTGACAACTGACAGCAGTGACGGTCACGTGGGGAACAGCTTGATCCAGTACCTGCAGGAGCAGTCTCCAGACACCTTGCAACGGGTCGCGAAATCAGCAAGCAACGATATTCAGGACATCATTCGCCACAACGTTCAGGGTCTGCTGGGAATGCTTCCTGGCGAGCACTTTGAGGTGAAGGTGACGGCCAACCGCGACAACCTCGCCAACATGCTGGCCTCGGCCATGATGACGGGTTATTTCCTGCGCCAGATGGAACAGCGCAAGGAACTGGAAGAGACCCTGTTCGCTGATGAGCAGATGGCGATCGAGCCGGAAGACGAACTCAAGCTTTGATCACGGGCTGATCAGGCACAACGCCGAGATCGAGCAAACGCTGATCAATGGATCCAAGAAACTCCCAGTTCTCAGAACTTGGAGCCCAGTCCCGCTGTTTCAATGACGCGAGCAGGTGTTGCACGGTTTCGGGCGTGAATGTGACCGGCGCGCTGTAGTGAGCCGGCACCAGCCAGCGCAGCTCAGTCTGGCCGCTCAACTCCTGCAGCCATCGCAACAGAGACTCTTTTGCTCTGGGCAACACCAACCGCTCAAGCACCGGGGCCACCTGCAACTTGGGCGCGTCTTCGCCGATCAAGCCATCGGCTGCCATCTGCCAACCGGCTTTCCAGCGGAAGGGGTAGAGGCCGAAGTGGGCTTTTAAGGAACGCAGCCCGGGCTTGAACGCATCCCGAAGCAACTCCGGCAGCGCAGGCACCTCCAGCGGTTCCGGCCTCAGGTAGGAGGCAAACAGCACCAGCCGTGCCCAGCCGCGACGGCGAGCTTCCGCTGAATCAATGAGGGGCTCATCGCCACGTTCGCGAGCATGGAACAACAGCGGCGTTGGATCGAGGTCAAACACGGCCGGGGGTTCAGCACTGATGCCCACCAGGGCATCGGTCACCAACAGAGCGCCTGAAGGGCGATGCAAACAGGAGACTTCCTGGAAACGGCCCACGCCAAGGTCGAGCGGTCCAAGGGAGAACCACTCACAAACATCGCCATGGGGAAGGCCATCGTCGAACAACACCTTGGTGCGACGGGCCGGCACGCCCAACCAGGACAGAGGCAACTGCACCGGGAAGCTCCACTGGCCTGGACACACCCAGATCTCCGCATCCGGAAAGGCGCGGGCCAGGGGCCCGAGGGGAAGCTTGTGCTCTAAGCCAGAGGCGGTGGGCAGCACGATCGTGCGCACGGGGCCGTGTTGTTGCTCCAGCCCGGCGATGGCTTGGCGCACTTCACCGGTGGGCGGCAGAGGGTTCACCAACATCAAGCCGCCGGGCACCTTGGCCACGGTGAGCCGCACCGGCACGGCCACGTAATACACCCCCTGCAGCTGCTCCAGGCTCCAGAGCTGGCCAGGGATCAGCTCACTGAACAGCGTGCGGCGGCGGCCGTAGGGGTAAAGCGGCAGCAGCGGCCAGAAACTCCAGCGCTGATCCGCAGGATTCACACCAGCTCCAGCCACCACACCCCCCATCAATGCAGTGATTCTGCAGAGGAATGGATCAGGCCAGGTTCAAACCACCCACTCCGGCGCAGAACAGCACCACTCGCCCGGTTGCCGCCAACCCACCAGCACCATTGGTCCATCCCTCATCTGAGGGAGAGTTCAAGGCGGCGCCCTCCCTAAAAGGGGGGAGTCAGAACGAATACCTCACCCACATTTCCATCAGCGACCAAACCGCGTTCCAAAAAAGGGTGTCGAATTCAGCGGCGATTGGAGCGCTTGGAGTGGCTGTGTTTCGACGACAAATGCAACAGGTTGGATGCCTTGTCTTGCTCTTCCACCTTGGTGAGCTTTTTCACCAGAGTCCAGGTATCTTGCGCAGACATTTCCCCGTCATTCTCCCATTTGATGCTCGACAATTCAGCAGGAGACATCCAGGGAAGACGTGGCTGTTCAACTTAAGGAACGTGATATCGATGTGGCCGTTGCGACCAAGCGATGTCACTTAAGACAATCGGAAGTTGGTCTGCCTGGATACAACGTCCTGCAAGTAGGCAATAAAAAAGCCTCAGCCGCATGGGCTGAAGCCAGGTGATGGGGAACAGACGAAACATACCGGCCCTGCACCCACAATCAAGGGCTGAGGACACCACATCTGGTGGCTAGCGCAGGCTTGCAGAGGCAGCCGACACCACAGACCACCAGCTACCAAACCGAAAAGGTCAGTGCGAACCGAACCAGGAGCAACAGGTGCCAAGACGGATCGTCAATAACACCAGAACGCCGAGCGCTGCAGCCACAAACGAAAGTTCCATCAGCTGCTGACGGCGCTTCTCACTTCTGGCCTCGACAGATTGGCTGCCGTTCAACAGAAAAATCCAGACGCGCCAACTTAAGCGTTTTCAGTAACTTGAGCTACCAACACAGGCGTTCTGCCGGCGATGTCGCGGCGGCTGCGTGCGCTGAGTTGCGTGCGCGCCCTGAGATGACGGTGACGGCGACAGGGCCTCTCATACAGATCAGCGCTGTTTTTCCAGGAGCGCGGGTAAGGCCAGCTGCGCTTGACCGCAGGCGAATTGGTTGTTCTGCAACACCACCAGGCGTGGAGCCACAGGGCGGTCATGCCACAGATCAAACCAGTCATGGCTGCATGATGAAACCCATCGGGGCGGCGTCAAGCGCAGGCCAGCAACCTAAGCAACACCGAGTCATCCCCCAGCAGCTCTGCGTGAATGAGTGATACGGCCTGTTGCCAAGTGGCCTTGGGCCGATGCAGAACGGGTGCATCGGATCAGCAGCCATGGCCAAGCGTCGCTTTCTCAAAAAGCAACCGCTCACCGAAGCGGAAGGACTGACCGCCCTGATCATGATGGGGGTGGGGCTCACCCTGGGTGGCATCAGCGTGACCATCCTGATGGCGCTGAATGCCTCAGCCGCAGGGTCTTGGCAGGAACTCTGGCTTTCAGGTCAACTGAATTTCTGAGCTCAGGCCAGCCAAGGCCAACGGATCCCGAACGCCTCCAGGGGGTCCATCACGAGTTTGTTGAGGGCACGGCCCAACAGGACCTGGGGTTCTTCCGGACGGATCGGCCGCACCAAATGCCTTGGGCGGGTCACAGCATTCGCCCCTCTCACCACACCACTGCGCATCAAGGCGTTGGCCGCCTCGAGGCCGCAGACGTAGGCCCTTTCCTGGCACAGGCCCTTGGCACCGTGCTCGCGTTCGCCCATCCGCACCCAGTCGCCAGCGCAGACCACAGACGGAAGTCCCGTCTGCAGCGGCGGCCGCTGGCTGAAACTGCCGGGGGAGAACAACGACACCGAGCCCGCGTAACGCCGCACTTCAAACTCCAGCACCTGGGCAAGCCGGAAGGCAGGCACCGCCTGGGGCAACAGCTCCTTCAGCAGGGTGTCAACGATCTCCTGATCACTCAAGGCTGCGATTGCCGTGGCGTTGTAGAAGTCGCTGGCCACCACGGATCCCTGGGGCTCGCTGCCGCCCCAGAGCGCATCAAGATCCGCATTCTGCAGCTGGTCGAGCATGAAAAATGTGGCGCCCGCACCCTGTAAAGCGTCGAAGCGCGAGAAGACATTGGCGGGATCGGCGACCGCAATGGTGCGATCCAGCCACAACCGCACCGACACCACATCAATCGCCCCCAAACCGCCAGCAGCCACCAGCTCCGGCAGCACATCACTGCAACGCGGCGACTCCGCCATCAGGGCATGCATGCCCTTGGCACCCACCGCCAGCACAACCGCATCAACGTCATCAACAACGCTGGAGCGGCCTGTTGCTTTGCAACGGACCTCCACCGACCGAATTGCTTCGCCTGGCTGATCGAAATTCAGGCGCGTTGCCAACGTTCCTCCCAGAACAGTGAGCAAACCGGAGTCCAGCAGGCGTTCCGCCAGGGGAGCGATCAGCTGCTCGGCGATGCTGCCGGAACGAATCCAGCGCACATCAAAGGAATCTTGATGCGCCAGGGCGTAGTAGTAGAGCAGCTCCATGGTGACGGCTGCCGACAATTCCTCCGGTGGCTTGAACAGACCCACCAAAAGAATCGGACGCAAGAATTCGTCGATCATCCGTTCCGTGATTCCCAGTTGGCTGAACAGGGTCAACGCATCGATGGCGTCGTAGCGCCGGAAGGTCTCCTCGTTGCGGTTCAGATCAAGCATCGCCACCAAAAGGCCGGCAATGCTCAGGCGATCGGCAACACGCAGGCGCTTGAAGTTCTTGATCGTTGCCATGGCCTGCCCCAGGGGGCTGGGCAACTGCAACCCTTCACCGAACACCGGGGCCGTGGCCTCCAGACCGGCGGGAGACCAAAAGGCGCTTGTGGTGAATGCAGTGAACACGTCGGTGAGTCCAAGCTCATCGGTCAGCGCATTGATGTTGGGGTAATCCCTCCAAAAGCCCCGGGTGCCCGCTTCGAAGGGTTTACCGCTGGCGGTGCTCATCGGCGTCCTCCCCGTGGGATCCGACATCCCGTCAACCAGGGTGACGCGAACGCCGGCTTCACAGAGGGCTTTGGCTGCACCCCAGCCGGCCCAGCCAGCGCCGATCACCATCACATGGGAGCCATCCGCGCTGGCGACCTTGGCTTGTTCAGGCATCAACCTTTCAGACTCAGTCGTTTTTTGGGGGTTTGATCAGCTCACCGGACTGCAACGACACCACAGCAAAGCTGCCCACAAAGACCAACGCCACAAGAGCGAGGAAGGCTGCTGTGAGATTGCTGATCTCAAGCTGCCCGAGCATGAAAGCCAACAAGGTCGCCATCAAAAGCAGCAACAGCTTTTGAACTTAAACGGACTCGTCGTTGTTCAGATTGCCAAGAACAACGCCTGCCATCGACAAACCAATGGCAAGCATCACAACGGCTTCGATCATGCGGCTTTGGTGGAGATGCTCGGCGTCTTGAGCAGAAGCGCCGCAGCGGAAGGATTCACCTTCGCCTGGCCAGAGGAAGCGGATTGCGCCTGGGGCTGCCAGGTGGATGCGGCTGAGCAACGGGTGGGATTTTTCAACCAAGAACTGCGACCCATCAACCATCAATCAGCTGTGCCAAGGATTGCGGGTGAAGCTCAGAAGATCTGTCTGATTGGCGACCGACGCCAAAAGTGAGCTGTTTCTTGATCAAGCACTAATAGCGTCAGGCGTTGCTGCCGACAAGCGATCACGGATCTGAACAGCAGCCTGGCAATAGGCCGCCCATCCCCCCATGCGCCTCAGATCGGCACGGCCACGGTCATCGACGGCATTCGACACACAAACACCCTCCACTTCTGCTTTTTCAAACGCCGCCAACAAGGGGATTTCCGCCTGCATCACATCCACATCAAAACCCTCCAAAATTTGGCGTGCTTCCTGCGCAAGCCGTTGTTTTCGGCTGTCCACCTTCACCAACAATGCGGCATGCATGGTGTTCATCTGCCTGAGGATTGAGGAGAGTTCAACAGTGAGCTCAACCGATCTCGCCTGCGGCGTAGTGGGCAGCAAAACAAGATCTGCTCCGGCCGAAAGATTCTTGAGTTCATCTTCGTGGCTGCTGGCCTGCCCGTCGGTGATGATCACTTGGGCATGGCGGGTGGCCTTTGCTGCAGCCTCCACAGGCACCACTTCAAACGGAAGCATCCCCCGGGCTGCGTAGGCGGTTGCCGAGCGGTTGCGATCCGCATCAACAACACACACCGACAGGCCCTGCTGGGCCCAGGCACAAGCCAAATGAATGCTGGTGCAGGTTTTTGCCACACCACCCTTCTGGCCAAAGACAGTCAAAAACATGGCTGAGGTTCAGATGCGCGGAATGATCGCGTCGTTGGGGAAGAACTCTTCAAACACGCAGATGCGGTCGGCCCAACGAGCCTCCACTTCCAAACGCATCAGGCGATTGCGCACCCACATCAAGGTGTCCACATCAATCGGTTTATGGAACTTGTGCTGCTGCGCCTTCACCCAATCATCCTTGCTCTGAGCGCTGTTCATGACCGCGAAAACTGACCTGTCCACACCGTACGGATGGCGTCCTTCGGCGCCATGAGCTTCACACTGAGTAAGCATCAAGGATCACTCAATCGCAGCCGAACTGTTCAGCAGAACAACGAATTAATGGAAGCTTTGAGTCCAAGCCAGAGCGATAAGGGCCTGAACCTCGTGATCGGTAGCCGATCCATCATTCCGACCATTCAAGCGGCGACAAAATCGATTCAATTCACCTTCAGCCGTGATGACCCAGAAAGCACCTCAACTCAAGCCACGCCCGGTGCACACACCACCCAAACGCGCTTGAGGCACTTAAAGGGCCTGAATCAAGCAACCTGAACAGAACAAAATTCTTGTTCTGTAACAGCGCGAACGACACGTCGGACGACACCATCCCTATAAAGGATCTGTAGCAACTGCTACGCAATCACGTTCACTTCGTCTTCGGCGAAGCGCAGTTCGACTCAGGCCATGGAACGGGGACCTGAGCTTGCTTCGAGGAACCCATCATGACCCTGACCTATCGCGGCCAGAAGTACAACCAGAACAACGCTGCTGCATCCAACGTTCAGCGTCCGGTTCTTGTTTATCGCGGTCAGAAAGTCGCCAGCTGACAACAGCACGACGACCTCTTACAAGCCCCGCCGAGGCGGGGCTTTTTTTTGGCTCATTTGCCTTCAGGATCGGGCTGTTTTGCCTTCCAACGTTCAAACCAAACGGCGACGGCGAGGGACACACCCACGGCAAAGCCGGCACCAATCAGCACCACACCAACTTCCACCGGCATCAACACCACCTGTTGCTACCCCAGATCATCGGACAAGAGCGTCACTGAACCAACGACTGATACGCCTCATTGACGCGTCGAAACGCCTCAGCAGAACCACCGAGATCGGGATGGTGCTGCTTCACCAGTTTTCGATGCGCCTGCTTGATCTCAGCGAGGGACGCGTTTGCCTCCAAGCCCAACACCCTTAAAGCGGCACGGCGTGGATCACGGACGTGGCCATCGTCCTGACGATCCGTTTGACGTTGGTCCGTTCGGGTGCGGCGACCCTGCCGGCTTGAACCTGATTGGTCCTGCCGCTGACGCAACTGCTCCACCACACGCTGTGGATCCTCATCCAGCCATTCACTGGCGCGAACCCCAAACAAGGCAAACGCCGCCAGAACGGCCGTTGTTTGCTTGTTCGGCTTGGCTCCCACCGCCGCCATGAGATCTGTTCCCAGCCCCCGAACCAACCGATCCAACCGCTGTTCAAGGGTTAAGTGGGCAGGAAAACCACTGCGGTTGAGCTGCTCGATCAACAGCTCCAATCCGCGCTGACGCAATGCGGTCCATCCCGGCTGCTGAGCCAGGGCCTGCCCCCAGGCGCGCACCTGTTGGCTGCTGATGCGCGGTGGAGCTTGTGCCGATGGCTCAGTCCAGGGGCGATGGGATCTGGGCTCCGTACGAATGCGTTGGCGTTGCTGACGTTGCAGTCGCTCCAACTCACGGTTTAGCCGCAACACCTCGCGACGCAAAGCATCGTTCTCCGCCAACAACGCCTCAACATTGCTGGTGACCCGTTGTTCAGGGCGTCCGCCTGACCACTGACGCGGATCAAAGCCCAAAGCGTGTCTCCCGCCTCACCATGGCAACAACTCACCATTGGCATGCCAGAAGCTGCCGCTGGTGGCCATGGTCAAGCCATCGATCCGGGCCAACAGCCCCTTCACCGACTGCTCGGGGGGGATCCCGCTGGGATTGAAGCGAATCATGCGAGTTCGCACCAATCCGGGATGCAAGATCGCCACGGCGATGCCCCGCGGTTCCAGATCAATCGCCAACGACTTTCCAGCCATGTTGAGCGCCACCTTCGACATCCGATAGCCATAGGAGCCTCCCGAACTGTTGTCGTCGATGGAGCCCATGCGGCTGGTCATCAGCACCAACTTCGCTCCGTTGGGCATCTGATCCACCAACGCCCTGGCCAGCAGCAAAGGAGCAAGGGCGTTCACCTCAAACTGGCGGCGAATCCCGGAGGGATCCAAATCCATCAGGCCCATCGACTGCAAAATCCCGGCATTGAGGATGACGCCATCGAGGGGCAAACCATCCAGTCGCTGCACCAGGTCATCAATGGCTTGGCTGTCGCTCAACTCAAGGCCGGCTTCCACCCGCACCCCTAGGCACTCCAGTTCATCACTGGTTTGACGGCAAACGGCCACCACGTCATCGCCACGGGCCTTGAGCTGCCTGCAGTATTCCAAGCCGATCCCACGGTTTGCGCCGGTGACCAGAAACGTCGCCATCGGGAGGTTTCAGCAACCGCCATCCTGCCGGCTCTTGCGTCGATCCCCTGACGCGATCACGCCGGGAAATCCCCCTCGACGCCGTACTGATGCAAACACTGTTTCACCGTGAGCACTGAGACCGGGCTGCCGGTCTCTGCATCCACCAGCAGATAGGGGCAGCCTCGGAGCACGCAGCGTCGCCGTGCGTCGATGTAGGCATCAAAAGCGTTGGCATGGGAACACTCCTCCACCCAACCTTCACTGCTGAGATACCGCGTGAGGATCATGCCCACAGGCCCCTGGGCCACCGGTTATGGCTTAGGACATTGCACATCCAAGAAAGAACCTTGAAGTCTTCGGGATCGCAATGGCTCGGGAGACGCCGAAGCAGGCCAGATCAATGGGGTTCAGCTGATCCCTGCACAACGGTGACCACCTGGTTCCAGGTGGCATGCACCACGCGATAGGTCTTCAACGTGGCGCGCGATTTGGTGCGGGCATTCACAAAGGCTTTGAACTCCGTTTTGAAGCAGATCTCCTGGATCCACTGCCCTCCTGTATCAAGCCTCTCGATGCAATACATCAGAGATTTAGCGGTTAAAAACATCACAACCGCAAAACATTTGCTGAGCACAAAATCGAAAGGTGATGTTCGGGATCAATCAAAAAAAAGCCCCCGCGCTTAGCGGAGGCTCAGGTGGTGTGAGGAGTCGACGATTTTGCAACTGCCGACACCGATTTCATAGCTCAATTTCAGATCAGCAGCGGCCCCGGCCACAAAGCTTTATCCGCTACAGATAAAGAACACTGGCGCGACAACGCCGGAGCGCATCACGCACAGCCTCCAGCCTCGTTTCGTCCGGCCGATGCAGTCCGGCAGGCACCACCATCTCGTCGTTCGCATCCAGATGAACCCGTGCCGAGAACCAGGTGCCAGGTCCTGGCACAGACGCACGGCAGATCGGATCCTGGTTTGCATCCAAACGTCGCTCGATCAACCAACCCTCCACCCGATCCAAGGGCTGAAACGACGTGGAGGCAGAGGCGACGGACGCCATCAGGGTGAGCAGCAACAAACGCAGGGCCTGGATCACAAGGCTGGGGCAAGCGAAGCGCACCCATCGTCACAGAGAACACCGGTTCAACCGCGCCGTTGCGTTAGAAGGGGCTGCGTCGCGGAGCCGTCGATGCCGTTATTTCGCTGTGAAGGGTGCTCCATGCGCATCGAGCGATCGATGGCGGCGTACTGGCGCAACAAGGGGAAATTGCTGTGCTCATCGTGTCTCGACCGTCAGGAGATGCCTGTGAAAACGGCCGAGGGCGGCCGAAAGCAAGGTTCTTCCGAATTCCGTGCCAACAGCAACAAAAGCTGACGCCAGCTGTGGGAATGATTCCCAGGTCGTTCCCTCCCCCCGATCCATGGGTTTCCTCGCCGTCGCCGGATGCGTGCTCCTGGCCTCCGCCATGTCTGCTGCACTCACCACCAAGCCTTCCAAAGCCTGAGCGTTCAAAACGCCAGCAAAAGCTGAACAAAAACCGGGCCAGGCCCGGTTTTTTTATGGCGCTGAGCTGTTAGCCATGGATCTTTTCTCCTGCAAAAGAGATTTAGAACTGCAAATGAGATGTGCATGGCGCCCCCTCACGGCTGTAGATCCTTGATCAACTGAGCAAATCCCATGGAGAGCATCAGTCGCATCTGTGCCACCTCCAAGGGCACAACCATTGATGCCATCGGCCAGGGCCGCTATCGCGTCTGCAATCGACAGGCGGTGTGCTCTGACGTTGAAGGTCTCTGGCAGGCCTATGAAATTCTGCGGCGTCAGGAACAATCCTTAAGTTGATCGTTACGGCATAAAATAAGTATCAACACTTACAGCACTTGAGTGTTCAGCACGTAACACTTGGTGCACCCCGGTGAGGGGTAATGCGTCGACTCCGGGAGGGCCTAGGGAACCCTCCTTTTTTATGCAGTTTTTCAGAAACCCAGCGTTCCTGCACTGTCCTCCCCGAACTCCAGGTAAAGGCAGCGGGCATCCTCAGCCCGGCCGCAATCAATCAGATGTTGAACTCGTTCGCGCCACCACTGCGAAACACCAGAACTCAACTCTTTGTTAGGCAAACCACCGAAGGATTCACTCACAGCAATCATCCGTGTTGAGCAAACGCTAAGCAGCACGATTGACAACGCGAATTGGCCTGTTACGTGCTGTTAGCAGCTGTTGTTACCCAACAGCCATCTTCTGCAAAATCGGCCACACCAATCATTTGTAGCGGTTCACACTCCGCAGAGCATCAAAGCCGCAGACAGTGAAATTGCGGATGAAACCTAGGGTTCCGATCTCTTCACGGGGATGCCTGGTCCAAGAGGTTTCCACCGGCCTTGCCGGTTGCACGGAGGGACAAAAGCCCGGGAGACCGCCTCAACGCCCACTCCCTTGTTTGATGTCATCCCCATCGGACCCTTCAGGGGCCTTCCAGCGTTCGCATCCCAGCGAAGGCATGCAGGCACTCGAGAAGGAACGCAAGCTTCCACTCACTGGCTGGCAGCAAGAAGTTGACCAGGCCAAACGCTTCGGGCTTGAAGCCGCTGAAAGCATTGTTGACCGCAACATCTCCACCTTCTCCAGAGGTGAACTGCCGCATTTCGCCGGCATCAACACCTTCATGAAAGCGCCCTACTTGGAAGATGTGAACCAAGTGGGCAACTACGACGTCGCCATCGTTGGTGTACCTCACGACTGCGGCACCACCTACCGGCCCGGAACGCGCTTCGGCCCCCAGGGGATCCGACGAATTTCAGCTCTTTACACCCCTTACAACTACGAAATGGGGGTCGACCTGCGTGAACAGATCACCCTCTGCGATGTGGGTGACATCTTCACGATCCCGGCCAACAACGAAAAGAGCTTCGATCAGATCTCCAAAGGCATCGCCCACGTCTTCTCGAGCGGTGCCTTCCCGATCATCCTCGGTGGCGACCACTCGATCGGTTTCCCCACGGTGCGTGGGGTGTGTCGCCATCTCAGCGATAAAAAAGTGGGAATCATCCATTTCGATCGCCACGTCGACACCCAGGAGATCGACCTTGATGAGCGGATGCACACCTGCCCTTGGTTCCATGCCACAAACATGGCCAACGCCCCGGCAAAAAACCTGGTGCAGCTGGGCATTGGTGGTTGGCAAGTGCCTCGCGAGGGCGTCAAGGTCTGCAGGGAGCGGGGCACCAATGTGCTCACGGTGACCGACATCACTGAAATGGGGCTGGAAGCCGCAGCCCAGTACGCCATTGAACGAGCCACCGATGGCACGGACTGCGTCTACATCTCTTTCGACATTGACTGCATCGATGCCGGCTTCGTGCCGGGTACTGGCTGGCCTGAGCCCGGTGGCCTGATGCCGCGAGAAGCGCTCAAGCTGCTCGAGCTGATCGTGCGCAACGTTCCCGTCTGCGGCCTGGAAATCGTTGAGGTTTCACCTCCCTACGACATCAGTGACATGACCTCCCTGATGGCCACCCGGGTGATTTGCGACACCATGGCCCACCTTGTGGTGAGCGGTCAGTTACCCCGCAAAGAGAAGCCGGACTGGATCAGCGACACCTGCAACATGAACGTTGATCAGAAGTGGAGATAGGCCATGCATGAAGTCGACATGACCAAGTGCCTGCTGATCTCCCTGAATGAATGGCGCGACCATCGCGAAGACACCTCTGCGATGGTCGAAACCGTTCATCTCGATGTGGGGCGATTCACCTGCGTTGAACCCGATCAGCTGGTGACCACTTACAACGCTGCGGTGCAGGGCACCTGGCTGGATGGATCCCGGCTCACGATCAAGGAAATCCGCTTTGTGGGCCGCTGCTTGATCTGCAACGGCACCTACGACCCCGTACCCGAAAACGCCTACCGCTCACCCTGCTGCGATCACCCGCTTGAGGAGATCGTCAGCGGTAGGGAATTGCGCATCCGCAGCATCGATTACCGCAGCGATGCCGCCGCTGCCCTTGAGTCCGCTCCAATCCAGCGTCAGCGCTGAAACCAATACCCCCCCTTTTGCCATGCATATGCCTCTTGAGGACACCCTCGGCCTCAATCTGCTTGCCGCCAACAACCATCAGGCCGAACACAACAACGAGCATTTCCAGAGCTGGGATCTGCTTTGCCTCAACCTGATGAGCAGCCCTGGCGCAGGAAAAACCGCCCTGCTCGAACGGTCCCTCCCAGCCTTGGCTCGCGAACTCAGCATGGCCGTGCTGGAAGGCGACATGACCACCCAGCTGGATGCCGACCGATTGGAAACCGTTGGCATCCCGGTGGTGCCCATCACAACAGGCAGAGCCTGCCACCTCGATGCGGCCATGGTGAGTGGTGGCCTGGAGTTGCTGCAACAACGGCTCGATCCTTCCGCGCTGGATTTACTGCTCGTTGAGAACGTGGGCAACCTGGTCTGCCCTGCGGAATTTGACGTTGGGGAACACCACAAAGTGGCGTTGCTCAGCGTGACCGAGGGCGATGACAAGCCGCTCAAGTACCCCCTGATGTTCCGCAACGCAGATGTGGTGCTGATCACCAAGGTGGATCTTCTGCCCCACCTGCCTGTGGATGTGGCAGCGATCCGCCGCAACATCCACAGCATCAATCCCAAGGCCACGGTGATCGAGGTCTCCGCCCTGACAGGTGAAGGCCTGGATGCCTGGCACATCTGGGTGCGGCAAGCCCTCGCCAGCCGGACCACCACAACCCCTGCTCTGGCCACCGCCTGAGCAGATCAATTCAACGTCTTGTTCCTCCCGCCCATGCCATGACAAAACAACTGCGCAACCTTCTCTTCGCCGGCCTCGCCATCGTGCTGGCCGTCGCTTGCTCCAAGCCCTCCACACCGACGGTGGGTGGCACCCCGATCGTTTTGGGCTACAGCAACTGGGCCGGATGGTGGCCCTGGGCGATTGCCGTGGAGGAAAAGCTGTTCGAGAAGAACGGCGTGAATGTGGAGATGAAGTGGTTCGACGGCTACGTGCAGTCGATGGAAACCTTCGCCGCTGGCAAGATCGACGGCAACTCCCAAACCTTGAACGACACCATTTCTTTCCTGCCGGGTGAGAACGGCGGTGAAGTGGTGGTTCTGGTGAACGACAACTCTGCTGGCAATGACCAGATCATTGCCGATGCCTCCATCACATCCATCGCCGATCTCAAAGGCAAGACCGTTGCTGTTGAGGAAGGCGTTGTGGATGACTATCTGCTCAGCCTGGCCCTCAAGGATGCGGGCATGAGCCGCGACGACGTGGTGATCAAAGGCATGCCCACCGATCAGGCAGCCACTGCATTCGCGGCCGGTCAAGTTGATGCCGTTGGTGCCTTCCCTCCCTACACAGGCACCGCCATGCAGCGAGAAGGTGCCCAGGTGATTGCCAGCTCCAAGGAGTATCCAGGTGCCATTCCTGATCTGCTCACCGTCAGCGGTGATCTGATCAAGGAGCGCCCCGACGATGTGCAGAAGATCGTGAAGACCTGGTGGGACGTTCGCGAGTTCATGGAAAAGAACCCCGAAAAATCCGAGGCGATCATGGCCAAGCGTGCCGGCATTCCCACTGAGGAATACGAGCAGTACAAAGACGGCACCCGCTTCTTCTCCATCGAGGAAAACCTCGAGGCCTTCAGCACTGGTGAGGGAATGAAGTTCATGCCATTCGCCGCTGAGTCGATGGCCGACTTCATGGTTTCGGTGGGCTTCATCCCTGAGAAACCAGACTTGACCAAGCTGTTTGACGACAGCTTCATCAAGAAGGTCGCCGCCTCCTGATGACTGCCACGGCCGCCGCCGCTCGCAAGGGGAGAAGCAATGGGCTTCTCTCCCTGTTCACCCTTGGTGCCATGCCATCCAAGGCCGTGCGTGGCGGCCTGCAGGTGGCATCACTGCTGGTGCCCCTGCTGCTCTGGACCGCCATCGCTTCCCTCGGGCTGGTGGATGAAAAATTCCTTCCCTCTCCGCAGGCCGTGTTCCGCTCCCTGGCCTCCATGGCCGAGAGCGGAATCCTTTTCCAAGACATTGTGGCCAGCACCGGCCGCGTGTTTGGAGGATTTCTTCTCGCCACACTTCTGGCGGTGCCGATCGGCATCTGCATGGGGGTGTACCCAGCGATCTGCGCAATCTGCGAGCCGCTGATCGCCATGCTGCGTTACATGCCTGCAGCGGCATTCATCCCTCTGCTGATCATCTACCTCGGCATCGGGGAGGAACCCAAGATCGCTCTGATTTTTCTCGGCACGATCTACTTCAACATCCTGATGGTGATGGATGCGGTGAAGTTCGTTCCCAAAGAACTCATCGAAACCACACTCACCCTGGGTGGTCGCAGCCGGCAGGTCCTGGTGCAAGTCGTCGCCCGCTACAGCCTGCCCAGCATCATCGACACCTTGCGAATCAACATCGCAACCTCCTGGAACCTTGTGGTGGTGGCTGAGCTGGTGGCCGCGGAAGTGGGCCTTGGCAAACGCATCCAGCTGGCTCAGCGCTTTTTCCGCACCGATCAGATCTTCGCCGAGTTGATCGTTCTCGGCTTGATCGGCTTTGCCATCGACACGGGATTCAGGCTGTTGCTGCGTCTCAGCTGCAAATGGGCGGTGTGAGCCTTGGAACTGATCGTTAACAACCTAAGCAAGCGTTTCGGGGAGAAATTGATCCTCGATCACCTTTCGTTTTCCATGAAATCCGGAGACTTCATGGCCCTTGTGGGCAGCTCTGGGTCAGGGAAGAGCACGATTCTGCGGCTGATTGCTGGTCTGGATCAACCGAGCAGCGGCAGCATCACTGTTGACGGCGCCCCAGTCTCTGGTCCCGGGCCAGACCGGGGCATGGTGTTTCAGAAATACAGCCTTTATCCATGGCTCAACGCCGCTGAGAACGTTGCCTTCGGGATGCGACTTCAGCGGATGAAAGCAGCAGAGATCAAGGAGCGAACCGCCTATTTCCTCGAAGTGGTTGGGCTCAGTGACGCTGCCACAAAATTGCCGCGCGAACTGTCGGGCGGCATGCAACAGAGGGTGGCCATCGCCCGGGCCCTCGCCACCAACCCCAGCATTCTGCTGCTGGATGAACCCTTCGGGGCTCTGGATCTACAGATCCGCGAATCGATGCAGGACTTCCTGCTCAAGCTCTGGCAACGAACAGGCCTGACAGTTCTGCTGATTACCCACGACGTGGAAGAGGCTTTGGTGCTGGCCCAGCGCGTTCACGTGCTTGCCCCAAATCCAGGGCGAATCATTCGATCCCTCAATGTCGATCTCGATAAAACCGATCTCGATCAGCTGCGCCTAAGCAGCGACTTCCTCTCCATGCGTCGTTCCCTCTCCGCCACCATGCGGGAGCTGGAGCCGGCACTGTCCTGACTGAACTGTCTTAAGTGAAGCCGTGTTGAATCAGACGTTCCTTCCTGCATCGCTGTACCGCAGCGACGCGATGCATGAATGGGACATCCACACGTATGCCAACCACTACTGGCATCCGGTTGCACCCATCAGCCATCTCCAACCGGGAGAGGTGGTGGCCATCACCATGCTGGATCAGCCACTTCTGCTCACCTGGCCCACAGGAGAGAATCCCCGTGCTTTTCGCAACCGCTGTCCCCATCGCGGTGTTGCATTTCGGCAAAGCGGAGAAACGGGGCAGTCCTGTCGACGCCTGGTCTGTCCTTATCACGGCTGGACCTACACCCTGCGCGGAGAGCTGCTGGCCGCGGCGCGTGAAGCCGATTTTGTGCAGGACTTTGACCGGCAGAGATGGGGATTGCAAGAGCTTGCCTGCCGCATCGATGGTCCACTGATCTGGATCGCTTTCAGCGACCAGGCTCTAACGCTCGAGGAGCAGTTGCAGCTGGTTCATACCGAAGCCGGAGCAGCCTGGAATACTTCATCCACCCTGGTGCGCCAGAGCCGAAGCAGCCTGGCTTGCAACTGGAAGATCGCCCACGACAACACACTTGACGACTACCACGTCGCCATTGCCCATACGACAACGCTGCACCGCGAACAAGGGCCGGTGCGGGATTACCGCCATCGCTTCAGCCAACACAACAACCTTCTGGAGACCCCCCACCCGGACGGTGGTCGATTCCTCACCTTCGGACTACCGCCATGGAGCCATCTTCTGGTCTGGCCAGACGGGCGATTGGTATGGCTGGAATTCATGCCCGAACGACCCGACCACTGCACGATGCAATTGCACTTGTTCACAGGCAGCGGCGCCATGGATGCAGCCACAGCCGACGCCTGGCTGAGGGACATGCTCACCTTTCTGGACGAAGACAAGGCTTTGGTTGAATCAGTCCAACACGGATATCAAGACGATTTCCAGCCAGGACCTCCGCATCGGCTGGAACGAAGGATCCTGCATTGGCAGGGTCTCTACCGAGAACGGTTGGAATCAGCAGGAATCAGCATTGAGGAACGCAGCCATGAGGCCATCTCTGCATTGAGGAGCAAAACATCCGCAAGAGGTGCAGCTGTGAATGGCTGAAGCGGCATGTAGCCATCGGGGCCAAACTCAGGCGTCATCGTGATCGGTCGATCGGGCCTCGCGCTCTGATCGAGAAACAACTGCCAACAGCGGCGATGGCTCTCGAGGGCCTCAGCCCATTCCGGTGCGAAAGGGTGGCTGACTGAGGGCCCCTGAGCATGACCAACTCGGGCATGAATGTGATCAACCCGAGCGGCCATCGCCTGAATGGGGGACAGTTCAGGCGTCATTAACCGTTCCGATACCGCACACCAATGACTGAGATCCGCTGTAAGCCGAAGCCGTGGATGGCGGGCCAGCAATCCGGGCATGCGCCAGGGATCGAAGAGAGAACGACTACGATGCGTCTCGAGCGTCACCGGAATCGAAAAGGCATCAACTTGATCCAGCAGTCTGTCGAGGAAGCGATGCTGCTCGACTTCATTCCAGCTGTCGCTGCCGGTGATCAGAGTGATTTTGAGCGGGGCCAGCTCCATGGCCCGCTCCAAGCCACTCTGAACTTGATCAAGATGCTGCGAAGGAGAGCAGTTGAGATCGGGGGTGTAATCCCCCCCGGTAACAATTTCGAGAATCAGATGCTGTTTTGCATTGGAGAGGCAGCGTCGAATCCCTTCAGGCTGAAGAGCCTTAAGACAAGGGTGATCGAGGTTCACCTCGAGGCCATCGAAGCGCTGGCCTTCAGCAGATGAGCAGGCCTGTTCAAGGGAGGCAGTCCAGCCCCACAGTGTTTTGAACAGCAGCAACCCAGGGCTGCTCAATTGATCTCTGTAAACAGCTGCGGCTGGATGCCGAGATAGATCGCTTCGCGGAAGAGAGCCTGCTTCGCCTTGGCATCACGGTTCTGTTCAGCCAAGCGAAACCTTTCACGCAACGATGCGATCAACGTGGTCTGACGTAGGTTGCCCGGAGTGCCGGGAAGGGAGCTTGTCACCACCAGAGCGCGATCTCGGCCTCAGTATGGGAGAGCATCAGCCAAAGGTGTTGCCGTTCCAACCCCAACAGCTGGCCTGCACATCCTCAAAACCGATGTACACCCGGTTGGCAGGGATTCCCGTGCGTGCCTGGATCAGTTCACAGAATGCGGCCGTCATCGCGGGCGGACGCAGGGCACCGATCGACTTCACCTCCACGTAGGCACAAGGCTCATGGCTGCCGGCGAAGGTCATCGGCACGCCCGTCTCCAGGAGCGTCATCACGTAGGCCTCCGGCTTGCCCGTCTGGTTGGCCAACTCAGACGAAAGCTCCTGCAGCAAAGCCGATCCGTCTTTCAGTCCTGGAAGCGACGTGCGCACATTAATCAGAGGCATCGGCTCAAGAATGCTGGGAGAAGCTTGGCACTCTCAAGTCATGAGTGCCAACTCCTGGATGTTGATCTAATTGAAATATTTCCAAAAGCAAAGACCATCAACCTGAACAATTCGAACGGAGAACGGCTCATAGGTTTCACTCAAAAGTGATCAGCTCAATGATCCTTCTTCATTTCTTTGGCCTTGGAGACGTTCTGCGTCGCTTTGAACTCGAGCAGATCACAGGTCTCACAATCATGGGATTCAGGCCACTGTGCCTGGACGAATTGATGCACTGGTCGCAAAACATGGCTGACCAGCACCACTGGGATGGGGAGGCGATTCGTCACGACGTGATGAGCACCTGGCTTGATCAAGCCGACGACATCACCCGCTGGAGACATCGGCTGGATCAGGCCCCTGCTGAGGTTGAACTTTTGGCGGGCATTGGCGATCAGCACACCTGGCGTGATCATTGGGAAGGCATGCTGCGCCAAACACCGCGTGCCGGATGGTGATCACGAGCGGAGTGCAATGACAGGCTGTCCCCCGATCAGCGGACGAGAAGCCGACGTTGCTGCTGTGATGCGGAAACAACGGCAGGTCTGGTCGAACAGTGCGATCGATCTTGAACACCTGCATTCCGGCTTCGCCTGCGCTCTCCACATGCACCAACCGACGGTGCCGGCGGGAGCGAACAAGAGCTTGATCTCCCATCTCCAGTACATGCTGGATCACCCCAACGAGGGTGATAACCACAACGCCGAACCATTCGCCCACTGCTATCGGCGTCTTGCCGACTTGTTGCCGGAACTGATCAACGAAGGCTGCAGCCCAAGAATCATGCTCGACTATTCGGGCAATCTGCTCTGGGGAATCGAGCAGATGGGGCGCCGCGACATTGGCGATGCACTCCACTACCTCGCCTGTGACCCTTTGATGCAGGGACATGTGGAGTGGCTTGGAACCTTCTGGAGCCATGCCGTGGCTCCATCCACACCCATCCCAGACCTGAAACTGCAAATCAGCGCCTGGCAACAGCAGTTCGAGGCCTGTTTTGGCAGCGCTGCCCTGGAGCGAGTCAAGGGGTTCTCACCGCCGGAGATGGCTTTGCCCAACCATCCCGACACCCTGTTCGAATTCATCAAAGCCCTCAAAGAAGCTGGATATCAGTGGCTTCTGGTGCAAGAGCACAGCGTTGAACGCATGGACGGCAGTCCACTGCCGCGCAGCCAATGCTTCATTCCCAATCAACTTCTCGCCAGAAACAGTCGAGGCGAGGAGATCAGCATGACGGCATTGATTAAAACCCAGGGGTCTGACACCAAACTTGTGGGCCAGATGCAGCCTTATTACGAGGCATTGGGTTGCGAACGGCAACGTCTTGGTGACGTTGCGCTGCCATCCCTGGTGAGCCAGATCGCCGACGGAGAAAACGGTGGGGTGATGATGAATGAATTCCCAGAGGCTTTCCGGCAGGCCAATCACCACATTCGTGACAACCCCAACGGCACCGTGGCCATCAACGGCAGTGAATACCTAGAGGCCCTGGAGCGCAAGGGAGTGAATCGCCACCACTTCCCCACCATCCAGGCGTTACAACAACACCGCCTTTGGCAAGAGCTTGACAACAACGCCTCAGCCGAAGCGATGGAAGAGACCATCAGCAAACTGAGGGCTGACGACACCAGCTTCAGCATGGAGGGTGCGTCCTGGACCAACGACCTGAGCTGGGTTGAGGGTTACGCCAACGTGCTGGGCCCGATGAATCAACTCAGCGCTCAGTTTCATGCGCTGTTCGACCGCTCAGTCGCCGCAGACCCCACCACCACCGGGACCAGGGCTTATCAGGAAGCGTTGCTGCATGTGCTGCTGCTGGAAACCAGTTGTTTTCGCTACTGGGGTCAAGGAATCTGGACCGACTATGCCCAGGAGATCCATCGCCGCGGAGAGGAGCTGTTGAATCAGAGAACGGCAACGGCTCCAACCAGCTGAGAGACGCTTTACAGAGCGTTACATTCGTGTAACGTGATGAGAGCTGGTCGCACCTGATGGGTGATTACACAATCGCAATCATCGCCATGGTGGGCATTGGCATCGTGTTGACTGCTGCTGTGGTGTTTGCCCTGATGCGTCCCAGTGACATGCCACCCATCGACGAGAACCGCAATTGAGCATGGGAATCGTTACCGAGCTGCTGATCGCTACCACGGAGATCGGAATTGCCCTGCTAGTGGCTGTTTCCCTGCCCGTCGCTGAATCCCAGAACTGATTTCGAGTCAGCCGACACCTTTTAGGCGAAATTCCATATAAATCGAAGCGGCATCGCCCTCGCGATCGAGCTCCTGCAGGTCGCTACATCGCGCTTGCATCCAGAACACCGTTTCCCTCCAAACTTCAAGGTGATAACGGCGCTCGAGATTTTGTCCAGAACCGTCCAAAGCTCTACCTGCATCACCCTCAAAATATAAGCAATGCATAACGGCATCGCCTTCGATGTCAACATTTAGCGACCGGCGCTTGCTTCACATCACGATGGCAAGAACGAGGGTTAATGTTCTTTCATCCAGACCAAGTACGGAACAGCACACAGCAGGGATAAAACGTACCCGTTGTTACGACAACGCAGGATCTAGTCAATACTTTGAGCTGATCCTGCCGACGTCACCATGGAGCCCATCGCTCTGACACTTGGCCAACAATTCGACATTGAACAGCGCAGTCGCGATATCAATTCAATGACTGACGTGAAACAGCTTCAGGAGATCAGCAAAGATCTGCTTCTGGCTTGGCAGCAGGAGATTGCCCGCTCACGGGCAGCAGCCTTCCCACACAAGAAATAACGCTTCGTTACAGTTGGTTGACATGCTTGGAAGTCATGAACCTGAGCTTGCCTCAGCAGTTCGAAGCTGAAGCGATCAAGCGGTCCATCAACGAAACCGACGATCTTGACCAGTTGAAAGCTCTGGCACGGGAACTCGCAGATCTCTATGTGCGTCAGAGAGCTGCCACGGCCTGGGTGATCGCCGAGAAATAAGCATCACACTTTGCTGTCGTTTCGCCAGCGTCGTTCCAAGCGCTGACGTGCTTCGTCAACGGTTTGCCCACGGGAAAGAGCTGTTTTGTCGCGGTAGTGGCGCGTGATCGACCAAAACTTGAGGGCAGACGCCAGCGCCACCACCAACCATGCGAGCACAATCCAACCCGGATTCGTCATCGTTGCCCAGCAATGCGCTCCATGATGGCGAACGGGACGCGAGTCTTGCCTGCATGTCCCCTCACCAGCGCAACCGTGGATCCTAAGGTGCGCCAGTTCGTGATCAGCCAGTTGGCGGTGATCGCCTTACCAGTTGGAACCCTGATCGGCATCTGGCTTTGGATGCTGAACTGGGGCGGTCGTTCCCGCAGAGACCAGTGACCTTCCTTGCCGGCCTACTGGCCCCCGTGTTGATGCTCTTCCATCTTTCTGGCCCCGTCCCTGCGGATCTCGGCGTGAGCAACGGGGCGTTGCGCGACTGCCCGACAACAGCTCACTGTTCCAGCCAAACCTGGGCGAGCTCCGACCCGATGGCGGACTTCAGCAAGCTAAGTGGGTTGGTGCAGGAGTCGCCGCGGACGGTTGTGATTGATCAAACCGAGACCTACCTGCATGCCGAGGCCAGCAGCGCTTTCTTTGGCTTTGTGGATGACTTGGAGCTGTTCGCTGATCGCGACAACAAACGGATCCAGGCACGGTCCGAGTCGCGTCTCGGCGACTCGGATCTTGGTGTGAACGCCGCACGATTGGCGGCGCTGCGGTCGGGACTGGAGAGCTGAAGGCCGCTTAAACCTTGGCGCGACGCAGTTTGCTCAGATCGGTGATCATTTCCTTGATGCCAACCACGAATCCGATGGCGGCCAAGGCCACGATGCTCAAGATGATCACCGTGTCGAGCAGCGAACGTGGATCGATCCAATCAGGCATGGCATGAACCGTGGGCTGATCTCGTATTAGCCAGAGCCGGATAAAATCCCAGCACGTAGCGCGAACGTTCAACACAAATCGTCAGACATGCACGACATCATTTGCCCTCACTGCAATACCGCCTTCAAGGTGGATGAGGCCGGGTATGCCGACATCCTCAAACAGGTGAGGGATCATGAATTTGAACAGCAACTGAACAAACGACTGGCCCTCGCCGAACAGGACAAACGCAATGCCATCGAGTTGGCCGTTGCCAAAAAAGACAGGGAAATGCAAACGCTTGAGGCCCAACTCAAGCAAAGTGCAATCCATCAGGAACTGGCGATTAAAGATGCCGTGAACAAAGCGGAGAAGCAGCGTGATCGCATTGCAGCTGAACTCCAGCAGATTCGTGAGCAGCAGGCCACAGAACTACGCCTGGCTGAAACCAAATTCGCCAAAGAAATGCAGGCGATGACGCTACAAAAAGACAGTGAAGTGAGGGATTTGCAGGCGAAGCTCCAGGCTGGAGCCATGCAGCGCCAGCTGGCCGTGAATGAAGCGGTCAGTTCCGTGGAGAAGCAACGCGATGCACTTCAAAGCGGCTTGAAGGAAGCGGAACTGAAGCATCAACTGGAATCTCAATCACTGAAAGATCGCTACGAAGCCCAGCTCAGTGATCGGGATCAGGCCATTGAACGCTTGCGCGACATGAAGGCGCGGCTTTCCACCAAAATGGTGGGAGAAACCCTTGAGCAACACTGCGAAACCGAATTCAACAGGATTCGTGCAGCGGCTTTCCCCAAGGCCTATTTCGAAAAAGACAACGACGCGCGCAGTGGAAGCAAGGGTGACTACATCTTCCGCGACCAGGACGACCACAACAACGAAATCATCTCGATCATGTTTGAGATGAAAAATGAGGCTGATACAACGGCCACCAAAAAGAAAAACGAAGACTTTCTCAAAGAGCTAAATAAAGATAGAAACGAAAAAAATTGCGAGTATGCGGTGCTCGTCTCCCTGCTGGAGCCTGAAAATGAGCTTTACAATTCAGGCATTGTTGATGTGTCTCATCGTTTCCCGAAGACCTACATCATTCGCCCACAATTCTTTATTCCATTCATCACATTGCTCCGCAATGCAGCAATGAAGTCTCTGGAATACAAGGCTGAACTAGCTCTGGTGAAAGCACAGAACATTGATGTCACCAATTTCGAGAACGACCTCGAAACCTTCAAAACAGCCTTCTCACGCAACTACGACCTCGCCTCCAGACGCTTCCAAACGGCAATCGATGAAATCGATAAGTCGATCGATCACCTCCAAAAAACCAAGGATGCCCTGATGGGTGCTGATCGAAACCTGAGGCTTGCCAATGACAAGGCACAGGATGTGACCGTTAAAAAGTTGACCCGACGCAATCCAACGATGGCAGCCAAGTTTGCTGACTTGAACAACGCTCCTGATCAGAAATCGGCCTGAGCCATGCCCTCCAGTCCACGCAACCGCATTGGCGAGGTTTACGGCAAACTCACCGTGGTGCGCGCATCCGAACGGCGAACCAAAGCAGGAAACGCTTTTTGGTGGTGCCGCTGCAGCTGCGGGGCCGAGCGGGAAGTTCCCAGCGACAAGTTGTCGCTGAACACGGCTCGCCGCAAGCCCACCGTGAATGCCTGTGAAACCTGTTCCCGCGAACTTCAAATTGAAGGGGTTTATCGCAAAAACGATCGGGAGGAAAAACAACGCCGCCAAGCAGCGCTGGAAGCCAGATCACAGCTGAAGGGTCAAGTGCCTGATCGCTGGCTTTCCCTGCCACTCACCGATGCTCACGCACGAGAACTGGGACAAAGACTCTTCTTCCGCGGCACAACTTGCCTGCGTGGACACCTCGCGCCTTACCGCATCAACGGCGGTTGTCAGGCTTGCTCCTGTCAGACCCCATCCGCGGCAAATTTGCCATCAACCAAGCCCAAAGGGTCATAACAGCGGCACCAAAGGCCATCATCGCCAGGAGCTTGGCTTCCATTCAGAGGAAATCGAAATCGTCTTCCGAATCACCGGAAAATGAATTCATCACGAGGGCAGAAAAGGGCACAAATACGGCCGCCATCACAAGTATTTCCACGGGCTTAAGAACAGCTAATTGAATCTAACGGGCTTGACTTCACAAAAAGTCATCAGCACTACCGTCCCGCTGGAGTGAGTTCAAATACTCATTTCTGATCCAGGCATAGGCATTTCACTCCGTTGTCAGCCCAGACGACCGAATCAGACTGAACTGAGTCGGACGACGACGATGCCAAAGGTGCTGAAGGCGGCCTCACAGACGATTCGCAATCTGCTCAAGCCGGCAACTCAACACAGCTTCTCCGAAGACCGGCTGCGCAACGACCGGCAGAGCTACATCGCGATGACGCGGGCACTGGTCAATGCCCAGCTCAAATGGCGTGATGCGGAGCTCAGCTCACGCCTCTGGAAAGACGTGGCCGACCGTGGCATGGATCGCGGCCGCCTGCTTCACCTCATCTACAGCGTTGACGCTCATCACGATGATGTAGCCCTGCAGAACGCCGATACGGCCTATCTGCAGCTGGTTGATCCCAGCGATCCCTGAGGCGGAACTGCTTTAGAGCTCAAACAGAGTGCCCAGCAGCATGGCGGGATGGGTTGACTCCCCTGCCGTGCTGCGTTCGAGCTGAACGGCCATCACGCAGTGGGCCATAAATCGAACGGCCGAAAGAACAGCCAGACCAATGCACAGGGGGCAGTGCGTGAGGGTCAAGACAGGGGCCTGCCGGAGTGATGGACCCATCCCAAAGCAGAAGCCGGGACGCGCCACGATCTCTTCAACAAGCGTCATGCAAGAGACCCATCCCACCCCGGGCAGGTGGTGGGGGATGGGGTAGAGGGCGGCTGGTAAAGTTGTTGTTTATTGCTCTCTTTCGGGGAACGGATGAGTCAGGTCACTGTCGGCGAAAACGAAGGTATTGAATCCGCGTTGCGGCGCTTCAAGCGCTCCGTCGCCAAAGCTGGCATCTTTTCTGATCTGCGTCGGATCCGTCACCACGAGACCCCCGTTGAGAAATACAAGCGCAAGCTGAAGCAGCGTTCACGCAACCGTCGTCGCTGAGCTAGCACGACACGTCAGCTGCAAACGGGCCCTCGGGCCCGTTTTTTTGTGCCCATCCGTCGCTCAAAGCGGATCAGGTCGCCACGTCACGCCACGGTGCCCTCTTCTCGGTGCTCTTTTCACGGTGCGCTCTGGTTTTCGCCAGACTTCATAAATGCTTAAGAAGACCAAGACCAGTCAATGGTGTTGATCAATCCTTTTTGCCCGATCAGTGCGGCAAAAATCGCTGGCTTGAAGACCACCGTGGTCTTGCTGTTGGTGTTGTTGATGAAGTCGAAATTGCTGCGAATCAAGATGTCCCTCCTGGGATCTGTTCTTGGATTCGCCATGTTGGTGAGCTTCTTACTCACCACAGGCCTCCTCACTGTGATCACTGGCGGAGCCGTTGCTTACGCCGCCATGCAAAACCGGAGCAACTGAGCCATGCGCAATCGTCTTCCTTTTTTAAGCGGACTTGCATTGGCAACCCTCGGAGTTTCAGGTCTTGCCGGCGGTGGTTTGCTTTGGAATTTTCAGGGCCGCACTCTGGGGCTTGGCAGCACGGTTACGGCATTGGTTCTGCTGGGAATCAGCTTTGTTCTGCTTCGGCCTGAACCACGACTTTCACCCGTTGAAGTCCCTGAAGCCAGCCAGCCGCTCAAATTCAAGGCACCACAGGCATCCTTCCTCGGCCTGATGCTGGCAATCCTCGGCACCTTCGGCATGGCGGGTTCCGGGTTGCTGTGGAATTTTCAGGGTTTGGCCTTTGGACTCACCGGCACCCTCACGGCTGCCGTTGCTCTTTTGCTGAGTCTGGTTTTTCTGTGGCCCCTCGGCACCTCCAAGGCCAAAACATCTCTCATGACCGAGCCGGTGGAGACCACCGAAGCTATTTCGGAGAGCGCAGCTCCCGCACAAACCACAGCAGAAGCCATTGCCGAATTGCTGGCAGCCGAACAGAAGCAGCGCTCAGAGCTGACGTTGGTGAATTTCGCTCCGTTGAACCTGTTGCCTGGACAAAGTGTGCCCACAAATTCTCGTCGCGCAGGCAGTTCTCTTGATCGTTATCGCTCAATGGCTAACGACCTGTTCAAGAGCTGAAGTCTCTCCAGAGATTGCGAATCTGTCGGTGCCAGGGGGTGATGTTGAGATCAGGGCGCTGAACATTCGACCTGGGTTCATCAACACTGAATCCAGCCTCTTCCATCTCCCGTCTCAGCCGACGGGTGATTGGGATGAGCGCGATTGAAAGCACCAAGGCTGCGAGAAGCAGAAAGGGGAGCAACGACACCAGCCAAATGGTGGCAATCACGGTGATTGCACCTGCCATGAACGTCTTCAGCCATCGCGGCAGGGTTCTGCTCTGTTGACCTGGAAGTTGCTTCATGGCTCAGGACAGTCCGTTCGCTCTTGAGAAAATCCGCTGGAGTTCGCGTTGAAATGCTGTGGCACTGAGGGGTTCCCCCAGGCGCCTGCGTTGGTTGCGCCGAAGCACAGCTCCAATCCAACAAACCTGCAGAACAATCAACAGCGAAGCAATGATCAGAACCGGAGATTCAAGATCATTCCACTGCATCTGAGTTCAGTAACTGGATTGGGGCAGGGTGAAGCCCGACTGCATATGACCAACATCAAGCATCACGTAGGTGAGCCAAATCAGCACTGCTGCAACACCAGCGCCTGCTGCAACCTTTGCCAGAGAACGGCCAATCATCTCGAGCAGGCTGACCTCTTTCATCGCGTTGATCCAACTTCGATGATTCTGACGCGTCTTTCGCCCATACCGTCGCCAGCCATGAAAAAAGCCCCGCAATGGCGGGGCTTTTGAATCTGATCACGCTGGTGTTCAGCGGCTGGCCACGGCTTCTTCCAGAACAGCGGCTTCGCCAGCGGCGAAATCCGTGTCTTCCGCAGCGGAAAACTGCATGTCGGGCTCAAGGCGGCGGGCGATGAGCTCGTCAATGGAAAAGACACCTGGGCCGCAGGCGAGAACGGCCACGGCAGCCGCGAAATAAAGGCCAAGAAGCTCCAAAAGATAGATGTTGAAGCCCGCTGTGACGATGGCGTGATAAATGGCGACGGAGATGGTCCCGGCGACTGCCAAGGCTCCCATCCGCGTCAGCAAGCCAGTAATCAACAGCCAGCTGCCGATCACCTCCGAGAACGCTGCGACGTAGGAGAGAAGGATCGGGAAGGGCAGATGCAGAGGGCGAACGAATGCATCTGCAAAATTCTCGATATTGGCGAGCTTTTCGTAACCGTGGTGAATCAGCAGCGCGCCGGTGAAAACCCGAAGCAGGAGCAGACCGAGATCGCCGGCAATGGGGCGGGTCAGAATGGCGCGAATCACCACAGAACACATCGACTACACACAACTTAAATAAGTTGCGTGTAGTTACGCGGCTTCGCGCCAGGGCGGAGCAAGGAATGGGTACTTCTACTCAGTCGTCGTAGACCAGGCACTCGGGCTCATCGGGGTTCTGCTCGCAGAACAGCTCAAGGGGTGAGGGGTCATGGGGATCATCAGGAAATTCCTTCTTGTGATCCAACAGCCACTGCAGCTCCTCCGTGAGATGACGCACCTTGCCTTCGTTGTGCTCAGAAAGGGCCTTAAGGAACTCCTCCTGGTCCTTCTGGATGTGCTCGTCAATCGTTTTCATGACTGAAACTGTCATCTGGCTGACATTCGGTTGTTAGCGAAGACCACCCCGATCGATCAGTCGGTAGATCTACCTTTGTGGCCGAAACCACACAACAGATCCGCTCCGGGCCCCATCACGTCCTGTGACACCACAGTGGCCGTTGGACGATGGCCGCAGGAAAGTCGGGTTGGCTGATGTTGAGTGGATGCAATTTTCCGAACGCAGCGTTCTGACGGGGCTGCTTGTCTTCGCCGTAGGAGTTGTGGTGGGAATCGGAATTGGCTCAGCCAGTGCTGTTGCCGCCCTGACCCAAGGCGCACCTGACGTTCTGCAGAGTTGGTCTGGGGTGGTTGCCCTGCCGTGAAGGTTGACGGGACAGGCTTTCCCGCCTATCAGAAGCGCAGATCGGGGGAGTCGCGCGATGTTGTCAGATGAGCGGCAGATTTTTAGCCGTGACAAAAAGCCACTGCGCCAATTCCTGAAACGGCTTCAACGCTTTTTGTTCGGATAATCAACGCGTTCCAACACTGATATTCCCTGCGCCAATCAACTGTTCAAGCCGTGCAGTGAGTTTCCGTTCGGTTCGATCAAATTGCTCCTGATGGCCGGCCACATAGGCAAGCTCTTCACTGGTGATCACCTGGTGGGTGACGGCATCAAGGTAAATCTGAACCAGGGACATCCACAGCGGCATCAACCGACGGCCATCCTGGCAACACTGGAACGCAAACGGTGAATCGGGCCACGCGGAACTGAGCTATGGATCGAGAGACCATTCAGAGCCTGATCAAGCAATGCAGCTTGGGGCTATTCGATCTGGCCTGTGCCGTCAGCGGACACCCAAGCTGGGATCTCAATCTGCCTGTGGGGGTGATCGATGCACGACGCTCCAAACCAAAGCTGATGGTGAGTGCCATCGGCACGATCAACTCAACCCTGAAGGCCTCATCCACCATTGCCCACCCGTTGATGGTGCGCCTGTTCGAACGGTTCGAAGACGTGGGTCTGGAACAGGCATTGACAGAAATGAAGAGTGGTGAGGATGGGGAGGCGTTCTGCGAGGTCTGGCAGGCCTACAGGGACGAACGCCGTTGTGGTGATGCCCCGATGTGGAGCATCGAAGACGCCACAGCCTTTGTGGTGCAGTCCCGCGAGGCTCACGCTGATCGTGAAGTGGCCTGCGTTGCCATTCTTCCGGGGGATCCCCACCGCATCATCACCTTTTCAGTTCCCATCGCCTTCCTGACACGAGATTGAGTGTGTCCGAACTGCTGATGCAAATCGCCCTGCTGGGCATCGCCATTGGCGCCAATGCCCTCTCGGCTCTGGCGGGAGGGGGGGCAGGACTGGTGCAACTGCCCGCCCTCATCCTTCTGGGCCTTCCTTTCTCCATGGCATTGGCCACCCACAAGGTGGCCAGTGTTGCGCTGGGGCTGGGAGCGAGTGGGCGTCATTGGCGTGCCAGCAGTCTTGATCTGAAACGCTCAGCGCTGGTGTTGGCGGCCGGTCTTCCAGGTGTGTTTGTGGGAGCCAGCATGGTTCTTGCGCTGCCCGATCAAGTGGCCACAGCGAGCCTTGGGCTGCTGACCCTTGGGCTGGGGGTTTATTCGGCCCGGAAACCGGATCTGGGGACGACAGACCAGCCCTACCCGCTTACAGCTCGCACCGTTGGGCTTGGCAGTTGCGGGCTGTTCATCATTGGCGTTCTCAACGGTTCCCTCACTTCAGGCACGGGGTTGTTCGTCACCCTGTGGCTGGTGCGCTGGTTTGGGCTGAGCTACGCCAGAGCCGTTGCTCACACCCTGGTGCTGGTGGGCCTGGGGTGGAATGGCACCGGGGCGCTGGTGCTGGGTTTGAGCGGTGAAATCCGTTGGGACTGGCTTCCACCGCTGGTGCTGGGTTCGCTGATCGGAGGCTTCCTGGGGGCCCACTATTCCCTGGTGAAAGGAAGCCGCCTGGTCAAACAAGCGTTCGAGATCTTGGCGCTGCTGATGGGCGGATCACTCCTGATCCGCAGCCTCTGAATCGGCGTCTGCAAGGAAACGCCCCGAAAACCGCGTGGCCAACACCACTGTTGCGGCCCCGTAGGCGATGAACGTCACCGCCTGACCAGAGCTGGCCGTTTCGTAAACCTCACCTGTCAGCAGCATCCAGTCCATCAAGGACGCCACCGTTCCCCAGATCACCACCCAGACGGACACGTAGGCAACACCGCGGAAGGTCCGATTCACAAGGCCAAGGGTCGAGCGAACCCGACGCTAGGGGAAGTCGCTCGAACGAGGAAGGCCTGCGGCTCCCGTAATGTCGCTGATTGAACCGGTTGAGGGGATGCCGAAGAAACGCCGCAAGCTCAACAAAGAGATGGAAGCGGAGATGGCCGCTGCAAAGCGCAAGATTGAGCTGGTGGGCGCGCTGATCAACGACATCCGCGATGAAGACATCCAGGGTGAGTACCTCGGCGCCTTCACGCAAATCCGCAGTGCCGTGGTGAATCTGATCGCGAAGTACACAACGGACGGATTCTGCGAAGAGACCGAGGGCCTTCTGGCGCTCTACAAGGGCTTGATTGAGCAGTTTGAAGAGGAGTACGAGCTCTGAGCAGGCACGAACGCAGCACAGCGTTTAGGTTCACTTGCCTTCGTGCCTTGCCATGGCTCTTCGAGAGACCAAACCCCAGGTGTCACCGCTGCGCCTCAAGATCACGGTGTTGATCGCCGGCTTCGGGCCCCTGGTCGCCATCGGCCTCTGGCTTCAGTCCAAGGGGTTTTTCAACTGACGCCATGCATCCATTCCTCGCCACGGCTGGACTTCTCGGCCTCGGCCTGGTTCCCAGCGTGAGCTGGGCCGAGACCATGACAGCTCAGGTGGGCGCCGACTTCTGATGACAACACCCATGCTTCATCCTCCGCTGGACGCAGAACAGATCCGTGCCCTGTTCACCAAGCCCTACGGCGCGCCTGGCCCCACAGCTGCGCAGTGGAAAGCCGTCTATGCCAGTGACGTGCATTTCACCGATCCAACCCAGGAACGGCAGGGCATTGACGCCTACATCCTTGCCCAGGACGGTCTGATGCAGCGCTGTGATGACGTGTTCCTGGAAACGGAATCGGTGGTGGTGAACGGTGAAACAGCCTTTGTTGAATGGCGCATGGGCCTCAAGATCAAAGGGATTGAGTTCATCTACCCCGGGGCGACCCGGCTCCGCTTCAATCCAGATGGAAAGATCGGGGACCACCGCGATTATTTCGATTTCGTCGGCCCCACGTTTGCTCCAGTGCCCGTAATTGGTGGACTGGTGCGCTGGCTCTACAAACGCTTCGTTGCCTAAACCACGGCCCCAAGGCCATCTGTTGATCGGTCCCCCAGGCAGCGGCAAGTCCACCCTCGCGGCGATCCTCGCTCCGCTGGTCCCTGCACGGGTGATCGCCAATGACGTGCTGAGGGAACAGCTGTGGGGTGATGCAAATGTGCAGGGCCCTTGGTCTGAATTGGAACCGCATCTGCATGGCGTCATCGACCGCGCCATCGCCGATGGCGACAACGTGCTAGTGGATGCAACCCATGCGCAACTCAACTGGCGCCAAGGGTTGATGCAGCGAAGCATGGGGGGCCAGCACCTGCCATGGACCGGCTGGTGGTTGCAGACACCATTGGATCAGTGTCTGGTCTGGAACCGCTGCCGCCAACGGTGCGTTCCAGAAGCCGTGATTCGTGCGATGCACATGACGCTGAGCCAACCTCCCAACAGGCCCGACCTCAGCGAAGGATTCACAAGCTTGATCCGCCTCAATCCCGCCGGCTCCCAGCTCAGCGATCAGATCAACCGAGCCCTCCAAACCATCCTTGACCCCTTGCCATGAAGAAAGGTGAGCAGGTCATGCACCCCCTTCGGAGTCCCATCAACGTGATCGCAACGGCACAAGTGTCATGACACTCGGCGAACTCTTTCTCGAAGCCATGTCCACCGGCGTGATCACCAACGGAGAGATGGCGTGGGTGACCGCCCGCCAGGATCAATTCACACGAACTGAGGAGGCTGTCGCCCAACGGCTTGGCCGGTTGATCGACGAAGGCACGATTCAACTGGGTTGTCGCATGCCCATGGCCTGATTGAAGGCCTAGTGATGGTGCTTGCGTCGCCGCGAATGACGACGCATCCGCTTCACCAAACGACCGCTGACGGAGCGGCTTTCAGCACATTCGAGCTGATTCCAACGCCATCCCAGCCAGGACAGCACCACGACGATGGCAAGGGCGATCAACCAACCCACGGGAACAACGGCTTAAGAGAACAACGCAGGAACCAAAGCTGCTGGAGCCCAGTTCTCTTCCATCGTTAATGCAACAGCTGGCGATGCAGTCCAGCCAGGCCTGAACCGACTCAATGCGTTGTACAGCGGCCAACGCAGCGCTGTCGCGGCTTCCCTGCTCAGCCGTGAAGGGAGCAGGTTTCAGCGCTGACCGTCTTGGTCAAGGCTGAACTCAAGCAACGCTGCCGTGAGCAAGGTCTTCATCGACTGCAGGGCCTCCTGCTCTCTGGGATCTGGCCCCCCGGGCCATTTCTCAAGGTGAAAGCTCACCGAGCGGTGGAGCAGGCGAACAGCTTCAAGGTCCAGATCGAACTGGAGGGTGGGGCGAGGCTCACTCATGACTCCATTCTCCCCAACACCACGTTGACAACCAAAAGGACTGCAAGTAGTACATAGTTACTAATAAAACGCGTATGGGCATCGTCAACGCTCCTCCGCCAAGCGCCTGGCCACCGATGGGATCAGGCCAACTCCGACCGAGCCGGTCCCTCATGGTGTGCCTCACCTGCCAGCACTTTCAACACACCCTTGCTGAGGCAGGGGTTACCCAGCCAGCCTGCGCACACCACCAACAGCGCATCCCCCAAGGAGCACACCTCACACACCGCTGCCATCAATGGATGCAACGGCTGGAGAAGGAGATCGGCTGGTGCCCTGAAGGGGCCTGATGCGCCGCCCAACCTTCACAGCCAACACAGCAACAAAAAGCCCCCTCCGAGGAGGGGGCTTTCCGATTCAGTTGATCTGAATCGTTTTGGCTGCTCCAAAGGGAACAGGTTGATCCAGATCAACCGATGGCAGGAGCCTGCAGAGCCACAGGAGTGGACTCAGCAGCAGCCAGGTCGAGGGGGAAGTTGTGAGCGTTGCGCTCGTGCATCACTTCCATGCCGAGGCCGGCACGGTTCAGCACATCAGCCCAGGTGTTCAGGACGCGGCCCTGACCATCAAGGATGGACTGGTTGAAGTTGAAGCCGTTCAGGTTGAAGGCCATGGTTGACACGCCGAGGGCGGTGAACCAGATGCCTACAACAGGCCAGGCAGCCAGGAAGAAGTGAAGGCTACGGCTGTTGTTGAAGGAGGCGTATTGGAAGATCAGGCGACCGAAGTAACCGTGGGCAGCCACGATGTTGTAGGTCTCTTCCTCTTGGCCGAACTTGTAGCCGTAGTTCTGGGACTCAGCCTCGGTGGTTTCACGCACCAAGGAGGAGGTCACCAGGGAGCCGTGCATGGCGGAGAACAGGCTGCCGCCGAAAACACCTGCGACGCCCAGCATGTGGAAGGGGTGCATCAGGATGTTGTGCTCAGCTTGGAACACCAACATGAAGTTGAAGGTGCCAGAAATGCCCAGGGGCATGCCATCAGAGAAGGAACCCTGACCGAAGGGGTACACCAGGAAAACAGCCATCGCTGCAGACAGCGGAGCGCTGTAAGCGACGCAGATCCAAGGGCGCATACCCAGGCGGTAGGAGAGTTCCCACTGACGACCCATATAGGCGGAAATGCCGATCAGGAAGTGGAAGCAGACCAACTGATAAGGGCCGCCGTTGTACAGCCACTCATCGAGGGAAGCAGCTTCCCAGATGGGGTAGAAGTGCAGGCCAATGGCGTTTGAAGACGGAATAACAGCACCGGAGATGATGTTGTTGCCGTAGATCAAGGAGCCAGCGACGGGCTCGCGGATGCCATCGATATCAACCGGGGGAGCGGCGATAAAGGCAATGGTGAAGCAGATGGTGGCCGCCAGGAGGCAGGGAATCATCAGCACGCCGAACCAACCCACATAGATGCGGTTGTTGGTGTCGGTCACCCACTGACAAAAGGCTTCCCAATTGCTCTGGCGTCCGCTGCGAATTGCGGTGGACATGGAAGAAAAGAAGACGGATGAACCTCTCCCTAAAAAAAGGGACAGGTGGATCAAGTGTATGGACGGAACGTTCCGTTACATGACAACTCAACAATCAGAATCAGGTCTCAAAAAAACTTCATTAAGTGCTTTACTAAGCATTCATGAAGTTGCATGAAGTAACCACTCGCGGGATTGCTGAACGAAGCCATTCCAATTCACCCGTTCCTCCTCTGCAGCCCGAGCCACCAACAACGGTGCCTGTTGCTTCAACGCCACAAGATCAAGCTCGTCAACGCCGGCATTGATCGCCAGCCAATCCGCCATGGAGCGTCCCACCACACGGGTGAGGTAAGCCGCACTGAGGGCCTGCATCGAACCGGCGATCAGCCAGCTCCCCCCATCCAGCTTGGCCAGCCCCAGCAAGGTCTGTCCGGTCCACTCCACCACGCCCTGAGCGAGGGCTACCCGAGCCAGCTGCGCCGCCGCTTCCCTCAGCACATCCGGCTGAAGCGATGTTCCCCAGATCTCTCCCATCTCCTTGATCATCAAACCGTTCGCCACTGCCACGGCCAGAAGATCAAGGCTGGCGATGGGGGAGGCCATCACCGACCCGGCCACCACCCACTGGGTGCGCTGCTGAATCTGCAGAAAGCGTTCGCGCCGAAGCGATTCGAGGTCACGCTGCCAACGGCGATGCAAGTCCTCGAGGAGTCGCGGACGCGTCTCCACCGCAGCCTGTTTCAGCGAACGGCGCAACGGTGCCAGCGCAGTGCGCAGCTGCATCGAAGACTCCTGAACCAGGATCCGCTCACGCCAGCGCTCGGGAAGATCGTCCCGAACAGCCGCGACGGCATTGGTGGATGCGTCCTTCGCATCGGTCGACACAAGCAGCCAGGCCGGCTGATCATCCGGGACCTGCTGAAGCCAGAGCAGATCCGAGGCCAGGAGTGGCGCCTGCAGGCTGAACAGGATCAGATCCTGATCCAGCAGGCCGCCGGGCCAGGAACGGCTGCCGTCGTCGGTGGTCAGGGGATGGCAGAGCGACAGCGTCACCGGCGCCGGGCCAGCAAGAGAGCTGCTGAGGTCTGCCTCATTCGGTCCCTGAGAGCCCCCCAAGGCGACCATCGCCATGCGCACCGGACCACAACGGTCCAGCACCCGTTTCAGTTCAGCGCGACGTGCCAGATCGGCAGAGTGTTGCTGCTCAAAACGTGCGAATTGATCCAGCACCTCCTGGCACCGAGCGATCCATCCATCCAGGGAAACCGGCGCCGCAAACCGCGGCTGACTTGGCTTGCGGCCAAGCCAGATCACAACGCCACCGGCGGCCAGCAGCCCCAGCCCCCCGCCGGGAACATGCATCACATCACTGACCAGCCACTGTCCAGCAAGCAGACCAGCTCCAGCCAGAGCCAACGGCCGCAGCAGCGACGACGGTGGCATCACCAGTTCTGGCCATGAAGCCGGGAGTTTCAACAGAACGGCTGCTGTAGCAGTGGCCCTTCTTAGCTCAACCCACCACCTGAAACCAGAACTTCAGGCCAGAAACACGAGTTCTCCATAAGTTGGGAACAGGCCGGAGTCAGCCGTGACACACAGTCATCCCAATGCGATGGTCGACAACCGCCGGGGGGTGCGCAGGGTTCTGATGGTGGCCCTGGGCCTGAACATCAGCATGTCGCTGCTGAAGCTTCTGGTGGGGGCCATGAGTGGTTCCCTGGCGGTGATCGCTGATGGTATGCACAGCGCCACCGATGCGTTGTCCAGCCTCACGGGACTGGTCACCAACAAACTGTCTGATCCGCGCCCCGACAGGGATCACCCCTACGGCCACCGCAAATACGAGGCGGTGGGAGCCCTGGGCATCGCTGGTTTCATCCTGTTCACAGCCCTTGAGATCCTGCTGCGTTCGGGGGAAAGGCTGCTCGAGGGCCTGCCACCGATCCGGGTGACCAGTCAGGAGCTGGTGCTGCTCACGCTGGTGCTGGGGTTCAACCTCCTGCTGGCGGGATATGAGCTGCGGGAAGGTCGGCGGCTGAACAGCAACCTGCTCAAAGCGGATGCTCAACATGCGGCGAGCGACGTTTGGACCACCGTGGTGGTGCTGGTGGGCATGGCCGGGGCGGTGTGGCTGCAGGTGAGCTGGCTCGACGTTGCGCTGGCCATCCCCATGGCACTCCTGCTGATCCGTGTGTGCTGGCAGGTGCTGCGCGGAACCTTGCCCTGGCTGGTGGACCACATGGCGGTTGCACCTGAAGCCATCTATGCCGAAGCGATGGCCACCGCCGGTGTCTTGAACTGCCACGACATCGCCAGCCGGGGCGTTCTGGGCCAGCAGGTGTTCATCGAAATGCATATGGTTGTCGACGCAGACGACCTAACCAAGGCGCACCGGATCACCGAAGAGGTGGAAGAGCGCTTGGACGAAAGTTTCGGGCCGGTGCGGTGCACCATCCATCTGGAACCCAAGGACTACGTGGAGGACGGGATCACCTACACCGGCGCCCATGGCTGAGGTCGACACCACAACCCAGGCGCTCGCTGGACTGACCGAGCGTCAGCAGCGGGGGCTGATTGAGGTGCTCGATGAAGTCCGTCGTGCCGAGAGCTGGTCGTGGCAACTGCCGGTGTTGCTGCGGGAGCGCTGCTGGCTGCGGCTGTCTCGAACTCCCCTGACCGAGCTGCATCGTTGGCTCCCTCCGGATGGGCGTGATGAAGCCCCGGAACTGGTGCATTACCGGCGGTTGCTGCAGCAGGGGATGGATCCACTGTTGGCCCAACAGAGCTGCTGGCGGGAGTTCGGCATCGAGGACTGCCAAAGAGCGCTGCAGGACTACTGGAACAGTCGTGACACGGCCATCCACGGTTGGACAGCCGAGCGGTACCGACAACTGGTGAGCAGCTATCGCGAACGGATTGAACGGGGGATCACGGTGGTTCCGATGCTGGTGCTGGCTCGGAAGAACAGCGTTGAATGCCACCAGCTGCTCTGGATCACCGAAAAAACCCCGGTGATGCGTCACACTTGCGCCTGATTCCAGGCCATGGGCCATGAGTGATTCCTACAGCGATCCCCAACAACAGGCGGGACAGGGAGACGGCGGCCGAGATGGTCAGCGCAGTCGTGGCAACCGTGGTGGCGGCCGTGAAGGCGGAGGCTTCCGGATTCGCCTGAGTGACAACGAAATGCGCTCAGCCCGGGCCCTGCAGGAGGCCTTCAATCTCCGCTCGACCGTGGCTGTGCTGGGTTTCGCGGTCCGCAGCCTTGGCCAAATGCTGGAGGACGGCCAACTCGACGCTCTGATCGAACAGCAGAAAAATCAGCCTGCCCGAGGTGGCCGGCGTGATGGTGGTGGTCGTGATGGTGGTGGTCGTGGCCGCCGATTTGACGATGAGCGTGGTGGCCGTGGGTCCCGTCCGAATCCCTTTGCCCGACCAGCCAAACCCCAGCCGGAGGCTGCAGCTGAACCGGTTGCCGAGCCGGAGGCCGAACCAGTGGTGGAGCCGGTGGTGGAATCAGAAGCAACCTCCAGCGACGACACCAACACCGCAGCAACCGAGGCCTGATTGATGAGCCGGCCAAGGGTTCTTTCCGGGGTGCAACCGACCGGAGCACTGCACCTCGGCAATTGGCTGGGTGCCATCCGCAATTGGGTTGATCTGCAGGAGACCCACGACACCTTTGTATGTGTTGTGGATCTCCATGCCATCACCGTTCCCCATGACCCCAGCCGCCTGGCTGAGGACACCCGTTCCACAGCAGCGCTCTACCTGGCCTGTGGCATGGACCCCAAACGCTGTTCGGTGTTTGTGCAGAGCCAGGTGGCAGCCCACAGCGAACTGTGCTGGTTGCTGAATTGCGTCACGCCGCTCAACTGGCTGGAGCGGATGATTCAGTTCAAGGAGAAAGCGGTGAAGCAGGGGGACAACGTCTCCGTGGGCCTGCTGGACTATCCGGTGTTGATGGCCGCCGACATCCTTCTCTACGACGCTGACCTGGTGCCCGTCGGTGAGGACCAGAAGCAGCACCTGGAGCTGGCGCGCGACATCGCCCAGCAGCGCATCAATGCCCGTTTCGGCAGCAAGGACACGCCGGTGCTCAAAGTGCCCAAACCGCTGATCCTCAAGGAGGGGGCACGGGTGATGAGCCTGACAGATGGTCGCAGCAAGATGAGCAAGAGCGATCCCAACGAGGGGAGTCGCATCACGCTTCTGGACCCTCCGGAGCTGATCACCAAAAAGATCAAACGCGCCAAGACCGATCCAGAGCGTGGCCTCGAATTCGGCAACCCCGATCGACCGGAAACCGACAACCTTCTTGGGCTCTACGCAATCCTGAGCGGCAAGGGGCGGGAGCAGGCCGCCACTGAATGCGCCGAGATGGGTTGGGGACAGTTCAAGCCGCTGCTGGCCGAAGCCACCGTGAGCGCGCTGGAACCCATCCAGGCCCGCTACCGGGAGCTGATGCAGGACCCCACAGAGCTCGATCAGGTGCTGAGAACAGGCCGTGAGAAGGCCGAAACCGTGGCCAACGCCACGCTTGAACGGGTTCGGGATGCCTTGGGTTTCGCCCGGCCAGCCTGATCAGCAACAAAGAGAAGCATTAGCTGCTCTGATCAATGCGACGGCCATGGGCTCAAGCCATGGCCCCTGAGGCTTGAGGGAGACAACGTCAGCCGTAGAGGCGAGTCTCGCAAGACTCTCAGCCTTCTCTCAGCTGCAAATACACAGCACAGACAACGCGTCAACCCCTAAGGCGCCGATCTCGCGTCCAGGCCTCGTGGGCCAGCACTGTGATCGTCCACCTGATTGTTCTGCGTGCATCGCCTTTTTTCTGCGTTCAGCCCAGCCACACGTTGGAGTCGGCCTGTCGTCGGTGCAGCCCTGACCGCAGGATTGGTGCTGTCCGCAGGAGCCAAACAGCCTCTCCAGAACACAGAGGCGCCCGCAGAACAGGTTGAGCAAAGCGCCACCAGCAGCCGCAACACCAGCAGCCGCGCCACCCTGTCCTCCGGCAAAGAGGGTGGTCGTTACGAGCTGACACCCGAGCGACGCGCCCTGCTCAACACCATTCGCTATGCCGAGGGCACCTGGAAAGACGGTGAAGACAAGGGCTACCGGATCATTTATGGCGGCGGGCAGTTTCAGGACCTCTCACGTCATCCCGAGCGGGTGATCGTGAAGCGCTACACCAGCGCCGCAGCGGGGGCCTATCAATTCCTGCCCAAGACCTGGAAGGGCGTGGCGAAGGAGCTCAAGCTGTCCAGCTTCGAGCCCAGGCACCAGGATCAAGCCGCTCTGCACCTTGTTGAGCGTCGCGGTGCTCTCAAGGAAATTGACCGGAAAGGGCTGACCAGAAACGCCATGGCGAAGCTGGCTCCCGAATGGGCATCTTTCCCCACCTGGACCGGCCGCTCCGCCTACGGTCAACCGGTGAAGAGCCCTCAGGACCTGGCGAGCTTCTACAGCAGCAACCTGCGCCAGCTGCGCAATCAGCTCGGGGCCTGAGGCGAACGGTTCGACCCCAACCTCGCGGCCAGGCCCCACACCTCGGTGACCAAGCCGTGCCAAGGGTTCATCACCTCCATCGAGACCGCCATGGGCTGCGTTGATGCAGCCACAAGGGAGCGTGTTGCAGCAATGGCCTTCTTGCCCTCCTGCAGCCGCTCCTGCATGCGTCGGCGCTCCTGAAACGGCATCACCTCCTCCGGACAGGCCTGCAGAAGCTCCTCACCGCGCTGAAACCAATGCTCGAAGTCATCGAGCAGGGATGCCAGCAACTCATCCAACAGCGCGCCAGCTTCCTGATTGGTTGACTCACCCACCTGATGTCCTCGGGTCTCGCCCATAGGATGGCGGGCCCTGAACCTGAACCGGTGAGCAGCGCTGCAGCAACCACCCCAGCCCCTTCAGCACCGGTGGTTCTGCCCAAGACCAGCGAGAGCGATCAACTGCTGAAGATTCGGCACTCCATGAGCCATGTGATGGCCATGGCTGTGCAGCAGTTGTTTCCCAAGGCGCGCGTCACCATCGGCCCCTGGACGGAAACAGGTTTCTATTACGACTTCGACAATCCCGATCCCTTCAACGAGGCCGACCTGAAGGCCATCAAGAAGGGGATGATCAAGATCATCAACAAGAAGCTGCCTCTCGAACGCGTTGAGGTGAGCCGCAACGAGGCCGAGGAAAAAATCAAAGCCCAGAACGAGCCCTACAAGCTCGAGATTCTTGAAGGATTGCAGGAGCCGATCACCCTTTACACCCTTGGTGAGGACTGGTGGGACCTCTGTGCTGGCCCCCACGTGGATCACACCGGCCAACTCAATGCCAAGGCCTTCGAGCTGGAAAGCGTGGCAGGCGCTTACTGGCGAGGCGATGAAACCAAAGCGCAGCTGCAACGCATCTACGGCACGGCCTGGGAAACCCCGGAACAGCTGGCGGAACACAAACGTCGCAAGGAAGAAGCGCTTCGCCGCGACCATCGCCGCATCGGCAAAGACCTCGACCTCTTCTCGATCGAGGATGAGGCCGGGGCTGGTCTGGTGTTCTGGCACCCCCGCGGTGCTCGCATGCGCCTGTTGATCGAGGAGTTCTGGCGCCAGGCCCACTTCGAGGGCGGATACGAGCTCCTCTACACCCCCCACGTGGCGGACATCAGCCTCTGGAAGACCTCAGGCCACCTCGACTTCTACGCCGAGAGCATGTTCGGCCCGATGGAGGTGGATGAACGGGAGTACCAGCTCAAGCCGATGAACTGCCCGTTCCACGTGCTCACCTACGCCAGCAAACTGCGCAGCTACCGGGAACTGCCCATCCGCTGGGCGGAGCTTGGAACGGTGTATCGCTACGAGCGGCCCGGTGTGATGCACGGTCTGATGCGGGTGCGGGGCTTCACCCAAGACGATGCCCATGTGTTCTGCCTGCCGGAGCAGATCAGCGACGAGATTCTGAAGATCCTCGATCTCACCGAACGGATTCTCTCCGCCTTCGATTTCAGCAATTACGAGATCAACCTCTCAACCCGCCCCGAGAAGTCCATCGGCGATGACGCCGTCTGGGACCTGGCCACCAAGGGACTGATTGAAGCCCTGGAGCGCAAGGGTTGGGCCTACAAAATCGATGAGGGCGGCGGTGCGTTCTACGGCCCGAAAATCGACCTCAAGATCGAAGACGCCATCGGCCGGATGTGGCAGTGCTCCACGATCCAACTGGATTTCAATCTGCCGGAACGGTTCGAGCTCGACTACATCGCCGCCGACGGCAGCAAGCAGCGGCCGATCATGATCCACCGCGCCATCTTCGGTTCGCTGGAGCGGTTCTTCGGGATCATGACCGAGAACTACGCCGGCGATTACCCCTTCTGGCTGGCCCCCGAGCAGGTGCGTCTGCTGCCGGTCACCGACGAGGTGCAGCCCTACGCCGAACAGGTGTTGGACCAACTCACCAAAGCTGGTGTTCGCGCCACGATCGACCGCAGCGGTGAGCGCCTCGGCAAGCTGATCCGCACCGGCGAACAGATGAAGATCCCCGTGCTGGCGGTCATCGGTGCCAAGGAAGCGGAGCAGAACGCCGTGAGCCTTCGCAGCCGACGGGACGGTGACCTCGGGGTCACAGCGGTTGCCGACCTTCTCAGTGCTGCCCAGATGGCCAACAGCGAGCGCGCCGCGGGCCTGGAGCTGAACCGATGACGGATACCCCTGTGCAGCACCTGGCCGATCTCGCGCGTCTGCGGGGAGCGCCGGAGTTGCCTCCCCAGATCAGAAACGAGCTGCGAGGAGAACTCGATCAGGCGATGGCCCAGGCCAGCTGGTTCACCATCGGAGTCATGGCCCCGTCCAGGGAGCAGGCCCTCACAGCGCTGCGCAGCCTCGAGCAAAGCCAACAGTGGGAGCCGCTGGAGCTCGTCGACAGCCCCGAGGAGCAGGGCCCTGTTTTCCTGAAAGCCAATCAGAAGGGAGGCACGATCCGCATTCGGATCGAACACGGCCTTGGCGAAGGAATTCTGATCAGTGGCCACGGTGACGACGACACCACGCCAAGCACCACCTGGGGACCACTCCCACTGGACTTCTTTTCCTGAGCCAACCACGCTGGTAGGAGTTGCCGCAGCCCTGGATGGCCACCAGCACACTCCTGGCGGGGGACATGGGAGGCACCAAGACTCTGCTTGCTCTCTACGGGAGTGAGGCGGGCCAGCTGCGCCTGCTGCATCAGGAACGATTCCGTTCGGGAGAATGGCCATCCCTTGAGCCGATGCTCGAGGCCTTCCTCAACAATCGCCCCGCCGATCTCCCGGCTCCAGCGCATGCCTGCATCGCCGTTGCCGGTCCGGTGCGACACAGGGAGGCCAGGATCACCAACCTGCCCTGGCGGCTGCGGGAGGCCGACCTGGCGCGGGCTGCGGGCATGGAACAGCTCGAGCTGGTGAATGATTTCGGCGTGCTGATTTACGGGCTGCCCCATTTCGACAGCCATCAGCAGGTGATCCTTCAAAAAGGCCACCAAGACAAGGGCCCCCTGGCCATTCTTGGGGCAGGCACCGGTCTCGGCATGGCGCGAGGCCTGCAGAGCGAACAGGGACTGGTGGCCCTGGCGAGCGAAGGAGGGCACCGCGAATTTGCTCCGCGCAACGAAGCGGAATGGGAGCTGGCCTGCTGGCTCAAACAAGACCTCGGCGTCAGCCGCCTTTCGATCGAACGCATCGTGAGTGGCACCGGCCTGGGGCATGTGGCCCACTGGCTGCTTCAGAAACCCGATGCCGCCATGCACCCCCTGCGCAGCGTGGCTGAGGCTTGGCGGCGCAACAGCTCCAACGATCTTCCCGCTCAGGTGAGCGTTGCCGCTGAAGGGGGTGATCCCTTGATGCAACGCGCCCTACAGCTTTGGCTGGAGGCCTATGGCTCAGCGGCAGGCGATCTTGCCCTTCAGGAACTCTGCACAGGAGGCCTCTGGGTTGGCGGGGGGACCGCATCAAAACAACTGAAAGGACTGCAATCCGCCAGCTTTCTCAATGCGATGCGCGCCAAGGGACGCTTCCGCGAACTGATCGAAGGGATGCAGGTCACAGCGGTGATCGATCCCGATGCCGGACTATTCAGTGCAGCCTGTCGCGCCCGGATGCTGGCGGAGTCAGGTGGGACACTGGCCTGAGCAGAGGATCAGCGATGGCGCAGCCGCGCATCGGTCAGAAAGTGGTCGTGGACGTCCCGGCAACCACCGCCAATCTCGGCCCTGGATTTGACTGCCTCGGTGCAGCCCTTGATCTGAACAACCGCTTCGCGATGCGGCGGATCGAAGGGGGCGGTGAACGATTTGAGCTGATTATTGAGGGAACTGAAGGCAGTCACCTCCGGGGTGGGCCTGAGAACCTCGTTTACCGAGCGGCCCAACGGGTGTGGAAAGCGGCTGGGCTGGAACCCGTCGCCCTTGAGGCACGGGTGCGTCTTGCCGTGCCGCCGGCACGGGGGCTGGGCAGCAGTGCCACGGCGATCGTGGCGGGATTGATGGGAGCCAATGCCCTCGTCGGTGAGCCTCTCTCCAAGGAGAAGCTGCTGGAGCTGGCCATCGATATCGAAGGTCACCCGGACAACGTTGTGCCCTCCCTTCTGGGGGGCCTCTGCATGACCGCCAAGGCCGCGTCTCAGCGCTGGCGCGTGGTGCGTTGCGAATGGACGCCGAGCGTGAAGGCCGTCGTGGCGATTCCATCGATTCGCCTGAGCACAAGCGAAGCCCGCCGGGCCATGCCCAAGGCCATCCCCGTTGGCGACGCTGTGGTCAACCTGGGTGCCCTGACACTGCTGCTGCAAGGGCTGCGCACCGGCAATGGTGATCTGATCTCCGACGGCATGCACGATCGCTTGCACGAGCCTTACCGCTGGCGCCTGATCAAAGGCGGCGACCAGGTCAAACAGGCCGCCATGGACGCGGGAGCCTGGGGTTGCGCCATCAGCGGGGCCGGACCAAGCGTTCTGGCTCTGTGCGAGGAAGACAAAGGCCCAGCCGTCAGCCGAGCCATGGTCAAAGCCTGGGAAGCTGCCGGGGTCGCCAGCCGTGCGCCGGTGCTGAATTTGCAGACCTCAGGCAGCCACTGGCAACCGGCCGACGATGAGTAGATCCACCTAAACAGGGCATTCAGCCCTGTTAGCTTTGTTAAAGATTGCAGACACAGAATGGATGCTGGGTTAGCAGAGCTTGCTGTCTCGGGCAGTCCCTTCCCTTGGTTGTCGCTGATTGTGCTGTTGCCGGCGGCAGCAGCTCTGGTGCTGCCACTGGTTCCGAGCAGCGAAGAGAAGCCTTCCCCCGCGCCCAAAATCATCACCCTGGTCGTCCTTCTGGTCGATCTTCTTTTGATGATGGGGGTGTTTGCCACCCGCTTCGACCCCAGCACTGAAGGGCTGCAGCTGGTGGAGCGGGTGAGCTGGCTCCCAGCACTCGGGCTCGAATGGTCCCTTGGTGTGGACGGTCTTTCAGCACCTCTTGTGGTGCTCAGCGGCCTGGTCACTTTCCTGTCTGTCGCGGCCAGCTGGTCGGTTCAGCGCAAATCAAGGCTGTACTTCGCCCTGATGCTTGTTCAGGCCTCGGCCCAGGGCCTGGTGTTTCTGTCGCAGGACTTCCTGCTCTTCTTCCTGGCCTGGGAGCTGGAACTGGTTCCCGTCTACCTGCTGATTGCCATCTGGGGCGGACAAAACCGCCAGTACGCCGCGACCAAATTCATCCTCTACACGGCCCTGGCCTCTCTGCTGATCCTGATCAGCGGCTTGGCACTGGCCCTCTCCGGTGACACGTTCACCTTCAACATCACGGAACTGGCGGCCCGTTCTCCCGGCGGCAGCTTCGGCCTGTTGTGTTACGTGGGTTTCTTGATTGGCTTCGGCGTGAAACTGCCGATGTTCCCGCTCCACACCTGGCTGCCCGATGCCCACGGTGAGGCCAACGCTCCGGTGTCGATGCTGCTGGCAGGGGTGCTCCTCAAGATGGGCGGCTACGCCCTGCTGCGCTTCAACGTGCAGATGCTTCCTGAAGCGCACGCCACCCTGGCGCCAGCCCTGGTGATCCTTGGGATCGTGAACATCGTTTACGGCGCGCTCAACGCCTTCGCCCAGGACAACGTCAAACGCAGGATTGCCTGCAGTTCCGTGAGCCACATGGGCTTTGTACTGGTGGGGATCGGTGCCGTTGATGCCCTGGGAATCAGCGGAGCCATGCTCCAGATGGTGAGCCATGGCCTGATCGCAGCCGCGATGTTCTTCGTGACGGGCGTGTTCTACGAGCGAACCAAGACCCTCTCGATCCCCAACATGGGCGGTCTGGCCAAGGCGCTGCCCATCACCTTTGCCTTCTTCCTGGCCAGCTCCCTGGCGTCGCTGGCGCTGCCGGGCATGAGTGGCTTCATCAGTGAAATCACCGTGTTCCTCGGCATCACCAGCCAGGAAGCCTTCACGTCCGTGTTCCGATCGATCACCGTTCTGCTGGCCGCCATCGGACTGGTGCTCACACCGATTTATCTGCTCTCCATGTGCCGACGGGTGTTCTTCGGCCCCAGGATTCCGGCCCTGGCCAGCGTCGCTGACATGCGCCCCAGGGAGCTGGTGATTGGCCTGAGCCTGCTGGTGCCAACCCTGGTGATCGGCATCTGGCCCCGCATTGCCATGGACCTCTACGAAGCTTCCACCAACGCTCTGGCCCTGCAGTTCATTGCCAGCTGAGATGTCGACTGTTTCCCCCCTCCTGCGCGGCCAAGGGCTTCCCGAGTTCCGGGCCATTTCCCCTGAGCTCGTCAGCACAGACATCCCGGTTTTGCTCGCACAGCTGGATCAGGACTTCACTGCGCTCGAGCAGGCTCTTGAGACAGCTCTCGCCGGACCCTCGAAGCTGTCCTGGAATCGGGTGATGCAACCGCTGCAGGCCATCGGCGAACGGCTGCGTTGGAGCTGGGGTGTGGTGGCACACCTCAATGGCGTCTGCAATTCCCCTGAGCTGCGCGATGCCCATGCCGCCCAGCAACCGGATGTTGTACGCCTCAGCAACCGGCTTGGCCAAAGCCAGATTCTTCATCGGGCCTTGATGGCCCTCCAAAGCGATCCCTCCGAACCGCTCAACCCAACCCAGGAGCGGATCCTGAAATCCGAGCTGCTCTCGATGCAGCAGCGCGGTGTTGGCCTCAGTGGCGAGGAGAAGGCAGCCTTCAACAGCACCAGTGAACGCCTGGCTGCTCTCTCCACCCAGTTCGGCAACCACGTGCTCGATGCCACGCAGCAGTGGACCCTGAAACTCAGCCAGCCCCATGAGGTGGAAGGCCTGCCGCAACGGGCCTTGGAGGCACTGGCCGCCGCAGCGCGTGAAGCAGGGGATGCTGATGCGTCTGCGGAGTCCGGCCCGTGGCTGCTGGGACTGGACATGCCCCGCTATCTGCCCTTCCTCACACACGCCAACAACCGATCCCTGCGGGAGAAGGCCTATCGCGCCCATGTGGGGCGAGCCAGTGAAGGCGAACTCGACAACCGGGCACTGATCGAGGAGATCCTGACCCTGAGGCGCGAGCAAGCGTCCCGCCTGGGCTATGCCCATTGGGCTGACCTCAGCCTCAGCGCCAAGATGGCTGACGATGTTCCGGCGGTGGAAGCACTGCTGGAAGAACTGCGCGCTGCGGCATACCCAGCAGCTGAGCAAGAACTGCAGGATCTCCAAGCCATCGCCAGGGAGCACAAGGCCCCCGAAGCCGATGAGCTGGCCCCTTGGGACATCGCCTACTGGTCGGAGAAGTTGCGCCAATCCCGGTTCGATCTGGACCAAGAGGCGCTGCGTCCCTGGTTCCCGCTGCCGCAGGTGCTCGAAGGACTGTTCAGCCTTTGTACGCGTCTGTTCGACGTCGAGATCGTTGCCGCCGACGGCGAGGCACCGACCTGGAACGACGATGTGCGCTTCTTCCGGGTGAAGCGCTCCGATGGCACACCGATTGCCGGCTTCTACCTCGACCCTTACAGCAGGCCCGCCAGCAAACGCGGCGGAGCCTGGATGGATGAATGCCTGGGCCTGAGCAAGAAACCTGATGGCTCTGTGGTGCTGCCGGTGGCCTACCTGGTCTGCAACCAGACCCCACCTGTGGGCGACACGCCCAGCCTGATGAGCTTTGAGGAAGTTGAGACCCTCTTCCATGAATTCGGCCATGGGCTCCAGCACATGCTCACCACCGTTGAGGAACCGGAAGCCGCCGGCATCAGCAACGTGGAATGGGATGCCGTGGAACTCCCCAGCCAGTTCATGGAGAACTGGTGCCTTGATCACGCCACCTTGATGGGCATGGCGCGCCACTGGCAAACCGGTGAACCCCTGCCTGAATCGGAATTCAACAAGCTGCGCAGCAGCCGCACCTTCAATGCAGGCCTCGCCACCCTGCGGCAGGTTCACTTTGCCTTGAGTGACCTTCGTCTCCACAGCCAGTGGACCCCTGAACTCGGCGTCAGCCCAGATGGACTGCGCCGTGAGATCGCCGCCACCACCACGGTGATGGATCCCATCCCGGAGGATCAGTTCCTCTGCGCCTTCGGCCACATCTTCGCGGGGGGCTACTCCGCCGGGTACTACTCCTACAAGTGGGCTGAGGTGCTCAGCGCAGATGCCTTCTCCGCTTTTGAGGAGGTGGGTCTGGATCAGGAGGATCAGGTTCGTGAAACGGGAGCCCGCTTCCGCGACACCGTGCTCAGCCTCGGTGGCAGCCGCTCCCCGTCTGAGGTGTTTGAAGCCTTCCGAGGCCGTCCTGCCAGCACCGAAGCCCTGATTCGCCATTCCGGCTTGGTGGCCGCGGCCTGAATTCAGGCGCGCAAGCTGCTGCAGAGCCGTCGAATCGCGGCGGGGTGGCTGATCAGTTGCTGATGGGTCCAGACCGGCATTTCCTCACACCGGCCCATGGGCAGAACAGCCCTCCAGCCGGGGCAGACCATCAGATCCCAGCGGCAAAAGAAACTGGAGCACTCGACCCCAGCCAGGGCATCGGGTTGGCGATTCAGCTCGCGCAGCAGGCGACTTCCCACTTTCATATCTGCCGCACCGGCGAGGAGCGGGCGGGGAATCATCTGAGCAGCCAGGGTGCCCTGCTGCGGGCTGCCCACACTTAGGAAACGCCGGGTGCGCTGCACCCCCCCCAGTTCCTGCAGCCAGATCCTGCCGATCACGCCCCCCATCGAAAACCCCAGAAGATCGACCCTGGTGTCAGCACCAAAGCGCTGCTGGATGTGCTGATCGAGGCGAGAGGCCAGCTGCCGCAGGGGAATCCAACCCAGACCATGTGGCAGATGCGGCGCCAGCAGCGAGCGATCGGGCTGGTCCAACCCCTGAATTAATCGATGAAACAGGCGGGGCGTGTCCCAGAGACCATGGACCAGCACCAACGGGATGCTCACAGGGCTGATCTACCGCCATGGCGGGAGCGTTCCACGAAAACGCGGCCGTTAAATCCTGGAACCGGTGCAGCACATTTGGTCAATCGCAGCCAGACCGGGATGGGCCCATACAACGTTTCCAGCCGATCCAGCATCTGCTCGCTGAAGTGCTCGATCGTGAGGCAACGAACCTGCCGGGACAAGCCTTGCAGGGCCTGAATGGCCACGCCGTAGTCCAGGCTCCGGCTCAGGTCGTCGGCCACGGCAGCAGCCTTCAGATCGAGCTGAACACTGAAATCAAGGCTGAACCATTGGCCATCCCGACGTTCGTGTTCCAACACCCCGACGTGGGCCCACAACCGCAGGTCCCTCACACCGATGCAATCCATCAGAGCGGCCGATCGATGTGGGTGAAGACGCGGCTGCCGTTGGCGTAGTCGGCAGCGATGTGGCCCTCGCCGCGCAACCGATAGCGGTAGGTCACCAACCCTTCCAGACCAACGGGTCCGCGGGGCGGCAGGGTCTGGGTGCTGATGCCCACCTCAGCGCCGAATCCGTAACGGAAGCCATCTGCGAAGCGGCTGGAGCAGTTGTGATAGACGCCTGCGCTATCCACCGCCGCAAGGAAACGATCAGCCGCCTGGGCATCCTCCGTCAGGATCACTTCGGTGTGACGCGAGCCATAGGAGCGGATGTGATCGGTGGCTGCCTCGAGATCGTCCACCAGCTTCACCGCCAGGATCAGATCCAGATACTCCGTGCTCCAGTCCTCTTCCGTGGCCGCTTCCGCCACCCCGAGAGCCACGCTCTCGGCATCGCCCCGCAGCTGCACCCCGACAGCAGCGAAGGCCGGCAGCGCAGCGGCGAGAAAAGGCTGCGCAATCGAGCGGTGCACCAACAAGGTCTCAATGGCATTGCAAGCGGCGGGGTACTGGCTCTTGCTGTCCACCGCCACCCGAACGGCTTTGTCGACGTCGGCAGCCGCATCCACGTAGAGGTGGCACACCCCATCGGCATGGCCAAGCACCGGAATGCGGGTGTTGTCCTGGATGAAGCGCACCAGTTCGTTGCTTCCCCTGGGAATGATCAGGTCCACGAGGCCATCGAGACGCAACAAGGCCAGGCTTTCTTGACGGGTGGTGAGCAGAGCCAGGGCATCGGCAGACACCGGACTGGCCGCCAGGCCTGCCTGCAGGGCATCCATCACAGCCTCATTGGTGCAGCGAGCCTCACTGCCCCCTTTCAACAGAGCACCATTGCCCGAACGGATCGCCAGCGAGGCGATCTGCATCACCGCATCCGGCCTGGCTTCAAAGATCACACCCACCACCCCGAGCGGAACGGAGACCCGTTCCAGCACCAGGCCCTGATCCAGCTCCCGATGCAACTGACGACAACCCAGCGGGTCACTGAGGCTGGCCACTTTGCGGACGCCATCAATGGCCGCCGCCAACTTGCTGTCATCCAGCTTCAGCCGCGCCATCAAAGCCGGCGCCAACCCCTCGGCTGCAGAGCGTTGAAGGTCTTCACGGTTGGCCGCGAGGATGCTTTCCGCACGGTCGGTCAGCGCGTCCGCCATCGCCTGAAGAGCCTGAGCTCTCTGGCCGTCATCGGTCTGCCCCAGATCAACAGCAGCACGGCGGACAGCCGCGGCACGCTGCAGCAACGCAGCAGAAGGCTCTGGAACGCTGGACATCAAGGCAATCAATCTGGAGCCATCATCCCGTTCAGCCGCTGCAGAGCGAGTCGCGCAGCCCCCAGGCGTCCAGCGCCGTTCCCCAGACAGGCTGCTTCGATCCGCAACCCCTCCCTTGAGACGGCCTGAACCCGCGACTCCACCTCGCGGCGCACCGCTGGCAAAAAGTGGCGGGCGGCACCCGCCAGACCGCCACCCAGCAACACCAACTGCGGCGTGAACACGTACACCAGAGAAGCAACGCCACAGCCCAGGCGCTCGCCGTAACGGCTCCAAACTTCCAGGGCCTCCGGATCACCACCATCTGCCTTTGCACTGAGCTCGCGGGGATCGCGATCACACAAGCGCCGCAGACCTGTGATGCTGGCGAACTGCTCCAGGGAGCCACGGTTACCGCTGTTGCAGGCCGGACCATCGGGCTGAACCCCGATCAGACCAGGTTCCGCTGCAGCGCCGTTATGGCCAGTAAACAGCTCACCCCTTAGAAGCACCCCCCCTCCAACCCCGGTTCCGAGGGTCAGCAGCACAACATCATCAACACCACGGGCTGCGCCGAGCCAGGCCTCACCAACCACCGCACAGTTGCCGTCATTAGCGAGGGTGACCCGGCGGTTGAGCCTGGACTCCAGCCAATCCGCCAGCGGCACGTCCTCCCAGCCGGGCAAGTTAATGCAAACCCGGGCCACCCGAGCCGCCGCATCCATTGGGCCGGGGAGGCCGATGCCGACCGCCTCAGCTGCATGCTCAGGATCAATCTGTTCAATGGCTTCACACAGGGCCATCGTCACGGCGCCAGGTACAGCGGGCTGTGGTGTGGGCCACTGCGCCTCTGCCAGCACAGTTCCATCAGCACGAATCCGGGACAGCTTGATCGCCGTGCCCCCGAGATCCACTCCAATCACCTGCGCGGTAGGCATGGCTCAGAACCGGAAGAACACCTGCAACTGGCTCTGCCAGGTGCGATTGGCATCCATGGCCGCGGAGACTGACGTGGTCGGTGTCAGCCGATAGGAAACAGTTCCTTGTGGAGGAACATCAACATCGGTTGTGTTCGGTGCCATCAGTAGGGAGAGGTCGAGCTGATCAGTCAGAGCAACACCAAATTCCGTGACCCACGTAAGTGTTGGTGCAACCTGGCCGGAGGTGCGTTCCTTCTCTGATTTCACAACGGGGGTGACATAGGTGGGGAAAATTGCCACCTGCAGCCGCTGACCCATGGCATCGGTCAAGGTACCCAGCACAGGTGAGAGCAATGATTGGCTCAGCATCGTGGCCAACGTGGCTCCACCAGTACTGCCTAAAGAAGACAGGGAATTGCCACCGATCAAGCCCAGCAATTGCTGCTCGCTCATCGGAGGTGAGCTCCGTAAAACAAGATTGTTTTTGTCACCCAGACGGTTGGCCGGGCCAGTGGCCTGAACCATGACCTTCACCAGTCGAAGCTGGCCAACCGCGGCGTGAGCGCTGCCAGTGCCATTTGAAGCAAAAAGGTTGGCGCTTGTGAGCTGATCGCTGTTGCCCGCGCTGACGGTGTCGGAGACCCTGGCTTGCAAAGCGACATCCACGTAGGGAATCAGTCCCAACGAGGGCGTGAACACAGCAACATTCTCCTCCTGCGGATCCAAACGGAGGGGAGCGAGAGGGGGAATCCAGATCCTGCCGGCATTAAGCCGGATCACCCCTCTTGCCTGCAGAGAGGGGTCGAGAGGGCCATTCAACGTCACCACACCACCCCCTTGGAAACTGATCGAAGGCATCAGCACCCTGGTGTCCGGCCCGAGGGCTAGCCGAAGGTTCTCAAAGCGGATGGCGGGCAGCGTTGGCATGAACCGCTGCGGCTGATCTGGGCCATTGATGGGTGTGTTTGGTCCCATCAGGACCAGAGGATCCTTGAAATCCCACTCCTCCTCCAGAAGGGTTTTGAAAGATTGAGTACCTTGCACAGCAGCAGAAGGAGCCTTTTCAACGCTGGGGATCAATCCTTGAGGTTGCTTTCTCCGAGCACGTCCGGAAGAACCTGACTGGGGTCGAAGCGTGCCCCGCGACAGTTCCAGATTTCCGGAGAGGACGGGCTGCACCACAGCTCCAGAAACCTGCAGTTCGCCATCGGCATGGAACTGCACGATCGGCTGTCGAATCTGAGCTTGGCTGAGTTGCAGGGTGAGCGGTGAAGCGCCGCTCTGGGGGGTGAACAAGCCAAGGGTTCCTGAACCGCGCAGCGAGCCGCCGCGGCCCACTTCAGCTTCAAGGCGTTGCACCAAGACGCGATCGAAATCGAACAGGATCGAGGCGTTGATCCGACTCAGCTCCTGTTCACCGATGCTGAGATCTCCATTGCTGACCACCACAAAGCCATTGGCTTGCGGTTGGCTCAACGGCCCGCGCAGCAACAGCCGCAGATTGGTGCTCCCCCGCTTCACGGCCAAAGAATCCCCGACAAGAGGCGTCAAAACGCCAAGTGCATCCCCATGGCTTTCCAGCTTCAGGTTCAAATCCGAATCGGGGTTGAAGGGAACCGTTCCTGACACGGTGACGGCTTCCTTGCTCTCGCCTCCCTTCAGGGCCAGGTTCAGGCGGATCAAATCACGCTCAACGACAACCGATTGCTGCTCCAGCTGCAGAGGCTGGCCCGCCAGACTGGCGGAGTCGAGTATCAGATCGGAAACCAGCAGTGGAGCCGTTCCGCTGAGGTCATAGCGGCCGCGGATACCAACACTGCCGCGGAGCTGCTGCGGCACAGGAGCCAACAACACCAGCAGAGAGATCGGAACCTGCAGCAGGGAGAGTTCACCGGAACCACCGAGCAGCGGGCCGCGAAGCGTGGCGACCATCGGTTCAAGCTGGAGTGCCTTGGCCTGGTCATCCCCCTCAACCCAAAGATAGGCCTTGGCGATCAGATCGGCCTTCAGGCGCTTTGGATCAGGACCGTCGATCGTTCCCGACAGATTGACCCGCCCCTCCAGACGCTCCAGCTCAGGGCCCTTGCGGGGATGAGCCAGGGCATAGGCCTCAAGCGCCCGCCGCGATGCCGCCAGAGCTCGCAACTGACCATCAAGCGATCCACCAAAGGTGTTGATGAACAGGGTTCCGAGATCCTCGGCACGGCCTGGGGCCAAGCCCGGATGGAGATCGCTCCCTCTCAACTGACGGGCCAGAAGCGTCAGCCAGGTCACATCCAGACCTTCGGCCTCGATGCCGCTGTGCATCCAGCCACCCAGATCGCCATGGGCCTTCAGCCGAATGCTGCCCTGCAGTGGCGTCAGTGCTGCATCGGCCTGAAAACGCCCATCCCCGAGGGAACCCTCCAGCTCGAGGCTCTGCACGGCAACCCCCGCCATCGAGGCGTCCGAAATGGCGGCAGATCCACGGATCGCGAGGGGGCCCATGGCAAGGCTCCCTAAAGCCGAGAGCTGACCTGCCACCGCTTTGGGCTGGTTGACCGGCGGCACGATGAAACGAAGTCCATCGATGTTGAGGTCCGCTGCACGCCAGCGGTAGCGGCGTTGCTCTCCAGCCGGAGCCAGCTCGTGCAACCGCAACTGCCCCTCCCCCCGGCGCAAGAGCACGGTCTTGGGCCAAGCATCGGCATCGAGTTCAGCCACGAGCGAGCCGGGCACGACAGGCTGCTGGGCCGCCATCGCAAGACGAGCACCACGGCCCAGTTCACCGTTGAGGCTGCCTTGCCAGCGTTCGGGAACCTGCAAGGCACCAACCCGGGGTTGATTCAGCATCAGGCTGATGTCGGGCTGAAGCCCCGACAGGGGACCCTTCACGCGACCCCGCGCCGCCAGCTGCCCGCCCAGCGGCGTACCGATCAAGGGGGTTAAACGGCTGAGGCTGAAAGGTTGGAGGTCAAAGCCGCTCTGAAGCTCACCGGTTTGCAACCGCCCCTGTGCCAGTTGCACAGGAAGGCGCGCTTCCGCCCGCAACAGCGGACTGGTGAAGTGATCCAGCACCAGAGCGGAATCCTGCGAGGACCATCGGGTCTGAAACGACCACTCATCCAGCAACGGGTTGGACGCCTGGCCAAGCTTCAGGCTCAGCTCCGGTGACGCCAACCCACCACTGACGTCGACGCTTCCAAGGAGCGGAGCGGTTTGGCCCAGTCCGGCCTGCAGCGTCGGCAGCGCAGACCAGAAGCGGGGATCGATCTGCAGCTCCGTGCTGAGCAGATCCAATTGGGATCCAATCGTCCCGGCCAGCCCGAAGCGCAGTCCCGGGGCACTGAGGCGGAGTCTGTCCACGGCAACAGACGGTTGCTGGTCTTGCAACCAGGGGGTGCGCAACTGAGCGTCCAGCCTCAGGGCTGTGTTGAGCCCTGTGGCCTCAGGCAGCTGGATCTCACCATCGGCATTCCACCGGGGCTCCCCCCAGGGGCCCTGGATCCTGAGCTTCAACCGGTCCCGGTTTGCAGGGCTGAGGTCTGTATGGCGAACGTCAGCCTGGAGATCAAAGCTCCTGTTCAAGGCAACGGATCCTGAGGCCCGCGCCTCAAAGGCTCCAAAACGCAATGTTGCGGGCTGCAGCGTGAGTTGATCGCCCTTGCAAGCGACCCTGAGGCGATTGCTGTTCAGCGCAGCAAGTTCGAGACGCTTGAGGCTGAGCCCACCTCGACAGCTCAACGACCCATCGGCCCAGCCGATCTGAACATCTCCCTCCAAGGTTCCAGAGGCATCCAGATCCTGAGCAGGGGCGATGACGGCCCCTAGCGGTTTCAGGTTGAGCCGATCCAGCCGCGTTCGAAGCCTGAAGCGAGGGCGATCCCAATGCCCTTGTCCATCGAGCCGCAGCACCCCTTCAGCGTCGAGCCAGCGAAGTTCCGATGCGGTGCTGAAAAAAGCCTCCCCGAGCCGCACTGCGCCCCGACTGCGGAGTTCAAGGGTCTGCTGCTCAGGACCGAAACGGAGCAATGCAGGATCGGCCAACCGGTACTGCACGCCAAGTCGCGGCAGGGTGCCGTCACCGCTCAGTGGCCCAAAGGTCCAGTACCGACCAGCCTCATTGGCCTGAAACTGACCGCGCAGCCTGTGCACCGTGATCTGCAGAACCGGCTGCAGACGCCGAAGACTCGCCAAGGGGGCCAGGCCCACCTCCAGCCCCGCCAGGCTCAGCTCAGAACGATCCGCCGCCGACGGCAAGATTCGACTCGGCCCGATGGCGATCCCCAGGCCCAAGGGGCGAAGTCCTTCGTAAGGGCCAAGATCCACGTCGTGGCCCAGAGGACCCGACAACGTGCGCTCCAAGCTGGGGCGCGCCCGGCTCAGGATGCCTTCGGCAGCGCGGTCAAGGGCGATCAAGCCTGCTGCTCCAGCCCCGACCAGAACAAACAACCAGGTCCTGCGCCGCGTTTTCCCCATCAGACGCGGCGGTCTCCCCGGAATCTCGCGCAATATAAGGAGACTGTTTTCAGTCCACCAGACCCCATGGCCTTCGATCAGCTGCTGCTTACTGCCGCTCCCTGGCTGGGTTGGTCTGGGCTTGGGCTTGGAGCGCTAACGGCAGTTGCCTTTCTCGCCAAGTGGGGCATTCGGTTTCGACTGGTCGGCGTGAGCAGCTTCACCCTGCTGCTGGCCGTGAGTTGCTGGGCATTCGGCGTGAGCTACACACCGCCAGTGGTGGTGGAGGGTGCGGTGCGGGCACCGATCGTGTTCGATAACGGCAACGACCTGGTGGTCGCACAGGTTCCTGCCGACCTGGCCCCAACAACAGTTCAAGCCACCCTGGAGCAATTGGAGGGCAACCTGCGCGGCTCAGGTCGCTCCAGCAGCACCGTGCTGGTGCGGTTGCGGGGCATCAAGGCGGAGGGCGATGGGCTGGGACGCCCCGTCATCCTGGGCGAGGCGAGCAAGACCTTGCGTTGATGACGAACTTCAACGATGCGATCGAGGAGCTCCCCCAGTCGTTTCGCAGGGAACAACAGGAACTGGATCGGGCCGGTATCCAGCGCTGGTCCAGCATTCGTGATCTAACGGATCTGCAACTGAGCCAACTCGCCCGCAGTGGCCAGGCTTCGGCCCGAAACCTCAAGCGGCTGCGAGGCATAGCCGATTTGGTCTGCCGCTTGGATTTGCCTCCCCAGGACGCCGCGCTGCTGATGCATGCGGGCATCGCCACGCCCGCCGCTCTGGCGGCATGCACCCCTGAACGTCTCGTGCGCCAGACCGGAAGGCTGGAGCGCAGCCTTGGAACCAAACGGCCTGCCGTGGTGGATCTGCGGGTGGCCGGCGATTGGATCCGCCGCGCCAGGCAACTGGCGAACTGACCCTAGTCACCCTGCCTTGGCATCCAATCCTGCGTATGAACCTGTTATGGGCTTGAAACTCCTACGCACAGCTTTGATCGCTCTGGCGCTCCTGGGCTCACCATTGCTCGTGGTTGCCGCTGACTCGGACTTGCTCAACAGCGTCAAACGCAATCCTGAAAAAGCAAAGGCCATGTGCCGTTCGTTCCGGCAAATGAACGCCAACGGCCGATCGCCATTCTCCAATCCCTACATCAATCAGGTCGCCGCCAGCGAGAAGCTGAGTTTTCAGGATGCGGAAATCCTCATGACCTACATCGTGGGGATGCATTGCGCCGATGTCCGCTGAGACCAGCGGAATTGTCTGCCGGTCTGCAGCGCTGAGGACGGCCGATGGCGTCGAGCTGCGTTCACGGTTGTGGCATCCCAGCGGCGAAGGCCCCTGGCCTGCCCTGCTGATGCGGCAGCCCTACGGGAGCCGCATCGCCTCAACCGTCACCTACGCCCACCCCAGTTGGTGGGCGTCCCATGGCTTCCTGGTGGTTGTTCAGGACGTCCGAGGACAAGGAGAGTCGGAAGGACGTTTCCGGGGGTTTGGTCAGGAAGCAGCCGACACCCCCGCCACCCATGCCTGGGTGCGCCAGCTACCGGAATGCAATGGACGCCTGGGGGTCTACGGGTTTTCGTATCAGGGTCTGACCCAGCTCACCGCAGCGGAATCGGCCCCACCGCCGGAGTGCACCGCTCCGGCGATGACCGGCCTGGACGAACGACGCCATTGGAGTTGTGAAGGCGGTGCCCACTGGTGGCACCTCGGCCTGGGATGGGGGCTGCAGCTGGCGGCCCTCCAGGCCCTGCGACGCGGAGATGCAACGGCCTGGCTGGAGATCCGCCGCAGCCTTGAAGACAACCGCTATTTGCGGGACGGACCAACCCTGCTGGAGCGCCATGACCCCGAAGGCATGGCCTGGAGCTGGTTGAACAACGACCCCAGCAACGATCAGCAGTGGACGGTTCATCACGCCCCGGAGAGCTGGCTCCAGCGGCCGATGCTGTTGATCGGTGGATGGTGGGATCCGCATCTGGTGGGTCTGCTGGACCTCTGGCATCGCAGCCAAGCGGCCGGCGGGCAGCCATCCCTGCACATCGGGCCTGCCTCCCATCTGCAGTGGTGGCCGGAAACCCAGCAGCTGATGCTTCAGTTCTTCCAACAGCATCTGCAGGATCGCCCCCCGCAGGAACCGCAGCCCAGCCACCAGCTCTGGAACATCACCCAGCATCAGTGGGATGCGATCCCCGCACCGGACACGGGTAGATCAGCGTCATGGGGACTGCGCAGCCATGGACTGGGCTGCATCGACCCAAGCGACGGTGCCCTTGTGGCGGATGGAGAGGGAGTAGGAAGCGTGGTCATCGTTCATGACCCCTGGCGACCGGTTCCGGCCATAGGTGGACACCTCGGAACAACCCCTGGGCCGGCGGAGCGCACGGCCGTGGATCAACGCAGCGACGTTGCGACATTCACCACCGCACCCCTGGTTGATGAGCTGCTGCTGTCAGGTCAACCGCACCTCCTGCTGGACGCCGAAGCGGACCAGCCCGGGTTTGATCTCTGCATCAGCCTCTCGCGCCTGCCCGCGGAAACCCACAGCGTTGAACAACTGAGCACGGGAGTCGCACGGGTTCGCGGAGAGGAGGCGTTACAGCCAGCCAGGCGCAGCGTGACCCTCCAGCCGCTGCACGCGAGCCTGGCTTGTGGCGATCGACTGAGGATCTCCGTTGCCGCAGCAGCGTGGCCCGCCATTGGCGTCAACCCTGGCCACGATGCCGTTCCCTGCGGAGCACCAAGTCCAGAGCATCTTGTGGTGACGCTGACACTGAAACTTGCTGGCTCCACCCTGCAGCTGAACCCCTTTGATTCCGGCAGACTGAAGCTCGACTGACGTTTGTGCTTTGTAGCTCTCCGCTGCCCTTCTGGCCATCGCTCTGTCGGCTCCCATGGGGTTGATCAGTCCCGCAGCAGCGGAGCAACTCACCAGAACCGAACTCACCCCAGCCCAAGCAACAACGGCGGCTGAACTGCTGCTGGAGGCGCTCAAAAATCGCCAGGGAGACGTCATGCATGACGCTCTCGCAGCCCCGGTTCAGACCAGTGTTGATGTGAAGAGCGTCCAGGCACGCCTGAACCAACGCGCGGCCATTGATGCAGCCCGCGTTGTCAGCGTGACCCCTGGCTACAACACAACAACCATCGATGCGGTGGTGACCACTGCATTCGGTGACGAAGGGGTGCTGATGGTGCTGGATGAGGACGGCAAACTGCTCGCCTGGAAGTGGAGCGACAGGATCCAGCCGATCGAGACAACGGCCCTCGACTTCACCCGCGACCTGGCAGCAGGACGCTGGATTGCCGCGCGATCCAAGATGTCCCTCCAACTCCAGTAGGAGTTGGCCCCGGGAGATCTGGAACGCAAATGGACCAAGCTCAGCCAGGTGTCAGGTGGGTTCCGCAAGGTCAAGGACGCTGTGATCGCCCATCAAGGCGGCGATCAGCAGCTCGTGCTGGTGGCTGTCGCCTTCGGCCAGGCCACCACCAACCTGTTCGTGATCTTTGACGCAAGCGGTCGGATCATCAACGTCGACATTTCCCGAGACTTCGTCTGATTAACAGCGGATCTGTTTCGTAAATCGGGCTTAACATCTCGCCCAATTCACAGATCTCCCATGGGTGTCGCCGCAGTCCTCGACTGGATGGTGCAGGACGGCGAACGGTTGGCGAATTGTCGCCATGACCACCCGTTTGCGGTGCTTGGTCCTCAACCCTCGGATCAGGGTTGGACCGTGCGGATCTGGATGCCGGAAGCCCAAACAGTCACCCTGTTGCAGGCTGGCGACGAGATCGCCATGACAACGCCGAACCACCCCTGGGTGTTCGAGGCACAGCTCAACAGAGACCCCGGCTGCACTTATCGGGTCAGAGTTGAGCGGGGCGGGATCGTGCACGAACAACACGACCCCTGGGCCTTCCGCGGCGAATGGATGGGCGAAATGGATCGCCACCTGTTTGCTGAAGGCAACCATCACCACATCTGGCAAAAGATGGGTGCCCACCTCACCGAGCGTGACGGGGTCAAGGGGGTGATGTTCTGTCTGTGGGCGCCCAGCGCTCTCACCGTCTCCGTGATTGGAGATCTGAATTCATGGGACGGACGTCACCACCCCATGCAGCAACGCGTCGGGGGCATCTGGGAACTATTCATCCCCGGCCTCGAGGAGGGACATCTCTACAAGTACGAAATCCGTACCCAAGAGGGCCACTGCTACCAAAAGGCTGATCCTTACGGCTTCCAGCACGAGGTTCGCCCGGACAACAGCTCCGTTGTGGCTCGCCTAAGCGGATTCCAATGGTCCGATCAGGGCTGGATGCAGAAGCGCGACAGCAGCAACGCGCTCGATCAACCGATCTCGGTGTATGAAATGCACCTGGGCAGCTGGATCCACGCCTCAGCGGATGAGCCTTGGATTCAACCCGACGGCACCCCTCGGACGCCCGTTCCCGCCGCGGAGATGAAACCCGGTGCTCGCCTGCTCACCTACGCCGAACTCGCCGATCGGCTGATTCCTTACGTCAAGGAGAGGGGCTTCACCCACATCGAGGTGATGCCGATCACCGAGCATCCCTTCGACGGCTCCTGGGGCTATCAGGTGACGGGTTGGTATGCCCCCACCAGCCGTTACGGAACGCCCGATGAATTCCGGGCCTTCGTGGATCGCTGTCACGCCGAAGGCATCGGCGTGATCATCGACTGGGTTCCGGGCCACTTCCCGAAGGATGCCCACGGCCTGGCCTTCTTTGATGGCACCCATCTCTATGAACACAGTGATCCCCGGATCGGGGAACACAAGGAATGGGGAACGCTGATCTTCAACTACAGCCGCAACGAGGTTCGTAATTTCCTCGTCGCCAACCTGGTGTTCTGGTTCGAGCAGTTTCACATCGATGGCATTCGCGTGGATGCTGTGGCCTCGATGCTCTATCGCGACTACCTGCGTCCCGACGGGGAATGGCTGCCCAATGAGAACGGTGGTCGGGAGAACACCGAAGCCGTTCGCTTCCTGCAGCAGGCAAACCACGTGCTGTTCCAGCACTTCCCAGGGGCCCTCTCGATCGCGGAGGAATCAACCACCTGGCCGATGGTGACGCAGCCCACGGACAGCGGCGGCCTCGGATTCAACCTCAAATGGAACATGGGTTGGATGCACGACATGCTCGATTACTTCGAGCTGGACCCGTGGTTCCGCCAGTTCCACCAGAACAACATCACCTTCTCGATCTGGTACACCTACACCGAGAACTTCATGCTGGCCCTGAGCCACGATGAAGTGGTGCACGGGAAGAGCCATCTCCTGCACAAGATGCCGGGAGATGACTGGCAGAAGTACGCCAACACCCGGGCGTTGCTCTCCTACATGTGGACGCACCCCGGCAAGAAGACGATCTTCATGGGGATGGAATTCGGCCAGCGGGCTGAATGGAATGTGTGGGGCGATCTCCAGTGGGATCTGCTCAACTACGAACCCCACAAGGGCATCCAGCGTTTGGTGGATGACCTCAACGTTCTTTACAAGGCAGAACCGGCCCTCTGGCGGGACGACTTCGACCAGTTCGGCTTCCAGTGGATCGATTGCAACGACAACCGCCACTCCGTGATCAGCTTCATGCGTCGGGAAAGCGCCAGCGGCACCTGGCTGGTGGTGGTGGCGAACTTCACACCCCAAAGTCACTCCCACTACCGCGTGGGCGTTCCTCTCTCTGGGTTCTACGAGGAGATCTTCAACTCCGATGCAGCCAAATACGGCGGCAGCAACCTCGGCAACATGGGCGGCAAACCAACGGACGAGTGGGGCATCCACGGCTACGAGAACTCCTTGGATCTCTGCCTGCCGCCGCTGAGCCTGATGGTGTTCAAGCACGACCCGAAACGCAGCCTGAGCAGCAGCGAGCCGGACAACATCGTGTGACGAACGTGATGACAAAGAGGGGGTAAAGCTCTAGCCAAGGCCTCGATTCGGGTAGGTTTCCGGCTGACCTGACCGGGCTTGATGAGCGACTCTTTACCCCTGCTCCTGCGTGCTGCGCGCGGTGAATCGGTGGAGCGTCCTCCGGTGTGGATGATGCGCCAGGCCGGTCGCTACATGAAGATCTACCGGGACCTGCGGGACAAGTACCCCAGCTTTCGTGAGCGTTCCGAAAACCCTGATCTCTCCTATGAGATCTCCATGCAGCCGTTTCACGCCTTCAAGCCCGATGGCGTGATCCTGTTCTCCGACATCCTCACGCCCCTGCCGGGGATGGGAATCGATTTCGAAATCATCGAGAGCAAAGGCCCCCAGATCGGCGATCCAATCCGGAGCATGGCCCAGGTGGATGCCCTGCGCCCCCTCAACCCCGCCGAGTCGATGCCCTTTGTGGGTGAAGTGCTGGGTCGTCTGCGCCAAAGCGTCGGCAACGAAGCAGCTGTTCTCGGCTTCGTTGGTGCCCCCTGGACCCTGGCCGCCTACGTGGTGGAGGGCAAGAGCAGCAAGAACTACGCGGTGATCAAGGCCATGGCCTTCCGCGAGCCCGAGATCCTGCACAAGCTGCTCGACCACTTCGCTGAGTCGATCGCCAATTACCTGCGCTATCAGATTGATTCCGGCGCCCAGGTGGTGCAGATGTTTGATTCCTGGGCGGGCCAGTTGAGCCCAGCGGACTACGACACCTTCGCTGCGCCTTATCAGAAGAAGGTGGTGGATCTGGTCAAGCAGACACACCCCGACACCCCCTTCATCCTCTACATCTCCGGCAGCGCCGGCGTGATCGAGCGGATGGCCAACACCGGAGTTGACATCGTTTCGCTGGATTGGACGGTGGACATGGCCGAAGCCCTGGCACGTCTGCCGGAGCACATTGGTGTTCAGGGCAACGTGGATCCCGGCCTGCTGTTCGGCACCCCAGAGGCAATTGAGGCCCGCATTGATGACTGCGTGCGCAAGGCCCGCGGCCGCAAGCACATCCTCAACCTCGGCCATGGAATCCTGCCGGGTACACCGGAAGAAAACGGTGAAGCCTTCTTCCGGGCCGGCAAGAGCGTGATGGACCGTCTCGGGGCTGTCGTTTGACCCGCATCCTGGTGACCGGCGCCAGCGGATGCGTCGGTCAGTACATCTCCCGCTGGCTTCTGGACCACTCAGATGCCGAGCTGCTGCTCTGGCTGAGGGACCCGGCCAAACTCACCGCTGTTCCAACAGACCATCCCCGCATCCGCCTCTTGGTCGGGGACCTGCGGGACACCGACCGTTTTGCCAAAGAACTGGCCTCGGTGAACCGGGTGATTCACACCGCCACGGCCTGGGGTGACCCCGAGCGAGCCGAACAGGTGAATGTGGTAGCGGTGAAACGGATGCTGGCGCTTCTGGATCCCAGCGAACTGGAGCAGGTCATTTATTTCTCCACGGCCAGCGTGCTCGATCGGCACCTGCGCCCCCTGCCGGAAGCTCTGGCCTACGGCACGGAATACATCCAAACCAAGGCTCGCTGCCTCAGGGATCTTGAGCAGCACCCTCTGGCCAGCAAAGTCGTGGCGGTGTTTCCCACCTTGGTGTTCGGTGGACGGGTCGACGGCACCAGCCCCTTCCCCACCAGCTACCTCACCGAAGGTTTGGCTGAAGTCAGCCGTTGGCTCTGGCTGGCCCGCTGGCTTCGGGTGGATGCGAGCTTCCACTTCATCCATGCGGAAGACATCGCCCGCATCTGCGGCCTCTTGGCCACCCGCCCCCATGAACCGAACCGAGAACCCGGGCAAGGCGCCCTGCGTCGGGTGGTGATGGGACAACCGGCCATCTCGGTGAACGACACCGTGAAAACCCTCTGCCGCTGGCGCGGTGTGGCCCGAACGCCCGGCATTCCGCTCTGGCCATGGCTGATTGAGACCCTGATCAGCGTGCTGCCCATCGAAGTGAATGCATGGGACCGGTTCAGCATTCGCCAGCGCCACTTCATCCATGACCCGGTGACGCAACCGGAACGTTTCGGTGGCAGCAGCCATGCTCCTGACTTGGCAACAGTTCTTAGCGATTCCGGCCTGCCCAACCGCGGAACCCCCAGACCCGCGCGTATGGTCAATGCATCGACCTAGCACTTTCATGCGCTCCGTCATCCGCACCATTGCAGCCGCCTGCTGCGCCTTCCTGATGCTGATCGGCCTCAACGTCGGCAGCGCTCAAGCCGCCACTGTTGAAGTGAAGCTCGGCACCGATGGCGGCATGCTGGCTTTCGAGCCGGCCACCGTGAACATCAAGGCCGGCGACACCGTCAAGTTCGTCAACAACAAACTGGCTCCTCACAACGCAGTTTTCGAAGGCCACGACGAGTACAGCCACTCTGACCTCGCCTTCAACCCCGGCGAATCCTGGGAGGAAACCTTCGCCACCGCTGGCACCTACGACTTCTACTGCGAGCCCCACCGCGGTGCTGGCATGGTCGGCAAGGTGATCGTTGAGTGATATCTGGATTTCTGAGGAAATCTCTGAACATCTCAAACTGAACTGAAAGCCCCGGGCTGTGTATCAACCACAGTCCGGGGTTCTTTTTTTTGCCGGCAACGATGGATAGCTTGGGGCATTGAGGGGGGTTGCGATGGCACGCCTATCAGGCCTGATGCTGACGTTGCTGTTGATCGTTGGCGCAACAGGCCTGCTGTCTGCTCCGGCGATGGCGATCGACACGATCGAAAGCTCCGCCTTGGAGCGAGGGGAGCAGATTTTCAACAGCAACTGTGCGGCTTGTCACATGGGGGGCGGCAATGTGATCCGCGCCAACAGAACACTGAAGATCAGAGACTTGAACGACCATGTGGAGGCCTACTCCAGCTCCCCGCTAGAGGCCCTGGAGCATGAGATCGAGGATGGGCTGAATGCCATGCCCAGCTATGCCGACAAACTGAGTGAAGAGGAGATCATGGCGGTGGCCACCTACGTGGAACAACGGGCCGAATTGGGCTGGTCCAGGCGATGAGTCGTGAAGCTCTTCGCGATTTTTTGCGGGCTGTGGAGCACCACCAGGGCTTGCGGCGTGATGCAGCCCAATGCCGTGATAACGATCAACTGTTGGCCCTGGCACGCCGCCACGGCTTCAATGTGATCCAGCGGGATCTCTGCGACGACGCCCGCGAATCAGCCATCACCAGTTGGTTCGAAACCAGCCGAATCCAGCGCTCGTTTCAATCACCACCCTTCCAATCAAATCCCTCGCAATCAACAGCCTCCCAATCAACAGCCCCGCAACCACCAAAGACCTGATGGCCGTTGTCACCCTGCTCAGTGATTTCATCGACGGCACCAGCATGGCCCTGGCGGAAGACACCGACGCCGCGGATCTGAACGCCTTCATGACCGCCAATCAAGGCCGGCTCTGGGCGAGCGTGCAGCAGCGCCGCCGGCAGCGGCAGCAAACCATCGAGCGGCGAGGTCCGGGAACGGTCTACTTCGCTGCTGACGCCCCAGGGGCTGCGGCCGTGGAGCGCTACCTCGCCAGTGACACGGGCTCAGCTGAGGAAGCAGCAGCGCTGCAGGCCATGCGGAGCGCTGGGGTGGAGATCGCACCCCATGTGGGAGCAGACCGTGAACGCGATGTTCTGCTCAACGGCCGGTTGAAGGACCTAACGGCCCAGGCCAAGGCCAAAGCCAAGGGCTTTGGTTGAAGCCATGGGCGATGCATCGATGACGCTTCCTGAGAACCCGCTTGGCCTGCAGAGTTTTGACGAGCTGGTGGAGTGGACCGTGTCCTACCTCCACTTCAAACACGCTCTGGAGGTGATTGCCCTCACCCCAAAGGTCGCAAGGTCGTATCTCGATCGCTTCAGCGCGTTCAGCAGCCGCTATGCAACGGAGATGAAAAAACAGGACATCCTTGAAGCCCACCTCCCCAAAGAGATGCGGGAGAGCATCGAAGCCGAAAACGCTCACCGCGCGCTCCTACGGGAGCTGCTCAGCGGCTGATCAAGCGGCGGACTGGGCCTGCTTGGCCGCCTGCAACACAGCCAGATAGAGATCCTCGTCAATTTCCCGGATGTCGTACTCAGTGGGTTTCACCCCATGGTGGTGCTCATGCACCACCATCCAACAGCTGCGTTCCAGCTCACCGCCAGCCGTTGCTGCCAGCGCCAAACCCTGCTGGACGAGGGAGTTCACCAGCGGCTGATCAGGCATGGGCATCCAGGAGTTCGGCAAACTCTAAAAAGACACCACGGTTTGCCGCCCCCTGGCGTGAGGACCGATCCCAAGGCTTCGGTTTGCCCCCACTGAAGACGGAACAAGCCCCATACGGTGAACCCAGTTTGAAACGCATCCGAGATGCAACCCACGGCGGAACAGTTCACTGAACAAGCCTGGGCCGCCATCGTCGCCGCCCAGCAACTGGCGCAGAGCGCCAGGCATCAGCAACTTGAAACGGAGCATCTGCTGCTTGCGCTGTTGCAGCAGAACGGTCTGGCTGGACGCATTCTCAGCAAAGCAGGGGTCGACATTGGCACGTTCCAGGCGGCCGTCGACAACCATCTCAGGCAGCAGCCCAGTCTTGGCTCTCCACCGGAATCGGTGTTTCTGGGACGCTCCCTGAACAGCTGCCTGGATCGCGCCGAAACAGCCCGCGATGGATTCAGTGACAGCTACATCGCCATCGAACATCTGTTGCTGGCCCTGGCCGACGATGACCGCTGCGGGAGGCAACTGCTCAGCCAAGCGGGCGTTGACACCAGCAAACTCAACGAAGCCATTACAGCTGTGAGAGGCAACCAGACGGTGACCGATCAGAACCCGGAAGGGACCTATGAATCGCTTGAAAAGTACGGACGGGACCTGACGGCCGCCGCCCGTGACGGAAAGCTAGACCCGGTGATCGGTCGCGACGAGGAGATCCGGCGCACCATCCAGATCCTCAGCCGGCGCACCAAAAACAACCCCGTGCTGATCGGCGAACCAGGGGTTGGAAAGACCGCCATTGTTGAGGGATTGGCGCAGCGCATCGTGAATGGCGATGTGCCACAGGCCTTGCAGAACCGTCAACTCATCGCGCTCGACATGGGAGCCCTGATCGCCGGTGCGAAATACCGCGGTGAGTTCGAGGAACGGCTCAAAGCTGTGCTCAAGGAGGTCACCGCCTCGGAAGGCCAGATCGTGCTGTTCATCGATGAAATCCACACGGTGGTGGGCGCTGGCGCCACCGGTGGAGCCATGGATGCCAGCAATCTGCTCAAGCCGATGCTGGCCCGGGGGGAACTGCGGTGCATTGGCGCCACCACCCTCGATGAGCACCGCCAGCACATCGAAAAAGACCCCGCCCTGGAGCGTCGCTTTCAGCAGGTGCTGGTGGATCAACCCACGGTGGAAGACACGATTTCAATCCTGCGGGGTCTGAAAGAGCGTTATGAGGTGCATCACGGCGTGCGCATTGCCGACAGTGCCCTGGTGGCAGCGGCTGTGTTGAGCAGCCGCTACATCGCCGACCGCTTTCTGCCGGACAAGGCAATCGATCTGGTGGATGAATCAGCCGCTCGCCTGAAGATGGAGATCACCTCCAAACCGGAGGAGATCGATGAAATCGATCGCAAGATCCTCCAGCTGGAGATGGAGAAGCTCTCCCTCGGCCGTGAATCCGACAGTGCCAGCCAGGAGCGGCTGCAACGGATCGAGCGGGAACTGGCGGAGCTGGGGGAACAGCAAAGTTCCCTGAATGCCCAGTGGCAGCAGGAGAAAGGCGCAATCGATGAGCTGTCTTCGCTCAAGGAGGAGATCGAACGGGTGCAGCTGCAGGTGGAACAGGCCAAACGCAGCTACGACCTCAACAAAGCGGCGGAACTGGAATACGGCACCCTGGCCTCGCTGCAGAAGCAGTTGCTCGAACAGGAAACCCAGATCGCCTCAGAGGAGCCAGGCGAGAAAGGCTTGCTGCGGGAGGAGGTGTGTGAAGACGACATCGCCGAGGTGATCGCCAAGTGGACCGGAATCCCTGTGGCGCGGCTGGTGCAGAGCGAAATGGAAAAGCTGCTGCAGCTGGAGAATGACCTGCATCAGCGGGTGATCGGCCAGCACCAGGCCGTGACCGCCGTGGCGGATGCGATTCAACGCTCCAGGGCTGGCCTGAGCGACCCGAATCGCCCCATCGCCAGCTTCCTGTTTCTCGGCCCCACCGGTGTGGGCAAGACGGAACTCTCCAAAGCCCTCGCCAACCGGCTGTTCGACAGCGACGACGCCATGGTGCGCATCGACATGTCGGAGTACATGGAGAAGCACACCGTGAGCCGTTTGATCGGGGCACCTCCCGGATACGTGGGCTATGAGGCAGGTGGCCAGCTCACCGAAGCGGTGCGTCGTCGGCCCTACGCCGTGATCCTGTTCGACGAGGTGGAGAAAGCCCACCCGGATGTGTTCAACGTGATGCTGCAGATCCTCGATGACGGCCGTGTCACCGATGGGCAGGGCCGCACCGTGGACTTCACCAACACCGTGCTGATACTCACGAGCAACATCGGCAGCCAGTCGATCCTGGAGCTGGCCGGCGATCCCGAGCAGCATGGAGCGATGGAAAGCCGGGTGAATGACGCTCTCCGGGCCCATTTCCGGCCGGAATTCCTCAATCGCCTCGACGATCAGATCATCTTCCACAGCCTCAGGCGGGAGGAACTGCGCCAGATCGTCACCCTTCAGGTGGAACGTCTGCGCCAGCGGCTGGCTGAGCGCAAGCTGGAGCTCAGCATGAGCGATGGGGCCGCCGACTGGCTCGCCAATGCCGGATATGACCCCGTCTACGGGGCACGACCGCTGAAACGCGCTGTGCAGCGGGAACTGGAGACACCCATTGCCAAAGCAATCCTGGCGGGTCGTTACAGCGAAGGGCAGGCGATCAGCGTGGAGCTGGAAGCGGACGCGTTAGCCCTGCGCTGAAAACCAGGCGGGAACAGCGCTGTAGGTGGCGGCATTGCGGCTGTTCTCCCGCGCCTCCACGCCAAAGCAACAGGTGCGACCGCCGTCCCGCTCCCGCAGCAGCTCATTGGCCCAGGTCCAGATCAAGGCCGCCGTTGCCTCCATGCCTACGTTCTCCATCACGCGGAGATCAATGGCCTGGAGGTCATGCAACCGCTGCCATTCCGCCAGCAGTGGATCGTCGGCATTGACCAGAAAGGTGTGGTCGAACTGCTGCCTCAGGCGTTCTTCGAAGGGGCGAAGGCTGGAAAAATCAACAACAAACCCGCAGGCATCCAGCTCCGTTGCGGCGAACCAGAGGTTGAAACTGCGGCTGTACCCATGCACGAAGCGGCAATGGCCCTGGTGGCGCCACTGCCGGTGACAGCAGGGATAGCCGCTGAAGGCTTTGCTGCAGCTGTAGGGGGTCGGAGAAACGAGCAAGGGGTGAAAACGCGGAATGGAGCACGCTGCGGGAAGATTCAGGCGTTGCCCGAATGTCCGAGGCCTGATGCAGCCCCTCAGCCCCGCCTTCATTGACCAACTCCGTTTTAACGAAGCGGGGCTGATTCCAGCTGTGGCCCAGGACTGGCTGGACGGGGCGGTGCTGATGGTGGCCTGGATGAACCGGGAGGCCATCGAAGCCACCCTGCGCAGTGGTGAAGTGCATTACTGGAGCCGCTCACGCCAGGAGCTTTGGCACAAGGGGGCCACCAGCGGTCACGTTCAAACGATGCGGGAGATCCGCTACGACTGCGATGCCGACGTGCTGCTGGTGACCGTGGAGCAGGCTGGGGATGTGGCCTGCCACACCGGCTCCCGCAGCTGTTTCTACGAAAACAGCGATGCACGAACCACAGGTGGCACCGAGGCCCTAGCGCCACCAACGGATGCTTGCACCGAACTGTTCCGGGTGATCGAAGGGCGACGCGAGAAACCGGAAGAGGGCAGCTACACCAACAAGCTGCTGGCGGGGGGAGACAACAGCATCCTCAAGAAAATCGGCGAGGAGAGTGCTGAATTCGTGATGGCTTGCAAAGACGACAATGCCGCCGAGATCGCCGGCGAAGCGGCGGACATCATCTTCCACATGCAGGTGGCCCTGGCCCATCACGGCGTGAGCTGGCGGCAGGTGCAGGAAGTGCTGGCCGCACGTCGTGGTGCCCCGCGCCGGCACTAAGGCAGACAGGGGCTGTCGCTGCTGATCACAACTTCATCGCCAAGCTCCACGGTGTCCAACAACACCCCCATGGTGAGCTTTCCGGCGTTGATGCAACCGCCAGTCACCGCCTTGCCGATCCGGGACTCGTCATTGGTGCCGTGAATGGCGAAGCTGTACCAGCGGAAGACGCCGTCGTAGGTGTTGAAACGGAAGGGCTGATCGGTGGCGGGCACAGGAGCCAGGCTGATGTAGCCGACGCCGTATTCCCCGGTTTCCCCATCACCTTTGAAGTCAATGGAGTTCATGTTGGTGAAGAGGCTCTCGCGCAGCTCCTCTTCTGATTTGCCGGATTGCTCCACCAGTGCGGGATCCATCTCGAAGCGGTCGTTGCTGAGGATGGCGTTGACCTGAAAGGTTCCAAGCGGAGTGATGCCCTCTTCAAAGGTGGTGCCTTCACAGGCAATCCCATGACGACCATGGCCAACGGTGAAACGCAACGGCCCCTCAGCACGATCCAACACACCTTCACTGGCTGCTGGATTGCTGCCGTCCAGCTGAATCCGAATCGGTGCTCGAACCTGTGGGTTCTGCTGGGGCAGGCTGTTGTTGGAACGACAACCCACCAGACTCAGCAGCAGACCAGCCAGCGCCAGAGAACGGACCAGGTGCATCGATCAAGCATGACTGCCGGCAGCATGCCGCGCCCGCATGGTGACGTCACTCAAGTGATTCAGATTCGGCCGGTTCGATGGGCTTCCGAAGCGTTGAACCGAAACGGGTGGTCTGCTGCATGACCCACGCCAGCGTGAGGCGATCCCGCTGCGATGGCACCAACACCGGACGCTCGCCCTGGCTGATCGCCAGAACATCAGTAGGAACCGAACTGTGGCCCCAGAGGCCAAAGGCATGACCCAGTTCATGCAGAGCGGTGGCCTGCAGTGCTTCCGCTCGCAGCCCTGGTGACACCATCACCTTCACCAGGGGTTCAAGCCTTCGGCGGCCCTGGCGCTGCACGTCCACAACCTGAAGTTGTGTGCGTCCGTTGCTGGCGCGCCACACCCCAGCCACCTGCCGGCGGGCCGGACGCTGCCGATGAATCAACACGTTCGCCTGGTCCGGATTGTCCACCAGCGTGAGCGGAACCAGTGCACGCCAGGTGGTCAGCGCCGATGACACTTGATCAAGCCAGCGTTGGTCCCAGCGGTTGGCCGGCGTGGCGGCGGCGGGCTGAACCCACACGCACCAGTGCTTCAACACCGGAGGGCCCATGGAGGTGGTGGCGATGGAGGAGGCATAGCCCGGCCTTTGGCCTGGAGGCTGGCGTTCCAAAGCCACCTGCAGGGTTCGAACCTGCTGTTGTGGAGGACAGAGCTCGGGCTGCATCAGGCGGCGGGAAGACCCACACCGCGGGCCATCAGGGTCGCCATCAACGGAATGCTGGCGAAGCCGACCAGTTCAATGTTGATGATCCATGCCAGACGCTTGGCCAGGGCTTCGCTCACCTTCGGCAGCTCACCCTTGCGCAGCGGAATCGCCCAGAGGATGTAGGTGATCGTGGGATACAGCGACAGGCCTCCCACGGAGAGGTACAGACCAACCTTCCACCAGAACAGCGGATTCTGGGTGTAGAACTCAGCCCCTTGGCCGAAGTGGATCACCCGCAGGATCCCACTGACCAGAAGAGCCAGAGCAGCGATGCCATAAACGATGTCGGTGATCACCATCGCCGTGGCTTCCTGGCGATTCGGATCCGCTTTGATCAGCTTCCGCTCCAGCACCAGAGCGCCAAAGCAGAGCATGAAACTGAGGTAATGAACGTAGGCAACGCCGGCGTTTTTGGCGATGTCGGACGTGAGAGCGACGGCCAGGGGCATGGGCGTGGCGGCGGAAGGTGCGGCGACCTTAGCCACCCAATTGAATTAACAATGAAAGATTCACTTCAGTAACAGGAAGAAAGAGTGAAATAGCGCACAAAGTATTAATTCGGGAGTCTTTATTATGACCGCCAGAAAAAAACACTTTGGTTCTAGGTTCAATTCAGCCGTATCGTCATGATGACGAGTTCTCTGAGTGCTTTTCTCGGCGAAATTGGTCGCCATCAACTGCTCACTCCAGAGCAGGAACTCATGATGGGGAGGAAGGTTCAGGCGATGGTCGCCATCACAGAACGCTGTCATCTGGCTGGCGGGAGTGGCCCAGCCTGTGAGTACAGCGATGAAGAAAAAGGCGTGATTCGCCGTGGTGAACGGGCCAAGAATCAGATGATCACGTCCAACCTTCGTCTTGTCGTCAATCTGGCCAAGCGTTATCAGGGCAAGGGCCTGGATCTTCTCGATCTGATTCAAGAGGGCACCCTTGGCCTCACCCGAGCCGTTGAGAAATACGACCCCACCCGCGGCCATCGTTTCTCCACCTATGCCTACTGGTGGATTCGACAGGGGCTGAATCGAGCGCTCTCCACCCAAAGCCGCACGATTCGCATTCCCGTGAATGTGAACGAAAAGCTCACCAAATTGCGGGCTGCCAAGGCACGCTTGATGCAGCGCAATGGCCTCAGCCCCAGCGGAGAGCAACTCGCGGAGTTCATGGAGATCCCCATCGCTGAGGTGGAAGATCTGCTGGCCTGTGAACTGCGCAGCGTCACCGTGAGCCTGCAGGGGGTTGTGAAATCGAAATCGGATCCTTCCGAGCTGGTGGATGTGCTGCCAAGCGAGGAGCTCCCGCCGCTGGAACGGGCCGAGATCGCTGAACGCACCGCGTCCGTGTGGTCTTTGCTGGCCAAAGCCAATCTCACCCCGAAAGAACACACCGTTGTGACCCTGCGCTTTGGGCTGGATGGCACCAACGAATGGCCCACCCTTGCCGAGGTGGCACGCCACATGAACTGTTCACGGGAGTATTGCCGTCAGGTGGTGCAGCGGGCCCTGCGCAAACTGCGCAAGACGGGCATTCAAAGCGGACTCGTGGAATCCACACCCTGAAGATCGGCACGACCCGCTGGCGTCTTGCGGAGGAACTGGGGAGAGTGGATCCAACCAGTTCCCTCCGCATGACTGACCAGGCTGCGCGAACCACCGTTGAAGCGGATGTGCTTGAAGGGGAGGTGATCGACGAAAACCTGCTGCGGCGCCTGTTGCAGCGGACCGGCAGAGGTCTTGCCGCCCCAGCCCTGGAAGGCCTGGAGTTGATGCTTGACCCCGGAACCCCCTCAGCCGCGCGGCTGACGATGCTCGCTGCCCTGAGTTATCTACTGATGCCGGCCGACCTGATTCCAGACCTGCTGCCGGTGGCCGGTTTCAGTGATGATCTGGTGGCGCTGACGGCCATGGTGGGTCTGTGGAGCAATCACGTCACTCCAGCCATCCGGATGCGAGCTCGCCGCAAACTGGATCGCTGGTTTCCCCTGGCGCACTGAATCGCTGAACTGAAACCGCTGAACTGAATCGCTGATCAATGTCTGGCTGGACCCCTGAATTTGAAGCGGATCTCACTCTGCTGCTGAAGGACTGGTTGAAGCAGCAAGGGCGCACCCAGGCCGACCTGCGTCGAAACCTGCGCGCTGTGTCGACCCGAATGCCTGCCCTGCTTGAGGTGCTGGAGCGCGAACACAACATGCGTGGACTGGCTGGACTGGCTGATCGGCTCTGCAGCGTTGAAGCCGAATGGCATGGCCAGCCTTCCAGCGAACCTGCCGGTGTGGCGACGGCCGACGACGATCCGTTCGGGCAACTTGATCTGCTTTTGCAGGAAATTCGAGACGACTGCACCGATTAACGGCCGACACGGGCAAAGTGGTGGCTCAGACATCGCCCCGATGACGCGAAATAACCTCCTCAGCGCCTCCGTTCTGTTGATGAACGGTGTTCGGCGTCGCCTCGGCCCATTCGCAAACCGAGGGGTGGCTGCGGGGACCGGGTAGCGCCACGGGCAAAGACAGCAAGATCGAAGCCGATTGCATCAAGGCGGAGGATGGCTCCGTCACCTGCGACACCAAAGTGGTCAACCCAGCCAGCGACACCAAGGCTCGCCCCTACTACAACCCCTTCAACGACTGAAGCCCGTGAGTGAACCCACGCGTTCCAAGAGAAGTTTTCTCGGTTTCGTTGATGCAGGTGAGCGCGAGGTCGCCCGACTGCTCACCCTGATCACGGCCGTGGTGATCAGCGCCGCCATCATCCAGCTGATTGTTTCCTTGGGCTCCAAATTGCTGACTGGGTCAGCGGCGACGTGGTTGGGCGATGACCTGATCAAGATTCTTGGCGATCTGCTCACCGTGTTGATCGCGCTGGAGGTGCTGCAAAACATCACCAGTTACCTGAGGCGCCACGTGGTGCAGATCGAACTGGTTCTGGTCACCGCGCTGACGGCTGTGGCTCGAAAGGTGATCGTGCTGCCCTCCGGTGCTGAAAACAAACCCCAGCTGCTGGTGGGCCTCGGGATCGCAGTCGTCTCACTTTCAGCGGCTTACTGGTTGGTGAAGCGTGCGAACGCCACTCCCTCCCGCAAACGACTGGGCCGCGGAGGATCAGCCAACAAGCTTGATTTCCAGGACTGAGCTTTAACGAACAAAAGGAAGGCCGCCCTTCCCGATGGAAAGACGGCCTAACTCGCTCGTTTGCGCATGGCAATCGACCTCAACTTCAGTGTCTGATGCCTTGGAAAAACGCCTCCAGCAATGGAACTGAGACAGGAAGATCGAAGCGTCTGGCTCAAGGCACCCTGGGGCCATCGGGTCCAGGTGTGAAGCGGCTCTCCTGCAGGGCACCTACGAACGATGCAGAGGGGAGTCGACTGGCTTGACGCTCTTCGTTGTCGCGCCAGACGAATCGCTTACGAATGGGTGGAAACTGTTGGAGCAGGGGCCAGCAAGTCAGTCTGCTTCTGGGGCTTGCTCAGGTGGAGTGTCGGCCGTCATGGGCTCCTCCGATCTCGATGCAGTCACTCTCGTCAGCGATCCGACCGAAGGCAATCAGCTGTCGTGCTCATTGCCTTTTGGGGGCTGCACGGGCCATCGTGGAAGTGGCGTGCCTCGCCGGGCTTAAGCAGCATCCCAGTGCAAGGCCAGCCACAGGGTTCCTGGATCGGGATCAGTGCGCTCGACCCGGTGGCGTTGATGGGGCGAAAGCAGCAGATGATCCCCTGGACTGAGATCAACAATCCGATCGGGGTTCTGCAGCGCAACACAGGCACTCCCCCGCAGCACAAGCACCCATTCGTGATCGCACTGATCCATCCATTCGTCACGGGGGGAGCTGAAGCCGTTGGAGGCGATCAACAGCAGCCTCCATGTTTCGGCAGACGCCAACACCTGGGTTGATTCCTCACCCGGTGAAGGGCACGGGGTCGCCAGCAGGTTGGCCTCTCCCCCCGGCCGATGGTCACGCTCACCCCAGCGCCGACCGATGTCGAACCCCCAGGATCGGGCCAACTGAACAACCTGGTTGTGGTCCGCACAAGCCGCCAGTGTTTCGCGGCTGCTGGAGTCGTTCCGCACACGCTCCGCAAGGGCCTGAAGTTGGGAGATCTTGCTGAGGAAACGGATCAGATCCTGTTCCGCCACGGGGACCACCGCACAACTCCAACGGTGATCCTGACAACAGACCAATCAGGGGATCGACGCAAAAGTCAGAAGATCCTGACCTTCTGTTTCATGCCGTCCGCAACCAAGGCACTCACCATCGGAGATCTGGAGGCTGGATTCTCGACCTACTGCCAGGCCCTGCGTCGCCTTGTGGCCGATGGACGCGACCTCAACGCCATTCGCCGGACGGTTTGCTGGGACTACCTCAACCGATTGCACACCTCGCTTCCGAAGGATTATCGCTCTCCCGATGAACTGATCCAGCGGTTCCAGAAGGAGGCATCACCTGCTCAAGCAGACTGATCCAAGCCACATCATCCCTGTGCTGAGCCACCTCCTGCGCTGCTGCATTGGTGCGTTTCTTGTTCTGATACTGAGCCTTGGATCAGCCGGCGCTTCGCTGGCTGCCGGGTCTGACGCCAGCGCCGGCGCCCTGTTATTCGAACAGCACTGCGCGGGATGCCACATCAACGGTCGCAACATCATTCGCAGGGGGAAAAACCTGAAGCTGAAGACCCTCGAGCGTGAGCAGATCGCAACTGTGGACGCCATCGCAGACATCGCCCGGGAAGGGCGAGGCCAGATGAGTGGTTACGCCGATGTTCTCGGGAGCGATGGAGATCAGCTCGTGGCTGAATGGGTGCTCATGCAAGCTCAGAACGCCTGGACCCAGGGATAAACCTCGAGCGCCGTCCAGATCCCCTGCTTCCAATAGATGTCGTCCTCAACCAGCCTGCGGACGACGTCGATGCTGTCGGCCTCGAAGATCCCGAAAACATGGGTGCTTCCCTCGGTGGGTCCGAGCGTGACCAGCGTTCCCTGCTCTTTCAGACTTTGGAGACGAGCAAGGTGCTCATCCCGATAGGGAGCACGCTTCTCAAGAGCATCCGCGCAGTAAATGCCCCACAAAACGAAACGTGCCATAGCGAAGGATGAAATAACAGCGAACTTTTCAGTAGAAAATGATGGCATAGCCGCTTGAACCATGGCTATGTTGTGAAGGTTGATATCTCTCGAAAGCGATGCTCACTGGGAGCGACCTTCTCAATAAAGTCAAAGACCTGGGTGACATCAGCAAGTCTGACCTTGTTCGTGCCTGTGGCTATGTCTCCACGAAAAAAGATGGTGGTGAACGTCTGAATTTCACCGCTTTTTATGAAGCACTGCTGGAGGCCAAAGGCGTCAGTCTTGGCGTGGGTGGAGTTGGCGGAGTGGGCAAAGGCGGCCGCAAACTCAGCTATGTGGCCACTGTGCAAGGCAACGGCAATCTTCTCATCGGCAAGGCCTATACAGCGCTGCTCGACCTGAAACCTGGAGATGAATTTGAAATCAAACTTGGTCGCAAACAAATTCGTCTGACACCGGTGGGTGCCACCGACGAAGACGACGAGTGATTCAACATTAAAAAGCAGTGCAACCCCGGCCAACGCCGGGGTTTTTGGTGGCTTGAGCGGGATGGCAGCCCCTAGGGCTGATCGGCAGCGGCACGCAACTCAGCGCAAAAACGACCAGCTTCCTGAGCAATGTCCCCGGGCGATGCTGCTGCCATCCGTTTCACAAGTGCACTGCCCACAATCGCTCCATCGGCACCCCAACCCCGAACCTGACGCACCTGCTCGGCACCTGAGATCCCAAAACCAACCGCAACAGGAACCGGTGAGGTTTGTTTGAGTTGCTGCACCAAACCTTCAACCCTGCTTTCCATCTGAGCTCGCTCACCGGTGACACCGGTGACACTCACCAGGTAGGTGAAACCTCGGCTGCATGTAGCAATCCGACCCATCCGATCTTGGGGAGTGGTAGGTGCAACCAAGAGCACCAAATCCAAGCCATGACGCTCTGCGATTGTCGACAGCCGCTCCGCTTCCTCAAGGGGTAGATCAGGGACCACCAAACCCGCCGCACCAGCCTCCGCTGCGGACTGGCAAAACGCCTCCATCCCCACATTGAGCAGTGGATTGGAATACGTGAACAGGATCACGGGAATCTGCAGCTGGCCTTTCAACGAGCGCAACATGTCCAGAACACCCTTTGGCGTGGTTCCGGCGGCAAGGGCCCGGGACGCAGCAGCCTGAATGACCGGCCCATCAGCGAGGGGGTCGCTGTAAGGCATTCCCAGTTCGACCATGTCAGCCCCTGCACGTTGCAGGCTGAGCAGCACATCAGCGGTGACAGAGAGATCCGGATCGCCGGCCATCAGGAATGGCATCAAGGCGAGGCGACCGTCCTGCTTCAGCTGCTCAAAGCGCTGGGCGATGGAAGAGGACTGCTGATTGGGCATCTCGGTCAACCGACCAGGAACAAACTTCGGAAGCCTATGAGTCGACGGGGGCATCGCCGTCCGCGGGAACCGAGGCATCCGCTCCAATCTTGCGCAACAGCGCCTGTTGCTCCTCCTCGGGAAGAGCATCAAAACGGGCTTGAAGCGCCTCAGCTTCCTGTTTGTCGTAGACCTCGCGGTAGCGACGCCGCTGATCCATGTAGGTCATCTGGCCGGTGACCACACGGAACAGGTAAGAGCTTGTCCACACCACCACAATCACAACCAGCAGGGCCTCCGCAGCAATCCCTGCCGAAAACCCCTCAAAGCCTGCAGCCTGAAAGCCGACTTGCCCAAGCCCGCCCAGCAGGAGGACTGCAAGTCCGATCAGAAGAACCTTGCCACGCGTCAATTCAGACGTCTCCTTGCCCGCGCAGCCGGAAATTGAGGAAGGGGGCAAACAGAATCATCCCCGGGAAAAAGAGGAAGACCAGGCCATAGATCCCCAGACGCTCCAGCTTGCCCATGCGATGCCAACGCTGGTTCATCCACGCGTACAGGGCGAGGGGAACCACAACGAGATACAGGCCGCCCAGAACGGTGTAGGCCAACAGAACCAACAACGTGTCCTGTGGGACTTGAGAAAGCAGGGACGAAAGGTCCAAGGCCTGAGGACATCTGGGGGAAATCTAAGATGTCCGGGCGGGGGCATGGCGGAATCGGTAGACGCACGCGACTTAAAATCGCTTGGGCCGAAAGGCCTGTGGGGGTTCAAGTCCCCCTGCCCCCACCACCTGAGCTCAAGACGGCAGCAACTCAGCCAGCTTGGTGCGGAAATCTCCCTTGGGCATGCCGCCCTTCAGTTCTCCCTCAATCGAAAAATCTCCATCGGGATCGTTCACCAGGAGGTAGGTGGGCCAGCCCATCCCCTCCTTGTTGGGGTACTGCTTGAGCAGGATCTTCCGGTATTTCCGATACATCTCCGTGTCCTGAAGCATCACGGAGATGAAGCTGCAGCCGAGTTCCTCGGCCACCTTGCCGTCGTAGTGACTCATGCGGTGACAGGTGCCGCAGTCTTCAGAGCTGAACTTGATCAGGTGCATCGGCAACGGCCCAGGACAGGATCTCTCCAGCATGGAAAGGAACCAGTCCATTCACAAGTTCCGGCACGAGATGGTCACGGCGTTGCAACGTAATGCGACGCGTGTTGGCTGGACGGTTGTAGAAGGCCGGCCCATTCAGGCTGGTGAAGGCCTCGAGATGCTCCAAAGCATCCTCCTCATCAAAAACCTGGGCATAGCTCTCCAGGGCGAAGGGCGCATTGAAGATGCCAGCGCATCCGCAGGCACTTTCCTTGGATGCCCGTTCGTGCGGTGCCGTGTCGGTGCCGAGAAAGAAGCGTGGGTCACCGCTGGTGGCCGCCCGGCGCAGGGCCTGACGGTGACATTCCCGCTTGGCCACGGGGAGGCAATAAAAATCACTGCGCAACCCGCCGGCAAACATCGCGTTGCGGTTGATGTGCAGATGGTGGGGGGTGATGGTGGCGGCGAGATGACGATCCGCTGAGCTGACGTATTGCACAGCTTGTTCGGTGGTGATGTGCTCGAACACAACCTTCAGCTCGGGATGGCGGTCCCGCAGTGGTGCCAGATGGCGTTCGATGAACACCGCCTCTCGGTCGAAGATATCGATCTCGCTGTCCGTGACTTCACCATGGATCAGCAAGGGCATGCCGATCCGGGCCATCGTTTCCAGCACGGGATCGATCTGCAGCAGATCCGTCACCCCTGCGGCGGAATTGGTGGTGGCGTTGGCGGGATAAAGCTTGGCGGCAGCAAAAACGCCCTCTCGAAATCCTGTCTCCAACTCGGCAGGAGCGATCGAATCCGTGAGGTACGCCGTCATCAGGGGCGTGAACTCCAGATCAGCGGGGCACGCCGCCTGAATCCGGTCCCGGTATGCCCGTGCAGCAGCCACCGTGGTCACCGGGGGACGCAGGTTGGGCATCACGATGGCCCGCTGAAAACGGCGGGCGGTATGGGCCACAACCTGGTTGAGCATCTCCCCGTCGCGGAGATGCACGTGCCAATCATCTGGGGCGATGATCGAGATCTGATCAGACATTCAGCTGCAGACCGTTCACGGCAAGGCGCAAGGCATCGAGGCGATCACCAGTGATGTGGCTTTGGGGGAGCCGATCCAACAGCTTCAGCTTCTGCAGGCGCTTCTCCGTGCTGCCCGTTGCACCGACCAGGAACACCTGACGACTCTCTTCAATCGCTTCCTTAACGGCATTCTCAAGGGCGATCGCAGCGGTGACCCCCAGGTGGGACACCTCGGAGAGGTCGAAGACCACAGCCTGACAATTGCCGATGGCGTTGTGCTCACGCGAGATGGCCTTGGCCACGCCGAAGATCATCGGCCCGGCGAGCTGGAACAACAGAACCTTGCCGGAGGCCTGATCCAGCAACACCTGCTCTTCATCGGTCAGCTCCACATCGTCATCAGCGGTGCTGATCGTTTTCACTTTTCTGGACTGCAACGCACTCATCCGATCAATGGTGAGCACGTTGGCCACGAAAACTCCGATGCCCACTGCAGTGATGAGATCCACCAGCACCGTGAGCGCAATCACGCCGTAGGTGATCACCGCAGCTTTCACCGAGAGGTGGTGGGCCCGTTGGAGGAAATCCCAATCGATGATGTCGATACCCACCTTCAGGGCGATGCCCGCCAGCACAGCGAGGGGAATCGTGGACGCAAGGGGCGCGGCTGCCAGAACGACCACCATCAGAATCACCGCACGGACAATGCCCGACAGGGCTGAACGTCCGCCGGCCTGAATGTTCACGACGGTGCCCATCGTGGCTCCCGCCCCAGGCAGTCCGCCAAAGACGCCCGAAGCGATGTTGGCCAGTCCCTGACCCACCAATTCCTTGTTGGAGTTGTGCTCCGTGCGGGTGAGGCTGTCAGCCACAACGGAGGTGAGCAGCGCATCGATGCAGCCGAGCATGCCCAGCACTGCGGCATCCACGAACATCAAACGCAGCTGGCCACCCGAAAAGGTGGGCACATGCAGGCTGGGGAGCTCAGCATTGAACGGCGGAATGGTCTTGAGACCGGCGTCGTGGAACAGGGTCATCGACAGCACCGTTCCCAGCACCAGCGCCAGCAGCTGCGGCGGGCAGAAACGCTTCACGCTGGCTGGGGTGAACCAGAGGATCGCAACGGTGATCAACGCCAGCGCCAGCTCCATCGGCTGAATGCCGGCAATCAGGCCAGGCAGGTTGGACAGGGTTCCCATCACCCCGCCCGATGCGGTCTGCCCCAGAAAAGCGGGCAGCTGGAGAATCACCAGGATGGCTCCAATCCCCGACATGAAGCCAGAGATCACGGTGTAAGGCATCTGGGTGACGTATCGACCCAGACGGAACACGCCAAAAAGGATCTGAAACAGACCCGCCAGGATGACCACGGTGAAGGCCATGGCCATGGCCGTTTCCTTGTCTGGAGCTGTGGCGGTGAAGCTCAGGATCACCGACGTGAACACCACGGTCATGGGACCGGTGGGTTCAGAGATCAAGGTGGGCGTTCCGCCGAAAAGAGACGCCACCAAGCCGATGATCACGGCGCCCCAAAGCCCAGGGGCAGGGTCACCCGTTGCGGCGACCCCGAAGGCCAGGGCCATCGGCAGAGCAATCACCGCGGCGGTCACGCCACCAAAGGCGTCACCCCGGAGGTTGCTGGTGCTGATCCGGTTCAACAAGGTTTCTTATCTATTACCCAAGTGAGTGACCTTAGGTTGATTCGCTTCAAAGCAGAATCCCCGTACAGCTGAGCTCGCCCCATGCCTGAATTTCTGCAGGCCTCGATCCAAGTGCTCCTGGGCATCGGACTGCTGTTCGGTGGCGGGGAACTGTTCGTTCAGGGGTCCGTCGCCATGGCGGTGATCTTCGGGATTCCCCAGCTCGTGATCGGCCTCACGGTGGTGTCGCTGGGCACCAGCGCCCCGGAACTGTTCGTGAGCCTGAGTTCGGTGCTGCAGGGAGCTGACGCCCTCGCCGTAAGCAATGTGGTGGGCAGCAACATCTTCAACGTGATGGTGGTGCTGGGCAGCAGTGCCCTTGTGCTGCCCTTGCGGGTTGAAAGCCGCCTGGTGAGGCGAGATGTGCCTCTGATGATTGCCATCTCGGCGGCGGTCTGGGGCATGGCCTCCGCAGGACGGGTGACCTGGCAAGCGGGCCTGGCCTTGCTGTTGGGACTTGTGATCAACACCGTCTGGGAGATCCGCACCGCCCGTGAAGAACCGGACGACAGCGGCAGCGCTGAACCCGAAATCAGTGACGAAGCAAACAAAGGTGGATTGATCCCAGCTTCAGTGCGATTGATTGCCGGCATCAGCGTTCTCTCGATCGGATCCAGGGTTCTGGTGAATGGCGCGGTCAGCTCCGCAACCCTCCTGGGAGTTAGTGAGGCAGTGATCGGTCTGACAATCGTTTCAGCCGGAACATCGATGCCCGAATTGATCACGTCCCTGGTGGCCGCCCTGCGCGGGCGCACCGATCTGGCGATCGGCAACGTGGTGGGCAGCTGCCTGTTGAACCTGATGCTGGTGCTAGGCGGCGGAGCCATAGCGGCAGCTGGCAACGGACTTGAAGTCAGCCCGGAACTGATTCAGGACGACCTGCCGATAATGCTGCTCACTAGCCTGGCCTGCATGCCAATTTTTTGGACGAAAGGTCGAATATCCCGCTTGGAAGGAGGGCTACTTCTTGGCCTCTATGTTTTGTATCTGGTCGACAATGTTTTGCCCCGAACGGATATGGCCAGCTGGGCCGATGAATTTCGCCTCGTGATGCTCTGCGCTGTGATTCCAATCGTAATGATCGTAATTTTCACTCAGGCAGTTTTTTATTGGCGGGACAACCAGAACAACCCAACAACAAAAATTAATATCTAAAAAGCAATTGCTTTTTGGCTATTAGCCGCCACATGGTCCAACTCATCTCTGGCAATTAACTCGATTACATCTCGAAGAGTTTTTGGCTCACATTCCTCACGGGAAGCCCACATATTTCCCTCTTTTCTCCAATAGGCTGTTGCAATCGGAGTTACGGGCTGCTGCAACCATTCCTCTGGCTGCTCCAGAAGCATGCGCCGGTACGTTTTGACAGCTTCGGCCTCAACAGCTTCTCCAAGCAAAGAGGCCAACTCGTGATCCAACAAGGTAGTAAGAGCAAATATCCAATAAACAAGGACAGCTACATGCCTTGCCACAAAGCGATCTATCCATAAAGACAATCCACCAAGGTCACGAGAAAAAATGTCTTCATGCGTCTGCTCATTACTATCCTGCCGACGCGCCAGCTCCAGAGTTTTACGGATAGCACCACTCTGATCGAGGCCAATCGTTTCAAGGTAATGACAAGCACTTTCCTCAGCCGTATAAGCCGTGCGAGCAATAATCTCTAAAGATGCTGCCCGGCGAGCATCAGCTGCAGGCCAAAGAAGGCTGAGCAACTGCTCGCCTGATTCAATCAAAAAGTGAGCAAAATCAGCCTTATGACCTCGACTCTGCATGAATGATTCCATGTCATATATATCGATCTAATGGTGGTCTAGATCGCCAGATATGCACTGTCATTCACCTTTCATACTGTCGAAAGGATTGCCAGATCACTACATCGTCACGAACTCCTCTGACACAGAGGGGTGCAGTGCCATAGTGCGATCGAAATCGGCCTTGGTGGCGCCCATCCCCACGGCAATCGCCGCCATCTGAATGATCTCCGCGGCATGCTCGCCCACCATGTGGCAGCCCAGCACCCGATCGGTGGCCTTCTCCACCACCAACTTGAGCAGACAACGGGGGCCGGAAGCGGGCAGGGCCCGCGCCATGGACCGGAAGCGGGCGCGATGCACAACAACACCATCCACGCCATGGCGTTCGATGGCCTGTTCTTCCGAGAGGCCGACGGTCGCCAGCTCTGGATCGCTGAACACGGCACTGGCCACCAGGTCGTGGTTCACCTGCCGCGGACGCGACCCGAAAACGCTGTCGGCGAAGGCACGACCTTCATCAATGGCCACAGGCGTGAGGTTGACCCGATCGGTGACATCGCCGACGGCATGGATGTGGGGAACCGAGGTGCAGGAGTTGGCATCGACCGTGATGCGGCCGTGCTCGATCGCTACGCCGGCAGCATCCAACCCAAGATCCGCAAGCCAGGGGCGACGCCCGGTGGCCATCAACACACCGCCGCAAGCCAAAGACTCATCATTGCCCAGCCGCGCCGTCAGCGCCCCGGGCTCTCCCTCCACGGCCACCACCGTTTGCTCCAACAGCACCTCGATGCCCTGCTCACGCATGCCAACCAGCACGGCATCGGCCAGTTCGGCATCAAAACAGCGCAGCAAGCGCGGACCACGCACCACCTGGGTGACCGCAACACCAAGGCCCCGCAGGATGCAGGCGAACTCGCAGGCAATGAAGCCTGCGCCCACCACCACCACGGCTGAGGGGACATCCTCCAGAAGGAACATGTCGTCGCTGACCCAGGTGTGTTCAACCCCAGGAATCTCCGGCCGGGCCGGCCGGCCACCAACCGCCACCAGAAAGCGCGGGGCCGAGAGTTCCTCTCGCACGGGCCCACCGCGTTGATCGGAGATGCCGATTCGATCTGCTGCCGTGAAGCGTCCCCAACCGGAGATCAACTGAACACCGGCCTTCTCCAGAAATCCGAGATGGAGGGCATTGAGCCGATCCACCTCGGCACGCACCCGACGCAGGAGATCAGGCACATCCGAACGCACCGAACCGATCTCAAGGCCGTAGGCCGAGGCATCCGCCAGTTGATGGCGGGCCTGGGCGCCGTACACCAAAAGCTTTTTGGGAACACAGCCGCGGATCACGCAGGTACCGCCAACGCGATCGCCCTCCACGATGGCGACGCGGGCTCCATGACGGGCTGCGCGTTTCGCAGCAGCCAGCCCACCGGAGCCTGCTCCGAGCACAACCAGGTCCAAATCCAGACCAGCGCCCATAACAGAAGGGTGCTCGAGACGACGGGCGTCATCGTAAAGATGGCGTTATGGTCCGGGGAAGGGGGCCATAAAGGCCCAAGACGAGTCGGTCGTATTTCAACCGCGTCCTTAAACCATGAACCGTTCTTCCAAGCGCCGCAGGCAGCTGCCTGAACCTGAGCTGCGCCTCAAACGATCGCAACGCCGCGAGATCGTGATGATGATCACCAGCGACGACATGAAACTGCGGCTGAAGCAGTTGGCTGATCAGGGCCGCCAGCAGGACTGTCTGGCGCTCATGCACGAACTGGGCGACTGGCAGTCCTATGGACGGGCAACGCTTGCGCCGATCCTGCATGCCCCTTTCATCGGAATCAGCTGAACCCCTGAGCTGGTCGGACCTGGCCAGCCTGGCGATGCCGGAACCGAATCGGATTGAAGGGCCGACCAGTGCCCAGGCCACGTTGCGCCTGTTCGGACAGCCTGAATCCAACGTGATGGTCACGCTGTACCGCGACCATCACGCCTGGTGCCCCTACTGCCAAAAAATCTGGCTGTGGCTGGAGTTCAATCGCATCCCCTACCGAGTCCGCAAAGTCACCATGCGTTGCTACGGCCCGAAGGAGCCGTGGTTCCTGGAGAAAGTGCCATCAGGGATGTTGCCGGCCCTGGAGCTCAACGGGCGGACGATCACCGAAAGCGACGACATCCTGCTGGCCCTCGAGCGGCAGTTCGGCCCCCTGGGCATGGCGATGACAGCGCCGGAAGCTCTGGAGTTGCGCCGTCTTGAACGGCTGCTGTTTCAGGCCTGGTGCATCTGGCTGTGTTCACCACGGCTGAGTCCGAGGCAACAGGTTCTGGCCCGAGAGCAGTTTCAAGACATCGCCCGGCGCTTCGAACGGGAGCTGAACCGGGAAGAAGGCCCGTGGCTGCGGGGCCCGGAGCCGCAGACCGTGGATCTGATCTTCGTTCCCTACGTGGAACGGATGAATGCCTCGCTGGCTTACTACAAGGGATACCGGCTGAGGGCTGAGCATCCAGCCATTGACCGCTGGTTCCGTGCCCTGGAGCAACTGGAGACCTACCGCGGCACCCAAAGCGACTTCCACACCCATGCCCATGACCTGCCGCCCCAGATGGGCGGCTGCTGGCCCGACGATGGAGCGGAAGCGAAGCGCCTGGCCGAACGGATCGACCGAGGTGATGGCCTCGGCGAGGACGAAGCCTGCTGGGATGTGGACCATCAAGCCGATCAGGCCGTCATCGCCCTGAGCCGGGTGCTGCGTCACCAGCAACGGCTGCGCGAGGTGAACCCCATGGGTGCTGCAGCCTTTGACCAGCCCCTGCGCTGTGCCCTCACCAGGTTGGTTCGCAACACCCCCTGCCCGCCTCCAGCGGGGAGTGCCGCCGGGCTGCGCTATCTGCGCGATCGCATTTCGGTGCCAAGGGATATGCCGCTCCCGGCTGCTCGACTACTGCGTCAAGCCCTTGAAGCCACCGCCCAGCTGGATGGCCCTGAGCAGGCCAAGCCCTTGCCGGTGAGGGATCGCTTTGATCAGGATCCCCGCCCCTTCCTAATTGGGTCATAGTGCGGGGGCGTCAACGCTGAGTCGTGCCACTGCGGCTGCCCGCTTACCAACCGATCCCCGCCCCCGATCGGGGGACCGATCTGATTGAGGTGTCAGCGGCGCAGCTGCAGCCGACCCAGTGGTGTGTGGGACTGGCGGAGATCTGGTCACGCGAGAAGGATTTCGCCCAGGACACCCGTCAGCAACGTCTTGACTACCTGCGCGGCAAACCGGTCCCTTTGATCCGATCTGCCGATGGCGCCATGTGGATGCTGGACCGGCACCACCGCCTGCGAGGCCTGATCGGCATTGATCCAGGGGCCACCACCTGGGGTTACGTGGTGGAGGAGCTGCCAACCGCCGACCGAAACGCTGTGCTAGCCCATCTGCACAACCAGGGCTGGCTCTACCTCTACGACGGACGAGGCAACGGCCCGCGCCCGGCCGAGCAGCTGCCCACGAGCCTGCTGGGACTGGACGACGATCCTTACAGGAGCCTCGTGTGGAAGCTGAAGCAGGAGGGGTGGATCAAGCCTCAGCCCCTAATCCCATATCACGAGTTTCGTTGGGGTGCCTGGCTGCGCAGCCGGCCCCTGCCCCCCTTCAGCTCCAGGCGCCTGGAGCCGGCACTCGCAGCAGCCCGCCAGCTGGTGTGCTCAGCCGCTGCACAGGACATGCCGGGCTGGAAAGGTGACAAGAAAGCCTGCCGCTGATCAGCGCTTCTTGCGGGAATCGATCTGCAGCAAATCCTTCACCTTCTGCACCTGACCAGCGAGCTGGGGGTCGGAGGCCAGTTTTTTCTCCACCTGCTCGATCGCGTACATCACCGTGGTGTGGTCTTTTCCGCCGAAGTTGTCGCCGATCCTCGGCAGGCTGAGGTCGGTGCCCTGGCGCATGAGGTACATCCCCACCTGACGGGCCTGGCTCACGGCACGGCGACGGGTGCTGCTGCACATCTCCTCGGCCGTGACATCAAACACCTCAGACACCTTGTCAATCACCTGTTGCGGAGTGACCTCCACCCCCTGCCCCGTGGGGTCGAGCATCGGCGCCACGGATTCCACGGTCATCGGCAGCCCCGTGATGGAGGCGAAGGCCACGGCCCGGGTCAGGGCCCCTTCCAACTCGCGGATGTTCGAGGTGAAGCGGCCGGCGATGTACTGGATCAGATCACGGGGCAGCGACATGCGCTCCTGCTCCGCTTTCTTCTGAAGAATTGCCATGCGTGTCTCCAGGTCAGGCGACTGAATGTCTGCGATCAGGCCCATCTGGAACCGGGAGATCAGGCGCTGCTGCAACCGTGGAATCTGACTGGGGGGACGATCACTGGCGATCACCACCTGTCGGCCTGCCTCATGCAGGGCATTGAAGGTGTGGAAGAACTCCTCCTGGGTGTACTCCTTGCCCTCGATGAATTGAATGTCGTCCACCAGGATCAGATCCGCGGCGCGGTAGCGATCGCGGAAGGCCTGCATGCCGTCCTTGCGTATGGCCTGGATCAGGTCATTGGTGAAGGTTTCAGTGGAGACATAGGCCACCCGAGCCCCGGGGTCGATTTCCAGCCGGTAATGGCCAATGGCTTGCATCAGGTGGGTTTTGCCCAGGCCCACACCGCCGCAGATGAACAGGGGGTTGAACTCCCGGCCCGGCGCTTCGGCCACAGCCAAAGCCGCCGCATGGGCCATCCGGCTGTTGGGGCCGACCACAAAACGGCCGAACACGTAGCGGGGATTGAGCCCGGGCAGATAGCGGCGTGGGGAGCCGTTCCGCGCTGGAGCCGATGCCGACTCCTGGGCCGCTGGAGGCGGCGCCGCATCTGCAGCGGCTGAGGCCTCATCGGTGGCATCCGGCAGCGGCAAGGCGGTTTCCGCCAGCACCGTCACCTGGACGGGCTGACCGCTGATGCTGCTGGCCATCTCGGCGATCGTGGGCAGCAGCTGCTCCCGCAGACGAACGCTGGCAAAGGGATTCGGGGCCAGAAGCTTCAGCTCTCCATCGGCAAAGCCGCTGCAACCCGTGGGGCGAATGAAGGTCTCGAAGGTGGGCTTGCTCAGCTTCGCCTGCAACCCATCCCGCACCTTGATCCAGAGCTCTTCGCCCGTCTGCGCCAAAACCACCCATCGCCCGAGTGCTGAATCTACGCATGCCGATCCGCTCAGGCCGTCTTAAATGCATCAGCACACATCTCGTCGCGATGCCCAACGCCCAGCATTGGCTCGCCATCGCCCTGGTCGGGAGCGCACTCTCCGGTTGCAGCCTGGTGAGAGACCAGCTGGGTCTGACCCCCAAGCCACCGATGACGGCGCCACCGGTGGTGCACGATCAGCCCCGCAGCGCACCTCTGCAACCGGGGGACAACGTGATCGTGAAGGCGGTGGATCGCGTCGGTCCGGCGGTGGTGCGCATCGATGTGGTGAAGGAGATCTCCAACCCCTTCGGAGGGATTTTTGGGATCGGTCCCTCCAGCCAGCGGCAGCAGGGCCAGGGCTCCGGCTTCATCACCCGGGCCAGCGGTCTGATCTTCACCAATGAGCACGTGGTGCGTGGTGCCGATCAGGTGGCGGTGACCCTGCCGGATGGACGCAATTTCAAGGGCAAGGTTCTCGGCACCGACCCCCTCACCGACGTGGCGGTGGTGAAAGTGGTGGCCGACAACCTGCCGGTGGCGGCCCTGGGCAACTCCGACCAGCTCAAGCCCGGGGAATGGGCCATTGCCATCGGCAATCCCTTCGGCCTGAACAACACCGTGACGGCCGGCATCATCAGCGCCGTCGGCCGCCTCAATGCGATCGGTGACGGCCAGCGGGTTCCCTACATCCAGACCGATGCAGCGGTGAACCCCGGCAACAGCGGCGGCCCGTTGATCAATGCCGCCGGTCAGGTGATCGGCATCAACACGGCGATCCGCACGGCCCCAGGTGGCGGCTTGAGTTTTGCGGTTCCGATCAACCTGGCCAAGCGGATCGCGCAACAGATCGTCAGCACCGGCCAGGCCTCCCATCCCTTCATCGGCGTGCAGCTGATGAACCTCACGCCGCAGCTGGCGCGGGAAATCAACGCCACCAACAGCGCCTGCACGGTGCCCGAGCTGAATGGCGTGTTGGTGAAGGAAGTGGTGAAAGGCACTCCGGCCGCTGCTGCCGGCATCCGCCAGTGCGATCTGATCCTCAAGGTGGAAGACAACCCCGTTCAAACCCCTACCGAAGTGCAACTCGCCGTGGACCGCGGCCAGGTGGGGGAACCGATGCAGCTCACCCTTCAACGCAACGGAAGGGAGCTGATCGTGCAGGTGCGCCCGCGGGAACTGCCTCGCAACAATTGAGATGGTGCAGATCGTTGTGATGGCCCGCTGGCCATCACCGGGCCGATGCAAACGCCGCTTGAGCCGCGATCTCAACCATGAGCTGGGCTTGGCCAATAGCAGCGAACGCGCCACAAGGATCCAACGGCGGCTCACGCAGCACTCCGCTGCGGTGGTGCGGGGCCTCGCCGGCGCCATGGAGATCGAGCCGGTGCTGGCGGTGAGCGGACTCGGCCCCCGTGCGGCCACTCGCTGGGGGCAACAGCTGGGGCTGGGGCAGGTGCGGCTGCAGGGGAGGGGGAAACTCGGCACCCGATTGCGACGGCAATTGATGCACGGCCATCGCCACAACAGGCCCTGCCTCGTGATCGGCACGGATCTGCCCGAACTCAATCCCGATGATTTGAGGCAGGCCGTTGAGCGGTTGAAGCAGCATGACCTGGTGCTGGGGCCAGCCTCCGATGGGGGCTACTGGCTGCTGGGGATCGGCGCATCCCTAATCCGCAGACCGCAGCTCTGGCCACTGATCGGCATTCCCTGGGGCGGCCCCAGGGTGCTGGAGGCAACGCTGGAGGCGGCGCGCAGGCGGCAGCTCTCATCGGCCCTCGTACCCCAACGAAATGATCTGGATCACTGGAGCGATCTGATGCCATGGCAGGGCTGAGCGTTGTGATTCCAACCCTGGATGAAGCCAGCAGGCTGCCGCTGCTGCTGGCGGATCTGCAGCGATGGCCGGGGGAGTTGGAGGTGATCGTCTCGGATGGCGGCAGCAGGGATCACACCCGGGCGGTGGCTCAGCTGGCCGGCGCCACCGTGCTCGACAGCCCCACCGCCGGGCGGGGTCCACAGCTGCGCTGGGGCGTTGGCCACAGCTCCCATGCATGGGTGCTGATGCTGCACGCCGACAGCCGCCTGCCGGACACCTGGCACCAGAAGCTGGGAGCGATTCTGAGCAGCCCGGCGGGCCAACTCAGCGCCTGGTGCTTCGACTTCAAGGTGGAGGCGCATGGGCGGCCGATGCTGTGGCTGCTGGAGCGGATGGTGAACCTGCGCAGCCGTTGGCTGCAACGCCCTTACGGCGATCAGGGCCTGTTGATTCAGCGCCAGCTGTATGAACGCGTGGGCGGTTACCGGCCCCTGGCGCTTATGGAAGACCTGGACCTGGTGGAACGCCTGAGCCAGGTCGCTCCCCTCCGTTCACTGAACTGTGCCCTGCTCACCAGCGCAGAGCGCTGGCAGAAGCGAAGCGTGCTGGTGCAGGCCTGGCGCAATGCCCGACTGCGCTGGCTGTGGCGGCAGGGGCGATCAACGGAGCAGCTGTTGCGGCTCTACCGGCGCTGAAGGATCCGATCAGTTGGCGTACCAGAAGGCACAGCGATGGCCCTGGGGCTCGAGATCCCAGCCCTGGCCCTGATAGAAGCTGACGACGCCCGGATCGGCGAACAGGCTGACCCGCTCGGTTCCCATCTGATCCAGGGCCTCGAGGATGTAAGCCATCATCTGCTTGCCCAGACCATTGCCCTGGTACAGGGGATGCACGGCCACGTCCCAGACGGTGGCTTCGAAAACACCATCCCCGGTGCAGCGCGCAAATCCAACCAGACGGGGCACCCGTGGGTCGTGCCGCCAGAGGCCAACTTTGAGCAGGCTGTGGCTGAGGGCTTTGCGCACCCGGCGAATCGGCCGGCGGCTCCAGCCCACCGCTTCCAGCAACTGCTCGAGTTCCACCAGATCGAAGGGGTACTCCTGGCTGAACACCAAGGTGATCTGGTCATTGGCGCAGGGGCAGAGACGCGCCCCCTGGCCGTACTGCTCCAACAGAGGATCAGCAGGCATGGGCAGAGGAGCGATCACAGACGCGCCAACCCCCGCTCCTGCAGATCAGCCAGCTGGGCGTAGAGCCCGCCACGGGCCCTTAGCTCGCGATGGGTACCCTGCTCGATCAGTTCACCGCGGCGCAGCACAAGAATGCGGTCCGAGGCTTCCACCGTGGCCAGGCGATGGGCAATGACGATGGCGGAGCGCTTTTGCAGAAGCCGATCAAGATCAGCCTGCAGCGTCGCTTCCGTTGAAGGGTCCATGAAGGCGGTGGCTTCATCCATCACCAACACCGTTGGCTTGCGGATCGCCACCCGGGCCACCGCAAGCAGTTGGCGCTCTCCTGAAGAGAGGTTGCCGCCCCGCTCGCGCAGCTCCGTCTCCAGGCCGTTGGGAAGCTTGGCCAACAGCTCGTTGAGACCAAGCTCAGCACAGACCTGAGCCAGCTCTCGATCACTCACCGACGCATTGAGCCGAAGGTTGTCGGCCACATTGCCGCTGAACAGGAACGTGTCTTGAAGCACGACGCCCAGCTCACGCCGGAGATCGGCCATCGGGATCGTGCGGATGTCCCGTCCATCCAGAAGGATGCGCCCCTGCTGGGGTTCATACAGGCGGCAGAGCAGGCGGATGATCGTGCTTTTGCCCGACCCCGTGGGGCCCACCAGGGCGACATGTTCTCCGGGGGCGATGCGGAAGGAGAGGTTGCGGAGGATCGGATCGTCCGGCCGATAGGCGAAGCTCACGTTCTCGAAGATCACCTCACCGCCACCACCACCCACGTGGGGGAGAACCCCTTTGGCCTCAGCGATCTCGAGGGGCTCCTCCATCAACTCGCCGATGCGTTCGACCGCCGTGAGCCCACCCTGGATCTGGGTGAAACGCTCCGCCAGCTGACGCAGCGGATCGAAGAGGCGTTGGGAGGCCAGTATGAAGGTGGTGAGGGTGCCTAGGCCCATGGCGCCATTGGTCACCATCAAGCCGCCAAGGGCCAGAACCAGGGCAATGGCGGCCAGAGCCACCCACTCCAGGAAGGCTGAAATGCTGCTGTCGAAAAAGATCGTTCCGTTCACAGCGCTGCGGTAGTGCATGCCGGTTCGCAGGAAGCGGGCGCTGTTCACCGTCTCACGGCCATACATCTGAACCACCTCGAGGCCCTGGAGGTTCTCCTGGAAATCGGCATTGAGCTGGGAAAGCTCTTCACGCACGCGGTAATTGGCCTTGCGGTAACGGCGCTGCAGCCAAAGCACGGCCAGGGTGACGGGCACCTGCGTGAACAACAGCAGTAGCCCCAGCCTCCACTCGATTAACAACATCGTTGAGGCCAGCACCAGCAGGCTCACCAGATCATTGAGCACCCCAATGGCACCACTGCCAAACACCTCAGCCAGGGCATCCACATCGCTGGTGAGCCGTGTGAGCAACTTGCCCACCGGCATGCGGTCGTGAAACCGCAGGGACAGCGACAACGCATGTTCAAACAGGTCGTCGCGGATTCGAGCTGTGAGCCGTTGTCCGACGGCCAGGATGCTGAATTGCTGCACCCCCTGCAGGCCGAGCCGCAGCAGCACGGAAACGAAGTAGAGCCCAATGATCACGCGGATCGAGGCAGAGAGGCTCATCCCCGAAAGGAAGGGAAGACTGGGCTCTCCGCGCAGGACGCCGACGGCCTGGCCGAGCAGAACGGGCTGCAGTGCTCCGGCAAAGGCCAAGGGCAGCAGCAGCAGCAGGGCCACCAGCAGCCGCCGGCGATCCCGCACGAGATAACGGCCCAGACGACGGACCCGGCGCCAGTCGGCGACGGCCCCCATCAGCTGGAGCTCCCGACGGGTGTTGCTGCGCGGATCGCATCAACGATGGAGGCCAAGGGGCCGTGGTCGAGGCGAACCGACAGGGGGTGCCCCACCAGTCGAGCTGTGGAGTGGAACAGGTCTTCGATGGCGATCAGGCCGTTCTCCCGCAGGGTGCGACCGGTGGCCACCAGGTCGACAATCGCTTCTGACATTCCGGTGATTGGCCCCAGCTCCACCGAGCCATTGAGGTGAACCAACTCAACGGGGAGGTCGAGGGCATCGAAATATTCCCGGGCGCAGTGGGTGAATTTGCTGGCGACGCGGCAGTGGGCGGGCAGATCAGCAGCCCTGGTGTAACCACTGCTCTCCTGAACCGCCACGGCCATGCGGCAGCCGCCAAAGCCCAGGTCCACTAGTTGAGCGACGGGGAGTTGATGCTCCTTGAGCACGTCGTAACCCACCACCCCCAGCTGAGCCTGGCCGTAGGCCACATAGGTGGGCACATCGCCGTTGCGAACCAGCAGGGCCCGGGCGCGCCCGCAGGGGGTGGGCACCATCAACTGGCGGTTGTTCTTTTCCAGAACAGCGGAGAAATCAAGACCAGCCGCCGCAAAGCGGGCCACCGAGTCTTTGAGCAGCGCTCCTTTGGCCAACGCGACGGTGATCATGGGTCCAGCGCTGACCGGTTAACCAGGCAGGACTTTAACGATGCATTCTTCACTTCATGCCCTGCCAGTGCTCCAGGACAACGTGATCTGGATCTGGGTGAGGGGCGCGGAGGCCGTGGTGATCGACCCCGCCGTGGCACCTCCGGTGCGCGAGTGGCTGGACGAACGGCAGTTGAGCCTGGCCGCCGTGCTGCAGACCCATCACCACGCCGACCACATCGGCGGCACACCGGAGTTGCTGGAACGCTGGCCCCAGGCTGCGGTGATTGCCTCCGCTGAGGACAGGGAGCGGATTCCGTTCCAGACCATGCCGGTGCGGGATGGAGACCAGATCACTGTTCTTGGGCACGCGGTGGAGGTGCTGGATGTGGCAGCTCACACCAGGGCCCACATCGCCTTTTTCATCCCGAACCCACAGGGCGGCGAAATCGAGCCCCTGTTGTTCTGTGGAGACACCCTGTTCAGCGGGGGCTGTGGCCGACTATTTGAAGGCAGCGCTGAACAGATGCATCAGGCCCTGCAGAAGCTGGCGGAACTGCCCGAGGCCACAAGGGTTTGTTGTGCCCACGAGTACACCGAGACCAACCTGCAATGGGCCGTTGAGCAACGCCCCAGCAACGCAGCTCTGGCTGAGCGCTACCGGGAGGTGCAGATGCTCCGTGCCCAAGGAGAGCTCAGCCTGCCCAGCAGCATCGGCATGGAACGCCGCACCAACCTGTTCATGCAGGCCGGTTCAGCCGCAGAGTTGGCCGTGCTGCGCCAGCACAAAGACCAGTGGCGGCCGGCATGAGCGATGGCGAAGTAGGGGATCACCAACGGCGATGATCGTGATGAATGCTGTTGAGAACCAACCCATGAGCGCCAAGGCCATCACCACTCAAGACGCCCCTGCACCGGTTGGGCCTTACAACCAGGCAGTGCTGGCCGGCGAGTGGCTCTATTGCTCCGGGCAGATTCCATTGGATCCAGCCACCGGCGAGATGGTGGGGAACGGTGATGTGGCAGCGGAAACACATCAGGTGCTGAAAAACCTCTGTGCTGTGCTGAAAGAAGCTGGCGCCACCCCGGCTCAGGTGGTGCGCACCACGGTGTTCCTGGCGGACCTGGGCGATTTCGCAACCGTGAATGGCATCTATGCCGAGGTGTTCGGCGAGGGGGTCAGCCCAGCTCGCGCCTGCGTTCAGGTGGCAGCCCTCCCCAAGGGAGCACGGGTGGAAATCGACTGCGTCGCCTGGCTCGGCAGCTAAGCCTGGCCCGCGGGGGCATAGGTTGGAACTGGCTTCAGTGGTCCTATGCCTCAGGCAAAACTCACCATCGGTGAATTAGAGGCGGGATATCCGATGTATTGCAAGGCGCTGCGGCGTCTCCTCCAGCAGGGAAAAACCGTTCAAGACATTGAGCGCACCGTCTGCTGGGGGCATCTGGAAACGCTGAACCGCTGCCTGCCCACCCGCTACAAATCGCCCTCCTACCTGCTGGCCCTGATCCGCCGCGACCTGGAGAATCCAAAAGAGGATTGAGACGGGTTGTCTCAGCGTTTTCCCAGCGTTCTCGTGGCCAACGCTTCAATTTAAACTGAAAACAAGCGTTAAACCAGGCTGAAAAGCAAGGTCCTGGTATGACCCGCTGTATTTTCCGCAAGCCCAGAAGGCGACTCAAGCTGAGCCAGGGACTAGGCGTAGTCACGGTGATGCTGGGAGCTGCCCTTTGCCTGGAACTGCAGAGCGAGCTGAATCCCAAGCCGTCGACGATGCAGGGGACACCCCTGCTGGGAGAACGCGGGACAATGCAGGGATGGAGATCGAACAGCTCGAGCAGATTGCCGCAGTGATCGTGACGGCAGGACTGGTGGCTGGAAATTTCCTGATGTTCACCCCCTGGCGCAATGGGGAGGATCCGAGGCAGCGGCAACCGCAGAGCCTGATGCCCCAGAACGAGTCTGTTATTTCAGATCGCCCGAAGCCGTAGGCCATGAACTCATCCCAACGCTTGGATTCGTGATCTCCTTAGTGTGATTTGATGCACCCACTCGAGCTGTTCGATCGTTTTCGTCGCTGGTTTGGCTGGGTCGCACCAGGACACCAACTGTGGGAACGCAAGCCTGAGCAAGTGGCCCCGGATCGCTCTGATGACTGGCTCTTGGAGCCGCCGAGCCTGGAGGAGGCTCGTTTGTTGTTTCCTCAGTTGGATGAAGAGCGGGCCTTGCTTCGTTACCAACAACTCCGCCTGGAAATGCGGGAGCGTGACTGCCGCGGTTTTTGATCAGCCAGCCCACGGTGCCGCCCGACCTAGCCCGGTTCTGGAGCCCAAAGCTTGCAGCGGGTCTGGCGACTCCTTGTCTTTCCCCAGCTTCTTGAAAGCTGCCATCACGTTGGCAGTGGCTACCGCCTGCGACTCTTTAGTGACCCGCATCCGCCTCTCAACCAGTTTCTCCACGAGCTTCTGGGTGGAGTCCATTCAGCGATGAACCAGGAATGCCAGGACGTAGCCGATCAGCAGACCTTTGCCGAAGGTGATCCACAGCATTTGGTATTTGCTCAAACCAAAGCGTTGTCTGATCCGCTTGATAAACGTCTTATGCCACAGCAGGACAGAGCAGGTCTGCTTCGGCTTCTTCGGCTTCTTTGATTTCTTGGATGTCTTGCCCATCCATCCATCCTGCCCTCAACCAGCCTCGGGTGCCCAGCCCACATCCTTACGAGTTGGACAACCTTGGTGCTGGCTAATGGCTAGTCGTTCTCCATCAGCCAATCCAAATCGTTCCCCCATGACCGATCCCTACCGCTATTACGCCTGCGTTTCCTGGGCTTGGCCGGTTCTACAAGCGACGGAGGTGGCGCATACAAATACGGCAGTACCGGTATTGCCTGAGGCCATTCCTGATAAGGAATCACCTGCAGGCGAATGGGTTCTGCAGCCTGCGCTGGGAGTGTTGTCACCACCAACAACGCCAGCAATGCCCTTCGCACGCAGCACCTGAATGATGGCCAACATTTTGGACGACATCTGTGAGGACGGCCCTGTTCTGTCAGCAGAAATGGCCAGACCAAAAGGCGTCAGCAAGGCCACTGTTCAACGGTGCATCGCTGCCCTTGCAGAGCACTGGACTCCAGAGCAATACGACGCGGTTGTGGAGATGTTCCAGACCCACGGATTGCTGTGATGCCGTCACCACCTGGGCAAGCACTGGAACTTGCGCCAGCCCTTACGGAAGCCAACGTCTTTCACGCTTGTCCAGAGCTTTCCTGCTTCAACACACCCCTGCATCGTCGGCATGGTGAACGTCACCTTACTGATGACATCAGAACCCCATTTCTTCTGTGCGTTGACGCCAGAGATCAGCACCAGCTGAACCTCATCTCCTGTTTGAGCCTGCACCGGGACCGCTGCAAGCGTGAGTGCTGCCACAGCAACCAAAGCCGTCTTCATCACCAGTCATCCACTGCCCTGTAGGTAGCAATGGCAATCACCACCAAACAGCAACGCCAGCAACGCCGTAACGAGGCTCTTCAACTGCTCAGTGATGGTGTTCCACCAACTGATGCAGCGTCGCAGTTGACGGCTAAGTGGGGGTGCAGCCGCAGAACAAGCCTGTGTGACATAGAAATCGCTCAAAGTGAGCTGGCTAACGCCCTGAACTCAGTTGAGCTTCAGCACATGGTGGGTTGGTTGGCGACGCAATATCAACGCCTAGCCGCCAAGTGTGAACAGGCGCAGCAATTCTCAGCAGCGGTTGGCGCACTCAATTCTTTGAGGGCGATGTTGGTGCAGCCACAGCTGGATCGGCAATTTGAAGCACACTTCCGTGGGCGCTTTACGCACCAGGCACACCGCCGATAACAACGGTGCAACTTGGCTCAACCCAAAATCGTGATGCCGCTATCTCTCTCCTCACTGCCGGAGCTGGATTCAACTGGTTCGGATTGAGGCTGACGCTTCCAAGAATCCAGCCAGTTGCGAAACGCTTTGATGAAAGCCACAGCTCACGGGAAAGCTGAGCTAATCAAAGCTTGGGTTTGTTCTATGTCGAGGTCATCTACGCGCTGCAACTGGCGCTGACTGTCTCAAGTTCCCTTATGGCTACTTAGAAGCGTCCATATCCCTTGAAGGAGCGGTGTGTTCTCTTGAGGTAGATGCGTTGATAGCGGCCACGGCGCTTGCCTCGAAAGATTGGCCGATATGGCTTCTGCGTCCACCAATCCAGCGCCTGACGCCGGAAAATAAGCTCTGAGAGCCCTCTACAGGGTTTCCACAAAGCCCCGGCAGCAAACGTCAGAAGGGCAACAAGCAGAAGAAAACTGATTACGTCAAAGATCACGGCAGATCAGCGCCAGAGGAACCTTACGAGTCACATTTGGTCTCACTTGTTGCCTATGAGGCAAAAAGTTGACTTAGATCCGTAGACGGAGCCGCATCGCCTACGTCAAGCGATGAGAGAAGCGACCCCGCCACCGGTGATCCTTCATGACTATCACCGGCACGTCGTTTTTATCTCTTCTGAAGGGATAGATATCGAGTCACTTACTACCGAATCGCAGACAGGGTGATCCTCCTAGGAGGAGGGAGTGTGCGTAGCGTGGGAAAAATCCACTACGCCGTAGAGATATTCAGGCTTACGCCTCGAACACATGCGCAAGGGCGTTACACAACTTCACAAATAGGTGTAGCTGAGTGACATTTTAAGTCGCTAATTCTCCCCAGTTTTTAGTTTCTGCTCATCTGATTCACTAATTCCATGTCTTTTGTATCTTCACGGCATCAAAAGCGCACAAATGCTCAACTTGAACAATTGGCGCGTGAAGCAGAGGTCGAAACCAATAGAAGACGGCTAGAAATCATGGAATTAAGGCGGCTTGAACGCTGGCAGTACACGGCAGGATCTCAGTCTTGGACTTGAGGTCCTTAACGGCGATTACGTTGAACGCAAGCTGTCCTCTACCAGCTCAATCACATTTTGTAGGGTCACCTGCTGCAGTCCTGTCAGCGAAGGGGGCCGCCACAGTACTGTTACCAACAATCCGCAAGGCGTTAGCAAGGAGAATCGCTTATACAGGCTAGGCAGCAAGCTGATCTTCAAGATCAGAAAGCTCGATCTCTAACTGCTTGATTTTGCTCAAAATGTTTTCATTGTGCAGGCAGATTCTGCCGCCTGAAGGGAGGGAATCCTCTCGATAAAGCATGAGTCGATTGATATCGATCTCTTCTTTTAGAAAATCACGGTAAGAGCCCACAACATATAAGGACAGGTCCCAAGATTCTGGCAAGTTCATTTGGGATTTGCATCATCAAAATCGTCAAATGTTCGGGATTCAGCATCAGCAAGCTTCTTTTCTAATGACTCTACTTTTCTTAAAAGTGGCCCATAAAGCTCTCTGGTACTGGGGCTTTGAGGAAGGAATGCCTCCCGATACAGCATCAGTTGAATTATCTCGTTCTCGTCTGATCTGGAATCATTCATGGCACATAAAAGCCTAGAGGGAAAGCAAGGATGTGCGAATTTCAGTCGTACTGGACATAATCTCGTGAAGGTTTACGAAGCTCGCGTTCCTCCTTTTCATGCTGAATCCTCTGCAAGCGGAGATATGCAGTTGCGCAACGAGGGCATTCACAGGGAACGCCACAATCTTCAAGCTGCCGCAATGCAACTTGGGCCTGATAATGCTCAGACCAAGAATATGAAGTCACCGCGATTGGAGCGGAGGACATGTTGACTTTGCACGAATTTCAAAAAACCTTTTGTGCTAGTCGGACAATGTGCTGAACTCAACAACATAAACTGTGGCTGTAGTTACATGCCGTAAGCGGCGTAGCTGATCAAGTTGACGCCCTACATGGTGACGAGACGGCAACCGCTACGAGCTATCAGGCGAGTATTGGCGGATTGTTAAATGACCTCTGGGCGTGGTCCCCATGCCGGATCGTCTTCACCACCTATGTACGGAACTGTTGTTAGAGGGGGGGGTGTGCGTGACACAGGAAAAATCATCCAAGCCGTAGACGCATGACGGCCTGCCGCGCTTTGCTTTGCCGTTTAGGGATTGCTTGAGACGTTGCAGCAAGCCCTGATTCAGAAGGTCGTGATCCGCTGATCAGCGCACCGGCGGCAACAAAATAAGTGGGTTGGCCCCTCAGCCATCCCCCCTCAAAAAAATGCTCGACGCGTTTAAGGCACCACTGCCTCTCGTCAACCGTGGTGCATCAGATGCCGATATGTAACCCCCCTAAACACCAATTAGGCATTAAGCCTCATTGAGCTGGATTTGGGGCCTACTAAAAAATGGGCTTGGCGCGAGCACCACTGCCACGCCTTGGGAGATGAAATCCAGCGGGTTCCCTCGCCCGCGTCTCCCTCATTCTTCAGCAAACGGAAGGAGACGCATCGCGTCGAGCGATGAGGGATGCGACTCCGCCACCGTTGTGCCCTCGAACGCCCAGCCGGCACTTTGGTTTTATCCCTGGACCAGGGATAGAAATTAGGTCAACTACTACCGATTCCAGCAGAGGTCGGCGCGACAGCCGAGACGTTGCTGCATTGGGGACGGAGAAAGCACCACCAAAAACTAGGCATATCGACTGGACTCGGAAGTCTTATTTGTCGCAAGCGTTAGCTCATCAGCCAACAGGAGGCTGCATGTTCGAAGTCCTCAAAGGCCACACGGGTAGCTGCCAGCGTCGAACCTGCTTGAAGTGGGAAATCAATGGTGAGCTTTCAGCTTTAGATCAAAAGAACCTGATGGCACTGCTCTGCCAAGTCGACAAACAAACTTGCATCGATCTCGACGAAGCAGACGAAGTTCACAACGACTGTTGAGTCCTCACCTGACAGGCGGGGGGCAGCGCCTCCAACCCGTCTTCTGCATCGTCTGCCAAGCCTCAATAGTGTTGTGCCGCAGCATCCGCCGCAGAGTCATCGGCTCAGGCAGTCTGAGCACAATAGAAGGCTCTTAAGCCCGGGACATTGAGTAATGGAGCTCTTAAGCAGCCTCTGAATCGATTCTGTCTACGGCTGCCTGTGCGTCTTTCAAGACCTGATCAGCCTTCTGCATCAGCTTGTAGTAGGTATTCTTGTCTTCGGTGGTGTACGCGGCTTCCATCAGAAGGATGTACTTCTCTTCTGGAGACATCTGCCAGTGATTAGTTAGCGAATAATGCCGCAATCCTGAAGTTGGGCCGTAGCCAAAAATGCTTAATCTTTGCCCACCGAATGTATAAATCGCTACCCAGGCAAAACACTTGAAACCTGAAGGCTCTTCAGGCAGCACTCGGCATCCCATCGGTCAGAAAATTCCAAGCACAGGCCACTCGATACGCACACAACAAAGCGCTTGTCGCCGAGCTGATGCACCATCGGCGGCGGCCGAGAAATCTTGCTGAAGTCTTGGATCATCTCTCTTCCAATTTTTCTAAGTGTCGGCTAACAACCTGTTTTTAATTGCATCAAGTGGCACACATCACAACTGGCGGAATGCTCAGTAGATGTGTTATCCAGAAATCATGGACACTGAATTACTCAAAGAATCCTGGGAGAAGTTGACCGAACGCGGTTACACGCTGAGTCGTCCTGCTCCTGAAGTGGTGAACATCATCACGCCTACGGGTTACTCGACTCAGATTCGATTGAAACGACTGCCCAGCTACGCCCGCTATGTGCGGTGATTTCCGAGCCACTCGTCATCTTTAGGTGGCGCAGCCCCCTCTATCGGCGGGGCTGACTTCCAACAGCCTTAACCGAATCAAAGAAG